>NZ_JBAUUO010000154.1:0-1597 GCF_049582745.1 Occallatibacter sp.
GTGCAGATGGAGGACCAGAACCGGCTGGCCATGGAAGCCGGCACGGCCGCGTTCGAGCTGAACTACCCGTACGTCTATCCGTCGATGAAGGCCGACAACCCGAAGCTGTTCAAGGTATTCAAGTACGCGCCGTACCCGAGCGTGATCCCGGGCACCCGGGCCAGGGTGACGATCGGCGGCATCGATCTGGCGGTCAGCTCCTACTCCCCGCACGCGCAGCTCGCCTTCCAGGCGGCGCTGTGCTTGCGCAACGCCGACAACCAGCTGATCGCCGCGGTCAAGGGCGGGCTGCCGCCCACGCTGGCCAGCGTCTACAGCAACCCGAAGATGCAGGGCCCCTACCCGTTCCGGCAGCTGATCCTGCAGCAGGTCAACAACGGGTCCGTGCGGCCCAAGACCCCGCTCTACCAGGTCGTGTCGGTGGCGATCTCGCACCAGGTCTCGCCGCCCAGCTCGATCAACCCGGTGAGCACGGAGCAGAACATGAGGACGCAGATCAACAACGCCCTGACCGGAAAGGGGCTGACTCCGTGAGCGCCCCGCGCACGCCCAGAGAGGTGGAGACATGACCACCGTCACTCCTCCGGTTACCGCCCAGGAACCCGCCACCGGGCGCCACGGACGGGCCCGGCTGTCCGAAGGGGCCCGCGCGGAACGGCGGCTGGGCTGGATGCTGTGCGCGCCCGCGGTGATCGTCATGGTCGCGGTGACCGCGTACCCGATCGGCTACGCCATCTACCTGTCGCTCGAGCGCTACATCATGTCGTCCCCGCAGCTGACCAAGTTCGTCGGGCTGAGCAACTACGGGGCCGTGCTCAGCTCCCCGTTCTGGTGGCACGCGCTGGTGGTGACCATCATCATCACGGTGGTGTCGGTGGCCATCGAGTTCGCGCTCGGCATGGCGCTGGCGCTGCTGATGTACCGGACGATCTGGGGGAAGGGCGGGGTCCGCACCACGATCCTGATCCCCTACGGGATCGTGACCGTGGCCGCCGCGTTCAGCTGGCTGTACGCCTGGACACCGAGCACCGGGTACCTGTCCGCGGCGTTCGGGAACGCAGCCCCGCTGACCTCCACGACCCAGGCGATCGGTGTCATCATCCTGGCCGAGATCTGGAAGACCACGGCGTTCATGGCGCTGCTGCTGATGGCCGGGCTGTCACTGGTGCCCGAGGACCTGCTCAAGGCGGCCAAGGTGGACGGGGCGACCGCCTGGCAGCGGTTCACCCGGGTGATGCTGCCGCTGATGAAGCCCGCGATCCTGGTGGCGCTGCTGTTCCGGTCGCTCGACGCGTTCCGGATCTTCGACAACATCTACATCCTCACCCAGGGCAACAACGGCACCGGGTCGGTGTCCATTCTCACCTACGACAACCTGTTCACCGGGCTGAACCTGGGCCTCGGCTCGGCGCTGTCCGTCCTGATCCTGATCTGCGTGGCGATCATCGCGGTGGTGTTCATCAGGATCTTCGGCGCAGCCGCTCCCGGATCGGACCTACGGCGATGATGTCGGCTACGCGAGCAACGGAGGTGCGACGCTGATGGCAACGACGACACCGGCGAAGGTCGGGTGGAGTGTCGCGAACATCGTCACGAT
>NZ_JBAUUO010000155.1:0-83789 GCF_049582745.1 Occallatibacter sp.
GCGTTGGCAACAGGGCATTTTCAGACCGCTCAAAAAACGGAAAGAGCCGCCCGGCAACAGGGCAGCTCCTTCCTCAGGGAGAATAGTTCCAACGGAGGCAAAACCATCAGAACTTTCTGGCTGCATAGTAGGTGCGGGGGGGCGGAGTGTCAAGAATAAATCGGAATTGATTTAACTGTATGTATTTACAACAACTTACAGCGAGGCAAATTCCTGCGTTGGCCTCTTTGTCTTCGCCGGACATTCGCCTTTTTAACTATGTTTAGTGCCGCGTTTTTTAGGTGTTTTCTAGGGTTTACGGCCGTTTTTCCACCGACAAAAGGTCCCCATGAACGCTTCGGATACCACCGGTGACACTTGTCACCCTTCAGTTTCAGTCTTCAAGATGCAACCGGATAAATTCAACCTCATAAACCGACGAAACTGGCTTGCCCCTGGCAACCCGCCAGAGCGCTCGACCTCCGCCCAGGAAAAACCCCAGCAGGACCGCCGCGCTGCACCCGACAATCACCAACATCGCCACGCCCATCAGGAACTGGCTGGTCTTCACAACCTCGGATTCCCGGTCCTGCGGCATCTGCGTCAGCTCGGCTGAATAATGCACATGCGCCAGCAACTTGTGGCTCTCATCAGGAACGGCATCGCCGCTCACGAGCGCAACAATCGGCCCGGTGTGCAGCACTTCAAGCGAAGCCTGGTCTGAATCCGCCAAAGGCTTCGGAAATGCCGGCTGCGCTCCGCTGCCTGCCTTGATATACGCGCGAATCTTCTTCTCTTGCGCTTCGGCCAGTTGCGGTGTCGGATAGTCGATCAGGGTCAGAGTTGCCGGCCCGGAAGTGAGCGAATAATTCGCGGTCACCGCTTCCGCATCGAGGTCGAATCTCACCAGTTCCGCCGGCAGCACACCACCGGCCCCTGCATAGCCAGCCGGTCCCTGCGCAAAATGCGTCGTCTGCTTTTCCAGCGAACCCTGCGGCAGGCCGGTCAGAATCGGTGGCGGCAGCGCCCGGTTCCCCTGCGGCGAAGGCAGACCCTTTGCCAGATCCCGCATCTCGGCAGCCGACATCGGCCCCACGTGCGAGAACGTCGCATCCACGACCGTATTGCCCTTCCAGAACAGTACCCGGTTGTTATCCGACGTCCCTCCGGTGCCGATGTCCGCCTTTGGCCAGCCATTCTGCCGATAGAACGAATAGGCGCCGTATGCCCCGCTCACGTCATTGAACGTCAACGCCTTCACGCTCAGCGTCTCGCTGCCACGCTTGTAGTCAGCCACTGCGCCGCCCGTGCAGCCGTACTCTTTCAGAGCTGCCACGTTCGCATTGTCCAGTTGTCCTGGATCGGAAACGGGCTTCGGCTTCTCCGCGGCATCCCAGCCCGCAAATGTCTCCGGCAGCAGGGGCTTCTCTTTCGTTGCGGTGGGCTCGCCAGTCGTCACCATCATTGGCGCGGGCTTCTTCGGCCTTGCCTGCCGCGCCTCCATGCGCAGCCCGGCTCCTGCCAGAATTGCCGCGCCTGCCGCCATCGCCATCCACCGCATCCCGTTGACTCCCAATCTCAGGCTACCACTCGGCCAGATGCGTCCATGCTCGCGCTCAGAACGTCGCCCCAGCGATCTTGAGGCACGTCCACCTCTTCTTTTGACACCGCGAACTCCGCAATTGTTCGTTTGCATCGGTGCTCAAACGATCAGCCATCGGTTGTGCGCCGCTTGATGGGCAGCACCAATCTTTCCGTCTATCCGATACGGTTATTTCTGGCACACACCGGTAGCCGCAATCGGCACCGCGACATCTCCCATCCACAAGCCGCGCATCGAATCACCATCACGGAGGAAATCTTCTGATGTTTCGTCTGTCTTTCTATGTTCTCGGGGTCTCGGCGCTGGTCGCCGCATGGGCCGCGTATCGCAATCAACAGAAGAAGAAGCCAATGCCCGTCACGAAAGCGGCATCCATGCTGCAACAGGCCTGGGCGGACCACCGCACCCGCGCCTGATTCCGCGCCGCGCTCATCCGGCACAGTCTTCTCCAATCGTCCGTTGTTCTGAATGATCGACGATCACACTGCGGGCAGGCCCGCAGGCGCCGATCCCTGCGCCAACGCCGGCGGATACAGCAAGTCTCCCAGCACCTGGTAGCGCCCACCGTAGAACAGCAGCGCATACTCGCGTGTGCCCGTGCTCAGCGGACCGCCGAGGCAAATACTCGCCAGCAGGAAAAACCCAAACGCCACCAGCCCGAAGAACACCTGCAGCATAATCCCGGCAACCGAAGCCGAGCCCGTCGAGTTCGCAAAAGCCGAGTGAATACCCAGTTCCAAACCCGCCACCGCTCCCGCCAGCACCAGCCCCGGAATGAGCAAAATCATAAAGATCGCGATCCCCGCAATCGTCGGCAGAATCAGGCGCAGCAGCGCATATGCAAAAAACTGTCCCTTCTCCGCCTTGATCCGCGCCCACACTGAACTCCATGCTTCGCCCGCCGACGCATCTTCCAGCGCATAATGCGGCAGCATCCAATCGCGCAAAATGATGTCCAGCGCGATTCCCGCCAATACCAGCAGAAAGATAATGGGCAGCAGGGGAAGGATAAGGCCAAGCAGCATCCCGAAATCCGGATGTCCCCCCTGCGGCATGTCATGAATTACGCGCCAGAACCCCGCCACAAATGGAATTGCAATCAGCCCCATCAGCAGCAGGAAGCAGAATCCCACCGCGATATTCAGCCAGAAAAAGCGCGATGCCTGCTCCTTATAAAGCCCCCATCCCGGCCGAATCTTTTTCGTGTTCGTCACCAGGCAGTGAAAGAACGCGAATCGCAGCCGCGTGATCAGGTAGTAGATCGCTGCCGCAATCACGAACACCAACAGCAATGCCGCAACACCCCCGACAATCCATAGTGGCGGGATATCGCTCAGGGAATGGATCATGGGTCCGCCGCCCGACGAAGGGCCATTCCCTCCGCGCGAAGACGACCGCAAATTACTCCCCAGCCCCTCCGTAATCAGGGCGACCAGTCCAAGCTTCAGAAACGTGCCCCACTTGAACGGCCTGAACAGAAGTGCCTTGGTGCGTTCAATAGCAGGAGAAATAGCATCTGCAGCAGAAATGGAGTACATAGACGTGACCTTTCCGAGCGGAACCCAGCCTACCACCGAAAATACGCAAAACCTATCGGGGGAGTTCCATTTGTGCGCCGCCTGCCTGATCCGCAGTTTTCCTAGAACCATCCAATCGCCCCACTCAGGTTCCGGGAGCCAGGCCTTTTCAATGTAGGAGCCTCCATCGAAAAGGCAAGAAGCGTCAGGGCACGACTTTAGTCGCGCCGCAAGGCCGCAGAAGATATTCGGGCTTTAGCCCCTGAAGGGAATTAATTTCCGAGTTGACGGTTACTCAGGCACAACGTTCGGATTTGTAGAACTCTGTGAACTGCCGCAGCACTTCGCTTGAGCAAGTTGGGAGGCAGCATCGCTGTCACATGGCAGTTCCTTGAATCTTTCGGAACGGGAGCGCGATACTACTTGAGGATAGAAATCCGGGGAAATGAAAATGGATCGATGGATATTCTGGCCCGCTTTCGCGTCTTCAGGAATCGGCTTTGCATTCACCGTTGCCTGCGGACTCCCTGGGCTGGTGAGTTTTTGGTTGTTACCCATCTCGCGGCTTGCTTTTGCAGGTGCTTGTATCGTTCTCCTGATAGCGGCCGGGATATTTGGCGCGAAGAAACGCCCGCGTAAAGCCGCTTCTTTTCTACTCGCATTGATAATTCCTGTAGTGCTATGGTCGCCCATCAACTGGGTCGCTGACTGTGCACACCTTGGGCTAACGGTTTGGTTTGGAGCTGGTCAAGCGGGTTCTTCCTCGAAACCCAAAGGAAGCGATTTTGAAGTGTTTGATTGGTCCGTCGGGCTCGCTGGTGGCCCAAACACATTTCTAATCCATGATAGGACTGATCAAATCGCACTACCCATGGCGCAGCACACACAGCCATCGGGATTTGAGCACGGATTTGGGGAAGACTGTGCAGGAAGGGTGCGCCATTTGGTAGGGCACTACTACGTATGCACCGTTTAATCGCGTGACGCCTGGATCGTGGACGATTCGGAAGTTGCTCTTCGCCGCCTCTACCGAACAGAAGTCCCAGCTTGCTGCTCAGCCCACCACGCCTCAAACTTTCCCAGCGCCCGCTCGCACACCATCCGGTGCCGCTCCTTTTTATCCCGCACTTTCTTCCGCACTTCTTCTTCCAGCGGCCCCAGCAGATCAAACGTAATATTTGCCGGTTGAAAGTCCTTCGCATCCGCGTGCGTGATGTAGTACACGAGCGATCCCAGCGCCGTTCCCCGCGGCACAGGCGTTGGTTCCTCGCCCCGCGCCAGAGACGCCGCATAAATCCCCGCCAGCATCCCCGTCGCGATCGATTCCGTGTATCCCTCCACCCCTGAAATCTGTCCTGCAAAGAGAATCCGCGGCGCGCTCTTCAACCGCAGGAATTCATCCAGCAGAACAGGAGCGCAGATATACGTGTTGCGATGAATCTGCCCATAGCGCAAAAACTTCGCATTCTCCAGCCCGGGAATCATCCGCAGCACCCGCGCCTGCTCGCCCCATTTCAAATGATTCTGAAAACCCACCAGGTTGTAACTGTCCGCGCGCACATTCTCTTTGCGCAGCTGCACCACCGCCCACGGCATCCTGCCTGTGCGCGGATCGTTCAGCCCCTTCGGCTTCATCGGCCCGAAGCGCAGCGTATCCCGCCCGCGCGTCGCCAGCACTTCGATTGGCAGACAGCTCTCGAAATATTGAAGCTTCTCCCACTCCTTGCTCTCTGCTTTCTCCGCCGCAATCAAAGCGTCGTAAAACCTGTCGTACTCCTCGCGGTTCATCGGACAATTGATATAGTCCGCCGTGCCCTTGTCGTAGCGCGCAGCGAAGTACACCCGCTCCATATCAATCGACTCCGCATCCACAATAGGCGAAATCGAATCGTAAAAAGCAAGGTGCTCCGACCCGGTAATCCGTGCAATCTCCTGGCTCAATGCGTCCGAAGTCAACGGCCCCGTCGCCACAATCGTAAGCGCATACTCCGCCGAATCGAGACTGGTCACCTCTTCGCGAATCACGCGAATCGCCGGTTCGTTCGCAATCGCCTCCGCAATCCGCCGCGAAAATTCCACGCGATCCACCGCCAGCGCATGTCCCGCCGGCACCGCCGTCTCATCCGCAATCCGCAAAAGAGCCGAGCCCCCACGTCGCATCTCCTTCTTCAGCAGCCACGGCGCCGTGTTTGGCGATTCGCTCTTCAGCGAGTTCGAGCACACCAGTTCGCCAAATTCGATCGTCTGGTGCGCCGGTGTCAGCCGCGGTTTTCCCTCAACCATTGCTCGCATCTCGTAGAGGTCCACCTGGCAACCCAACCGCGCTGCCGTAAGTGCCGCTTCCGGTCCTGCCAGCCCGCCGCCAATCACGCGAATTCTCACTGCGCCGCTTCCTCAATGCCCCCCAGCCGCTTCAGCGCCTCGCCGGTCACGCGCACATTTCGCCACGCATCCAGGAACTCCGCCCCCATCGCACGATAAAAATCGATGGCCGGCGCATTCCAATCCAACACTTCCCAACCCAGCCGCGGGCAGTCCTTCTCCGCCGCAATCGCGGCCACACGTTGTAGCAGCGCTTTGCCAATTCCCAGACCGCGCAACTCCGGAAGCACAAACAGGTCCTCCAGATACACACCTGCCCGTCCCAGCCACGTTGAATAGCTGAAAAAACACAGCGCAAACCCTGCTGGCTTGCCGTCGTGCTCCGCGATCAGGCACCAGTAGTAAGGGTTCGGCCCGAAACCATCGCGCAGCAGATCCGCCTCCGTCGCGGTCACGGCATCCGGCTCGCGCTCATATTTGGCCAATGCGCGAATAAACTCAAGAATCTGCGGCACATCCTCCGCCACCGCCGGTCGAATCGTGGTTGCCATGTCGGTATTGTAGGGTGTGACGCAGGCCACAAAAGCATTCCGCCGACCCAAACTACCATCAGCGTGCAGCCTTAACGCATGCATTCGGGTCGGTATACGGGATGGTTGCCTCGTCCGGCCTTGTGCTGAAGCATCCGTTGGATTTACCTTTGGTCGTGCCAAGCAGAGTACTTGCTTGCTGTAGCAACTGCTCGCCCTGCATTTCCCGGTTATTGACGCGCCCGGTGATCTTCTAGAATCACGTCGAGGTTCCCGACGCAGTCCGGCGAGTCACCGCAAGCGCATCTAACCGGAGTAGGTAAAGATTCGTTGATGTTGGAGTGATACGAAAATTTTTCGATCGAGCATGCGGGCTCGTTTAACCGCCCAAGCTCCCAAGGAGAAGAACATGAAACGCACGATTTCGATCTGGATCGGATTGCTGGCTTTGGCCGCCTTGCCCGCACTTGCCCAGACTCCCGCGCCCGCCAATGTTGCACCAACCGGGAAGATTCATGGTCATGTCACCAATCCCACTGGCGCATCTCAGGCGAACGGCACCGTATCCCTCAACAAGGAAACCAAAGAAGTGGCTTCCTTCCCCGTTGACGCCAACGGTGAATACAGCGGCTCCGCACCTCCGGGCACCTACACGCTCATCTATCGCACTCCCGGCCTGACCCCGGATAAGGAAACCGACAAAATCGACAACATCAAAATCGTTGTCGGAGAGGACACAGTCGCGGACGATGACATGTCGCGCAAGGAGTACATCGACACGCTCCCCGAAGAAACCCGCAAGCAACTCGCTGAAATGAAGACGCACAATGCTGAGGCAATGAAGGCAAACGCCGTCATCAAGGTTCTCAACTCCGATCTCAAAACCGCGATGGCAGACATTCACGATGCCGACGGAGCTAAAGCCGCCGCCGCTCAGCAGCTCGGTGCCTCCGCGTCCAAGGCCGACGTCGAGACCAAAGAGAACCAGATCAAGAGCGAGAAGTACACCGACGTCGTAACCCTCATGACCAAGGACACAGGACTCCGGCCCACCGAATCAGTCCTCTGGGCATACCTGGGCCAGGGTCAGTTGGGTCTTAAAAAGTACGACGATGCCGAAACCGCGTTCAAGAAAGCCCTCGAACTCGATGCCGCCTCTAAAAAGCCTCGCCCCGAAATTCAGGGTCTGGCCGAATCCGGTCTCGGTGAAATCTACGCCCGCACCGCCAAAGTAGCCGACGCGGCGGCGGCCTATGATGCCGCCGTCAAAATAGATCCCACCAAGGCCGGCTTCTACTACAAGAACGAAGCCGTCATCTACTCACAGATGGGCAACAGCGACGCCCAGGCCGCAGCCGCCGACAAAGCCATCGCCGCCAATCCCAACGACCCGCTGCCCTACTATCTCAAGGGTCAGGCCCTCGTCGCCAAGGCCACCGTCGATCCCAAGACCCAGCGCATCGTTCTGCCTGAAGGTTGCGGCGAAGCCTACCAGAAGTATCTGGAACTCGATCCCAACGGCCCCTACTCCACCGACGTCAAGGGCATCCTCGACCAAGCGGGCCAAAAGATCAACTCCAGCTACAAGGCCACCAAGAAAAAATAAGCATTTCAGAACTACGCCTACCCAGGGGCGCTCCCGATTCCACGGGCGCGCCCTTCTTCTTTCCCTGTGCGATGCCTTCCGCTCGCGCGGCTGCAGTATATTTGCTCCACAGGTTTCACTTCTTCCAGAACATCCTTGAGGTCACTATGGGACGCAACCTGAAACTCGCCGCCGTTTTGCTTGCTTGCCTTGTCTTCTCTCTGCCGGCGCATGCTCAACCGCGACCCCAGGACACCGCAACCATCGCTCACCGCAATGCCATCGAGCAGCAGCTTGAATCCGTCGCTATCATCGAGCGCAGAGTCATGGTGCCCATGCGCGATGGCAAGCGCATGCAGGCCGACATCTACCGTCCCAAGGATGAATCCAAAAAATATCCGATTATCTTTTCCCGCACCCCCTACAACTTTAACTATTGGGACATTGCGCTCGGCGCCCCGCGCGACATGTCCGCCGCGCTCGACGCCGTCGGGCACGGATACGCCTACGTTGAGATGAACGAGCGCGGCCGCTACTTTTCCGAAGGCGACTACGACATCCTCGGCGTTCCTCTCACCGACTCCGACGACGAATTCGACTGGATGACTGCGCTCCCCTGGTCCACCGGCAAAGTCGGCCTCATTGGCTGCTCCTCCACTGCGGAGTGGCAGCTCAACGTCGCCTCACGCGGTAAAAAGGCGCTCACCACCATCATTCCCGAAAGCTTCGGCGCCGGCGTTGGCCGTGTCGGTCCCTACTACGAGCAGGGCAACTGGTTCCGCGGCGGAGCCGTGCAAATGCTCTTCGCCACCTGGCTCTACGACGCCGGCCTTCAAACCAACGACGCCAAGCCCAACTTCCCGCCAGGCACTTCGCAGCAGGCTCTCATCGATGCCGCGAAATGGTGGGACCTCGGGGCGCATCCTCCGAAAGTCGATTGGGCGAAGGCCCTCGCACACCTGCCCGAAAAAGATATCCTCGCCGCCATCGCCGCGCCTCACGGCATCTACGCCGACACAACTCCCTCAGGCCAGCCCGGCATGATCGAGCGCACACCCAACGATCCCACCTGGTACAAGGGCGGATTGTGGAATGACTCCATGCACATCAACGTCCCCGGCCTCTGGATGATGACCTGGTACGACGTCAGCGTCGCGCCTAATCTCGCCGCTTACAACTTCGTCCGCTCCACCGCCAGCCCCGAAGTCGCCAACGAACAGTACGCCATCATCGCTCCCGTTCCGCATTGCAGCTACAAGCGCGCCGCCGAACACACCATCGTAGGCGAACGCGATCTCGGCGACGCACGTCTCGACTACGACGCCCTCACCTTCGGCTGGTTCGATCACTTCCTGAAAGGCGAAGACAACGGCCTTCTTGAAAAAACGCCCAAGGTACGCTATTACACCATGGGCCTCAACAAGTGGCAGTCCTCTGACACCTGGCCCCCGAAGGAATCCAAGCCCGTCACGTTCTATCTAACTTCAACCGGCCACGCCAACTCACTGGCCGGCGATGGTGCACTGGTCACAACTCCTCAGCCCAAAGATGCTGCCGACAAATTTCTCTACGATCCGATGAATCCCGTGCCCACGCGCGGCGGCGGATTCTGCTGCATGGGCGCGGACTTCAAGCCCGGCGCTGTCGATCAGCGTCCTCTCGAAGCACGCGACGACGTCCTCGTCTACTCCACCGGCCCGCTCGCTGAAGGTATGGAAGTGACCGGCCCCGTCGAAGTCACGCTCTACGTCTCGAGCGACGCCAAGGACACTGACTTCACCGTCAAGCTCATTGATGTCCTTCCCAACGGCACCGCTTACAACATCGACGAAAACATCCAGCGCGCCCGCTACCGCGAAGGTTACGACAAACCGCCCGTGTGGATGGAAAAGGACAAAGTCTACAAAATCGCCTTCCAACCCATGCAGACCAGCAACTACTTCGCGTCGGGCGAGGAACTTCGCATCGAGATCAGCAGCAGCAACTTCCCCCGCTACGACCGCAACCTAAACACCGGCGGCAACAACTACGACGAAGTCAAAGCGGTCGTAGCCCATAACCAGGTCCACCACTCCACCCAATACCCCTCCACCATCACCCTCAGCGTAGTGAAGCATTGAAAGTCTTGTTTGCTCGCCGGTTCTCAATCAGCCCACGAACCTGGGTGCCCCACTCATGACGCAGTTTCATCGCGTCATGAGTGGGACAGCACGATCCCGTGCACCGCACCGACAAACTACAATTCCCTCCATGGGCATCGACCTCCCCAGCTACGAACAAGCCGCCGCAATCGTAGCCGCCCAAGCCCAAAGAATCCGCCAGCAACTCCCCCGCACCGAGCGCATCGCTCTCGCCCACGCCGCTGGCCGCATTCTCGCCGCACCCATCAAGGCGGATGACGATCAACCACCATTCGACCGCTCCACCCGCGACGGTTACGCATGCCGCGCCGCCGACGCCTCTGCGTATATCACTCTCCCCGTTGCCGGTGCCACCCACGCAGGCGAAGCACCCGCCGGTCCGCTTCCGCCCGCGTCAGCCTGGGAAATCATGACCGGCGCGCCCGTCCCCGCTGGCGCCGACTGTGTCGTCATGCTCGAACACGTCGAAAAATCCGCCAACACGATCAGCTTGGTCCCTCCACGCACCATCAACTCCGGCGAAAACATAGTCGCCAAAGGCGCGCAAGCCTGCCGCGGCGACGAACAACTCCCCGCCGGCACGCGACTCTCCCCCGCTCAGATCGCCCTCGCCGCTTCCTGCGGATACGCGCACCTCGACGTCTACGTCCGTCCCCGCGTCGCCATACTCACCACCGGCGACGAACTTGTTCCCATCGAAGCCATTCCGGGGCCCGGCAAAATTCGCAACTCCAACGCGCCCATGCTCGCCGCCCTTGTCCAGGATGGAGGCGCAGAACCAGTCAACCTCCCCACCGCCGCCGATACTGCTGAAGCCCTCGACGCCGCACTCGCGCAAGCTCTCGAAGCCGACATGCTCCTCATCTCCGGCGGAGTCTCCGCGGGAAAATTCGATCTCGTCGAACCTGCCCTCGCCCGCCTCGGCGCACAGTTTCACTTCACCGGAGTTCGTATCCAGCCCGGCAAACCCCTCGTCTTCGGGCAAATCCCGCGAAGCGGAGGATCGCCGACCGCACAGGTCTTCGGCCTTCCCGGTAACCCTATTTCCTCCGCCGCCACCTTCCACCTCTTCGCCGCGCCCATCATCGCCGCCCTCGCCGGCAGTCGCGAATCCCATCCCCGCTTCGTCCTCGCCCACCTCTCCCGCGACACTGACCGCAAAACCAAGCCCGGCCTCACCCGCTTCCTCCCCGCTTTATGCGAATTCTCGTCCTCTGTCAACGAACTCCCGCAGGTCGCACTCGTCCCCTGGCAAGGCTCCGGCGACCTCACCGCCTTCGCGCGATCCAACTGCCTCCTCGTCATCCCTGAAGACGCAGGCTTCCTTACGGCCGGCTCAACCGTCCGCATCCTGCTACATTAAGAATCCAGAATGCCGAAGCAGCCCAATCCGAAACTGTCCCACTACGACGCCGCAGGCAACGCCCGCATGGTCGATGTCACCGCCAAGCAGGCCACTCGACGTACCGCCACCGCCTCCGCATTCGTCGAACTCTCGGCCGCTGTCCTCGCCGCGCTGCCCGCCAATCCCAAGGGCAATCCCCTCGAGGTCGCGCGTTTCGCCGGCATCCAGGCCGCCAAGCGCACATCGGAGCTCATCCCCATGTGCCATCCGCTGCCCCTCACCCACGTAGACATTGAGGCTACGATCGTCGCAGGAGGCGTCCAAATCCGCGCCACCGCCGCCACCACCGGCCCAACAGGCGTCGAAATGGAAGCCCTCACCGCAGCCTCCATCGCCGCCCTCACCGTCTACGACATGACCAAGGCCCTCGACAAATCCATCGTCATCCGCAACATTCAGCTCGAACAAAAATCCGGCGGCAAATCCGGCGACTACAAACGCAAAAAATGAAGCGCTTCTCGTCACGAACGCCGAGCCGAACTAAGAACTACGAACTAGGAACTTCACTCCGTCCGCAGCGCCCGCGCTGGATCAACCGTTGCCGCGCGCCGCGCCGGAATAAACCCCGCCAGCGCCGCCACCACGCAAATAATCACGATCCCCGCTCCATACACCGCGGGATCAGCAACCGACACGCCAAATAGCTCGCTGCGCACGGTTCGCGTTGCCAGCATCGCCAGTGGAATCGTAACCGCGACAGCGCCCCCGGCCAGCATTAGCACTTCACGCAGGATCAGTCCCACCACCGTCGTGCGCCGCGCGCCCAGCGCCATGCGAATTCCAATCTCCCGTGTCCGCTGCGCCGTCGAATACGCGAGAATTCCATATAATCCGATCCCCGCCAGCAGCGTTGCCAGCACGCCGAACACCGAGGCCAGCATCGCAATCGCCCGGTCCGCCGTGAGATTCACATCGATCGTTTCCTGCATGGTCTGAAGATTGCTGACAATCAGCTTGGGATCAATCTCAGCAATCGCCGCGCGTATGCTCGCAGCCGCAGCGTCGGGCGGCTGCCATGTCCGCACATAAAAGGTAAGCCCTGTCTGCCGCGTCGCCTGCGAGAAGAGCGTGTAGCACGTAGCGACCACAGGATCGCGCACGCTCGAATGCTTCACATCGCGCACCACTCCCACAATCGATGCATCGGTGCCGGGCTTCTTTGGTCTCGCCACCATGTGCCCCAGCGCCTGCTGTGCTCCGCCAAAATAGTGCTTTGCAAAGCTCTCGTTCACCACCGCCACCCGCTGCGAGGTCGCCGTGTCGCTCGTGTTGAAATACCGCCCCGCCACCAGCGGCACTCCCAGCGTTTGCAGATATCCATTGCTCACCCACGGCAACTCCACATCGAATTCCTCGTCAGGTTTGCCCGCGTACCCCGCCGGAACCATATCCCCCTGCACATCGTCCCCGATCAAATCCGCGTCGTTGGTCGCTCCCGCTCCACGCACTCCCGGCAGCGCAGAGATTGCGTCCAGCGCCCGCTGTTCCACCGGTGCGACCTGGTTGCCCGGATATCCCGCCAGCGTCGGATCCAGTTGAAATGCCAGCAGATGATCCGTTGCAAACCCCGTCTCCACATGACGAAGATTGCTGATCGTCTTCACAAACATGCCCGCCGCCACAATCAGCAGCAAACTGAATCCAATCTGCAGCGCGACGCACGAGCGCCGAAACTTCAGCGATCCGCCGCCGCTCGTTCCCGACCGTTGCTGCATCACCGCCGCCAGTCTCGGATTCCGAAACTGCAAAGCCGGTGCAAGGCTGAACAGCAAACTTGAAAGCGTTGTGACCACGAAAGTCCAGCCCAGGACGTGCCAGTTCAGCACTGCCGCAAAGGGCAACGCGTCCGGCGAATTGGCCGACAACCGATGGATCAGCAGCCGCAGCGCCTCTGGCGCAATCGCCAGCCCCAGTGCCGCTCCTGCCAGACCAAGCATCATTCCTTCCGCCAGCAGTTGCCGCATAACCTGTCGACTGGTCGCACCAAGTGCATAGCGAACCGAAATCTCCTGCGTACGCGCCGCTGCCCGCACCAGCAGCAGGCTCGCCACATTCACCACCGCCATGCCGATCACCAGCATCACCATCGCAAGAATGATCGTCAGTGGCGCCTGCACGTCGCCCCGCATCGGACTGAAGCCTTTCGCACCCGCCTCCAAATGCAGGTACGAAGCCCCAACAAAGTCCTGTCGCGCTTTCGCAGATTGGTCGGTAAGGTCCTTGAACTCTTCGGCCCTCAGCGCACGAAAAAGCGGATTGATCGAAGCCTCCGCCTCTGAGCGTGTGACGCCTGGCTTCAGTCGGCCCGCTAGGTCTATCCAGTAATCCTTGCGATCGGCCAGAGACGTCCACTCCGGCGTCAGCACCTGCTCCATCGAGAGCGGAACATACACAGCCGGCGTGTGTCCCCACACCATGCTATGAAATCCAGGTGCAGCGACGCCGGTAATCGTGAATGGTGTTCCGTTGACAAGCAGTGTCTTGCCGACGACTGGCGCTTCCGCCAGGTGAGACTTCCAGTAGTTGAAGCTCAGCACTGCAACCGGATTCGCTCCCGGAGCCGTTTCATCGCCAGATCCGAACACCCGCCCCACCGCCGGCGGCACGCCCAGCGTCTCAAAATAATTTCCGCTCACCAACTCTGCCGAAACAGACTCCGCGTGGTTGTTCCACGTCACACCCAGCGTCAGCGACGACTCGGCGATCAACCCGCTCAGCACGGTATTGCGCTCGCGCAGATCCTTGTACATCGGATACGAGAATTCATGAAAGTGGCCCAGCGTGTCTCCGCCCTCGGAGTGCAGATGCCCGTGAACTGACCCCTTAAAGTTCAGCACGATGAGTTCGTTCGGACTGCGAACGGGCAGCGATTGTAGAAGCGCCTGGTCGAAAAGGCTGAAGATGGTTGCGTTCGTTCCGATCGCCAGTCCCAGCGTCAACACCGCCATCGCTGTAAATCCAGGATTCCTCCACAATCCCCGCAGACCAAACCGCAGATCGCGTCCCAGCGACTCCAGAAAATACGACGGCCTCTCCGCACGGCACTCTTCGCGCGCACGTTCTCTACTTCCAAACGCAATCATCGCCGACCGTCTCGCTTCAGCCGCCGGCATCCCCGCCGCCAGGTTCGCTTCCACCTCGCGCTCCAGGTGAAACCGAAGCTCCTCATCCACGTCTACACGCTTCTTGCCGGTAACAAAAAAGCGAATCCGCGACCACCATTCACTCAGCATGGTTTCTCCCGCCAGATTTCCCGTGCTATGAGCCCTGCAGCACGAGGTTCACCGCGCCCGTCAGCCGATCCCAGTTCTTCAGTTCCGCATCCAGCTGTTTCCGGCCGGCCGCTGTCAGCGCATAGAACCGTGCCCGCCGATTGTTCTCCGATGCGCCCCACGTCGCGCGAATCCACCCGCGATATTCCAGCCGGTGCAGAGCCGGATACAGCGACCCTTGCCCGATCTGCAAAACGTTGTTCGACATTTCCTGGATCCTCTGCGCAATCGCCCACCCGTGCTCCTGCCCCGGCGCGAGCGTTTTCAAAATCAGCATGTCCAGCGTTCCCTGAAGCAAATCAGTGGATGGTGGCATCTTCCCCCCGACGTTCGACAATAGAATCACCTGCCTCTTGTCGATTGTCAAGGGGAGACAAGTACGAACTGCCCTCAACAAGTGCAGAGCCCTGCATGCGCCGGGGCCGTCTCGCTCCACCCGTGATGACTGCAACTTTACCCTCAAGCTTTCCCAAAATTGCTCCCTTCGGTAGATGTACCTGCGTTAGCAGTCTCGGAGGCCCGCGCCAGGGCTTGCGTGTCGATATACTCCCGGATCTTCGTCACCTTGCCATTTCGAACGGTAATGTCGAAGACCCAGTGGTCCTCGAACGTCCTATTCGTGGCTTTGATTCTCCCTGTAGCGAAGCCGATGACCAGAACCCGGTCTCCCTGCGCTATGAACTCGGGGGGCTCTGCGTACGAAGTTTCCACCGTTTCGTTAGCCTTCTGAAGTAAATCTTCCAATCCCGCGTGCCCGCGGTGCGTGCCGGCCAGAGGCCAGTCCTCGCCAGGAACGATCCACTCAATATCTTCGGCAATCAACGCCAGCAAACCTTGCTGATCGCGGCGGCCGAGAACTGCAAAGAAATCTTTCACAACCTGGACATTCTTTTCGATACTCATCGAAATCTCCATTTCCCTTACTCGGATTGTGTCCGATCTCATCGGACGTTTTGGAATCGTTCTTCTAGAAAGAAACAAGACGGGCATTTGCCGGCGGTTGACATTCGTGGTCTCCCACCCATCGAGCAAAAAGACGCTCGATGGATGGGGCACGGTTCATCTGTCGTGGGTCGGAAACGGCGGTGGGGGACCAGGGCCGAATCACACCGTCGTAGATCGACTACTGCTGCTTCTTGAACAAATCCTGGAAGATGAGATGGCCCCAAGTGCGGCCGCGTGCGTGCACCAGCGCGCCACCCTCGTTGAGCTTTCCGAGCTTGACGGGTGCGAACCCAAGTTTCTTGGCCAAATCCGCCACGGGAGCAATAGCGTCCTCGTCATCGCTCGACAGAAAGACGACCCGGTGGCCGCCCTCGACGATCGGGTCGGTAGCCAGGATGGCTGCACCCAGGTGATTGAAACCCTTCACCAACTTGGCGCCGGTGAACGACTTCGCAACGAAGGCGGAGGACGGAAGACCGTCCAGCTCCTCAGGTGGGATTGGAAGCATCGATGACCGTCTTGCCTTTCCAACTCGGCAGGGCCTTCGCAATCTCGCGATGTTCCCCGAACGGAACCGCCAAGATGATTGTGTCGGCCTCGACTGCATCCCGCAGCGACCTGGCGACGACCGTGGGGCCAATCGCCCGAGCCTGCGGCGCCAACGCCTCGGGGGGCCGGCGACTCGCGACGGTGACTTCGATGTTCTTACGGGCAAAGGCGTGGGCGAGTGCCTGGCCTATCTTGCCGAATCCTACAATTGCATAGCTCATGATGTTTCTCCGATCTCGTGTGAGAACTAAAGTTCGAGAAGCAACAGCGCCGGGTCAGACCTGCGCCATGCCTCCATCGACGGCGAGATCCACACCGGTGATGAAAGAGCTTTCATCGGAGGCGAGGAACGTGACTGCTGCCGCAATTTCCTCGGGCGTGCCTCTGCGACCCATTGGGATCTGCGAGGTGAACTGGGCGACCGCTTGCTCGGCCTGCTCTGCGGTGAGACCCGTCGTCGTCGCTAACGCTGGGGTATCGATTGCACCGGGGCTCATCGAATTCACGCGGATCTTGCGGTCTTTCAGCTCCATAGTCCAGCCGCGCGCTAAGTTGCGCACAGCCGCCTTACTCGCGGCGTAGGCGCTAAACCCTGGGAGCCCCAACACGTTCGAGACTGAAGAGGTCAGGATAATCGAGCCGCCGTTTTTGAAGAGGGGAAGGGCCTTCTGCACCGTAAAGAACAGCCCCTTCACATTCACATCGAAGGTCTGATCAAAATGGGCCTCGGTGGCCACCGCGAGCGGTGCGATTGTCCCCGCGCCCGCGTTCGCGAAGAGCACGTCGATGTGACCATGTTTCTCTTTCACAACGGCATAGAGGCGGTCCAGATCTTCCAGGCGCGACACGTCGCCCGCGACTGTCGTAACGTTTCTCTTGATGAAGGCTGCGGCCTCCTTCAGTTCTTTCTCTCGTCGCCCAGTGATCACGACGTGCGCACCTTCATCCACGAAGCGCTTGGCTGTGGCCAAGCAAATCCCGCTGCTTCCGCCTGTGATTACCGCAATTTTGCCCGCCAATTTTTGTCCAGGATTATTACTCATATGTTTTCTCCCTTTTGTTTTTCGTTGTGTTTTTTTTGTTGAATTTACGGCCGCGCGTAGTGCGTCAGATTTGCGCAAGGCCGCCGTCGACGGCGAGCTCGCTGGCAGTCATGAAGCTGCTGTCGTCCGACGCGAGAAAGGCCGCCGCCGCCCCGATCTCCGCCGGATCGGCCATGCGCTGGAGCGGAGTCAACGAGGCGTAGGCTTTCTGGCCCTCCACGCCTAGCGCTGCCTTCGCGAGTTCGGTCGCCGTCGCCCCGGGCGACAGCACGTTTACCCGGATGCCGGTGCCCTTCAGGTCCTCCGCCCAGGTGCGCGCGAGGTTGCGCACTGCCGCCTTGCTCGCGCTGTAGACGCTCATTGCCGGGGCGCCCGTGGTGCCGGCGCTCGAGCCGGTCAGAATGATCGAACCGCCCTTGCCCATCAGCGGCAGCGCCTTCTGGACCGTGAAGATCGTACCCTTCACGTTGGTGTCGAAGGTTTCGTCAATGTGCTCGGCGGTGATCTTGCCGAGCGGAAGCGGGCTTCCCGCCCCGGCATTGGCGAAGACGATGTCGAGGGTTCCGCGCTCGGCCTTCACCGCCGCATAGAGTCGGTCGAGGTCGGCCAGATCGGAGATCGAGCCCTTCACTGCGCGGGCATTGGGCCCGAGGTCGGCCACAGCGGCGTCGAGCTCCGCCTGCCGGCGGCCGAAGATGAAGACGATGGCGCCCTCCTCAATGAAGCGCTTTGCTGCGGCGCGGCCGATGCCGGTAGCCCCACCCGTGATGACTGCAACCTTACCTTGAAGCTTTCCCATAACTACTCCCTTCTATAGATCTGTAGAATTCGGCACAGTAGATTGGAGTTCTTTGGCGGTGGACGAGAACTGCTCGGGAGTCCTGATCTTTTGTCTATTCGTCCAAAAAGAGGGCTTAGCCGAGCTGTGTTGCACCTTTTGATGGAACCGGGACGCGCGGCTCGGGGAAAAGGACTGTAGGCGTTGTGACGCTGGAAGGAAGGAGAATGTCCGTCAATGTTGAGACCTCTCCTACTTCTTGATGCTGCGCTTGTGGGACAAGCGAAGCTGTGTAGTTTCGTACAGTTCTCACGGAACACAATGGCTTTCGAGAGTAGATGGAGGCTCAGTTGGACCCGATAACAGACATCTTCAGAACGATGCACGTAACCGCTTTTGGTCTGCACAGGCTCGAAGCCACAGCGCCGTGGGGCGTAAAACAGGAGAATCAGGCCGAAGAAAAACTCACGCCCTCGGGAAAGAAGACTTCCCCAACAGATTTGGCGCACTTCGCCATGCTTTCGCGCGGCAACTGCTGGCTGAGTGTAGAAGGGATTCCGGACCCAATTCCCCTTACCGGTGGCGATTGCTTTTTGCTGGCTAAGGGGACTTCGATTGTTTTGCGCGACAGCCCGCGAACACGTCCAAGGTCAACCTTCCGCGAGATCGGGGCCAAAGCCAACGGCAATGTCGTTCTTTGTGGAGGCGGCGGCGCACCGACGACAATCGTCTGTGGTTCCTTGAGTTTCGATCGCGCCAGCTTGAAGCCAATCACTCAGCTATTGCCGAGCTTCATTCTGATGAAGTCCGATGAGGCACGCACGCTTGCTCTTCACAACACAGTGCAGGCGCTTGCTTCGGAAATGGCAGAACAGTCGCCGGGATCTGAAGTCGTCGCGACTCGGCTAGCCGAGGTCCTGTTTATCCAGGTACTCCGGGCGCATATCGCGTCGGGGCCGGAACGTAACAAAGGATGGCTTCGGGCGATTTTCGATCCTCAAATGGGCACTGCCCTGAGTGCCATTCACGACAGAGTGAATTCACCTTGGACGGTCGAATCCCTGGCCGAAGCGGCGGGCATGTCTCGCTCCGCATTTGCAGCGCGTTTTAAAGAGCTACTCGGACAAACACCACTGGAATATGTAACCGAGTGGCGGATGCAGAAGGCGATGCAGTTACTCGAAGAGCGCGACAAAAAGCTCATCGACGTCGCTGGGTCGGTCGGTTACGAGTCCGGCGCTGCGTTCAGTAAAGCGTTCAAGCGCGTTGTCGGGGCCAACCCCGGGCAATACCTCAAACGTGGTTTTGAAGGCTAGGGTCATGCCGGAATGGCGGACCACGATCAGTCCCGGTAACGCGCTTCTCGCTGGCGATTTCGATCGGCAGCGGTCAATCTGTCTCACGCAAGGGCTTCACTTCACGCCATGTCAAGACCCGAGCCATGCCAACTCCGCCCAAACCACACAATCCAAACATCAAAAACCGCCTCCCCGTTTTGCAGGTAATTATGGCCCGCTGGCGCACAATGAACTTGCGTCGGATCAGGGACAGTTCTGCTTCCGCGCGATTCACCACCGGTAGCCCAGTTTCACAGATCGCTTTCAATAAGGCCCTTAAACGATGCCAAAACGTGCCAAAAAGAGCCAAAATGACCAGCCGGAAAAAGCTAACTACCTCTCCCACAGGGGGTTGGGCTTCGCTAACCCCCGTATCTCGAAAATCCAGGCCGTGAAACTGTGAAAGGAAACTGCCCTGGGAGGGCGATCCGAATGACTCCCAGGTGGAAACCCTGGGAACGGAGGTCGCCAGCGCCGCAGTGGCCCTGGTCACCGATCCGTAGGTTCACTCGTTCAACTGTTCACTCGTTCTCTAACTCCAATGCTGAGAGAACTCTACGGGCAACTTCAATCCGCAGAGGACTCTGCCGGCAGGGGCGGCTGTAAACCAATGAAAGTACATACTTTCTCTACAGAGTGTATATATACCCCCCCGGCACAACTCCACCAGAAAGCTGACAGCTTGAGAGCTGAAAGCTGAGTGATCACCGTTCACCGCGAAGAAGGCTTCGCACTCGGCGGGGGCGGCCCACCATGATCGTGGTCATGATCCTCCTTGGGCGGTGCGAAGATTGGCGGATCGAGATGCCCGCGATGGCACGTCCCGCAGCTCACCGGCACACCCGAGTTCTCGACCATACTCACGTAGTTCTTATTGATGTCTTCGACCATCCGGTACATCAGTCGTGCGGTGTTCTTCTCCGGCTTCGAGTCGTCGGCAAAATTCAGCCGCGCCTTTCCGTTCGGACCGATGTTGTTGGGATCGGCGGCATGGCACGTGCTGCACTCAGCACCAAGTGCGGCTTCCCACTTGTGCATCAGATCGTGGACCTGCTCTCCCGTCATGGTCTTCGGAAGGACCTTCAGGTTGGTTGGCGCCGGTTCCTCGTGATGATGATGTTCCTCGGCAGGCGGCTGCTGCGCTGTGGGGGTTTGGGCGAGAGCGGCAACGGCAAACAGTGCGGAGACCAGCGCCGTCAAAGGGGCGGAGAAAGACGGGGAAGAGAGCTTCAAGTGCAAAGTTCCTCGTGGTGTGGGATGACCTCTATTCTACTGACGGACCACCGTTGCGTTTGGTTGACGTTCCTGCCAGCCGCTTCGGCCCGGAAACGCAACCGTGTCCGCGCAAGGCAAACCGCAGCGGCCAGTCCACCGCATGCTTGATGCCGATCCGCGGCGTAATCACCACCTCCACGTCTGGACTGCCGTCGTCTCGTACCTGAAGCGGTGACCCAGTGCTCGTTACATCAAGCCCATTGTGCAGCGGTCGAGTCAGCCCTAGTGCGAGGCAAAGCCGACTCGGCCCCGACGCAATCATCCACATCGGAGCATCCTCATCCAGCCCGCGGTTGCGCGCCATCTCCGCGAGCCCCATCACCGGCTCCAGCGCCCGCAGCAACAAGCACCCTGCCTGCCCCTCGCGCTCGCAGCTGATATTCATGCAGAAATACTGTCCATAGATCGAATACACATACGCATGCCCCGCCGGACCGAACAGCACCTGGTTCCGTGGCGTCGGCCCGCGATGGGAATGCGCAGCCGGATCAGGTGGCTCATTGTGCGGCCCGAGGTACGCCTCCACCTCCACGATCCGCCCCGCCAGCACCCCACCCCCCGGCCCCCGTACCACCAGCAGCTTCCCCAACAGCCCCGGTGCGACAGATTCCGGCGAATTCTCAAAGAATTCACGCGAAATCAGCCGCCCCGGCAGCGCTTTCGTAGCCGTTTTGACCCTCATTTGTGCGATTTCTTCCATTCCTTCACGAGAGCCAGCACCTCTTCCGCGTGCCCTTCCGGCGTCACCTTTGGGAAGATATGGATAAGTTTCTGATCCGGTCCGATCAGAAACGTCGTCCGCTCGATCCCCCACACTTTCTTCCCATACATGTTCTTTTCCTTCAACACACCAAACTGATTGCAGACTTTCTCGTCTACATCAGCAAGGAGCGCGTACGGAAGGTCGTACTTGGCCTTGAACTTCGCCTGTGCCTTGGGCGTGTCCCGCGAAATGCCGAGCACTACCGCGCCAGCTGCCTGGATCTTCTTGAAGGTATCCCGAAAGCCGCACGCCTCAATGGTGCAACCGGGCGTATCGGCGCGGGGATAGAAGAACAACACAACCGGCTTGCCGGCGTAGTCTGAAAGGCTTACAGTCTTGTCTTCGTCCGTCTGCAGCGCGAAATCGGCGACCTTCTGGTTCACTTCCATAGGAGATTCCTCGTATTGTCAGTATGGTGGATAAAGTTTCGGCACGGCTATTTCGAAAGCATTATTCCCGAGGAGGACCCTCGGTGTCATCGCGCACGCCCATTTCACGTTTTACCAGACCAACATCCCTCGCTGTTGCCTTGGGACTCACGGCCGCGTCGGCCTTCGCCCAGTATCCCGGACAAATCATCAAGAGGGACAAAGATACTCCTGAATTACGAGCCATTGCTGTTCTCGAGTGGACGGGCGACGAAGGCAAACCCAAGACCAGCCGTATCGTTCCCATCACTGTGTACGATGGGCAAGCCCTCCAGGATGGTGGAGTCTACCTAGCCCGGCCCCAGCCGCTCGCGCTCACCGGCGAAGTCGAATACGAACTCGAGAAGAACGGTGCTCCGTTCGGCCTCTACGACATCAGGACAGCCGGCCAGGAGCAAGGCTCCTGGGTTGGCTACGGCTTGTGGAAGCCCTTGCCTTCCGCAAAACCAGCTACTCCGAAACCCATTGTGGACGACGGCTTCGATCCCAACGACGACAAGCCGGTGCTGCACCGCAAGCATCAGGAAGGTTCCAGCAGCTCTGACTCCAGAGCATCCGGGCCGTCACCCGATCCCGACCGACCCACTCTCCATAAGCCGTCCAGCACCAACGATTCCGGCAGTTCCACGTCCAGCTCGGGGCCTGCCGCCGATCCCGATCGTCCAGCTCTGCATAAGAAGACTTCCGACGATTCATCCGGCCGCACATCGAGCAGCAGTTCCGACCACCCAGTTCTGCACAAGAGCAGCGAGGAATCGGCCGATACGAGCGATGGGGAACGCACCGGATCCGCCGATCCCGATCGCCCCCGTCTCATGCGCGGCAAGCCCTCCAGCCAGGGTCCTGACGTCCTGCCAAGTCTGATGGGGCTTCCTGCAAACATGCACCAGGCTGTCGCCGTCTCCGACGCCAGAAACCATCCCGAGCATCAATGGAATTACAAGTGGGCCAACCCGGACGACGAAGTCAAGATGAAAGAGGACATGGAAGACATCGCGCGGAAGGCCCTCGGCCTCACTCCTCCTCCACCTCCGAAACCGAAACGCACCGCGGCGAAATCGCACTCCAAGCCCGCTCCGCCGCTCGAGCCGCCTCCGTTGGTTGACGAGAAGTTTCGCGTCTTCGAACTTGCGTACGGCGCCGGTGCCACGATGGTTCTTTCGGCACATACCGAGGGACCCGCGAAGCAGCAGAAATTCGTCACCTTGATTGCCCAGCCCGACCTTTACGGCAATGCACTCGTGCTTCTCAAGAACATCACAGACGGCGAGCATCTCGATGAGACCCCCCGCATGCATCTCATCGACGCCGTGGACGCCCTTGCCGATAATCGGGGCGAATTGCTGTTTGAGTTGCGCGGCGCCACGCAGCGGCAGTTCGCGCTTTACCGTGTGCTCCGCGGAACGGCCGAAAAAATCTTTGTTACCGGCGGAGGCGAATACGGTATTGCGCCCGGCGAATAAATCACCCGAGACTCAAACCCTCTCGGCCCGGTGCGTTCGAAGAGAAGTATCCGACGACATCAGGAAGTAAAGCGCCAGCACCAACAGCGCGGCGGCGATTGAGAAAACACCAACCGAAAATGCCTCAATCCGGCGGATTTCGCTCGACCATGCTCCAGCTCCGGTGCAATTCAACCGCGCAAGCATCGCGGGATCATAGCAGAGCCGAAAAGGCGATTATCGCAATGGCATCGATCGTTTCGCGCCAGGAATATTCATCCCATTGGAATGTCCCCCGTAACTTTCGTGACAATGTTGCGCATCTTACATAGAGAAGAGTTCAACCTCCTATACAATCTCTGTAGAGACCGGCTTCATCAGACCCCTGTCTAAAGGAATCAGTTACCGAATGGCATCACTCGTGTCCGCTCCCCCTCCCGCAAATGCACCAGATACTGCAACCAAAAGGGTTGCTGCAGAGCACGACTATTCATCGCCTCATAGCAGAGTTCCTGCAAAGTTTCTTATCCGTATGGGTAAGGCCGCAACCATTGGCTACGGGATTAACTGGTCAACATTGGCAATCATCGGGATTTTCCATGCGGGCGCGCTCGTTGCTTTTTTCTTTTTCAGCTGGCAGCGTTTGGCTGTGATGGCGATTCTCTATGTGCTCGCGATCAACGTCGGAATCGGCATGTGCTATCACCGGTTGCTGACACACCGTGGCTATCAGACCCCCAAGTGGGTCGAGTACATCATGAGCGTCTTTGCCACCATGTCGCTTGAGGGTGGCCCCATCTTCTGGGTGTCGACGCATCGTGTCCATCACCAGCTCAGCGATCAGGAAGGCGATCCGCACACACCTAAAGAAGGTGGATGGTGGGCGCATACCGGCTGGATCCTGTTTGGCGAGGCGCTGCATGGGCAGGTCGAGATCCTGAAGCGGTATTCGCCCGACCTCAGTCGCGACAAGTTCCATGTCTGGCTCAGCAAGTATCACTGGCTGCCTATCACCGTGAGCGGCTTGCTGCTGCTAGCTGGAGGCTGGATCTGGGGCGGATGGATCAATGGCGTTGCGATGGTGCTGTGGGGCGTGCTGCTGCGCGTCACGCTTGGCCTGCATGCAACCTGGCTGGTCAACTCGGCCACGCATCTTTGGGGAAGCCGGCGCTTCGAGACCCATGACGACTCGCGCAACAGCTGGTGGGTTGCGTTGCTTACGGGCGGCGAAGGCTGGCACAACAACCATCATGCGCATCCTGTCTCAGCGCGGCACGGCCTGAAGTGGTACGAGCTTGATCCCAACTTCTGGGGAATCTGGCTGCTCTCGAAGATCGGCCTGGCCAAGAAGATTCACGTAGCCAAGTACGATCCCGCCGATCCCAAGCCTGCAGGGCTTTAGACACAGAACGCATTTCGCGCAAGCACAAACGGCCATTCCTTCGGGAATGGCTGTTGTATTTGGGATCGGATCGCTTACTTGCGCAGCCTGGCGCGAATCCAGAGCATGATGAAGAGCGGCAGCGCAACGACGAGAACGATCACGCCTGCGGGAAAGCCGACGTAAAGGTAGGTGTCGGCATAATTCACGGTGTGATGGCCGAAGATGTTCCACGCAAGCAGGGTGAAGATCGCCAGACATGTCGTTGCGAAAAACGTGAAGAATGCCGAAGCAAACGCGAGCAGCAGGCTCTGAAAAAGACTGAAGCCTTCGAGGGGAAATCCGAAAACTCTGCCGCCGGGGTGGCGCTGGGTATGCGCGGATTGCATCGACGCGACCTCTGTCGTCTAGAATACAGTCTTATGCCGAGCGGGGCGCAAATCGAGCTTTGGCCAGCCGACAAGGTGGCTGCACAGGTGCATGTGAGCCGCGCTTCCAACGGCATCAGCTTTGCCGGATGGGGCGAGACGCGCGTGAGCGAGACCGATCTCGAGCGACTGGTCGCCGCCGTTCCTCCACTGCTGGCGCCGGCGCTCAAGAGCCGCGCGTATTACTTTGTTCCGCTGGCGATTGCCGATACGGGCGAAGTGCTGATCGCGCCCTCGTATTCCGTCGATCTGGGCGATCGCGCGGTGTGCCATCGCAATGCGAGCTTCGGCACCACCGAGGCTGTATTTCTGTCGACGCGGCTGGTTGAGGACCGCTTCGGACTGGCGTTCGAGTTTTTCATCAACGTGGCGCACAACTTCGCCGATGTGGCGGGGGTGCCGGAGAGCTTTGCGCAGCTGATCTGGTCGCAGGCCGAGGCGCAGGTGCGCGGGGAGACAAGCCAGGACGCGTGGGAGTCTCGGCGCCGCGCGCAGGACTCGCACAACGGGCAGCAGAAGATGATCGACGAGCGGTCGCGGACGACGTTTTATCAATCGGCCTTCTCTGATTCGCTAGCCATCTACATGCTCTCGCTTGCGGTCGATTTCGATTATCACGATCTGCGGGAGCGCGAATATCCACTGCTGGCCGCCCCGGCCCTGGCGGAGCGGCTGCGCCATATCGCCAGCCTGTTTCCGCCGAACGCGGGCTACGAGTTCCAGATCCTCTACCGCCGCAAGGGGTGAAGAGTCAGGGACAAGGGACAAAGGGACCGAGGGACAAGGGAACTGCCCGGCTCCCAGCCGTCAGCTCTCTGCTTCTGCGGGGAGGGGGTGTCCCCCCACCCCTACTCTGGAAGGAAAGTCGTGATTCCAATGGAGTTACCAGGAAGCCATCGCTCCAAAGTCTTCTTAGGATTAGGGTTAGCCGCAGAGTCGTCTCAATAAAGGAGTTAGAGGCCCGGAACACCTGTCCTTTTCAAGCGGCTTTTGCGGATTCGTCTTTTTGGCACGTTTTGACCCCTTTTCCACGTTGGAAGAGATCCGGGCTCTCCGAGGCCGGGCGCGGGAGATATGCCTTGAATCTGCATGGATAGATACATCCTAGGCCAATGCACGATATAACCTGCAAAAACTGAAAATCTATTTTGCGTTTGGATTGAGGGGTTTAGGGGCGGGTGCGTACGCGTGGGGCTTGACGGCACAATGAGCGCGCCTTGCGGCTAGGGAACGGGATCGCTTTCCCAGGTCTCAGAAGCGAGACCTCCCGCACCCGGCGGCTGAATGTGCTTCCGGCGTCCAAAGCGGTAACAACAGCCTAATAGTGATAGGTTTTTCTCATTTCGCGCATGAGCTTGATGGTTGATATTCCCTTGCGCACTTTCTGCAGCTTTGGCCTTGCAGCATTCGTGATTACCGAGGGCATTGCGGAGATCAGAATTGCTTCCACTTCGGCAATGTTGCGTCGATCCTTAACGATGAACGCTGAAAAATAGTTCCAAAAATAGCTCCGAGTCGAGGAAACGCCGTTCGCGTGCGTCCATATACGGTCGAAGAGCTTTCCTTCCGTCTTGCCCACATAAAAGGGCACATCGTCGCGGTAAAGAATATAAACACCGGGCTGCTTAAGTTCGTCAATGTAGCTGGCGATCGATCCCTTTTCGCCCTTAATCTCGGGCATATCAAAAATCGCTCGCGGCAACATGCGTATGAACTTGCTTACGATTTTGTTTTGAGCTGGCCCCGGACTCTCCTCTGGATCGTCATCGTCAACTTCGGCTAGGTCTTTCTCTTCCAAATCATCTTCAGCCACAGCTACTGGCTTTGACCCCTTCGTTCGCTTCATCATGGGAATCCTCGGTCGTCCGCCTTTTACATCCTATCTGTTTCTTGCTTCGGCTGCGGTCACTGCGGCGACCTTCGCTCAGCATGACAAGGTTCATGGGGGATGACAGGGTTCGTGGGGAATGGCAGGGTTCGTAAGAAGTTGGGAGCGATTGAGCGGAGATGCGGGAGCGTATCCAACAACTGAAGCCCGCGACGTCTCTGAGGGAATTTTCGATGCGCGACGCAAAGAGTTCCCCGCGTCTTGCCCTGACACAAAACCAATCGAAGGTGATTGTCAGTGGGCAGCCGCGGTGTCCGCAGCGGAAAAGCAACCGCGGATGCTTCGGCTGCGGTCGCTGTGGCGACCTGCGCTCAGCATGACAGCGTTCTGTCTTCTTGAGCGAAGCAGAGCCGGGGTTTCCGGCGACAGATCTTCGTCGCTGGGGTGGGAAGCGGAGTCGAAAGATCTGCGGTTGTCTCTAGCTATGCAACCGATCAGTTGCACGTTTGAAGTCGGCAGGCTCCACTTCATACCATTCGCGGCTGAGATCAATCCACGCTGGATTTGATTTTTCAATCAAGGCAATCTTCTTTTCTCTTCGCCACCCCTTGAGCTGCTTTTCGCGGGCAATGGCCTTTCCGATTTCCTCAAAGACTTCGAACCAGACGAGGCGATCGCAGTTGTATTTCTCAGTGAATCCGTCGTGCTCTTTCCACTTGTGCTGGAATATGCGCTTGTGCAGATTGCCCGTAACGCCCACATAGAGTGTGTGGCTTCGGCTCGCGACGATGTATGCGAAATAGGTTCGATCCGACATCATTGGCATGGTACCGAGTTAACGGTTGCGGCGATGTGACAGAGACAACCGCAGATCTTTCGACTACCCCTTCGCTGTGCTCAGGGTTCGCTCAAGATGACAGATTCTCCTGACTGGCTCAAGACCAACGGTTTCCTTCGCCGAAATGGCGCGCGGCTTCCCAGGTCACAGCGTATAGGTTGAGGTGGTGTACCAGCGAAGGACTCTGAGGGCGCGGAGGGTGTTCCAGCGGCTGGCGCTGGCTACTTTGGTCTCCATCTGCAGGGGGATGTATTCGGGGTGGAGAAGATTGAGGGGCCAGCGGCCGTTCTGGTGGCGGCGCTGGAGGACGATCTGGATCGCTTCTTGCATGCGCGGATCGGGTTTGGCTCCGGCGTTTCGGAAGTAGTCGAGCGCGCGCAGGACGTCGTAGTGCCAGTGCGTGGGGTAGGTGAAGCGGAGCCAGCGCTTGTTGACGATGTCGCCGGTGCTGAGCGAGCGGAAGAGGCGGCGGCTGAGGAGATAATTCTCGGCGCGCTTGCGGGCGCGGGTGAGGACTGCGGATTTGCGTCCTGCGCGTTCGTACTCGAGGAGATCTTCGAGCACGCAGATGGTGGTGTGGAAGGAAGAGCGAGAGCTTTGGGGGGCTTTGCAGTTCCAGCCGCCGTCGGGTAGCTGCTCGGCGAGGAGCTGCCGGGCAAGTGCGTCGTTGGGCTGCTTGAAGCAAGCGCCGATGGCGAGGATTCTGCCGTTGATGCAGGGCTCGGTTTCGCCGCTGAGGTAGGGGCGGTTATTGAGCGGCTTGAAGACGAGGTGGCGGTCGATGCGGTTGATCATGGTGCGCGCCTGTTTGCTGGCGGGATCGAGGCCGAGGTCCTTGAGGACGATGAGGCTCCACAGGGTGACGAGGTCCCACTGTCCGCCGGGCCAGTGGCCGCGCGGGGATTGGCGGGCGAGCAGTTCCGCTCCCCAGCCCTCGGTGGCGATGCGCGATCGTTCGGCGGCGATGGCGGCGGGAGGTGCGTCGGTAAGGTCGCGCATGACCTGCCAGCGGAGGCCGGGGTCGGAGTCAAGGAGCCAGCGGATATGCGCGGGGCGCGGTGCGTAATCGTGGCGCATGGGATTTTTATAGCATGCGGTGTTATTGAGGTCAGACAGGCACGCGGCGGGCGGCAGAGTCGGGTGGATGAAATGTTATGGAAAGATGAATGGGATGAGCGCGGGGGTAACGGGGAGCCGCATTTGTGTCGCATTACGAAACCCTGCGCTGAATGCAGGGACCGGGCACATTGCAATGAATGGGGATGCGTGGCTGTCCTGACAGAAATGGTACGCAGCGCCGGTTCGTGCTTTATTGGGATTTGCCTATTTAGTAACCTGTAGAGGATGGCCAGTTCAAAGGCCCAGGCCACATGAAGGAGAAGATTCTGATGGCAGAGACCCCGAAAAAACCGTCGACGCGCAAAAAGACCAGCGCGTCAGCATCGGCAATCAAGGAGATCGCACCCAAACGGAAAACGACAGCTTCGAAAGTGACGTCGATCAGTGTATCGCACGAAGAGATCGCGCGGCTCGCACACAAGTTCTGGGCGGAACGCGGCAGACAGCACGGACACGACGCGGAAGACTGGCTGCGCGCGGAGCAGGAGCTGAGAGGCAAGGCTTCGTAAGGACAGAACCAGCAGGACATTCATTCAGCAGAGGACGGGAAGGACACGTTCCGTTTTCATTTTTTACCGGCTCCCATACGCTATCCGGCCCTCGCTGATTGTCCAGCGAACTTTACCTTGCATTGCCCAACCGTCGAAGGGAGTGTTGTGCGCCTTGGAGAGGGTTTCCCTGGCGTGATAGGTCCACTCGGCTTTGGGATCGAAGACTACAACGTCGGCGAAGCTGCCGACGGCGAGGGTGCCGCGGCCTTTGAGGCCGAGCAGCGCGGCGGGTTGTGCGCTGAGCAGGCTGAGGACGCGGCCGAGGGGCAGCTTCCACTCCTTGTGCAACCAGCGCAGGCAGAGGCCGAGTGCTGTCTCAAGGCCGGTGATGCCGTTGGGGGCGTTCTCGAACTCCACTTCTTTCTCGTGCGTCGCGTGCGGCGCGTGGTCGGTGGCGATGGCGTCGACAACACCGTCGAGAATGGCTTCGATCATGGCATCGCGGTCGGCGGCGGAGCGCAGGGGCGGGTTCATCTTGGCGTTGGTGTTGTAGAGGCCGACGTGCTCTTCGGTCAGCAGGAAGTGATGGGGCGCAACTTCGCAGGTGACGCGGAGTCCGTTGCGTCGCGCCTGGCGGACGGCGGCGATGGCTGCGGCGGTGGAGGTGTGCGCGACGTGGAGATGCACGCGCGCATCGCGCAGTTCGGTGACGAGGCGAACGTCGCGCTCGACGAGGGAGCTTTCCGCTTCAGGCGGCATGCCGCGCAGGCCGAGCTTGAATGCGGCGGGGCCGGCGTTCATGCTGGCGCCCTGGGTCATGCGCGTGTCTTCGGCATGCTGGATCACGCTTAAGCCCACGCGGGCGGCGGCGGCGAGGGTTTCGCGCATCACGCTGTCTTTGAGGATGGGGTGGCCGTCATCGGTGATGGCGACGGCGCCGGCGGCTTTAAGCGCGGCAAAGTCGTTCAATATTTCGCCCTTGGATCCGCGGGTGGCGGCGCCGATGGGATATACGCGCACGCAGGCACCGCGTTCGGGGGCAAGCATCCAGCGAGTGGTTTCAGGCGAGTCGTTGACGGGGGTTGTGTTGGGCATGGCGGCGACGGCGGTGAATCCGCCGGCGGCTGCGGCTGCGGTGCCGGTGGCGATGGTTTCCTTGTATGCCTGGCCCGGCTCGCGGAGATGGACGTGGATGTCGATCAAGCCGGGAGCGACGGTGAGGCCGGCGGCATCGAGAGATTCCGCGCCGTTGGCGAGCTTGAGTTTCCCGGGGGCGGCGATTTCGGCGACCTTGCCGTCTTTGAGCAGGATGTCTTTGGGGGTGTCGACGCCGGCGCCGGGATCGATGAGGTGGCCATTGCGGATTACGAGAGCGGTCATGCCCGGCCTTCTTCCTTCTTCGCTGCTGTGAGCGCGCGTTCGACGACGGCCATGCGGATGGCTACACCGTGGCGGATTTGCTCGAGGATGGCGGATTGAGCGCCGTCGGCGACACCGGCAGTGAGTTCGAGGCCGCGAATGATGGGGCCGGGATGCATCACAACTGCGTTGGGAGCCTGTGCGGCAAGACGCTGGCCGGTGAGCTGGTAGGCGTCTTTGTATTGCGCGAGGTCGAGCTGGAGGCCTGCGAGTCGTTCGGCCTGAATGCGGAGCATCATGACGACCTGCGACTCACGCAGCGCGGTTTCGAAGTCGCGTTCGACGGAAATGCCGGGGCCGGCGCTGGCAGCGGAATCGGGCAGCAACTGCGGAGGTCCGCAAAGGACGACACGTGCGCCGAGGCGTGGCAGCAGAAGCATGTTGGAGCGGGCAACGCGGCTATGAAGGATGTCGCCGACAATGGTGACCGTGACACCGCTCAATGTGTCGGCGGTGAGGGTTTCAACGCCGTAGCGGAGATGCGCGAGGATGGTGCGGAGATCGAGGAGCGCCTGGGTGGGATGCTCGTGCATGCCATCGCCTGCGTTGAGGATAGGCAGGCGTGTTGTCTCTTCCAGCAGCCACGCTGCGCCGGAGGAGTTGTGGCGGAGGATGATGGCTTCAGCGCCGAGGGCGCGCAGGGTAAGGCCGGTATCTTTCAGCGTCTCGCCTTTTTCGATGCTCGAGGAAAGGCTTGAAACCAGCGTGGTATCGGCACCGAGGCTTTTCGCGGCGAGTTCGAAGCTGGTGCGGGTGCGCGTGGAGGACTCGTAGAAGAGGAGCGCGATGCGGCGCTTGAGCAGAATGCAGTCGCGGATCAGCGGATCGAGGTTTTCGAGAACGGTTGCGCGAAAGAGCAGGTGGCTGATGTCTTCGATGCTGAGGTCGCTGACCGAAAGCAGCGAACCGGGATTGTACGGAAAGGGCGATGCGGGCGGTTGTGGTGTTGGTAGCTGGCGGCGGACGGGTGGCGTTGGTGCGATAGCAGTCATTTTCCTGGCTTTCAGCTTTCAGCTCTCAGCTTTCAGCCATTCGTTTCCGACACGGAAACTGAAAGCTGACGGCTGACAGCTGTTCGTTTCAGTCCACCCGCTCGACCAGCAACACCTGCTCGTCGTTATCGACCTCGTGGAACTTGACTTCAATGATTTCGCGGCTGCTGGTGGGGACGTGGCGGCCGACATAGGTTGCTTCGATGGGCAGCTCGCGATGTCCCCGATCGATGAGGACCGCAAGCTGCACACGTCGTGGACGTCCATGATCGAAGAGCGCATCGAGAGCGGCGCGGATGGTGCGGCCTGTATAAAGCACGTCGTCACAGAGCACGACGTCGCGGCCTTCGACTTCGCAGCCGAGGGCGCCGGGCGTCACGACGGGGCGCACACCGGCCGTAGAGAGATCGTCGCGATAAAACTGGATGTCGAGCGTGCCGGTGTCGACGGGACGCTTCTCGATGCCGGCGATCAGCTTGCCCAGGCGCTCGGCCAGGGGGACGCCGCGCCGCTTGATGCCGATCAACGTCAGGTCTTCGCTGCCGTTGCTTTTCTCCACAATTTCGTGGGCGAGGCGCACCAATGTGCGCTCCACCTCCGAGGCGGACATCAGCCTGCCCTTCACGCGCAGGGCGGCCGCGTTGGTTTTTTCGGTCATAAGCACTCTCGAAACCGCGGTTCAAGAAACTCGAGATCGTAGCGCCGGAACGCTCAGGGGTACGGAACCGGCCTGGACGAGCCACCTTGCAGAGCGCAGCCCGTAGACGGTTTCTGTAGTTTCACCGTTATCCCTCGCCGGATGATAGAAGGCTTGACGGTTAGGGGGCAAGTTGTGGAGAAGTGGACGATGGCCTGACGGGCTTCGGAGGGTCGCGCCGATCTCCGCTTTGCTTCTCGATAAATGCGGGAAAGAAGGCAAGACAGCGTCGCGAACGACGGCCAACCTGCGGTAATGTTGCTGAAAAAGTAACTGACAGTTGGGCGGTTGTCGTTAGGCGGTGACCCGCCCGGAACTTGCTGAAATTCGAATCTTGTACATTTTCTGCCGTTAAGATTCTTGTCTAAAGTTGAAAATCGTACAGAAATATTCAGCGAGAGCAGTCCTGAGTAAACCAGCCCTGAATCACAATACGATTCGAGATGGAGCATCCGCTTCTATTTCGGAATGGCGAAACTCGACTGCAGAAGAGGTCTCAGCGTCGCCCAAGGGATCATCACCGGACCGACAGGAGCCACGTGACCCCCGACCGTGTACTCCGGAAAGTCGATCGTCAGGCCTTCGCCATTCAAGCGCCAGTTTCGCGAATCGAGAACGACCTTAGGGAGCGCCTTTTCCCAGTCGTCGTACAGCCGGTCCGCATCGGATTCTTGTAGCTCCTTGGAGCAGCGCGCCTCAACTATCTGCTCCCACTGAGAATCCTTTCGGAATACATCCTCGGGGCGCAGTTCCCGCTTCTGTTTGAGCAGCCAGTTGAATTCGATCCCGTATTCGCTTGGATGCCCGGAGCCGTGGCCCATCCCTTCGATGCCAATGGATGCCGTTACCAACTCCTCGTTATAAAAGCCGACCGAAGCACTGACGTCGAAATCCCCGTCTGCCGCCCACTTTTTCAACCACTCGCCGGAGGGGCTTTTCTCCCCATCGAGCGAAGCCAGGCTCTGTGTCGCTGCTTCGATGCCCTTGTTCCACGCCTTCCATTCGGGAGTGCTTCTGGTCGACTCAGGCCATGTGGACTTCAACGTGCCAAAGCCGGGGTTTTGTTCCAAGTCCGAGCCCTCACCGGGGTCATCTGGCCAGGTTAAGTAGATAAATTGCGTGATGAATGCATCGTGATTTGTGCCGATAAGGCGCCGCAGCTCTGCGGTTCGCGTCTCGTAATAGCCGAGCAGGCATTCGGCTAGGGCCGTTTGAGGCGCCGATCCTGGAACTACGCAGTGATCCGCAATCGCACGGAGCCAAGCCCGTTGCCCGTCGCGCACTTCGGCCACCGTCTCAGGCTTGGCTGCCGCCAGAACCGCCTTGTACGCCGCAGCCAGCTTGTCGTCCTCCTCGCTCAGTTCCGGCGAGGAGCAAACTGCCTTTTCCTGGCGCGTCTTTGCTTTGGTGCAATCAAAGCTGGCGGCTAGCGCCGCGCTGCTTGCCAATAGCAGTAGAAGCAAGGAGATGTTCCGAACAGTCGTGCAGGGTATTGGATTCACTCAATCTCTTTCGGATACTGCTCCTTCATCGCCTCATCAAACCTCTGCAGTTCTCGACCTTTTCTACGGAGGTAGATTCCGCTAAGGAGGCCGACTGCGCCCAGGATTGCGAGGACTGCTGATGCGTGATAGAAGAACGAATCGAAGAGATTGGGGAACCATGTTCCGCGGTTGTGGTCATACGAGATCGCGCAGAGCACATACCCGGCAAGGGCTAAACAAAGCACCCCCAGCCCAACGAAAATGCGCCCAGCGATTGCCATGCGCAGAGTCTAGCACCAGCGCAGTCGGTGGACCACGAGGAGTTTCCTTAGGAGCAAGCCCACCATGGGAGTCGCGAGACAGCAGTTTGTTTATTCTGGTCCCTTACACATGCCGTGGCTTCACCTCTTGTGCTGCCGATGGGGTTTTAGCTGGAGGCTCGGAGATTGTGTATGTATTGGACCATACTGTTACGCTCTTTTCCGGTTCGCCAGGATATGTTTCTCGGTTGACAGTGATCGTGTACGTCCCGGGCCTGGTCATGTCGAAGTATTCGCTGATCCAAAGATCCCACGTAACACTTTCTTCTGGCTGAAGCTTCTTCCCAAACTGGACGCTCCCGATCCAAGATCCAGAGGAAGGCACCGGGCTCCTGCTCTTCTTAAGACTGCGCATCAACTCGGTCTCTGGTGCGGGGGCACCGTCGAACAGCACAATCATGTTCAACCAATCTTCAGAATCTGAACTCGACCTTTCTTCAATTTGGTCCGAGATGTTTGTGTATTTCACCAACAGTACATGAGTGCCAGGGGGATAACCCAATTGAGGGGACTTCTCCCCTTCGATGGATAGCGCAAATCCCGGCTTAGGCCTATCAACAGACTGTGCAGGCAGCGAGAGCACCGACGTGATCATTAAAGTTAGGACGCGACAAGCTAACTTCTTCATTGTTGATCTGCTCGTCTCCTTCCGCTGCGGCAGCAATTGCTCCGTCGTTCACAAATAAGGTGTAAGTGGGTATTCTCTTTCCATTTGGGTTCTTCGTGGAATTTAGCAGCTAAGACGTGGTCAACCGCCGTCATAGCACTGGGATTATACGCGCCAACGGGAACGGCGTTTGGCGGTATTCCGCCCACGGTGCGAAAGTGCGCCTCAAATCCTGAAAATCCCTTGGGCCAACTGGATCACTGACTCCAAATTGGAGTATGAGGCGGCCTAGTGTTCGGGGGGTCTTGCCTTAAAAAGCAGTTCCGCAATCTGCTCATGGCCATTGAGCTTGGCAAAATCTTCGGCCCTCTTGCCGTTATGCGCCTTTATGCTCGGGTCGGCGTTGCCTTCAATCAGCGCTTTCACGACCTGCATATATCCACTCCGTGCTGCCGCCATCAGCGCCGTCGAGCCCTCTTGATCTGCCGCGTTTACGTCCGCATTAGCGGCAATGAGCGCCCGAACTGTCTCCAGGTGACCCTTTCCAGCCGCCTTCATCAATGCAGTGCCCCACTCACCCTTCCCTGCGTTCAAATCGGGATGAGCGTCCAGCAATGCTCGAACAACGTCGAGGCGGCCCTCTTCAGCTGCCAACATCAGAGCTGTAGGCATCGCAAAGCCTTGCTTCGCGTTCACATCAGCATGGGCCCTCAAAAGCACTTGCACCACGTCCAAATGACCCGCCCTTGAAGCGGACATCAATGCCGTCGTGCCATCTCTCCCCATCTCGTTGATATTGGCGGCTGCGGCGAGCAGAGCCTTCACGACGTCCAAGTGGTCTGCCTCTGCCGCGGCCTTTAATGGCGTACCGCCATAGTCTGCCATGTCCGTCGGATTTGCACCATTCTCCAGCAGGACCTGTACAACATCCAGATAGCCATTGGCAGCGGCATCGATCAACGCAGTGTCACCATTATCTTCCTTGGCAGAAACGTCAGCGTGGGCTGCAATCAATACTCGTACGACGTCCAAGTGGCCCTGGCTTGACGCTAGAATCAACAGGGAGCTGCCGTCAGAGGTTCTGTAGTTCACGTCTGCGTCTGCGGCGATTAGCGCGGTTACCACCGCCGCATACCCTCCAACTGAAGCCACCAACAATGCGGAGGGGTTGCCGTAAATTCCCGTAGTATTGACCGAGGCATGAGCGGCAAGCAGCGCCCGGACGATATCCAATCGACCGCTTCCAGACGCATAAATTAGCGCTGTCTCTTTTGAAACCTCATCTCTGGCATTTACATCGGCGTGAGCCGCAATCAAGGCTTTTACTACGTCGAAGTGGCCAGCTTTCGATGCTTCGATGAGCGCCGTGGTGCCTCCGTTCAAATTGCCGCTTAACCCGGAGTTCACGTCTACGTGCGACCCGAGCAATGCCAGCACGCGTGGCAGATCTCCCTGTTGTGCCGCATGGATAAGATCGTCTCCTGGAGTGTCGGCCAATTTCGGCGCAACGGGTTTCGGGGCTTGGGTGTCTTCGTCACCGTAAGTTTCCGATATGAGCTTGCCGGACTTTACGTCGTAGAGACAATCGTCGCCGACGTCAGTACCGTGGGTCGGCCCAAAGACTGCCTCCACTTGCTTGCCGCCCTGAACAAACTTCCAACTCCAAACCATCATCCCCTGACTGAGGGTATGGAGAACCTGTTTGTCTCGGAATACCACCACGCTCAAAGGAATGGAATAGGACGTACAACAGTTCTCGACATTGATCGTCCAGCCAATCGTTTGTCGATCTTCCGCCAACTGAACATCTGAGAATCCAACAGCATTAAAGACCGTTTCCTTCTCGGTGCTCGCCTTCACCGGCGGCAAGGTTTTCACAATTTCGGTTCCGTCGTCGTAAATAATGTGCAACGGCCCGGTTTCATATCCAGAATCTTCTATCGGGTTCCCAATAAAAAACTTCGTGATCTCTGCCTTTTGCGGGGTGCTCTTCGCCTTCTTCTGCGGCTCGGTGGATTGTCCTGACATCCCAACAGATAGGCAAGCTCCGCCCAATATTGGGATGATCCATCTTTTGAAAGCGCGATCTTTCAACTCACCGCCATTGGTGAAGTTCATCGCTGAATCAGCGTGGGATGTGGTGTTCTTCATATTCTCGCAGTTTTCTGAATACGAGCAATCAAAACTTAGGTTCCGGGCCTATCGTGGCCAGTTCTTCAGTTCCCGTGCAGCCACCATGGTCAGAATCGCTTTCGGACCGCGGAATTCGCCTAGACTTCGGGCCGGCGTTTGCGGCCCTGGATGCGGGCGCCGAGGGCGCCGCCGCCGACAGCAAACAGCACGAGGAAGGCGCAGTTGACCGCGATGGAAAGGGCCCAGATTCCCGCGTGACCTTCGGGCGAAGTGAGCCACGTCTGCACTTGTGCCAGCGACGCCTGCACCTGTGCCGCATCCGGCCCGGACATGCTGGACATCGATTCACGCGCCTTTTGCTGGAATGTTGTCAGAAAGGCTGAATAGAGTACGTCGATCTGTCCTGACTGGTGCAGAAACACGCGCTCAATGAAGAGCCAGATTCCGCTGACGCCAAAGGTGACCCATCCTGCGATCAAACCGGTGACGAGGCCGATGCGCGCTCCGGCCCCGATGGTGATCCACGCCGGCCGCTGGCTGCGCATGTACAGCACCACGGCCCATGCTGCTGCTCCCGCCATCCAGAAGATGCCGAGAGCGCTCAGCGGGGATATTCCGGAAGAGAGCAGACCTGCGGGAACTGCGAGCGCCAGGGCCGCGCGCATGCCCGGCTTCCAGTCGATGGAACCGGCATCGCGCACAGGCTCGGGCCATCGTTCAGAGGCGGGCGGGACGGCGCTTTCACCCTCGGCGCTGTAGACAAACTGAGGCAGTCCGCAGGCGGGGCAATAGCAGCTCTCGGCCGGAACAGACTGATGACAGCGATTGCAGGTGATCTCCATCCTGTGACAAGCCTATCGCATCGGGGTCTGGATTGTGGGCTTCAGGATGGGCGAAGGTGGACCGGCGGGAAGCGGTGGTCCGGGGCTGGTGCGCGCACGAGGCGCCTGGGCACGATCCACTTAAAACGGGATGGCCCGCCGCATGGGAGACCGGATGGGTTCAGGACACCTTTTCGGCGTTCTCGCGGCGATGGGGCGCGTGGGGCAACCGGCGCACATCGACAATGAATGCGTGCCAGCGTTTTCTGCACCCGCGACAGCGAACCGGATATTGAAAAGCAAGCAGGCGAAGTGTGTCGGAGAGGCGAAAATGTGCCCGACGCAGACTGCTCGACCCGCATTCGTGACAATGAAGAGACATCTGAGCCTCCTGACTCAACACTGGGAGGAGATGATGCCAATTCAGTGTGACACAGGACGATCTCGACTTGATTAAAAAACGGCAGCGCGGAGGTCCCGTGGCCCGAGGACTGGAGATTAAAGTAAGAAACCGAACAAGTTATCGATTGGTGGCGTCCCGCCCTTGCTTCGCCAGCCATGCCTCGACGGTATTCTCTGCTGTTTTGACGGCTTCTTCGAGAGAGAGATTGGTTGAGTCCAGCAGGTACGCATCCGGCGCGGGCCGCAGCGGGGAGTCGGCGCGATTGCGGTCGCGTTCATCGCGCGCCCGGAGGTCGCGAATCACTTCTTCAGGCGGGCGTGCGGGTTTCGCATCCGGGTGTCCGGTCTGGCCAAGTTGGTCATAACGGCGCATGCCACGCACCTCGGGCGCCGCGTCGAGGAAGATCTTGACTTCGGCATTGGGAAACACGACGGTTCCAATGTCGCGGCCTTCCATCACCACGCCGCCCTGGGCGCCTATTTCCTGCTGGCGCTTCACCATGGCTGCGCGGACCGGGGGGAACACGCTCACACGCGATGCGGCGTCGGTGACGGTGTGATTGCGGATCTGGCCAGTGACGTCTTCGCCGTCGAGCAGGACGCGGTTTTCCTCGTCGCCCGGCTCGAGCTTGATCTCGGTTTCAGCGGCGAGACGTTGAAGGGCTGCCGGATCATCCAGCGGAACATCAAGGCGAAGCGCCTTCAAGGCGAAAGCGCGATACATCGCGCCAGTCTCCAAGTTGAGCAGGCCGAAATGCCGGGCCAGGTGTCGCGCGATGGTGCTCTTTCCCGCACCGGCCGGCCCGTCGATGGCAACTACAAAGTTTCGCTTCAGTTTTGGCTCGGGAGCCTCGTCCGCCTTCATCCGCGCTTCTTTGTCCCCTGTTTGCCGCGGCTCTTAAAGAACCGCTTGCCGCTCGCCCCTGATCGTCCGGCAGCAGCCAGCGTGGGACGGCTTTTGCGCACCGGGCGCGCTTCTTTGCGTGCCGAAGACGACTTTGCAACCGGCTTTGCGCTCTTGGCGTTTCCCGTGCGCTTGTTCCACGAGGGTGCCGTCGACTTGCCGTTGCGATGGGCGCCATTGCCGTTTGTGACGCGCGAGGCGGTTCCTGTCGAGCGGGTTCCGTTGCCGTTGCGCGAGGGAGCATGTGTGCCGTTATGCTTTCCGTTCTTGGCGGCGCCCCAGCGCGGACTTGACGCAGATCGTGAGCTGCTCTGTGTTCGGCTGGAAGCGGGGCGAGCATCCGAGCTGCGGCGCGCTGCATGGCCGTTGGAAGTTGACGACGCAGGTCTGCTCGCACTTGTTGACTTGCGATCGCGTCCGCTTGAGGAGGCGCGATTGAAATGCGGCCGTGCGGCGCTGGAAGTTCCATTCGTTGATCCGTTGGAAGTTCCATTGGCGGCGGGCCGGCGCACCGGTGTGCGCGGAACATGGTTTTCAGCCTGAACGGGTTGGTCGAGGTGAACAGGAGGCGCAGGCGGCGGAACAGGCATCGGCTGATGTGGGCGCTGCAGAGAAATGGCCGGGCCGTGCGCTTCCTCGTCCCGCTCGAAGGAGCGCAGGAAGTAGGCGGAAGCCGGCATGGAGGAGCTAGCGTACATAGTCGAAACCGGTTCGAACTCCGGCAGAGTGCCGGCTACGTAGAAGTGCGGCGCATGGCCGAGCGAAATGGTATGCACCTGACGCGTTGCGACCAGGCCGCGGATGACTTCGCGTATCTTGCTGCGCGCGGTGAGGGCGGCCAGAAAGAGCTCGACATCTTCCATGCTGGCGGCAATTACAGCTTGAAGGTAGATGGAGGCAAGTACTGAAATAGCCGTGACCTGCGAGGTGGAAGCGCCCTCGGCGATGGCCCGCTGAAAGCGGGTGCGGAGCAGCTGCCACTTGGCGGCTTGTCCCCTGGCTGCGATGACGGGGATGATGCGCAACTGCTGCCAGAGCTCAGTGATGGCGCGAACGACGGCAGACTCGGAAACCTCGCGTCCCAGTGCCTGTTTGAGGTGTGAGACATTGGCGTCGCCGCCTTCGAGCTGCTTGTAGACGTGGACCGCGAGCTGTGAAACCTGACGCGAGCCGGTAAGCTGCGGGCTGCGGCGCCAGTCGCGATCGCCGCGCAGCGCGTACACGTAGGGCAGAACCCAGGCAGCGACCACATAGTCGGGCTGTTCGCCGGGCTGGCCCTGCAGGTTGAGCCTTACCGCAACTCCCTCATTTTCAAGACGGATAAGGAGATCTTCAGCGATGGCGATGGTCTTCTGATCCGCGGTCGCCTCCGGCCGTCCGGCGACGGCCTCAACGAAAGATGGTGCAACCGAAGGGGGAAACTGCCGTCTGGGCAAAAAGAGACAAAGTCCGGTCTCTTCCATCCACGTACGGGCTTCGTCCAAGGTAAGTGTTCCAAGGCCGTTTTGGCGCATTCTTTCGGCGCGCGCTTGTAGCAATTGTTCCGATGTCAAAGAAAAACCTCACTTCCGGGTCGGCGCTAGGCCCTGGCAACCTCACGTGAAGCGGAGGAATGCCACCCAAGTTCTATCTTAAATGCCTTTTAAATTCGATGGAAGGCCCGCTGAATGTCCTTCCAGGAGTACAGCAGAGCTATCGGACGGCCGTGGGGGCAACTCGTTGGGTGCTCGGTCTTTGCAAGTTCCAACAATAGCCACTCCATTCGCTTCGGGTCAAGTGGGGTATTGATCTTGATGGCGGAGTGGCAGGCAATGGACGCGGCGATGCGCGTACGCAGGGACGTAAGATCCTCATTCAAGGAGGCTTCGCTCGGAGCTTCGGATTGCTCGATGACCTGATGGAGCATCCGTTCCAGAGCCGCGCCCTCCAAACCCACCGGAGCGGCCTTGACCGCAAGTGTTTGAGGGCCAAAGGGTTCTACTTCGAAGCCGTTTTGCTCAAGTTCGTGAGCAATTTGCGCAAAAATTACCATTTGCCAGGGTTTCAGCTCCACGAGGAGGGGCATCAGGAGGCGTTGGCGCTGGACTTTTTCTACCTGGCGATCGCGAAGAATATTTTCGAAGAGCACACGTTCGTGTGCCACATGCTGGTCGATGATCCAGAGACCTTCGTCTCCGGTCGCGAGGATAAAGGACTCTTTCAACTGTCCGATGGGCCGCAGAGAGCCGAGGTGGTTGAGGTTGGCGACGTGCTGGTCGGCTTCAACCTGGGCTGCTCCGGCTTGTGCCGATTGCTGGCTGGAGGCGCGGTCAATGTCATCCGGCGAACAGCCGAGATGGCCGGCGGCATTCGTAGGCGGCTCCATCAAGGCTGCGGCAACTTCGCGCATGGTCTGCTGCTCGATGTGCGTGGCAATTTCGCGCTCGCCGAAAGGAAGCTTGCCAGGGACCGGCGTGAGTGGGCGCGACGTCAGGTGAAACGTCTCGGCTTCAGAAGTGTCGACTACTCCCCCTTCGCGGTCGGGCGGCATGTCGGGACGCAAATCTTGAGGTGCTCCGGGAAGGCGGGAGATGGGTACGGGGATCAGCGAGGGTGTTGCGGCGGGGGATGACTCGAGCGCGGTCATGAAGCCAGCGGCCGGGCGCGCGGCGATCAATGCGTTGCGCAGGCTGTCGCGCACAAAGTCGTGAATCAGAGATTGCTGACGAAAGCGGACTTCTGTTTTTGCGGGGTGGACATTCACGTCCACCTCTTCGGGCGGCATCTCCAGAAAGAGCAGCACCACCGGCGAGCTGGTGGGGGGAATGATGTTGCGATAGGCTTCTGCAATGGCGTGGAGCAGCAGGCGGTCGCGGATGAGCCGCTTGTTCACGAAGATGTAAATCGAGTTGCGATTGAGCTTCTGGAGTTCCGGCTTGGAGTAGAAGCCGGATACACGAACTGTGCCCGGTTTGCGGGAGGGTTCGTCGGGATCGCGTTTCCACGGAGGCGGCTCGGGAAGACCGGCGTGGTCGAGTTGCGTTTCGGCGGCGACGGGAAGCAGCTGCTCGAGCGTGTCTTTGCCGAAGATCTGGTAGATGCGCTCAGCGGGCCTGGTGACCGGCGGCGCGGAGACCAGCGTGTGTGTGGCGGAGATGAGTTCAAAGTGCTTTTCAGGATGGGCGAGGGCATAGTGCGTGACCAGCGCGGTTACGTGAGAAAGCTCGGTCGACTCGGCGCGAAGGAATTTGCGGCGCGCCGGGGTGTTAAAGAACAGATCGGAGACAGAGATGGTGGTTCCGCGGGGCAATGCAGCGTCATCGACGTGATGGATTTTGCCGCCGGCAATGTCGAGGTGCGTGCCGGGGCCGTCCTCGCCGATGGAGGTATCGAGCGCAACGCGCGCGACCGAAGCGATGGATGGCAAAGCTTCTCCGCGAAAGCCAAGAGTGGAGATCGAGAGCAATTCGTCGGCGGTGCGGAGCTTGGAGGTTGCGTGTCGCTCGAAGGCGAGGAGGGCGTCGTCGCGATTCATGCCGTGGCCGTCGTCGGCGATGCGGATGAGCTTGCGGCCGCCGGCTTCGACTTCGACGCGGATGCGATGGGCTCCAGCGTCGAGCGCGTTTTCCAGCAGCTCTTTGACGACGGAGGCGGGACGATCGACAACCTCACCGGCAGCAATCTGATTCGCTACCTGGTCGGAAAGAACACGAATGCGCCCCATGGGGAAAGGGTATCAGGGAAGGACAGGGACAGAAGGGCAGAGGGACAGAAGGACAGAGGGACTAGGGATCAAAAAGCAAAAGCAAAAGCGAACAGCAAAAGCAGACAGCCGGAAGCTTGGTGCTTCCGGCTTTGGGGGGATTGAGAATTCTCTGGTTATTGCAGTTGTGTGGCGGGGGAGGATTCTCTCTGCATCTGTTCGAAGCAGGCCCAGGCGCGGTCGCCGTCTGAGCCGCGCACGGGCGCCAGATTGCAGATCGCGAGGCACATGTTGGCCAGTGTGAACGTGGGCGACACGTGCCAGAAGAGCAGGATCAGGGCAACGTTGGTCAGCGGGCCGGCGAGCGAGACAAGCAGGTTTTTCATCGGCGATCCGGCTTCGCGCACGATGTACATACCCTTCATGCACATCCCAAGGCTCTTGACCTTGATGCCAACCATCAGCGATGTCGCTAGGTGTCCAAACTCATGGAGCACCATTGCGGAAATGCCGAGAAACATTGTTCCCGCGAGGGAGAGGAGCCAATGTGTAAGTAGATAATTCATATCAACTCTCCCTCAGTCTGATGTTCTTCGCGCACATCTGGATGTACGGAGATGGACACAGGATCGTTCGAAATATGTGGAAATAAAGAAGTAACGCTGCGGAGTGGTTACGCGTGGGTGCAAAACGATTACCACGCAGAAGTCTCGCTGATGAAGCAAGAGCGATTTCTGAATCGAAATGAAATCAGCTGTGATCGTTGGACTTCAGTCGGACGATGAATTCCGATTTGGGAAGAACGACCCGAAACGAAAAATGCCGCGCGAGGCGGCATTTTGACTCTCGGGGTGCGGAGGGCTTAGATGCCGACGCCGAACTCGGTCGACTGCCGATTGCCGGCGTTCGAGTAGAAGTCATAGGGGGTGCGCTTGTTGAATTTGTAGCGCTGGCGAATCTCGCGGCCCACGTAGAGGCCAAGGGCGGCGATGGCCATGCCGACGGAGACCCATCCAATGACCTTGAGGGTCTTGCTGTCCTCTTGTTCGTCGAGGAGCGTCAGGTTGCTGGCTTCTGCAGACATGGCGTGGATCATTCTCCTAGTATCGATGATAGCTCAACTCTGGTTTGACGTACCCCACAGGAGTGAAGTGAGACTAAAACTTTGGTTTGATGGGTACATTGTTTGTCACAATTCTTAAGTAAAGTGCGAAAAGACGCCGCTACGTTTGATCAATTTTACTTAACCATGAATTCTTGATTGACGCCGGGAGAAAGCTGGCGCGGAAGGAATTCGCTGCAAGATTTCGCAGTTCATCCCGCGTAAATCCCTGTTCGGTGTGGGCCAGCAGGTATTCGTTGGCGAGGTCGGAGCCGAAGAAGGCGGGGTCATCGGAGTTGAGAGTGACGAGAAGGCCCACATCGAAGTAGCGCCGCAGCGGATGCACGGCGAACGACGGGCAGACGCCGGTGCGGACGTTCGAGGTGGGATTGAGCTCAAGCCCGACACTCCGTGTTTTTAGCTCTTGGAGGAGACTCTGGTCCTCCACCGCAGAGAGCACGTGGCCAAGGCGCTCGGAGCCGATATTGAGGGCTTCCCAGATGGCTTCGGGGCCGGTCGTTTCTCCGGCGTGATTGGTGAGGCGCAGGCCGGCTTCTTTGGCACGCGCATACATGTCGCGAAACGGTTCGGAGCCGCGCCGGCGCTCGTCGCCGCCGAGGCCGATGCCGATGACGGAAGGGCTATTTGGTCGAAGTTGGGCAGCCTTGCGGAATACTTTCTCGGCTTCGTCGAGCGGGAAGTGGCGAACTGCATCGAGAATCCAGTAGAGCGTGAGGCCAAGCTCGCGCTCGGCCTGAAGGCGGGAGCGTTCGAGGCCCGCGAAGATGGGATCGAAGCAGTCGGGATCGGGATTGCGCCAGTGGTAGATGACACCGACAGAGATGTAGACCTCAGCGTGGACGACACCCTGCTTGGCGAGATGCTGGGCCATGCGCCATGCGGCGAGTTCATAATCCTCGGCAGTGACGAGGCGTTCGCAGACGGCCTTGAACGCGAAGAGGAAGCCCGTGAAGTCAGTGAAGTGGTAAAGCGTTTCGGCTTCGGGAAGCGTGATGGGCGTGGCGTCATGGCGCTGGCTCAATTCGACCAGGGTGGCGGGGCTGATGGTGCCTTCAAGGTGCAGATGTAGCTCGGCCTTGGGGAGGCGGCGAATGAACGCCTGAATATCGTCCATGCATTGAGTTTACTTTGGTGCTGCGTGGAGATGTTCCAAACGTAACCCCTGGGTTGCTGAAACGACTGGCAGGGTGAGTTCACTAAATGATTGCATTCAATTCACTGAGCCTCGGGGTCGTTTCAGGAGGTTGTCGGCATGAGGGTCGTCTGCAGTCGTCATGGGGTGGTAGCGGTGGTTTCGTTTTTGTCACTCAGCGCGGGCGCTGCAATGCTGTCGATGATTCCGAATCTTCAGCCATTTGAGGATGAAACGGGCGCGGTTGCCACGTTCAATACCGCGGGCAATATCCATAAGGACAATCCGTTTTTCCAGAGCCTGGGCACGAATGGGCGAACCTGCGCGACATGCCACGAGGCCGACCAGGCCTTCAGCATCACTGCGAAGGGAGTTCAGAAGCTTTACGAGCGTACGCACGGAACCGATCCGCTGTTTGCTGCGATTGATGGCGCGAATTGTCCGACTGCGACCTCGACGGGACGGGATGCACACAGCCTGCTGCTCGATCGCGGCCTGATTCGCGTGGGGATGACTTTGCCGGCGGCGCCGGAGTTTCAGATCGCGGTGGTGCACGATCCTTATGGGTGTGCGATGACGACGGACGCGGCGACGGGCAGGCCGCTGATTTCTGTGTACCGGCGGCCGCTGCCGACCGCGAATCTGCGCTACCTGAGTGCCATCATGTTCGACGGGCGCGAGACCCTTATGCCGCTGAATAATGCGCAGACGATCGATGCGAACATGATTTTCGATTTGGCCGACCAGGCGAAAAGCGCCGTTACCGGACATGCGCAGGGAGTGGCGCCGAGCGACGAGCAATTGGCGCAGATTGTGCAATTCGAAATGGGGCTCTCGACGGCGCAGGTGCGCGATAACGATGCGGGCGCGCTGGACAAGCACGGGGCGATGGGGGGCGCGAAGGTGCTATCGAATCAGCCGTACTATCCGGGGGCCAACGATGCTCTTGGAGGGGATCCAGAAGGATCTCCGTTCAATGCGAATGCGTTCTCGCTGTACACGGCGTGGGAGAAGCCGAGCGTTAACGGACACAGGTATGACGGCCGCGACGACTGGGACGATCATGGAAGAAACGCGGCGCGGGAAGATATTGCCGCGGGCGAGAAGCTGTTTAATACACGGGCGGCGATCATTACCGGAGTGCGCGGGTTGAATGACAATCCTGCGCTGGGCAGTCCGGCGTCGATAACGGGCACGTGCACGACCTGCCACGACTCGCCTAATGTGGGCAACCATACGGTTGCGCTTGCGCTGGATATTGCGACGAGCCGGCTGCCGGGGTATGAATCGGATAATGCAATCGTGGCGGGGCTGCGGGAGTTGAGCGCGCCGGATATGCCGGTGTTTGAGATCCGCGGCTGTCCTGACCCGGCGAATCCGGGGAGCACGATCACGTACTACACTTCCGATCCGGGAAAAGGGCTGGTCACGGGGAAATGCGTCGATGTGAACCGCGGAAAAGGCCCGATTTTGCGGGGGTTGGCGGCGCGCGCGCCGTATTTTCATAACGGAGCGGCTGCGGATCTGAAGGAGCTAGTGAATTTTTATAATCAGCGGTTCCAGATGAACTTTACGGAGAAGGAGAAGCGGCAGCTGATTGCGTTTTTGAATTCGCTGTAGGGAGCCTGTTAGCGCCTTGCGAACCTAGGGCTGTCCCCACTCGAATTTCAGCGAAGGAGAGCAATTGGTGCCAACTGCGGCGATCCGCGTAGTTCCTTTTGGGTGGCCTAAGACGAAGGGCATCATCGCGAAATGAATTTTGCCTTCTCTGTCTGAAGTCGCTTTCACTGTGTGTTTCTCACCGTAGGAATCGCTGTCGAACGTGATTTCGAGATTCGGCGGATAGCCTGTTCCGGTGAAGAATGCTAGTTCAAAGCCGGGAGTCAGGCGTACCACGTCGAGGGTGCATCCTTTGCCTTTGGCCGTGATCGGGTCCGGAACAATAATGATCGATGCTTTCGAATCTCCGTTGATCAGGGCGAAGCGATATGGCTCACCTTTGACCGGTTTGAATGTGAAATCGACGGCACCGGCATCTCTGGGCGAGGAATCAGGGTCTTCGCACTCTCCTTCCTGACGCCACGTGCAGCTAACAAGGCCGTCCTTGCTCAGGCTTACCCCCTCCATTTGTACGTAGGGCTTTTCACCAGTCACCGGCCAGGCGACCACTGTATAGAGCTGGTCGGTCGGCAGTCCAGTTACGTAAAGGTTGTAAGAGAAGATGTTTCCTTCTCGGCTAACCGCCTTGGCTTGGATAGAAGCGCCGGGACTGGACATGGTGCGCCAGGCTTCGTGTTGCCTGATGAGGTTATCCGACATCTGTTTAGCGCGGGCTTCGATGGAATCATCCTGAGCGGACGTGAGATCGGAAATCGACCCCAACAAGAGAACTGCGAGGGCGAAGGAGCGAGGCGCGACTTTCATATCGAACGTCCTTATCGCATCCCCGCGAACTCTGACCGGTGGCGGCTGTAGAAGAAGTAGATCAGCAGGCCGATCAAGAGCCAGATGAAGAACGCCTCCCACGTGAGCACTTCGAGACCCATCATGAGCGTGATGCAGAAGATGATGCTGAGTATCGGGAACACGGGGCCTAGTGGCGCGCGGAAGGAGCGATGACGCTCGGGCTCGCGGTAGCGGAGGATGAGCACGGCGATCGAGACCAGAACAAACGCAAAGAGGGTGCCGATGTTGGAGAGATTTGAAACTGTGCCGATGTCGAGCAGCCCGGCGGGAATGCCAACGACAAATCCGGCGACCCAGGTGGCGATGGCGGGCGTGCGGAACTTGTGATGAATGCGGGAGAAGACGTCGGGGAGCAGCCGGTCGCGCGACATCGCGAACCACACGCGTGCCTGGCCGAGCTGGAAGACCAGAATCGACGAAATCATGCCCAGCATGGCGCCGATGAGAACGATGAGCTCAACCCAATGAAGGCTTCCGCCGCCGGGAGCAATTGAGAGCCGCTTCAGGGCATTCACGACGGGCGCCGCATCTCCCATAATCGAGTTCCACGGCACAATACCGCTGAGCACAATGGCCACGCCGCCGTAAAGCAGAGTGCAGGCGACCAGCGTGGCGAGGATGCCGAAGGGCAGATCGCGCTGGGGGTGTTTGCATTCCTCGGCGGCGGTGGAGACCGAGTCGAATCCGATATAGGTGAAGAAGATAATCGATCCGCCGGAGAGCATGCCGGTCCAGCCGTTGGGCATGAAAGGATGCCAGTAAGCGGGCTTGATGAAGCTTGCTGCGGCGAAAATGAAGGCGAGGATGGCGACGATCTTGACCAGCACGAGGACATTGTTGGCGCGGGCCGACTCGCGAATACCACGGACCAGGATAACGGTGAGAAGCATCACGACGAGAAAGGCCGGGATGTTGAAGCCGAAATGCCAGCCCGGGGCATAAAGATCGCGGCCTGCGAAGTCCTGAAGACCGGTGGGCAGGTATGCGGGAGAGATCCACTTGAGCGCGGGATGAAGGCCGAACCACTCAAGAAGCGCCTCGATATGGGCAGCAAAGCCAACGCTGACGCTCATGTTGCTGAAGGCATATTCCAGAATCAAATCCCAGCCGATGATCCAGGCCACCAGTTCGCCGAGGGTAGCGTAGGTGTAGGTATAGGCAGACCCGGCAATGGGAATCATGGAGGCCAGTTCGGCATAGCAGAGGCCGGTAAAGACGCAGACGATGGCGACGAGGACTAAAGATAGAGCGAGCGCCGGGCCTGCGCCGGGGCGTCCGGCCATGGCGGTATGGGTGAGCAGGTAGTGGATCAGGGGGGTATTGCTGATTTCAGGTTTATCGAATTTCTGGCCCGCCATGGCGGTGCCGATGACGGTAAAGATGCCGGAGCCGATGACGGCGCCGATGCCGAGCGCGGTGAGCGACCACGGGCCGAGTGACTTCTTCAGCGCGTGTTCGGGTTCTTCCGACTCGCGGAGGAGCTTATCGATGGACTTGCGGGCAAGCAGTTGGCTTGGCAGGGCAGTTCTCCTCGTCCGTTCCGTCGTACAGCACTGGCAGGCGGTTTCAGTTCGATGTGGGAAACCTTATGCGGAAGTGTACATGATGGGGATTGGACCAGGAGAGAGGGGCGACAGAGCAGGATCGTTGGGGAGAAAGGGATTAGATGGCAAGGCCCGGACCGGCATGTTGCCTGTCCGGGCCCATTGCTTGTGCGGACTCGGCCGTTTAGCGCTTCGACTGGCCGCGTGCCAATTTCTTAACTTTCTTCTTGTTTGCTCCACGCGGCGTGGTGCGCTTCGCCTTGGGCGCTGCCTTTTTGCGCGCCGCCCGTTTCACTTTCTTGCGTTCGATTTTGTCTTCAATCTTCTTTGTATTTGCCAATGAGCAACCTCTCTTACTGATTCAATGCAATGTGTTCCGCATGTGCGGACGATGCGAACCCTATGTTAACAGGGATTTCTCTTCGGGGAAACGTTCTCGAACTCTGGGAATGGGCAGCACATCACTGTTTTGCCTGCGTAATGCTGTACGCTGCGAATTCCCGCGTTATTTACAGTTCTCAGCGTAGAATGGAGACAGGACGTGATCTGGAAGCTCCCAGCCTGCTCGGCTTTGGCCCCCTCTCTTGCTTTCGACGAGCTCCGTAACACACGCAGCAACCACATGCCGCCGCTCCCACTGGCGACATTCTCTCGTGATCGGAGTCGTTCATGCGTTCAGACAAGATTCATAAGGTGCTCGCACAGGGCATTAACCGTTTTGAAGTGTGCCAGCTTGTTTCCAAGGGCGTGCGCGCCACCCATAAGCTGGGCTCGCGGTTTGAAGACACCATCAACGATGCTCTGGATTTTCTCGGCAACAACAAATCAGATCAGAAGTCGATTCATGCGACTTCAAATTCCCCGGGAGACAAGTCACTGAAATCAGCCGCATAGGCTGGGTCGCTTCCGCAAAATATACTGTATAAAAATGAGAAGGACGGCAGTTACGCCGTCCTTTTTGATTCTCACTTCGAACGCTCGTCCGGATTTAGACGGGCTGTACGTTCTCAGCCTGCCAGCCCTTGGGGCCCTTGGTCACGTTGAACTGGACCTTCTGGCCTTCCTGAAGCGAACGGAAGCCGTTTGCCTGGATGGCGGTGTGATGGACGAAGACGTCCTCGCCGTTCTCACGGCTCAAAAATCCAAAACCCTTGGCGTCGTTAAACCACTTAACTGTGCCTGTTTCCATTGTGCAGTTCCTTTGATACGAATTTACCGCCGAACGCAATGCTGAAGTTTGCAAGTGGGCGGGTAAGCGGAACAGGCAAGGACTTCGAATCGAATTCTACGATTACCTCAAGTGTAACACAGAACGCTTCTTGACTGCGCTGAAGCGGGTTTGGGATCGACGAGCGGCAGCAGGACAAACGACCGCCCGATTGAGGGATGAAGGGAACCGCCCTGCGCTGTGACCGGACCAGATGATGACATATCCGTGGCTGTGGGGTGGCCATCCCGTTATGGTGCAGTCTGGCGGGCAGTCTCCGCAGAATCCAGACAGGGCGATGGAAGGCCCGGATGAGCGCGAAAAGGATTGCTGCGAGATAATGTGGTCGCACCTGGTGCGCAGAATGCAGGCGGGATTTGGCATGTCGGCAGTCGGGCAACGCGCGGAGAATGGCGGCTGCCGGTGAGTGAGAACGTGGGAATTGCGAATACAACCGAATGGGGCGGGACGGAAGCGGTTCAGCCGCAGACAGGTCTACTCGGCCGGCTCTGCAGCCGGTGGTGGGGTATGGCCCTGCTGGGAGCTGTGGTGTGTACCGGAGCCGGGACGCTGTTCGCTCTGCCGGCGTACGGGACCAGCGCGTGGCACAGTGAGATTCGCACTTATCTTGCCCAGTTCTGGATATGGGGCTTGCTGACGCCCGCCATCGTCTGGCTCGACCGGCGATTGCCGTATGCCGGAGAGGCGCTGGGCAAGCGGCTGGCAGCACATATTGTGGCAAGCCTGGTTTTCACCGAGATTTACTTCTACCTGTTCACCACAATGCGCGCCCTGATGGGGGTTGCGCCGTGGAGTTCTCTCAGCATCTCGAATCTCTTCACTCCGGCGGTGATCGGGTGGCAGATCTGGTGCTGGCTGATTTACTGGGTCATCCTGGGCGGCATACAGGCGTACCACTACTACCAGCGCTACATGAACAGCGAACTACGCCTGGAGCGGTTGGAGCACAGCTTCAGCGAGGCGCGGCTAAACGCGTTGCGCATGCAACTCGATCCACATTTTCTGTTCAATGCGCTGAATACCATTTCATCGCATGTGGAGCGCGACCCGAAGCTGACGCGCCGTATGATCGAGCATCTCGGCGACCTGCTGCGCATGTCGCTTGAATCGAAGGATCGACAGGAGGTGCCGCTGGCCGAGGAGCTGGCATTCCTGGAGCACTATCTGGAGATCCAGAAGATCCGGTTCGGCGATCAGCTACGCGTTGTGATGGATATTTCGCCCGAGGTGAAATATGCGACGGTTCCGTCGATGTGCATCCAGCCGCTGGTCGAAAACGCGATCCGCCACGGCATTTCACGCCGTGCTTCGGGGGGAACGCTGGTGGTGCGCGCCAAGCCTGTGGGCGAGCGGCTGGAGATTCGCGTGATGGACGATGGGGTCGGCCTGCCTCTGGGTTGGACGCTCGAAGGTTCAGAGGGCCTGGGCCTGTCGATCACGCGGCAACGGATTGCGGGGCTTCACCCCAACGGAACGAGCAGCTTTGCGGTGAGAAACCGTGCGGAGGGCGGAACCATGGTCGAGGTTTCGCTGCCGTTCCGGCGGGGAGAAGAGGCACATGAACGCGTCTACGCCTGATCGAATAGCCGTGCTGGTGGCGGACGACGAGTTGCCTGCGCGGCAGAGGCTCGTCGACCTGCTGCGGCGGGACGAGCAGGTGGCCTCAGTGAGCGAAGCTGCCGATGGGCAGACGGTTGTGGAAATGATTCAGCGGCAGAATCCGGACCTGTTGTTTCTTGATGTTCAGATGCCGGAGTTGGACGGGCTCGCCGTGATCGATGCCATCGGCGCGGCGCAGATGCCGCTCACCGTCTTTGTGACGGCCTTCGATCAGCACGCGATCCGGGCCTTTGAGGCCAATGCGCTCGATTACCTGCTGAAGCCGTTCAGCGACGAGCGATTCGAGGCGACGATGACGCGCGCCAAGGCGAGGTTCGATGAGCGCAGCATGAAGGAGTTTGGCCAGCGCGTGATGAAGATGGTGAGCGCGGCACCGGCTCCACTGGAGCGCAGATTGGATCGGCTGGTGGTGAAGGCCGGCGGAACGACGCGGTTTGTGCGCGCAATCGATATCGACTGGATTGAAGCGGCCGGGGTCTATGTGACGCTGCACGTAGGTGGGAAAGAACTGCTGTATCGCGCGGCGTTGAACGACCTGGCCGAAAAGCTCGACCCGCGGCGGTTTGTACGCGTGCATCGCTCGGCGCTTATCAATATCGAAAGCGTGCTGCAACTGGAGCCGATCTCGCACGGGGAGTTTGAGGCGGTGCTGAAGAATGGCTCACGGACGCGTGTGAGCCGGACGTATCGCGTGCAACTGGAGAAGAGGCTGGGGCAGCCGCTGTAAAATCGGCCCGGATCTTGAAGCTTCCCAATCGGCGGTAATTCTCCCGCGCGGCGACCTTTTTAGAGTGCGTTGAGGGCTCAACTCAAAGACTTTTGAAGGTGAGATGCAACATGTTGATCGCGCTTACCTCTGCCTCGTCTAGAACAACAGCGTCTAAGAGCGAGTCATCTTCAAAGAGCTCGACAGGAGAACGTACTAAGAGCAGGGTGATGCCCCCAGTGCACTGAACTGCGTAGAGAAGAGCGGCATTAAAAGCCCCTTCAAATCGCTTGATTTGATTCAAATCTGCCCAACGCCTGCTGTTATAGAGTCGAAAGAACTGTTTAAGGTCCTGCGACTCTTCATGGGCAATTTCGGATGCGAGAAGGGTGTATGAGTGTCCATCTCCGCGCTTCACCACTTCTTTGCCGCACGCCCGACAGGGACACATGAACTGGAGAATCTTTTCGTCTGTCGAATCGCTCATGTCAGACAAATATGGCGGAGCTGTGAATTGCTGCGGCTTCAAAGCCGTGCGTAACCGATCAATTAGGCGCATCTGTGCTTCCAGACGGCAATTCTAAACGAATCTTTGCAGCATTCTGAGCGTATCGTGGGCGATGGGGAAGGTTCGCAGTTATTCCGGGTCCACGGGGTCGTTCGCACGCGTAGCCGGACAGCAATAAAGTTGGCAGAATCAGGCAGCGTTCACGGCAATGCGCGCAGAGCGTGAGGTTGGCTTGGCCTTGACGACGATTTCAACGTCTTGCCCGAGAGCCACGAGAAAATGCATCAAGCGCTCGACGGAAAAACCTTCCAGTTTGTAATTCAGGAGGGCGGAGACCTTCGGCTGGTTGATGCTAAGCGCAGTCGCGATCTCAGCCTGGGTGAGTCTCTTCCGTTTGACTATCAGTTTGAGGGCGGCTCCCAACCGGGCCTTGGTATCGAGTTCCGCCGCATCCGGCAGTCCCATGTCGGCAAAGACGTTGCCGCTGCTGCGAATGACTTGTTCTGGAATCCTCTTAGCCATATCTCTCCTCGTAATCCATCTTCGCCAACTTGAAACGCTCTTTGACCAAAGCAACGTCGACTTTCGGGTTGCAATTCCATGCGGGGATTTCTTCTGGAACGCGTGCAGAGCATAGACGGCATTCGCAAAGCGCACGGTGCAGAGCGCCCCGTACGTGTCTCCGTCATGGTCTTTGATAATCTCCAGAATTCCTGGCCCTTCGCCCTTCCACGGTTTTGCCGACGGATGCTTCCCGCCGTACTGGGCCGCACTGAGAGCAAAGCCGACAGAGCGTTGAACCTCCGATGGAAATCGAGTGATGTCTTTAAGTGACGATCCAATCCAGAAGAGGGGCTTTTCGCCCATCACAAGCTTTCGTGTCATTAGTTATCCCACTTCTGGGATGATCCGTCAAGAGCCTGATAGTCTCGTGCGCCAGGTTTGTGGAACTGGCGCCAAAAACGAGAAGGGCGGCTGATTGGCCGCCCTTCTGCTGTTTCGGAATCTTAAAGCTCTGAATTAGAGAGCCTGAACGTTCTCAGCCTGCCAGCCCTTGGGTCCCTTGACCACGTTGAACTGAACCTGCTGGCCTTCCTGCAATGAGCGGAAGCCCTGCGACTGAATGGCGGTGTGATGGACGAATACGTCCTCGCCATTCTGGCGGGTGATGAAGCCAAAACCTTTTGCGTCATTGAACCACTTAACTGTGCCTTGTTCCATTTGAAATGCTCCTTTGAAGCTTTTACCGCGAACGCAATGTGGAAGTGCTGCGTGTGGAGCGGTAACTCGGAACAAGCAAGAACTTCTAATCGAATTCTGGGATTGCAAAGAGTGTAGCATGGCAGGGGAGAATTCCGTGCCACACCAGGGTAACCGCGTCCTTGTCATCAATCCCGGCTCCACGTCTACCAAGTTCGGTGTTTTCAGCAGCGTGGGCGCGGAATGGGTGAGCGCCGTACACCACGGAGATGAGGAAATTGAGCGGTTTCGCGGGCGCTCGATGCTGGCGCGGGCAGGCTATCGGGCGGCGCTGATTGAGAAGGCCCTGGTTGCTGCGGGACTCGATACAAAGGATTTCGCTGCCGTGGGCGGCCGCGGCGGATTACTGCCGCCGATGGCCTGCGGGACCTACCTGGTCGACGAAGCGATGATCGAAGAACTCCGCCTTGCGCGCCGGGGTGAGCATGCATGCAATCTGGGAGCCGTTCTGGCGATTCACTTTGCGCAAGCCGCAGGGGTGCAGGCCTACGTCGTCGATCCCGTCACTGTGGACGAATGGCAGGATTGTGCACGGATCTCGGGGATGCCACAGATTCAACGATCCTGTGTCGGCCACGCACTGAACATCAAGGCCGTAGCGCGGCGATTTGCACGCGAGACCGGGCGCGCGTACTCCGATTTGCGCCTGATCATCGCACATTTGGGGAGCGGCATCACCGTCTCGGCTCATCGCGGCGGAAAGATGATCGACAACAACACGCCCGAAGAAGGACCGCTTGGGCCGGACAGGACGGGATGGCTGCCCGTTCGCGAACTCATCAAGCTCTGCTTCAGCGGCAAGTTTTTCGAGACGCAGCTTGATCGCAAGGTCTTCGGCGAGGGCGGACTTTTTGCCTACCTGGGGACGCGCGATCTCAAGGAGGTGGAACATCGTATCGATGCGGGAGACGCCAGGGCCGCCGGCGTTTACGAGGCCATGATCTACCAGATTGCGAAAGAGACGGGCGCGATGGCCGCGGTGCTTGAAGGGCGCGTGGATGCGTTGCTGGTGACCGGCGGCATGGCGCACTCCGAACGCCTGGTGAGCAGGCTGCGCGCATACATTGAATGGATCGCGCCGATCACCGTCTATCCGGGCGAAGATGAGTTGCAGGCGCTGGCGGAAGGCGTCTTCCGCGTGCTCAACGGCGAAGAGCCGGCCAAGCGGCTTGAGACCCACGAGGCCGCAGCGAAGGGACGGGAAGCGCTGGTGATTGGGCTGGAGTAAAACTACCAGTTGTCCGAATTGCATGATCGAGATCTGCGCAACTCCGAGGCAGCCCAGCCCAGAGTTTGAATCACAAATATTGAGCCGAATCGAGGGCTCCATCGCGTCAGCGCGAAAGCATGCGGAGGCTGACTGAGATTGGCAGTCCGATGAGAAACATGTGTGCGAGCAAGCCCTGAACCAGGGCGTGGTACTGGTACGGTCCCATGGCATGGTAAGCGCTGAGCGGCAGGACAACCAACTGCATAAAGAGGAAAAACCCGATCCCGTAGAACAGGCCGCAGACAAAGAAATGATCTCGCAGGAATCCCAGCTTTTTGCTTGCGAGACAATACACGGTGGCGGCCGAGAAAGCGATGAAGTAGTGGATGCAGAGGCCGAGGATGTACTGGTCGACTGACAGATGACGACCGGCTGCACCGACCAGCCCGCCCGCGATTCCTATCGGCATATAACGTCCGAAGCTGATGTAGGCGGAGGTCATGTCGAGCAAGCCGGCGACCCCGCCTCCCACCAGGATGGGAAGCGCGAGACTGGTCTTTTGAGCCGCTTTGGAGATTGAAACTGTGGACATCGAGACCTCGGGAAGGCGTTCCTCGTAACGACATCGTCGGTGATCTTGACCGATGCGGCAATGTGTTTGCCACGGGGCGGATGCGTGGGCGGACAGGGCGGCTTAATTAACCTGCAATACGGATGGGAATCCTGGCTTCCTATTTCAAACGGCGCGCGAAGAAATCGAGCGTTCGCTTCACGGCATCATCGTAGTCGGGTGGCAGGAATCCATGACCCTGGTCTTGATAGATGTGGCTTTCGCAGGTGAAATTCTTCATTCCGCAAAGTTGCAGGATTTGATGTGCATTCGCCACGGGAATGTTGTCATCGTGCTGGCCGTGCAGAATGAGCAGCGGTGGCATGCCTTTTAACTTGTAGAAGAATTCATCGGGCAGGCTGCCGTACCACTCCGCTACTGCATCGACGGGAATGGCCTGCGAGCCGGCAGCCAGCGCGACGGATGCCCCCAGGGAGAAACCCAGAAGCACGATCCTGCGTTTGGCCAAAGTGGGATTTTCATGGCACTCGTCGACAAGGTCGCCGACGGCTTTCTCCCAGGCGAGATAGTTAGGATCGGAGCCGCGATAGGTGTCTGTCGCGTCGAAGTAATGCAGGAAAAGCACGATGTAATTCTTCTCCGCCAGGTATTGCGCCAATCCCCGGTAAAGCGGAACCTGAGGGCCGCCTACGCCGTGCAGCATGATGATGATTGGGCCGGAGGAGGTTCCGCCGAAGATTTCGTAGGAGATCTGGCGGTGCCCGCTGGTGAACCGGGCGAGGTGCGGCGGTTCTGCGAAGAATGAAACGGGGAAAAGCAGGAAGGCGATTGCTACCAACACCCGTGAAAGGGTTTTCATACTGACTCCCGCGCAATTTGCAAAACGCAGTTCGGAGGGATTCTACTCGCTGATCGCGCCGGATGAGGAGGGCTGATATGTCACGGGCAGATCGCTAGATCTTCTCGAGGTTGGCGAACCGCTCCATCAGCTTTTTCATGCCATGTTGCCCTGAAAAGAGCACCGTCAACTTGGCGTCGTCGCCGTCGCCCTCGCGCATCACGATCTGCCCTTCGCCATATTTGCTGTGGCGGACGCGCTGGCCTTTCTTAAGACCGGCCGCGCCGGTGGGCTCGGGAAGTTCCATCTTGGGGCGGGAGGTTGGCCGCGCAAAGGAGCCGGGCTTAACGCCGCGTCCGCCGAAGAAGCGCGCAATGTTGTCGATCGAGCCCTCCGGGTCTTTAATCTTTGGACCTGGGCCGTTGCCAGACGAAATTCTTGTCACTTCCTGGCTCTCATCCTCGTAGTTGTAGTGGCGGCTATCGAACTCGCTTGACTCTCCCCTTCGCCGTCTGCCGCCATAGCCGGCTCCGCGGCCATTTCCGTAGGCGGGAACAGACCATGCCGGCGACCGGCCGCCAAGATTTTCGACCAGCTGGTTTGGAACTTCTTCGAGGAAGCGGGATGGGACGCTTTGCTCTGGCGCGTCGTTGCCGTAGCGGCGGCGGTAGTGTGCGCGCGTGAGGATCAGCGTGTTCATGGCGCGAGTCATGCCGACGTAGCAGAGGCGGCGTTCCTCTTCAAGCTCATCGGGATTCATGAGCGTGCGCGAATGCGGGAAGAGGCCTTCTTCGAGTCCTGCGAGAAACACGAGGGGAAACTCAAGGCCCTTGGCGGCGTGGAGCGTCATCAACGTAACGCGCGCGCTGGGATCGAATTGATCGGTATCGGAGGCCAGTGCGGCGTGATCGAGGAATTCCGCGAGGGTTTCGCCGCGGACTTCGGCGTCGTGGGCGGCGTTGGCAAGTTCCTTCAGATTTTCAATGCGGCTGATTGCCTCGGGCGATGCCTCGGCTTCGAGCGCCTTGATGTAGCCAGTTCGATCGATAAGGAAGCGAATGAGTTCGGGAAGGGTGGCAGGATCGCCGGGCTTGCGAAAGGGGGCTTCTCGCCCTTTTTCCTCGGATGGCTCAAAATTGGTGGCGGGATCAGTCGTCCGTTTTGGTCGATCTGGCCTTGATGTTGTTTGCTTCGGCATCTGCAGAAACGGCCGGCCTTTCTTTTCGGCGAATGTTTTTTCGGCGAAGGGCGAGAAGTGGCTTGGGTCGAGCAGCGGAATCTGATTCTCGTTATCGCCAAAGCTGAATTCGGTTGCCGCTTCAAGCGTATCGGTGACCTGTTGCTTCTCTTCCGGGCCGGGCTCCGTCGCTCCGAACGAGAAATCGGTCTCGGCGTCTTCAGCTGCCACATCCGCGGAGAGCTTGCCCGCGAAGTCGGGATCCATCATCGCCTGGGCATCGAGAATGAGCTGGCGGAACGACTCGAGGGCCATCTGCGCGCGGGTAGGAATCAGCCTTTGCGCAATCGCTGTTCCCAGCGCTTCCCACGTGGACTGTCCGGTCTCAAGAGCCAGGCGCTCCAGCGTCTCCAGTGTGGTTTTGCCGATGCCGCGGGCGGGGGTATTGATTACGCGGTTGAGCGCCATGGAGTCGTGTGGATCGCGAATCAGGCGCAGATAGCACAGCAGGTCCTTGATTTCGGCGCGCTCGTAGAAGCTGAATCCGCCGACCATGGTGTACTTGATGCCGTAGCGCCGCAGTGCCTCTTCGACCAGGCGTGATTGAGAGTTAGTGCGATACAAAACCGCGCAGTGCGCTTCGTCGCCGGATTCGATGGACTCGCGCAGAAACTTCTGGATGCGATCGGCGATAAACAGCGCTTCGTTCTCGCCGTCGGGGGCTTCGTAGTAGCCGATCAGAGAACCGCCCTGGCGATCGGTCCACAGCTTTTTGCCTTTGCGGCGCAGGTTGTTGGCGACCACCGCGCCGGCAGCTTCGAGGATGATCTGCGTGGAGCGGTAGTTCTGTTCGAGGCGGACGATCTTCGAATTTGGGAAGTCTGTCTCGAACTCGAGAATGTTGCGGATGTCGGCGCCGCGCCACGAGTAGATGCTCTGGTCTTCATCGCCTACGGCGCAGACGTTTTTGTGCTCGCCCGCCAGCAGCTTCATGAGTTCATACTGCGGACGGTTGGTGTCCTGGTATTCATCGACGAGTATGTAAAGATAGCGGCGCTGATAGTACTCCCGCGTGGGAGCGGAAACTTTGAGCAGGCGCATCGCTTCAAGGAGCAGGTCGTCAAAATCGAGCGCGTTGTTCTTGCGGAGTTCGTCCCTGTAGCCCTTGTAGATGTGGGCGATGCGCTCGCTGTCGGGATCCTTGGCGCCGAGGTAATAGTCCTGCGGATCGACCATGTGGTTCTTGGCCCACGAGATACGGCTGAGAACGGTGCGCGGTGTGAGCTGCTTGGTATCGAGGCCCATGCGGCGCATCACTTGTTTAACGATGCCTTGCTGGTCGTTTTCGTCATAGATGGCGAAAGAGCGGGTGAGCCCTACGTTGCCGACCTTCAGCGCCTCGATATCGCGGCGCAGAATGCGTACGCAAAGCGAATGGAATGTGGAGATCAGCGGTTTGGAGAGAGAAGAGTGGCCGAGCAGGCGTTCCACGCGCTCTGCCATCTCTGCTGAAGCCTTGTTGGTAAACGTAACTGCAAGAATCGAATCGGGCGCGATGCCTTTTTCCTGGATGAGCCACGCGATGCGGCTGGTGATTACGCGCGTTTTGCCTGAGCCTGCGCCGGCGAGGATCAGCAGGGGGCCGTCGGTGGTTTCGACGGCAGCACGCTGTTCAGGGTTCAGGTTTTCGATGAGTGACTGCGACAAATGGGGCGTCCGGCGGAAAGGTTCCTTTCTCTAGTTTACCCGCCTCGCGATGACCCGGCCGATCGGCAGGATTTGCGCGCAGATCGACGCTGAACGCAGATGGATCGAACTGATTTAGGTGCCCCTGATTGAACTTTTCTCGGATCGATCGCTCTGTGTGATCCCCAACATAGCGTGCAAAGAAAAAGCCGAGTACGCTCGTGATCGTTTCACTCCGGTATTTCGACTTTCGATCTGGTAGGGCTTCCAACGCAAGGAATTTGGAAACGGGTTTCGGGTCAATTGGAAACCATACAGTCAAAAAGGGCAATCCATGAGCCCTTCTATTTATAAGCTCTTATGCATCCTGGTTTCGACCACTGTCTTCGCCACTTCCAGTCTCAGTTCGCCGCTGAATAGTAAATTGCTTTCGCTGGTTCCACCGGGTGCTGAGATTGTTGCGGGTTTCGAAAACCATCCTGGTGGACACAGGGTCGGTCGATTGCTTCTTTCCACGCACAACGACCGTCTCGACCTGGATGACTGGCAAGGACTTGCGGGAGTCGACAACAAAAGGGTTATCGATGAAGTGATCGAAGTGGCGGCTTCTTCCGAAACGGGAAGACTCACCGAACACCTGCTGCTGGTGGCGGGACGTTTCGATCGGGAACGAATCTTTAAAGCCGCGGAACTGAACGGTGCGCAACGAAGCGAGTATGAAGGCGGAACAGTGATGCTGGTGAAATCGTTCGCTCGCGAACAGGGGGAGATGCTGGACATGCGCTGGCTGGTTATCCTGAACGATCGCATCGCGATGTTCGGCACGCCGTTGATGGTGCAAAATGCGTTGCAGCGATATGCGGCGCACGCCACCATCGATATGCCGCTCATGGAACGGCTGTCCCAAATGCGCTCCGATGTTAGTTCGTGGAATGTTCTTGTTGCACCGAAGGTCGAGAAAAGTCTGAGTCTCACGCAACCGAACAGCATGCTGGCGCGGCTGATTGACGGCGCGGAAGTATTGATGATTGGCGCGCGCTTTGACGCCAGGATTCGTGTGGATTTTTCACTCCACGGCCACAACGATCATCAGAGCGAGTTTCTAACCGGGAAAGCAGCATCGTTCGCCGAAGTGTTTGCGAAAGAACCGCCGCTCCGATCGGACTCGCCGCAGCAAAAGCAATGCGGTTTGGAAAACCTTTCCTTCGGGACGGACCGCATCCAGGGATCGGTCGAATTGTCAGACAAGGAATTTGAACGCTGGAACGAGCAGGGAGGATTTGCGCAGCGTTTGCAGGGAACAGCAATGCGCGCGCCGGTCCACGGAGAGTAACCACAGCTTGTTGAACCGTGTGGGTGATTCAGGATCAAATCCGAAGGGCGCTCCGCGATTTCGGGAGCGCCCTCAGTGTTTTTAGAGCGATGAATTGACAAAGTTGGTCAGTTGCCCGGGCCGAAAGAAACTCCGCGCAGCGCCTCGCCGAAGCCCGCAGTGCGCAGCGTGCGGAAGCGTTCCGTTGCCGCCCGCGCCGCCGTTGTGTTGCTGACGGTGTCGGTGATGGAGACAAGCCGATTGGGATCGGCACCCGGATCGCCATTGCCGCTGACGGTGGAGGTGATGGCCCAGATGGTGACGGTGCCGTCGTCATTTACGCGGCCAGTAAGATTGCGCAGGCCGTCGGTCGCCGGAGCCCACGATAGACCTGTAGCAGCGTTTGTACCGGTGGGATACGAGGCAACCGTGTAGGGCGTACCGAGATCTAGCCCATTGGTCAACACGTAGGCTAGTTTCCACTGGTTGCTGGAGGAGTCGAACACCCATTTTTCCAGCCCGGCGAGCGTCTGCGCCGCAGCGTGCGCGTACAGATCTGTTCCACCCGTGTATCCGTCACCCTCATCGGCAACGTAGAGCGTTTTGGAATTTGCGAACCATAAGCCGAAAGGGAAGTTCACGGGATCGATGGCCTTGTTCGATGTGGTTGGGAAGCCGGCAAGGATGCACATGTTGTTAGGAAGACCGGTGGATGGCAGGGGCAACGAGTAGCTGAGCGGCGTAGTGGGAAGTGTTGCGCCCGCGGCCGGCAGACCCACACCGCCGGTGCATGGCGTATCGCCGGTGTTGACGTAGTAGACGGTGTTAACGCCGTTGCCGCCCGATCCCTTGGTGTAATAGAGCACGTTTTTGAAGACCGTCACGCCACGGAAGTTGTCGTCTTTTCCAAGCTTGTCGGCCTTGTCGCCGAGCTCGGTGATGGAAAAGCTGGCAACGGGCGTGGGAAGGCCGGGCGCCTGATCTGTTTCGGGTTGGTTCGACAGGCTGACGAACTGTGCGCCGGCGCCGAGGACTACGTTCTGCGGCTGCGGATTGGCACCGTTGCCGGCGTTTCCAGCCAGATAGAGGACATCGTTACCCCAGGTGTCGTTGAGAATCGCGGCGCGACCGTTGTTGCCGCTATAGGCATTCGTCTCGGTGAAATCGAAGTGTCCCCACCGATCGACACGCGCGATGGCGCGGTAGTACGAAGAGGGAACTGGATTGGTGCTGTCGAATGAATCAGGTGTGTTGGAGTTGGAGACGTCAAGCGCATTGACCGGCGCCACGTAGCCCATGAACGTGAGATAGCGGCCGTCGGTGGAAAGATGCAGGGCCAGTTCAGACTTGGAGCTGAAGCTGGTGACAAGTTGATTTCTCTTGCCATTGAACAACCACCACTCGAGGCTATTTGGGACTTCGAGCGAACTGATTACATGACCCGAGGGAGTTATGTGATCGAGGAAGATACGCGAGGTGATGCCGAAGCTGCCATCTACGGGATCGTTGTTGAAGACGTAGGGATACGTGCCGTCGGCAACCGCAGTGACGCAGCCGCCGGTGGAGGGAACGCAGTTCGGCGGCAGGGTCTCGCCGACGGTAACGTTGCCGGTTCGGTTGTCGTAGACGGTGCGGCTCACGACAAGGTTGCCGGGATTGAAGGCGGGTCTGCCCTGGGCAAAGGCGACAGGGACAAGCAGCAGGGAAAGAGCCGCGCCGAGCATCGCGGGGCGAGCATTGGACGGTGACATCACGGGAATTCCTCCTGGAACGTGTGAGTTGAACATGGAGAGAAGTGGCAAAGGGGAAGCGCCGCCGTTGACGCTAACAGCGCCTTGTGAATGAGCGATGAAGGCGACGTTAAAGGCGCGTTGCTGCGGGGAGGCGAACGCATGAGCGCTATTCTGGGTGCGCGATGAAAGTGAAACGGGTGGCGGTATATTGCGGGTCGGCGAGTGGGAACGATCCGGTGTTTCTGGCGGAGGCAAAGGCGCTAGGAAGCGCGATTGCCGCAGCCGGGCTTGGCCTGGTGTATGGCGGCGCGAGCGTGGGCTTAATGGGAGCCGTTGCAGATGCGGCGCTCGCGGGCGGCGCCGAAGTGATCGGTGTGTTGCCGGAGGTACTTTCCGGCAGTGAGATTGCACATCGCGGTTTGACGCGGCTTGAAATGGTTCCGACGATGCACGAGCGCAAGGCGCGCATGGTGAAGCTGGCGGATGCCTTTCTGATGTTGCCGGGCGGCTACGGAACGCTGGACGAGATGATGGAGATCGTGACGTGGAAGCAGCTTCGCCTGCATGCCAAGCCCTGCATCCTGATCAACACTGCAAATTACTGGGATGGCCTTCTGGCATTTCTTGATCGCGCAGTGGAGGCCGGGTTTCTGAAGGCGGAGAATCGGAGGCTGCTGGATGTGGTGGGGACGGCGGCTGAGGCGGTGGATCGGGTGAGTGAGTCGTTCTGAAAACTCAGGACTGACAACTGAAAACGGAAACTACTCCACCGTCAGGTTCTTGAGAAACAAGTCGTAATCCTTCATCGACGGCGTTTCGATGGACGCGGCCAAGTCCAAAATGACCACGTAAAACAACCTGCCCGGGATGCGCTTCTGCGTTTGAGTGGGATGGAAATACTGCAAGCCTTTGTTCGGATCGGTTTGGGGCGGCTCCCACGGAGATTCGAAGAGGAGGCCCGGGAATTCAGGCTCATCGCGCTCAAAGACCAAGATGTGGCCGTGCCCATCGCCATCCCCTTTGTACATTCCCGGTTGCACTCCCTTCATCGCGAGACAGGTCGTTGCAGGGCAGCGCGAAGCAACGAATTGTTCGAATTTACCTTTGTGCATGAATTTCTTAGCGTATTCGTCAAGACTCTGGCCGGGCGGTGGACGCTGCACCATGAGAAGAATGCTTGGCCGAAGGTCTTTCGTTACGGCCTTGTAGGGGCCGGAATAGAACCATGCGACGCATGAACCGTTGTTGAACGCCATTTGATTCACAGACCAGTTGCCGGGGGTGATGAGTCGCGCGCCGCAAAGTGTGGCGGTGAACTGGATGTCGTCTCCGGATTTCTCGGCCTGCCAGACATCTTTGGGTTGATACTCCTTCCCTGGATCGTATGGGTCGAATCGCTTCTGCGCAGTGTCGACAAGAAAGGTTTGCATCTGCGTCATAGGAACGTGGAGCTTGTCGAGATATGCGGGGGCACGCAGCACGTGTGCGGGCATGCTGGTGATCGTCGCGCAGGCCATGTAATCTCCCCAGAAGGAAGCCGGGAGCTGATCCCATGGGTGCGCGGCTTCAATCGCGAGAAATTCTTGTGCGCCGGGCTTGGTTTCGAGAGTCTGGCAGAACAGACTGGCGTGGAACCACGAGGCGCGGAAATCATTCGGGGCGAGTTTGCGGGCGGTCTCAAACGCGGCGACTGCCTTCTCGTGGCTGTCGGGGACGTCGAGGTTGTAGGCGTAGTGAGCGACGAGGCCGGCGAGCAGTGCAAGTTCTTCGTTGTCGGGATGCTTTTGAAGCGCGGCTCCCAGAAAACCAAGATCCTTGTCCAAGCGGTCGGCCACGTTCTTTTTGGCGATCGCATAATCCCATTTGTTTGTCCACGCGCTGGCATAGGGTTCGAGCTGACGAGCATCGTCGAGGGCGGCGAGAACCGAGGTCTCCTGGGGAAGAGCGTCGGCGTGGATCGCGGCGATGTCTGCGAGCGCGGGAGTTGCCGAGAATGCGACCAGGAGCGTGGAGAGCAGCGCAAAAGTCCGGCGCATGAATGCCTCGCGGTTGGAGAGATGGGATAAGTGTAATAGTTCGGACGATAGAGAAGAGGTGGTTATCTGCGCTTTGCACGTTCGCGCTGGAGTTCGCGGTAGAGCTCACTCTTAGATTGGCCTAGTTCGCGGGCGAGGCGTTTGAGAGATTCTTTTTCGTCGAGGTTGGATTCGGATTGGAGCCGGGCGATGCGGGCGGAGATGCTTTCCCTGGTCTCTGATGTGAGACCTGGGGCACCCGGATTTTTGAGGGGAACCTCGATGAGCAGAGTGAATTCGCCGCGAATACGATCGCGGGCGACGAGATCGCGGCGCACATCGGCGACGGTGCCGCGGAGAAATTCTTCGTGGAGCTTGGTGATTTCGCGGGCTGCGACTACGCGCAACGCTGGACCGAAGACAGATTCGAGATCGGCGAGGGTTTCGGCGATGCGGTGGGGCGCTTCGTAGAAGATCACGGTCTGCGCGGAGTTGCGGGGCTGGGCGGCTAGGCTTTCAAGCGCGGTGCGGCGGGCGCCGGCTTTCTCCGGCAGGAATCCGAGGAACTGGAATTCGCCGGTGGGCAGGCCCGATGCGATGAGGGCGCTGAGAGCGGCATTGGCACCGGGGATGGGGATGACGGGAACGCCTGCGGCGATGGCTTCTGTGACAAGCCAGGAGCCGGGATCGCTGATGCCGGGCATGCCCGCATCGGAGACGACAGCGATGGTACCGCGGTTCTTCAATGCCGCGATCAGTTCGGCTGCACGATCGCGCTCGTTGTGCTGATGGAAGCTGACAGTCGGCGTGGTGATGGCGAAATGGTTGAGGAGCTTTTGCGTTTGGCGTGTGTCTTCGCATGCGATGCGGTCGGCGTGCTTGAGGACTTCAAGAGCGCGGAGGGTGATGTCGCCGAGGTTGCCGATGGGCGTGGCGACGAGGTAGAGGCCGGGAGCGAGTTCTTCTGGCATTGCTTAGAACATGGTAGTGCCTCGCGGTTCCGACCGAATTCAAGGCGAGGAATTGCCAAAGGGAACAGTACGCGACGACACATCGCGCAGGCCTTTTCCAGTCTCGCGTGTAAAGCTGCCACCAACCCGCTTGCGGTGATTCGAAAGCGTTGCGATCATCAGTAGGTTCGCAGGCGTTACCATGTTTCGAGATTGGGACCGTTGTGCAGAAGTGATCTTGATGAGGAGGAGGCTGTATGGAGCTGAGACGCAGGATGACATTGGCAGGGTGCGTTGTTTTCGCTTCGGTGATGTTGAGTGGACGGGCAGCGTGGGCAGTTGATCCGTGTTCGCTGCTGACGACTGGGCAGGCAGCGGCGGCGCTGGGCGTGCCGGACGTCAACGCAGGGGCGGGTGCGAACAGGTGTATTTGGACTCCCAAGAAATATAAACAGGGGGCGGGACAGCTTACGATTTTGCTTGAAGGCGCGAACGATGGGGCGAAGATGATGGGACAAGGGACTGCCGTGAGCGGAATAGGCGATGAGGCGATCCAGACGGTGGTCGGGAACGGTGCGGTGCTGCACGTAAGGAAGGGGAATACGTGGTTTGTGGTGAACGTGCACGGAGTTCCACCGGCCCAGGCCACGCAAGTGGAGCAGACCGTGGCGAAAGAGATCGTCGGGAAAATTTGAGGTGGCTGTACCTACTCGGCGTTCTGGGCTTCGATGCGGCGTTGTTCGGCTAGCAGAGACATCGAACTCATCAGGTTCTGCACACTGACAATGCCGACTACTTTGCCACTCTCAGTGACGGGAATGAGCGAGAGGCCCTGGCCGCCGGAGATGCGGCGGATGGTGGTGCCCAGCGTGTCTTCAGGGCGCGCGACCTGGAAAGCGCGCGACATGATGGACTGGATGTATCCGTTGCCGTCGTTGCGCAGCGCGTCGACGATGCGCTGTCGTGAGACGATGCCGACCAGTTGCGGTCCGCGGACCACCGGGAAATCTTCCTGCAGGGAGTGAACGCAACGGACGAGCGCGTCGGCCAGTGTGTCGGACGGAGAGAGCGTGGCGAAGTCGGTCAGCATCACTTCGCGCATGTGGACGGTGTCGACCACCGACTGGAAGAAGACGCCCTGATCCTCGACCTGCGCCGCGATCATGATGAAGAATCCGGCGATGATGAGCCAGTAGGCTTGCAGCGCCATGCCGGTGATCATCACCGCAAGGGCGATAAGCTGTCCGATGCCCGAGGCGGCGCGGCCTGCAGGCGAGAGTCCGTGAGTGCGAGCGAAATTGCCGCGAAGCAGGCGGCCGAAGTCAAGTGGATAAGCGGGAAGCAGGTGCAGCAGGCCAAGTCCCGCCTGCATCCAGACCATGCTGCGCAAAAGGTAGGCAGCAGTAATGAGGGGGCGGCCGAGCAGGCGAACATCTCCGCCTGCGCCGATGAAGGCCGCGGCGAGCATCAGCGCGGTTAAGCAGTTGGCGAGCGGCCCGGTGAGCGCCATGGCGAATTGGCCGAAGCCCTGGTTCGAAGCCTCCTGGCTCTCAGGGTTGGCATAGGCGAAGAGGCCGCCGATGGGGAGCAGAACCACGGCGCGCAGTTTCAGATTGAGATAAGCAGCCATCATCAGGCGCGCAGCCTCGCGGACCACCACGGCCAATACGCAAACGAAGAACAGGGCCACGCCGCGCACGACTCCAGCCGTGGCGCTGAGACCGAGACAGACCAGCAGAAGGGCAGGGAAAAAGACGTGCATGCGCATCTCCACGCCCATCCATCGACCCAGCGGTATGGTCCAGCCACGCATACACAGATTGTAGTTGTTACCACCTCATCGACGAGGAGCTGTCGATCCACCCCAAAAAGCAAAGAGCGCTTTCCGGGGGCCCCGGTCGATGGGGACCCCCGTTGTTACCAGCCCATCGACGAGGACCGGTCGCCGGGGACTCCGGTGGTTCTGCCCGAGAGGCACCTTTCTTATATGCTGATTCGCGATGCGGGTAATTGCGGGAACGCTGCGGCGAAGGATGCTGGAGGCTCCGGCGGGGCTGGGGACACGTCCCACGAGCGACCGGCTGCGCGAGACGCTGTTTAATGTACTTGCGCCGCGCATGGAGGGTGCTCGGTTTCTGGATTTGTACGCTGGATCGGGCGCGGTGGGCATTGAGGCTGCGAGTCGTGGAGCTGCGAACGTGGTGCTGGTGGAGCGTGCCGAGCCGGCGCTGAAGGTGTTGGGCGCAAATCTTGAAAAGCTCGGCCTGCGAGGCGGTGTACGGGTGGAAGCGGTGAGCGCCGGCGCATTTCTTCGGCGCGTGAGGCCGGAGGGTTCGCTGCTGCGGTTTGACGTGGTGTTTCTCGACCCGCCGTACGAGGCCGCTGAGGAGTACGCGACGGCGATGGGATTGCTGGGCGGCGCGGCGGTGAGCTTGCTGGGCGAGGACGCCGTGGTGATTGCAGAGCATCGGCGCAAGCAGAAGCTCGAGGATGGGTATGGGACTTTGCGCAGGGTGCGGGTACTGGAGCAGGGGGATGCCGCACTGAGCTTTTATAAATTTGCTTCCAGCTTCTAGCTACTAGTTTTTAGTCTTCAATCCTGGACAGAGATAGGACTTTGGTGCGGCGCGGAGAGATGATTGCGAAGCGTAAGATGGGGCGGATTACGGAGAGAGAGCGCGTGAAGACGATTCTGAAGTTTGCAATTGCGCTGGGTGTGTTGCTGGGGAGTGCGGGCGTGTGGGCGCAGGGTGCGCCGAAGTGGGTGATTGGCCGATTCACGCGGCCCGCGACGGGGAATCCGGTGGTGTCACCGAATCCAGCTTCGACGTTTGAGGATCCGATTCTGCATAAACTGGTTGCCTGGGAGGCGCTCCACACGTTCAATCCGGCAGCGATTGTGCGCCGCGGCAAGATCTACGTGCTGTATCGCGCGGAGGATAATTCCGGCGCGATGGAAATTGGTGGGCATACTTCAAGGCTGGGATTGGCAGAGAGTAGCGACGGCATCCATTTCAAGCGCTTGGGAGAGCCGGTGTTCTATCCAGCCGACGATGACCAGAAAGCGCGCGAGTGGCCGGGCGGCGTCGAAGATCCGCGAATTGTGGAACGCGACGACGGCACCTATGTGCTGACCTATACGCAATGGAACCGCAAGACCTATTCCGTGGGAATTGCGACCTCGCGCGATTTGAAGCACTGGACGAAGTATGGGCCGGCATTTCTGACGGCCCTGGGCGGCAAATACGCGAACCTGATGTACAAGTCGGCTGGCATTGTCACGCAGTTGAAAGGTGGCCGCCTGATTGCGGCGAAGATTGCGGGGCGCTATTGGATGTACTGGGGCGAAGGGTCCGTCAAGCTTGCGACCTCGGACGATGCGATTCACTGGATTCCGGTCGAAGACATGCATGGGAAGCTGGTGGAACTGCTGCGGCCGAGAGCAGGGCACTTCGACAGCACATTTCCCGAGACCGGTCCGCCGCCTGTGCTGACCAGTGCGGGAATCGTGATGCTCTACAACGGAAAGAACGCGACGGAAGGTGGGGGCGATCCTGCGCTGGGTCCGAATGCGTACGCGGCGGGGGAGGCGCTATTTGAGACGTCGAATCCGGCAAACCTGCTGTCACAGATCGACGAGCCGGTGTTGATGCCGGAGTTGCCGTATGAAAAGACCGGACAGTACGCGGCCGGAACCACGTTTGCCGAGGGGTTGGTGTTCTTTCACGGGAAATGGTTTTTGTATTACGGATGCGCGGATTCACTGGTCGCCGTGGCGACGGCTCCGGCAGAGGCGATGAGTGCGGAGTCGCTGCGGATGGCGCCTTCGACAACAACCGCGCCCGGAACTCCGGTTATCCCATCTGCGGGGGTTGCGCCGCCGGGAGCCGAGGCGAATGCGCGTGGGTTCTATCTACATGGCGGTGACACGGTCGTGTTCTACGGCGACAGCATCACGGAGCAGAACTACTACAACCAGTATGTTGAGCTTTACACGGCGACGCGCTTCCCGTGGATGCGAGTGCATTTCTACGGAGCGGGCGTGGGCGGCGATCGCGTGACGGGCGGCGGGGGAGGCCCGATCGATCAGCGGCTGGAGCGCGATGTGTTCTCAGAGAAGCCGACCGTCGTGACGGTGATGCTGGGAATGAATGACGGCGGGTACCAGGCCACGACGGACGAAATTGAGCAGACGTATGTGAAGGGCTACGAGCACCTGCTCGATTCGATCCGCGAACATGTGCCCGGCGCGCGGCTCACGCTGCTGGGGCCGTCGCCCTATGACGATGTGACACGACCGGTTACGTTTCCCGGAGGGTACAACGCGGTAATGCGGCATTTCGCCGACGTGGATCAATCGCTGGCGGATAAATACGGCGCGGCCTTTGTAAATCTGAATCCGCCAGTGATTACGGCGATCCGGAAGGCCGATGCGATGGATCGGAAACTTGCGGTATTGCTGTTGCCGGACCGCGTGCACCCCGATCCGCTGGCGCACTGGGTGATGGCAGAGGCGTTACTGAAGGGATGGCATGCCCCGGCGCTGGTATCCGATGTCACGGTAGACGCGCACGCAGGTGTCGTGACCCAGGCGCGCAATGCCAGCGTAGGCCAGGTGGAGCAAACAGACGGCGCGTGGAAGTGGACGGAAGTGGAAGATGCGTTGCCGTTACCCCTGACGCGGAGCAATGCAACGCAGGCTCTGCTTGAGGATTTGACGGACATCGAGCAGCAGCTCAACCAGGAAACCTTGCGCGTGACGGGACTGGCAGCGGGACAGTACAGGCTAAGCATTGATGGTGATGCTGTGGACACGTTTTCGCCGGATGCGCTTGAAAATGGGATCAACCTGGCGGATTACGGGACGGCGATGTTTCACCAGGCACAACGGGTAAGCTGGCTGGTGCGCGATCGCGATGAGACTCATTACATTCACCTGCGCATGCGGGTGCGCAATGCGGATTCCGGCGCCGAAGAAGGGAAGGATGTGATGCAGGCGTTTGAAAATTCGCTGGAAGACTCGATCTATGAAGCGGCCGTACCCAAGCCGCATGTCTTCCGGCTCACGCCCGTCGCGACGGGTACGTCTGAGAGCACACGGTGAAGTTGGCGCACGTGCAAGGACGATGAGGAGGGTGTGATCGCGGAGATTTCGTTGAAGTCGGTGCTGGAAACAGAAGGCGCGGAGTTGCGCGAGGTCTCGACCCACGCGGCGGGTCCGGAAGGCATGCTACCGCTGACGGCAGAGATGCTGGTCACGGAGCCTTCGGGGAATCTTTTTGGCCTGAGCCAGAACGCGGGGATGGGGTGGGAGGCTGCGCGGTTGCTCGATCCGGAGTTTCTGATTCTCAGCACGCATGGCGGACTGCGCGCCGAAGATGGGCGACCGATCGCGCTCGGATTTCATACTGGACACTGGGAAGTGGGGCTGCTGGTTGCGGAAGCGGCGCGCGAACTGCGGGCGCTGCGGGCGATTCCATTTGCGGGCGCATGCACCGATCCGTGCGACGGGCGGACGCAGGGCACGACGGGGATGATGGATTCCCTTCCCTTTCGGAATGATGCGGCGATGGTGCTGCGTCGGCTGATGCGGTCCTTGCCCACCGGTAAAGGCGTCCTCGGCGTCGCGACGTGCGACAAGGGTCTGCCGGCGATGATGATGGCGCTGGCTTCGGCGGGAGCGTTGCCTGCGGTGCTGGTGCCAGGCGGTGTCACGCTGTTGCCCGAATCGGGTGAGGATGCGGGCAAGGTGCAGACCATCGGAGCACGGTTTGCGCAGCAGCAAATCACGCTGGAATATGCGGCGGAGGTGGGTTGCCGTGCGTGTGCATCGCCGGGAGGTGGATGCCAGTTCCTGGGGACAGCGGCGACGGCGCAGGTGGTAGGTGAGGCACTTGGCCTGGCGCTGCCGCATACGGCGCTGGCGCCCTCGGGGCAACCGATCTGGCTGGATGCGGCGAAGCGATCTGCACGTGCAATCATCCGGTTGCATGAATCGAAACTAGGTGCGCGGGATGTGTTGACGGATGCTGCGGTGCGGAATGCAATGGTGCTGCACGCGGCGTTCGGTGGGTCGACGAATTTGTTATTGCATTTGCCCGCGATTGCGTTTTCGGCGGGATTGAAGCGGCCTGGACGTGCGGACTGGGAGCAAGTGAATCGCACAGTGCCGCGCCTTGTTGACGCGCTTCCGAATGGACCGCGTGGTTTTGCGACCGTGCAGGTGTTCCTCGCCGGTGGGGTGCCGGAGGTGATGCTGGTACTGCGTTCGGCAGGTCTTTTAGATACAAGTGTAAAGACGGTTACGGGCGATGCGCTCGATGCGAGTCTCGACTGGTGGCGCGACAGCGAGCGGCGACACGCGCTGCGCAAAAGGTTGAAGGAACTGGATGGAATCGACGCCGATGACGTAATCATGACTCCGGATCGTGCGCGGTCGCGTGGGTTGACGGCGACGGTTTGTTTTCCCGTGGGGAATCTTGCGCCGGAAGGGTCGGTGATCAAGAGCACGGCGATCGATCCTTCGCTGATCGGCGAAGACAATGTCTTTCGCCATCGTGGGCCGGCGCGGGTATTTACGACGGAGACGGCGGCGATTGCGGCGATCAAAGCCGGGTTGATTGGGCACGGCGACGTGATCGTGCTGATTTGCGGCGGCCCGAAGGGCGCGGGAATGCAGGAGATCTACCAGGTGACGTCGGCGCTAAAGCAACTGGCGCATTGCAAGCATGTTGCCGTATTGACGGACGCGCGCTTCAGCGGTGTTTCCACGGGCGCGTGTATCGGACATATTTCGCCGGAGGCGCTGGCGGGCGGACCGATCGGGAAGGTAGTGGAGGGCGACCTGATTGAGATTGTGGTCGATCGCGAGAGGCTGACGGGATCGGTGGATCTGGTGGGCGACGCCGATGGCACGTGGAGAGCCGAAGAAGCCGCGCTGAAATTGACGGAAAGACAGCTGCGTGTGGACTTGGAGCCGCACCCAGCGCTGCCGGAGGATACACGCCTGTGGGCGGCGCTGGTTGAGGTGAGCGGCGGCGTTTGGGGGGGATGCGTGTACGACACGGAGAAGATTGTGGCTGCGCTGGGGACTGCGAAGTCGGCCGGTTGAGCTTCGCGGTATCCCACTCATGACGCGATGAAACTGCGTCATGAATGGGGCACCCAGTATTGTGACAGAGTGAGCGACGTTAAAGAGCAACCGCAGGGTTGCGGGTTGGCGGGCCCGGGGTAAGACTGAATTTGGAGGTCGGACGGAGTGAATCGGCGAAGTTTTCTGGGTGCGCTGACGGCGGCAGGTGCGCTTGCCGGGTCGACAATGTCGAAAGAGATGGCGGCGGAGGCGGTGCGCTGTCCGGATCGTCCCGATGGATTGACTCCGCTGAAGATCGATGCCGTGGAGTTGATCGTGTTGCGTGGGCATTATACGGAGGAGGCTGGTGTAGATCATCAGCCCCAGGTCAATCCACTTGATGTGTATGACGTCTACCGGCGTGCTCCCTACAAAGACAAGCCCGATGGAACGCGAGAGGTGCAGGCCGAGGCGATCTACATCCGGATTCGCACGGCGGCTGGGTTGGATGGGTTGTACGGTCCGATCGATCGCGAGCCGGCAACCATTGTGCTCGAAGATCTGCAGCATTTCCTGATTGGCAAGGATGCACTGGCCGGCGAGGTCGTGTGGGACCAGATGTATCGTTCGAACCGGCAATCGCGCGCGGGGATCTTCATAATGGCGATCAGCGCGGTCGATAACGCGTTGTGGGATCTGCGCGGAAAGTACTACGGAGTACCGGTGTGGCGGCTGCTGGGCGGACCATCGCGCGACAAGGTGGAGATGTATGCAAGCGCGCTGGGCTTTTCGCTGGAACTGGACGAGGTGCGGAAGAGGGCGACGGAACTCAAGAGCCAGGGGTTTCGCTACCAGAAGTGGTTTATCGGCTATGGGCCCGGCTCCGGCCCCGAGGGCATGCGCAAAAACATCGAGCTGGTGAAGACGCTGCGCGAGACGCTCGGCGACGATTACGAGATCATGTTCGACGCCTACAGCGGCTGGGATCAGGATTATGCGCTGGAGTGGGCGCGGCAAGTCGAACAGTACCGGCCCTACTGGATGGAAGAGGTCACGCATCCGGAAAAGCTCGACAGCTTTGCGGCGATCCGGCAGGGAACAACCGTGCCGCTTGCAGCAGGCGAACATTTCTACGGGCGATGGGAGGTGGAGCGATATTTGCAGGCCCGGACGCTGTCAGTGGTGCAGGCGGATCCCGAGTGGTGTGGCGGTGTGAGCGAGCTGGTGAAGGTCGGCACGGTGGCATCCCTGCACGATGTGCGCGTGATTCCGCACGGGCACAGCCTGCGCGCGGCGGTGCATACGATACTGAGCCAGTCGCCGATGACGTTCCCGCTGGGCGAGTACTTAGTGACGAAGATGCGGCACTATCATCACTTTGAAAAGAATCCGCCGGTGGTAGAACAGGCGCTTATTGCGGCGCCGACGGGGCCGGGGTTCAATGTTCAACTCGATGAAACGAAGATCGAATCGCAGAAACTGCTGACGGTGAGTTGAGGCCGTCGGCCTTCTAACCTATCTTTCAGCTTTTGACAAGCGGAAACGCCGTGATGCGCAACTTTGCGGTTGCGTATGGAATGAGTGTGATCTCTTCTTCCGGCTCGTTGCTGGCAACCGGGCTTTGCGGAAGCGGATCTGCGGCTCCGTCTTCGGCGCGCCATGCAGGAACCTTCCGCGCTTTTACGCGAAGCTGGATCGGAGCGGTTTTTCGCGCAAAGGGAATGTCCCCCAGTTCGGAATCTGCAACTGCGATGTTCGCGGCAGGATTTTGCGGATCGACGTTAACGGCGTAGTTCCACGGCGTGGTTGGGTACACCTGCCAGTCGGCGGTTATGCCGCGGTCGCGGAGCTTTACCCAGTCTTCGCCGATGCCGTACGAGAAGACCAGCGGACCGCGTTCAATGGCGATCGAGTCGTTGAACCAGCGGGAGATCCGCGGCTGCATCGGGAACCTTATTTCGATCTGGTCTCCGGATCTCCAGATCCGTTCGATGCGCGCGAATGTCCCCGCCTTGGCTTGGGGCTCAGGCTTGCCGTTGACCTTGATTGAGGCATCGGTTGCCCATGCTGGAATGTGCAGTTGCAACGGAAATAACAGGGGTGCGGCAGGTCTGATGGTGAAACTCACGTCACCGCGGAAGGGATAATTGGTCTCTTCGACAATGTGAACCGCGGTTCCGCGCAGCGAAGTACGCACCTCGCACGGGGCATACACTGCCGCGACGAGACCATCGTGCGTATCGGTGTTTTGATCGCCTGAAAGCAGGAATAAACTGGCGGCAAATTTGGGCCAGCCCTGGTTGAAGTTAGCGGTGCAGCAGCCGAAGTTCGGTTCGAGGCCGAAGAGATTCGATTCCGGTCCGTCGCTTACCCAGGGCTTGTGGTGCAGGCTGCACTCTACCTGGTTGGGTTCCTGGTTATATTGGTGCGCCCACATGTCGTCGGTAAGCGTGCCGGGGAGGGCGTTGAAGGCCAGCTTCTCAAGCCGGTCGCCAAAGGTTGAGTCGCCCGTAATCGCTAAGGCGCGCTCCAGCGAATACATGTATTCGACCACGGTGCAGAGCTCGGAGCCTTGTGAAGGATCGCGGCCGGAAAGATGTTCGTCGCAGGAGAACATGCCGTTGGGCAGGCCATGGTACTTGTTGAGTTCAGCAATCATCTGCGCGGCCGCTTTGCGATCGGTGTCGGAACCGGACACGAGCGACCAAACCGGTCCGGTCTTCACGGCCTGGCCGTTGTTCACTCCATGTGTGGCGAGCGCAAGATCCTTGAGTCCGCCGCCTTCGTTCAGCTTGATGAATTCGGCGGTGATCTTCTGTTTGAACTGGAAGTTCGCGTACTGCGACATCCAGTCGTATCCCTGCTGATAGAGCAGGCGAGCGAGGTCGAGCAGGTACGCAGAGGCGGTGCGGTTGTAAAGCCAAATCACGCTCAGCAGCTCATCCTGCCAGCGGAACTTGCCCCAGTCGCGCAGGGGTCGCTGGGGGAGCGCGCCAAGTTGATAGCGAAAGTAGCGGTCCATCAGGGGAACAACGCGCGGGTCGCCGGTGAACTCCTGGTATTGCGTGAGGGCTTTGAGGACGACGATGCGGGGCCACCAGTCGTCGTTCGAGGTGGGACCGATCATTCCGTTGGGAGCCTGGTGCGTCAGGATCCAGTCGATGTACTTCTGCGCTTTGGCTTTCAGTCGCGTGTCATCGAGCAGCCATGCAAGCGGGATGAGTCCGTCGAGAAAGTACGGGCCACGCTCCCACGACTCGCCGGTACCGCCAAGCCATCCGCTGTTAGCGCCGACGTCGGGCCAGGTCTCGTCGAGGTGGCCGCTGAGTCCATTGGCCTGGATCTCAAGCTGGCGGCGCAACCAACCCGCAGGAAGCACGGAGCCGAGCGGCAGGGAATAGAAGGAGCCTGGATGAAGCGGCGCGCGGTCTTTCACCGTTGGGGAAGGTGGTGCATCGGTTGCGGCCCAAAGCGAATGCGTCGGTAGCGCGCAGGCGAGACTGGCCAGGCTGGATTGCTTCAGAAAACGGCGGCGGGTAGTGCGGAATGAACGCGACATACGGGATGAAACCATCGTCAACAGAGTAATGGAGCGGAAACGGATGAGGCGAAGGCGATAGAGTGGTTGGCATGAAAAATCTCCGGGCTCAGTTCGTCCTGTTCGCGCTGGTTCTTGTGTTCTGCGTGAATTCCTCTGCGCAATCGCAAGCAACTGCCGGCGCGGTAGAGTCCGCGTCATCGCCGCAGGAAGTGATCATCGATACCGATATCGGCGATGACATTGACGACGCATTTGCACTGGCCGTCGCGCTGAAGAGCCCCGAGCTGAAGATCCTGGGAGTGACCACGACATTCGGCAATACGGAAATGCGCGCGCGATTGCTGGACCGGTATCTGCGCGCGGTTGACCGAAGCGATATTCCGGTTTTTGCAGGGCCGATGACGAAGACCGACAACCTGATGACGCAGGCGGCGTATGCGAAGCGGGCACCGGAAAAGAAATTCGGCGATGGCGCGGCGTTTATTTTGCATGCGGCGCGCGAGCATCCGGGCGAGATCACGCTGATCGGCATCGGGCCGCTGTTCACTGTGCATGCTGCCATCGAACGCGATCCGGCGGCTTTCAAAAAGCTCAAACGCGTGGTCATCATGGGCGGTAGCGTGACTCGCGGCTACGGGCTTGACGCGCAAGGCAAGCCAAAACCGCCCGAGCCGGAGTGGAACATCCTGAACGATCCTGCCGGCTTGAAGGAGCTGCTGGCTTCCGGCGTCCCGGTCTTCATGATGCCGCTCGATTCGACCCAGGTGCCGCTCGATGCGAAGGACCGCGAGACCATCTTTGCGCACGGGTCGCCGCTGACGGATCAACTGACGCTGCTCTATCACGAGTGGATGGGAGGAACCCCCAACCACAGCCCAACGCCGACGCTGTTTGATCCGGTTGCCGTGACCTATACTTTCCGCCCAGATCTGTGCCCAGCCAAGCCGCTGCATATTGATGTGGACGATAAGGGAATGACCACCGTCGGAAATGGCGCACCCAACGCGCAGGTTTGCCTTGAGTCCGACGAGAGGGGGTTTCTCGCTCTGCTGCAAAAGCGGGTGGCCGAGCAGTAGACCACTTTCCGTTGGCATCGACTTTCATTCGGAAACAGGCTGAATCCGTAGTGATTCAGTCCCCGACCCCTCAGGTGTGCCCGCTATCACATCCGAATCCATTGACAACGCCGGAAAGTTAGAGAAAAATGACGGGTCGTTAGGATACTGCCCATTGGAGCGCGCATAAGAGGGAGCGTGAGAATCATGCAGAATTGGAAGACTTTAGGTGTGCTGGCGGTAATGAGTTTCGGGTTTGCGGCCGTTGGATGCAAGTCGGCACCGGATTTGACGCCGACCCAGGCACTGGCGTTGGTGCAGGCCAAGTATGACCAGACGCCGCCAGTTGCGACGACCGTCCTGGTCAATGAGACAGGGATCCGCGCAGGGGTCACGGCGAAGCTTTGGGAGAGGACCAAGGTCTATCCCAACAAGCTGTGGGCCGATTTCAAGCTCACGCCGGAGGGCAAGAAGGCCGTAACACTGCCCGGAGGCGGCGACGTGATCGAGTGGCGTCCGGAGAATCAGGCTGACACGAACTACACGGTCGTGGTGATGACAGTTGTTGCAAATCACTTGAGGGCGCATGACATGGACGACCTGCAGGACGAGATGCTTGCTGGTTCGGGCACCGCCAAGGAGGGGAAGTACACCGAGGGCGTGAATCTGACAGGCGTGCCGCAAGTGCTCGATGATATCGCACACAATCCCGGCAACAAGCTCAGCACCAAGAAGCAGGCAGATTTCGCGCTGGAGAACGGAACCTGGGTGCTGAAATCGATCGAATAGAGGGCAAACTCGGCAATTCAAGACACCTTCAGCCGTCGCCAGTTCCATTCGATGTTTCAGCGAGCAATGATGCTCGATAGACTGTGCACCGAGATCAGCAGCCCAACGACAGGAAGCACTATGTCCAGGGAAGTTCTGCGATTGTCTGCGCTCTGCTCAGTGTTCGCTCTGGTAGCTGGATGCGGTGGCAGTTCCGGAGGCAGTTCAAATGCCGGAGGCGGCGGAGGTGGAACTCCGACTGCCGTCACTCTTAGATTTACGGTCGGCACGCCGGCGGCTCTTGCTGCGCGGATTGGGTCCGGGGCGTTTACGGCACAAACCCTCAGTTCCGGCTCTTTGAGTCTCTCGATTCCCAGCGGCACCACCACTTTTTCGGTGGCATATGCATGCACCCTGGTGAGCGGCACGATTAATCTGCCCGAGCAGTTTGTGTATGAGATGAGCACTGCGGATGGTACTGCTTTCACGCTGCCGTGCCCAACATCCCAATCGACTGGGCAGACGGGGATTCTTACCGGAAACATCGACGCGAGCGGAATTTCCGGCGCGACGGAATCAGACATCGCTACCGCAAACAGTGCGCTGACGACGGTAAGCGGGGTTGCCCTGAATGGGAGCTTCAGCGTAAGCGCTCCGGCGGGATCTGACCGTGTGGAGGTGCTGGCCTACAACGTTGTCCAGCAGGGGTTTGTCAGGCCGGTGAGCTTGCTTGCCGCCAGGAACTTCGCCAGTCAGCCGGTTCCAGGTGCGCTCAACGGTGGGAATGCGGTGATCCTGGGAGCCGCGGATCAAACGACATCGCAGTCCATTGCATATAACAATGTTCCGTCGGGATACGCGGCTCCGACCACTTCCGTTGGACTCGCAATGGGCGGCTCCGGTGGGTTTACGGTCGGCGGCTCGCTGACAAATCAGTACCCGGCGCTTCCGGCGGGTGCGCTTCAGAGCGGCGACGTGTACGAGTTCACCGCTTCGGCCTCGAACAGTTCCAAGGCAACCGAGGCGGCCTATGTCCTACAGAATTCGAGCAGCGGCGGTCCTATGACCCTGACGTTTCCGCCGGCATGGGCTTTTGCGGGACCAACACCGGCGGCTCTTCCAACTTTCAACGTCGCCTACTCTGGATTCTCGGGCAAGTCTGGGGTTTCGGAGTCCGCCTCACTCGGATGGTTCACGGGCGCCAGCACGGAGATCTTTTATCAAGTCTCTGCCACAGCGAATTATCTGGATAGCTCTACAAGCCTTGTGTTTCCAGATCTTTCCGGGTTAACTGGCTTTGTGGCTTCTCCCTCCTCAGGAACAGTTGTAAGCTGGACCGCGGTTCTTTTGCAGGAATCCGCTGGGATTCTCCAGGCGAATTCTGCGAATTCGACCGGTGTCGCAGTCGTGAATAGCGGAAGCTATACCGTTCCGTGAGAGCCGCGATATCGAGCGGGTTTTCGATTGCAGATGGAAGCAGTCTCGGGGTGGAAAAGGATATTTCCGGGGCAAAGACGAAGTACGCGGTTGATTGCGTTGACCCCACCCCGGTTTCTTGTTATCTTTATAAGGTTCCGCAAGAACACGCCTATCCGTGTGTTTTAACGGCAGGTGAGTAACGGGAGATCCCGGGCCAGCAAGTTTAGCGGGGTCAGTTCCCGAGGCCACAAGCGGCAGAGTGTGGCCACAGTCCCCGAAACGCTCTTGTCTTGCAAAGGGCAGGGACACATCGCAACCCCGGGTGAAGGAAAGACGGGGAAGTGATATTTCGCATCGGTGCTCGCGCGTTTCTCCACCTTGGAGGGCTATGCGAGCCGGAACCGGCGAAACGGAGTTGGCTTTTCCCGCATAATGCGCGAAAACGACTGGCCACCGTCTCGGTTCTCGTCTGGTAGTGGAACGAAGGCAGACGCGAAGCAGCAACCTGGGCTTCCGTGCGCGTGCGCGCTGAAAAGTGCGCCCAGCGGCATGAGGAAGCTCGAAGGTCTGCGCGCGGCTGTGAGCAGGTTGGGTTTCAAGGTTTTTGGGGTAAGGAGTTTCAGTTTGCCGACATTTAATCAATTGGTTCGCAAGGGCCGTACGGCCCCCCGGTACAAGACGGCGTCTCCTGCATTGCAGGCCTCGCCGCAGCGGCGCGGTGTATGTACCCGCGTGTACACACAAACCCCCAAGAAGCCGAATTCGGCGCTGCGTAAGGTAGCCCGCGTGCGGTTGACCAACGGGATTGAGGTTACGACCTACATTCCCGGCATCGGCCACAACCTGCAGGAGCACTCGATTGTGCTGATCCGCGGCGGCCGTGTGAAGGATCTGCCGGGCGTTCGGTATCACGTTGTGCGCGGCACGCTGGATTCAGTGGGTGTGGCCAACCGGAAGCAGAGCCGCTCGAAGTACGGCGCAAAGCGCGCCAAGGGTGGAGCGGCGGCGGCCAAGAAGTAGTTTGCGGTTCCCAGGCGGAGTGGTGGTACCGGGACTGGGGCAACAGAACGGCGCTTAGGCGCGAAGGACTTTGAGGAACTATGCCGAGAAAAGGGCACATTGGGAAGCGGGAAGTCGCGCCGGATCCAGTTTACGGATCCACGCTGGTCACCAAGTTTGTGAACTCCATGATGTGGGGCGGCAAGAAGTCGACGGCCCAGGGCATCTTCTATCAATCCATGAAGAACCTTGAGGAGAAGGGCGGCGGAGACGACGCGCTGAAGCTCTTCAAGAAGGCGGTCGAGAACTGCAAGCCGCTGCTCGAGGTCAAGACTCGTCGCGTCGGCGGCGCCAACTACCAGGTTCCGATCGAAGTGAATGCGGATCGGCGTACCTCGCTGGCGATTCGCTGGCTCATCACCTACGGGCGTGCCCGCGGTGAGAAGGGCATGATCGACAAGTTAAGCAATGAGCTGCTGGACGCGGCCAATGGCCGTGGCGCGGCGATGAAAAAGAAGGAAGACGTGCACCGCATGGCCGAGGCTAACAAGGCCTTCGCGCATTATCGCTGGTAAGCGTGGACTGAAAAGATTTAGCCGGCAAGCAGGTTGGTCCGGCGCGAAGACCCTGAACGAGATGGGCTTTTGAACTGAAGGAAACGGCGGGAGTTGAATCCCGCAAGGATAAAGAGAAACCGTGGCTCGCACCATACCTCTAAGTCGTTGCCGGAACATCGGAATCATGGCGCACATCGACGCCGGTAAGACGACTGCGACCGAACGCATCCTCTTCTACACGGGCATCACGCACCGCATCGGCGAGGTGCATGAAGGCACCGCGACCATGGATTACATGGAGCAGGAGCGCGGCATTACCATCACGTCGGCTGCCACGACGTGCATGTGGAAGGACATTCGCATCAACATCATCGATACGCCGGGTCATGTGGACTTTACCGCCGAGGTGGAGCGGTCTCTGCGCGTTCTGGATGGTGCAGTTGCGGTGTTTGATTCTGTCTCGGGTGTGCAGCCGCAGACGGAAACGGTATGGCGTCAGGGCGACAAGTACAAGGTTCCGCGTATCTGCTTCGTGAACAAGATGGACAAGAACGGCGCCGACTTCGAGCACGTTCTGGACACTATTCGCAAGCGGCTAGGCGCACGTCCTGTGGCGCTGCAGATTCCGATCGGCGCCGAGTCGCACTTCAAGGGCGTCGTCGATCTTATCGAGATGAATGCCGTCGTGTGGCACGACGAGACGATGGGCGCCGAGTTTTCGATTGAACCGATTCCTGCCGATCTGCAGAAGAAGGCCGAGGCCTTCCGCTTGCAACTGATCGAAGTGATCGCCGAAACCGACGATGTGCTGCTCGAGAAGTTTCTGGAAGGCGAGACGCCGACCATTGAGGAACTCAAGAAGGGCATTCGCCAGGCAACCATCGATCTCAAGGTCTTCCCTGTGATCTGCGGAAGCGCATTCAAAAACAAGGGTGTGCAGACGCTGCTTGATGCGGTTGTCGACTATCTGCCGAGCCCGCTCGACAAGCCTCCGGTGGAGGGTCTCGATCCGCATGATCTGTCGCATACGGTCATTCGCAAGGCCGATGACAATGAGCCGCTGTCGGCGCTGGTCTTTAAGCTGATCAACGATCCATTCGGCAAGTTGTCGTTCATCCGCATCTACTCCGGTTCGCTGAAGACGGGCGACACGATTCTGAACCCGCGTACGGGAAAGACGGACCGCGTAGGACGCTTGGTGAAGATGCACGCCAACAAGCGTGAGGATATTTCCGAGATTTATGCTGGCGATATCTGCGCATGTGTGGGGCTGAAGGAATTGAAGACGGGCGACACGCTCAGCGATCCAAACCACCCGATCGCGCTTGGCGCCATCACGTTCCCTGAGCCTGTGATTCATGTGGCTGTTGAGCCCAAGACCAAGGCCGACCAGGAGAAGATGGGTATCGCTCTTTCGCGGCTCGCGGACGAAGATCCGACCTTCAAGGTGCATACCGACGAAGATTCAGGCCAGACGATTATCAGCGGCATGGGCGAGTTGCACCTCGAGATTCTTGTAGACCGCATGAAGCGCGAGCACAAGGTTGAGGCGAACGTGGGCGAGCCTAAGGTTGCATTTCGCGAAACGATTCGCAAATCGGCTGAGGCGGAAGGCAAGTACATTCGCCAGACTGGTGGTTCGGGCAACTACGGGCATTGCAAGCTGCGCGTCGAGCCGAACACTCCCGGTGCGGGTTACGAGTTCATCAACGACATCAAGGGCGGCGTGGTTCCGAAGGAATACATCAAGCCCATCGATCAGGGCGTGCAGGGTGCGCTGGAGCTTGGCATTCTGGCAGGCTACCCGATCGTGGACGTGAAGGTAACGCTGTACGACGGAAGCTACCACGAAGTCGACTCGAACGAAATGGCGTTTAAATTCGCCGGTTCGATCGCGTTCAAGGAAGCTGCACGCAAGGCGCACCCGGTGCTGCTGGAACCGGTGATGGCGGTTGAAGTCACGGTGCCCGAGGAGTTCATGGGCGTGATCATCGGCGACATCAACTCGCGGCGCGGGCGAATTGAAGGTATGGAGCACGCGGCAGGATCGCAGGTGATCAAGGCGATCGTTCCGCTGAAGGAGATGTTCGGCTACGTGAACGAGATTCGTTCATCGACACAAGGCCGCGCGTCGTATTCAATGCAATTTGCGCGCTACGAAGAGGCGCCGCGCATGATCGCCGATGAGATCATCGGCCGTGCGCAAGGGAAGTGATTTGAGGGATCAGAGGTCAGAGATCAGGGATCAGAAAGCAAGAGTGACTGAAACCTGAACCCTGAACCCTGAGTTTTGGGGCTGGAGCCGGAACGCCGGCGCCTCTGGGAGCAACGGGCAGTAGAAGCCACTGAAAGGGAATTGGATTTCTTATGGCGAAGGAAAAGTTTGATCGTTCAAAGCCGCATGTGAACGTGGGAACGATTGGTCACATCGATCACGGCAAGACGACGTTGACGGCGGCGATCACGAAGGTATTGCAGAAGCACAACCCGAAGAACACGTTCCGTTCGTTTGACTCGATCGACAACGCACCGGAAGAGCGGGAGCGCGGCATCACGATCGCGACGGCGCACGTGGAGTACGAGACGAAGAATCGGCACTATGCGCACGTCGATTGCCCCGGTCACGCCGACTACATCAAGAACATGATCACGGGCGCGGCGCAGATGGACGGCGCGATTCTGGTGGTGGCAGCGACTGACGGTCCGATGCCGCAGACCAAGGAGCACGTGCTGCTGGCGCGCCAGGTCGGTGTGCCCTACATCTTGGTGTTCCTGAACAAGTGCGATGCGGTGGAAGATGAAGAGCTGACGGACCTGGTCGAGATGGAAGTCCGCGAGC
>NZ_JBAUUO010000156.1:0-18039 GCF_049582745.1 Occallatibacter sp.
CACCAATGGCCAAAAGTAGCGACAATCCTACATTCAAGCAGCTTAGTGAAATCTGAAAGGCTGAATATGTTTTGGGAGACTCTCTTACCTGCCACTGCGAGAGTCTGATCTGAATAACTACATACATTGTGCTAAACAATAGGGCATACAATAGCCAGTCAACGTTTAGTCCAAACAGGCTTTCAAGTTGCCTGCTGAACAGCAGTACAACAATCAGCACAATCAAAACGCTAGCAATTAGAATTTGCAGGCATGTTCCAATAAACTGCGACAGTTCTAAAGTCGATATGTCTTTATCGTAATATTTCCTAGATGCGGCCCCAGCGACACTCAAGCCAACAAATGCCCCTAATAACCCCACAAATGTCTGGTACATAGCGATACGTCCATACTCTGTTGGACCTAAATAGCGGGTCAATATAGGTAATAGTGCAAATGGGATTGCTGCATTTACTATGTTTGTAACACCGTAAATTGCTGAATTCTTGAATAGCGAGATAGACTTAATTCTTTTGAACATTTCTTCCCCGCTGATATTATTGGACAATAGTTTTATTCATCTAAAGCGTTCGGCATGCATGATGAAATATTGATTATCTGCTACTCACTTGCCCCTCAGAATGCGTATCCCATAGCAGGCGGATTTTGACGAGAGTTGTTCATCTCGTCTGCAGGTCCGGTCGCAGCGAACGGACCCAGCGCCAGATAACCCCTTTTTCATCAGGATGAGAAGTTTAGGCTTGACCCAGCAGCATTATCCGCTCTTTGAGCCGGTACTCATCCAGCGACTCCAGGAACTGTGCCAGTACATTGATCATATCTCTGAGAGGCTAGGCAAGCAAGAGCCCGAACCGCTGGTCCACGCGGTTGTCAACTGGCAATACAAACGTAGAAATTGGCTGATTCAATCCCCTGATCGATTCACCTCCTAAGTCAAAGAACAGGTCGGTTACGACTCCTTCGAAGCGGATTTGTGTAGCGGACTACAAACGGCGCAGTGTTAATCACAACCGCAAAGGCACCATCCCATGGAACCTTTGCAAAGCGGTATAGCGAGGACGACCAGCGACCACGCGCGCTCGGCGGAGTCGGATCAAGAGTTTTCATAACACGAGCAAGTTCGCCAACGTAATGTTGGTACATCCAAACAAGCGCAGGGCACGACTTATCCACATTCCCAGGGATGCCTAGATTGAAGAGCCAGCCGTTGAGGGCCTGAACCCCGTGATAGTGATAGAAGAGGACAGGCTCGCCACCAACGTACGGCTGTCGGTTCTCAAGGGACAACGGGTACAAACCAAGGTTCCACGGACCGACGTTTGCTCCTTTGTGCACGGCAATCCTTAGTCCCTCAAACATGGTCGGCCATGAATCCAGATACTTCTGATCTGCGAACTTGCCGTTTTCATGCCTGTCATAGCACCATTCTATGCAGCGTTCGCGCCACCACGAAAGGCAGCTTCGTCCTTCTGCGTTATTCCGGAAACTCAAAAAACCCACATTAAACTCACCGCACTCGCGATTGAACTTGGAGTTAGCGGAAAAGTTGTGGCGGCATGCAAGGATCGATCCAGAGCCCATCTCCGCTAACAAAGTCCCGGGCGATTGATAAAAATATAAATCTGCGTCGAGGTAAGTAACGCGGTCAATATCAGGATATTCACTCAGGAGGAACAAGCACCAAGCCGCCGTACAGGTAAAGTAGTATTCGACTAAAGTTCGCGTTGTTCGCGCATGATGAAGCGCCGCATCTGCCCGCTCCAGAGTTGATAATTTGACCGGGATGACGCAAGGCCACTCGCCACTAATAAAATAAGAATACGTGTCGTCATCCATACACAGCACGAATAATTTGAAATGTTCCCCAAAAGCGAGCAAGGATTTTAGCAAGGCCAAGCCCTTGGGCAAGTATCGTTTGTCAAAATACGTGCAGAAGAAGTCCATAGCTATCTTAGTCTTGCCTCCAGCTCCACCTGATCTGAGTTTCTTTCGCCGGGCATAAGTTAAGCAAAAGCATTGAGTCTCTCGATTACTTGATTGACAGCCGGGTCCGATAATTGTGGATGGCACGGAAGCGACAGACACGCAGAAGCGTATTCTTCAACTCTCGACAGACCCTTCGGATCAGTACGCACGTTCCGGCATGGAGGTTGACGATGGACCGGAACCGGGTAGTGAATCTGCGAATGGATACCGCCCTCGCCAAGATGTTTTTGGAGATCCTCTCGGACGTCTGACAGAAGCACGAAGAGATGATACACATGGCGCAATTTCTGTTCCGGTGGCGCAAGCAGTCGGAAAGCCTTGTTTCTGAGGTTAGCATAGTATCGCGACGCAATCTCATTCCGTCGCTCGTTGAACCTTGAGAGCCAGTTGAGCCGCACAGCGAGAATTGCTGCATGGATTTCGTCGAGCCGACTATTTAGTCCCAATATCGGATGATTGTACCTATCCGACTGCCCATAGTTCCGTAGACTTCGTGCGCGCGCGGCAACTGTCGAGTCGCTGCACACCAACGCGCCGCCGTCCCCCCAGGTGCCTAAGTTCTTCGTCGGATAGAAACTATATGCACCCCATTCTCCCCAAGTACCTGCCTGCTTGCCGGCCCATTGAGCTCCGTGAGCTTGGGCACAATCCTCCCACAGGTGAATCCGTGCCGAACGGCAGAAATCTACCCACCGGGTCATGTCCGGCATCCGTCCGTACAGATGCACGAGCAACACACCGCGAGTGCGTGGGCTAAGGCAACGTTGCACGCTCTCAAGATCAAGTAGCCCTGTGTTTGGGTCGATGTCCGCAAGCACCGGAGTTGCACCTGCTCGTATGATCGCAAGCACGGTCGCGAAGGCAGTCATCGGGGTAGTGATCACTTCTTCTCCGGGACCGATTCCCTGCGCGCGCAGGCCGATCTCGATCGCGTCCAGACCATTTCCTACTCCCACACACTCAGGAACTTCACAGAAAGCAGCGAAAGCACGTTCAAAGGCTTGCACTTCCTGCCCCAGGATATACCAGCCAGAGTGCCGAACTCGCTCCACTGCCGCGAGTTCGGTCGCGATTAACTCTGCTGGCTCAACAGCAAAATCGTTCATTAAGATCATGATTGGTTAACCTTCTACAGATACTCTGGTAGGAATGCGCGGTAATAGTCCATTGTCCGAGAGAGGCCGTCTTTAAGCGAGACTTTGGGCTGCCAACCGAGGCATTCGGAGATGCTGGAGAAATCCGCATAATAATCGCCGATATCGATCGCCTTCCGCTCTTTTGGGAATTCTCTTATCTGGAAAGACGCGCCCTTACTCAGGTCCGCGACCATTGCGCCGAGTTGCGACAACGAGACCGGGGCATGCCCCCCAAGGTTGAAGATCTTGCCGTCCGCTGCCGGATTCGTTGCAGCCAATAAAAACGCATCAACCGCGTCTTCCACATAAGTGAAGTCGCGAAGCTGTTCTCCGCCCCAGACCTCGAACGGCCGCTCCTCAACAGCCAGCCGGATCCACACCCCTAAGAATGTTTGACGAGCGTCCTTCACGCGCATCCTCGGTCCGTAAGTATTCGTAAGTCGGAGCGCGGATGCCCGAAGACCGTAAACGTTATTGTAAAGTATGTGATACCATTCCCCTGCCATCTTATTAATCCCGTTAACATCTACCGGTCGCAGTGGGTGCCGCTCGTCCACAGGCAAATAGTCCGGCCGCCCATAGATCTGGCGAGTGCTGGCATACACAACTTTGATTGACGGATTGTATTTCCTGCACGCTTCCAGAATGCTCAGTTGTGACGTACAGTTGATCTGGAGATCTGTCTCTGGGTCCTTCATCGAATCCATATGACTGGTCTGGCCGGCAAGGTTGAATAACACATCTTTGCCTTGGACCAGATAGCGCATGCTGTGAGGGTCTCGGATATCGGCGATATTCACCGAAACTCGATTTTCGTACCCTTTGATGTTAAAGAGGTTCCCGCCGTATTCAGGAATCAGACTGTCGATTAGGGTTACTTCACTGCCCATTCCAGCAAGTCGAAGAGCAAGATTGGATCCAATGAATCCAAGCCCACCTGTCACCAGAACGTGCTTCAAAACAGCGTCTTTCATTGTTCGGTTCTCCTTCTATTTATATGCCAGGTTCCGTTGATTCTCGCTCGAACAGGAATCCTCTGTATTCCACGCCGCCCACTGTGGTCATTTCATCGCACGGTAGTTCTGCGACGATGCGGTACGCGGGCAAGAAGTGCTGCTTCAGACGATCCAGCGACAAGAACCAGCACGGGTAACTGGCCGGATAAATTGACGAGGGAACAATCTGCACCGTCAACCGATCAGAGGCCGACTTGAGTACAACCGGAGTGCGATCAACTATTACATAGGGAAACTGGTGCATTTGCAAATATGCTAACACCTCATACGGTCGAGAGAGGTATTGCAACACGCTACTCAGCAAGAGCAGTTGTCGCGAACCTTTGTGCGTGCAGTCTTCGACTCGCGATCGAAACTCCGGCAGGCCTCTCGGGAACAGCTCCTCTCCTCTTCTCACGAAAGCGGGCTGTTCCAAAACGCTCCACCGCACTTGCTCAAGCCCCGCCAGGAACTGGCGATTCTGAAGGTAGGTACTGGCGAGTGACCCGCCGAAGTCGACCACATCCAGCTTTCCGCAGTTTTGTGCAGCGACCCACAGCAGGGACGCGACAAGCGGCCAACGATAGTCAGGAATATCAAAACAGACCGAGTCACGCTCGAAACTCGCATTCCCAGCCAGCACTTTCCTGGTAGCAGCAGTTACACGATCCAAGATCGTAACCGAGTCATATCCATCCGAACGAGCTTGTGCTTCCTTCCAGCTTCCAAAGTTCCCCACGTAGCGAATCGAGCGGCCCCTCAGACGCCGAAGCATCGGAAGGAGAACCGGGGGCAGAAGACTCCTTGTTGCGCCAGCCATACTCCCAGACTCAGCTTTCTGAAATGAAGAGTTCACCATTCTTTAAAGGATGTCGTCAGTTTTTGCTTGTGGCAGGACCTCTAAACCACTTGGTCTGCTCGGGCACATTCGACGACCGGAATCTGCTCGACTGACGGCCTATCGACAATCGTTCCGCCAAATAGACAAACCAATTCGCGGAGTGTCCCCAATCTGTCGCTACCAATATTTTGGGGCGCCATATCGTTTCGTCTTGTTAGGGGTGGAACACTCACTTCAAGAACATCAAAACAAACGACACACGGATTTAGTCCGAGCGATGCTGTCCTTTATCCGAACCAGTTAAGAGGTTAACGATCGCCCAATAGAACAGCGCGGCACGATCCGTGCAGCAGGCAGAATCACGCATTGCATGCTTTGGGGCAGTGACAAAAGTGTCATTTGCGCAGCGCGGCGGGAAAGGTACTCTTATCCCGTTATGAGCCACTGTTTCGTCATGATGACGTGAAGCCCCAATGCGCGTGTTGATAAATCTGTTGTTCGCGCGCAACGACTCTATCCTGCTTGCGACACGCCGACGTCCACCTTCCCTACTCACTCATCCCTTTCCGCACCATCTTCCCGATCTGCAAACTTGCCTGAAAAAGTGACTGCTACCAATAGTCTACTCCCGGTTCCTCTCGTTTACTCGATGGTGTTAAAAATTTGCGATATCACAGCTTGCCGTATTCCTTCTGGCGAGTACACGGCGACAGAGAACGGCGCGTAGCTGACAGGTTTGGGACGGTCGTTCGCCAGTCAGGCTGCATGGGAACTGGGCGTGAATTTGACGAGCGACTGGATCTAGCGACAACTCAGGAGCACATGCCGAGGTATTCCCCATCGGGACGTCCCGTTTGCGGTCGCTTTGAGTCTTGACAGTGGCGACGCTCTTCGGGCCATCTTGCTTGCTGCCAACACGGAGCCAGTTCCTCCCGTCGATCACGATCGACCTCTCTGCCGTTTGTCGGACAGTCCCAGCTGGGGATGATCGAGGAGCTTGGTGAAGTTGACTATGGTGAGTTCGTGTACTTGGCCGCTTGTTCAGGGGGCTCTTCGGCGGTATGGTGTCTCATTACCATCGCATAAGAACGCGGGCGCTCCAGCAGCTTGGGCGCCCGCTGTTCCCGCAGAGGATCTCCTTCTGCGGGATTGAGAGCGGACTCCGCTCACCTCCTTGATGGAGCAACGGTCCGGTCGAACCGGAGTACACCGGCTGAAGCTGATCAGACGCTCCAGGTACTCGCGGCCCTTCGCGACCCCCGGAGCTACCCCAAGATCACACCGATCGCTCATCACATACGCGACAGGTTATCGCGAGCAGGGGGAATACATCGAGGCGCCTCGGGAACTCTGGGGCACCCTATGAAAAGCTTTCACCAGTCGTCATCGAGTCAATCTGGTACCTCGAGCCTTTATCCCCAGTAGACGCTCCACGAACGAAACCTACGGCAGATGAATGGCTTACGGGCCGGCGAACAGCAAATCAACAGGGGCATGAGCTTTCTTGTGTACAATTTGCATTGAGATCTCATGAAATTGAACAGTGTTGGCATTGGAGATCAAGAGCAGATTCAGTCGTCACCGTTACCGCTGTCTGCAACCCACGGTGGGGAAGCTTCTGATGAGATTTCACTGCTCGAAATCCTCATTGTTCTTCTCGAGCGGAAGCGTTTGATTCTCGCGATCACAGGCGCTTTTGCCGTGATTGCTGTCATAATTTCGTTCGTGCTACCTGCGCGATACACAGCTTCAGTGACCCTCTTGCCTCCGCAGCAGAGTTCCTCGTTAAGTTCAATGCTGGCGTCGCAATTGGGAGGACTTGGCAGTATTTCTTCGCTGGCGGGCAGCAGTCTCGGGATAAAGAATCCGAACGACACGTATGTTGCCATGTTAAGGAGCGGCACTGTTGAAAGTGCGATGGTTCAGCGTTTCAACTTGATGAACGAATACCATTCGCGCACTCTCACCGATGCCTGCATGGCGTTCGGGCAACACACAACGATAAACGGAAGCGGCAAAGATAGCCTGATTCACATCTCAATTGAAGACAAGGACCCTCATCGGGCGTTCGAGATGGCAAACGGGTATGTGGAGGAATATCAAAGGTTCTCTCGAAGTCTTGCCGTCACGGAAGCGGCTCAGCGAAGATTGTTCTTCGAGCAGCAATTATTGCAGGCCAAGGATAACCTGGCGACCGCCGAAGAAGCTCTGCAAAAGACTGAACAAGCTACAGGTGTTATTCAGCTAGACGCGCAAGCAAGGGGTCTAATCGAATCTGCAGCAGTTCTTCGTGCCCAAATATCCGCCAAAGAGGTCCAGATACAGGGCATTAGCACCTATGCAACAACAGACAATTCTGAACTATTCCTTGCAAAACAAGAGCTAAATACGCTCGAGAAACAACTTGCACAGTTGGGTGGAAGCAATAAACCTCAGAATGATGAATTCATTCTGCCCAAAGGACGTGTACCTCAGGCGGGACTTGAGTATGTCCGCAGCCTCCGCGAGGTAAAGTACCAAGAAGCCATCTTCGAAATCATTGCCCGGCAATTTGAAGCTGCCAAGCTGGATGAAGCAAAGCAAGGTTCGCTCATCCAGGTTGTTGATCATGCGACACTGCCTGATAAGCGCTCTTTCCCTCAGAGGAGTCTCATCGTTGTTATGTCGACCACAATCGGGTTCATTTTCAGCATAATGCTTGTGATTTGGTTAGCGTACCTTGCACGGCTTGAGGAATCGCCGGAGACTCACAAGAAGATTCGCCATGTTGTTCGTCTACTCCGAAGCTGGTGAGTTTACATTTGTTGCCGATACAGCGCAAAGGGTGGAACGTCATCCGGATGCTCCGCTTGCCATTGCTGATGACAACGAGACCTTGGGTGGATGATAGCCCTGTTGCACCTTTCAGCAGGTTGGAAGCATCTTCATCAGAGAGCGAATGGGAGAATTGTCTTGGCCCCGATGATAGAGGATTCTGTCTCCATAGTAATGCCGTTGTACAACAAGCAAGCATTCTTGGCCGAAGCTGTGGAGTCCGTGATTCATCAAAGCTACTCGGGATGGGAGTTAATAATCGTTGATGACGGCTCACGCGACGGCTCCTTAGAGATCGCACAAGAGTATGCACGCAAGGATTCGCGCATCCGGGTCGTCTCCCTAACGACAAATCGTGGAATTTCACACGCCCGCAACATCGGTATCGCGAACGCTCGCGGGCGCTATCTTGCATTCCTTGACAGCGACGACCTTTGGATTCCAAGCAAATTAGGCGTTCAACTCAAGTTCATGAAGGATTCCTCTACGGCGTTCTCATTCTCACAATTCCGCCAGATGACACCGAAGGGTAAGTTCCGGGCGTCTGCGCGAGTTCCCCGACAAGTCACTTACGAGAGTCTCCTTCGTGGAGGAAATCCGATTGGATGCTTAACTGTAATGCTCGACAGGGAAAAAATCGGCGAAATTACAATGCCAAATATTCGGCACGAGGACTATGTTACCTGGCTAGCCATTCTTAAAAGAGGTCATGTAGCTTTCAGTATCAAGGAAGATCTAGCAATCTATCGGATCTCGCCTTTGTCAGTCACGGGTGATAAAGTTCAAAGCGCTTTCTGGGCATGGCAAGTTTATCGCTGTATTGAGAACCTCTCATTGTCTAAATCAATATGGTGCTTCCTAAACTATGCTGCTCGTGCCCTGTATGCAAGGTTTTAAGACGAGAGAAGCTAGTTGTCAGTTTCTTAATTACCAGGCGAAATGTACAGCTGTACAGCTGGATTGCGATGCAGTGTGTAGTGTGCGTCACCTTGAGGCCGGGTTCTGCGACTTTGCCTAAGAACGCGCGTATAGCTTGCCGAATAAATACTTGAGCTATCCCCTCCTCAAAAAGAATTTGTTTACCCGCGTTGATTGTAAGCGTGTGAAGTTCCCCTCTTGACTCGGCGACAGGACGAGAATGTCAGCTCTCAATTGCGCCTCCGCAACGCAGTACTGGATTCCAGGTATCCAGAGACCGCAATGCACCTAACTCTTGCCGCCACGCGGCACTAAAGTCTCAGCAACGGCCTATTCCGGATTCAAACAAGAAGTGAGATCACTCTGTTGGAAGGTAAGAAATCCAGCTGAAAAGGAATACAACGTCTCTCCCACCTGCGCTACATCAAGCGACTTCACACTTGGACGATTCCAGAATATTGGCCGGTAATTTTCCACGATACGACCGGCACAATTCCGGCGACTGGCACGAAGCGATTCGAGACTCACTTCAAAAGGAGTCTTTACGATCCGTCGCCAGGTGAAGCCTGTCACATCATTCCTTCCTGGAGTCTGCTATACACGTGACATGCGAACGAACAGGCGCAATGTGATGAAACGGATTGCTATTTTGGCAATTCTGATCGGTTTCTGTCGTTCATTCTCAGCCCAGTCAGGCCTTTTGCCAGAATTGACCTGCCCCGTTTTTATCAGCCATTCGTAGCTGGAGTTTCTCGTTCATTGACCCCTCTGCCCAAAAAGTCTTCGTGCTGCCCAGAAAGTCGGTCGAAACACGCAGTATTTAGGCAAAGTCGGGGATTCTGCTGTCCTCGGCGTCGATGATCCGCTTGAGATCGAACATCGCAATTCACGGATTGCTCTTGCGGAGACCACCTTTGCTGATCTCTTTTGGCATGACAGGCTTGTCCGCCAACCAGTGATCGACCAATCTATTGTCCGGAAACGCCACTACCAAGCCAGTTAGAAGGATGAGCTTAAAGTACATTGACCACGATTTGTTTCGCAAGTACCACAACTCCAGTTCTGCTTTGTAAGGAGCGATCACATTCTGATAGTACTGCAGTGGGTTCTGCTGTTGATTCAGATAGCACTCCTCGTCACGAAACACGATGGAACCTACGCCTGTAAGGCCGGGCCGCACACTAGATATCATTTGGCGATCTTTTTCGGCGTAATAATTAAAGTTTCGCTCGGTAAGAGGGCGTGGACCAACAATGCTCATATCGCCCTTAAAGATGTTAATGATCTGGGGCAACTCGTTTATCTTAACCTTTCGCAAAAAACGTCCTACGGGCAGCACTCGAGGATCATCCATTAAGGTGATATGGCCGCTGCCTATGTTCGGGCTATCTTTGAGCATGGTGGAAAACTTGAGTAAATCGAAGAGTTTACCGCCCATGCCAACGCGTTTCTGGGTATAGAAAACATGACCTTCACCCGTAAAGCGCAACAGGACCATGACGGGCACAAGAAGCGGAGCGAGAACTATCAACGCCAACCCTGAAAATAATACATCACAAATTCGAATCATATTAAATCCTCTAGTCTAGAAGCTTTCCGGCTTCGTTGTGATTGAACTTGGGGATCATAGTGTTGAAAAGGCTAATCTGATCCTCTGGATTCTAGGAACTCGTTGAAAATAGCTTGATTGCGACGTCTTTCCTGGCGATTTTCATTTCTTCCCGTTCGAAATCTGTTCGAAGTACAGTTCTTGCCGGTGTTTATAGGTATTTGCGAGCCTCTGGGAATCATCCCCGAGGCTCGCAACCGTTGCTCAGGCACACTTCTCCCGGAGCATTTCCGGTAGTTGAGCCATCAGTCGCGGCAGTCGGATCAGGTCGTGCGCCGCGCAACTGAAGACGAACAGCCAGTCCACTTTGTCCAGACCTCGCAACTTGACCTGGCGCAGCGGGACCGGTTTGCTTCAGCCATCCGAATCCCTTTTCGATCAGCTATCGGCGGCTCAGGCCGATGGCATAGCCGGGCTGGCGCGTGGTTCTGCGGTCCCGGTTGCTGGTGCGGCCTTTGTCGTTGTTGGTAACGTGCGCCGTCACGTTCATCTCCCGCACCGTGCTGACGAAATCCTTCGTGTCGTAAGCCTTGTCGGCGCCCACCGGGATGCGGCGTGAGCAACCCTCTTGCTTTTCGGCAAGCATCAACGGCGCTGCATTGCGCTCGGCATAACCGTCAGCGTGCGTCACCATCGCCGCGGCGATCAGACCGTTGCGGTTTTCCACCAGCGCGTGACCCAAATTCGATTCCTTGCCGTAACTCTTCTTGTACAGCCGCGCGTCGGCATCGGTGGTCGATTCATGCGTTTCGTTCGATCGCTTCTGGCCATGAAAATTAGCTCCGTCGCCGTCATCAGAGCCGTCCTTCGAGCGAAAGCTCTTTTGCGAGGCAACAGGTTCTACCATGTTATTTTCGCTGATCTCTACGACGTGTAGCCTTCGAGGCCTGCGCTTAAAGAATTATTTTCTCAGTCCCTGGCCAATCGGGCACCTCCGATGACAAGGAAGGGCGTATCACCCACTAACGCTGAAGGTGTCTGTTCGTGATGAGAGATATCGGACTCGAATAGTCGCCGATCGCGTCCGATGAGATTAAGAATGTCCATCTTCAAGACCTTTTGCGATTTGTGATAGTTGCTCATCCATCGTGATAAGGGGACACCAATCAAGAAGTTCACGAGCTTTCGTGACATCTATCAGCAGTGTTCCTAGCAACTTCTCAGCAGAAGAGCGATTTCCAAATAATGTCGCCCCTAGCCTGAGTAGAAATGATGGCACTGAGATGAGACGAGTAGGTTTGCCAAAGGCATTCGCCATCCGTCTGACCAAATCAGGAGTAGAAACGTCTTCGCCGTCCGCGATGACAAATGTCTCATTGGCCGCCTTCGGATGCCAAGCGCACAGGCAGATGAAATCTACTAAGTTGTCAAGTGCAATAAAAGAACGCTTGTTTCGGATGGCACCTAAGGGCAATCGTACGCCTCTAAGGACTGCGTCGGCTAGACGACCAAAGTTGCCGGGCGCGTTTGGCCCGTAAACCAGCGGGGCACGGATAATGGTCACCTCTAAACCCGTTTCTTTGGCAACCTGACGCAGTCCTGCCTCTGCCTCAAATTTCGAGACCGCATATGGTTCGGCAGGGTGGGGGAGGGTTCTCTCAGAGATGGGCTGTGAGTCTTGGTTGCCGTATATTCCTATTGAGCTGAGAAAAACGAACCGCTTCACGCCACCAATAGCGGCTTCCCTTGCAAGATGCAGAGTTGCGGCTGTGTTAACTTGTCTGAACATCATAAGGGGATCCGCGGCTTCGTCACGCAAGACGTGGGCGCGGGCCGCTAGATGGATAACTGTCGTGACTCCATCAAAGGCTCCGGACCAATTTGTATGAGTGGTAAGTGAGTCGATGTCAAACTTCTCAAATCCGCTAGTAAACTCCTCTTTACGGCTCCGAACGACACACCGCACACCATGTTCCAGTCGCTTCACTAGCGATGAACCTATGAACCCCGTAGAGCCAGTTAACAAATACATACTTTAGAATGATCTCTCAATGCAGTCAGATTATGTCAGACGCTGGAAATGCGTGCTCTGCGTCTTCAGGCGTACCTTGCGTGTCCCAGATGTTACCGTGGCCCGCTTGTTTTTGAGATGCAGGACGGCGTTGTCCGCCGCGCATCTTCTCCATCACGCCAGAATGTGTTTGAGCCGATTATGCATCGATCACCGCCATCAGGTCCAGTGGTAAGCTGCACGACCCGCAGCTTCTCTGAAACCGTCCGCCTTTTTCTCCAGGCCTTCCTACCACCCAACGCTCTTAACGGATCATGCAGCCATGCTTAACAGGCCGAGGACGGAGTAGAAAGGAACCAGTGTTGCGGAGTAAAAACGGAGCCAGTTATAGCAAGAACTGTGGGAGTATTCTGGAGGAGAAGGGGCGCTGGGAGTAGCGGAAGAGGCCCTTCTCCCCCAAGGCGCTTTAGGCGGGTCAGCCTGGCGAGGCTGGTGCCTTTTTGCCGCGGCTGGAAGCCGGAAAAACGGCTTCCAGAGCCGACAAGAACACATCGAAATCAGCACTCTCGGCATTGGCTACGTCTCGACAACGCAGGTATGCCATGTCCATGCCGAAACGATCGCAGTAGCAGTAGCCGAGACGAACGGCGAGACACGCAGCCTGGGCGCGATCGCCAACTGGGAAGATTCGATTCGCAAGTTCATCAAGAAAGCTTGGATCGCCGGAACAGTTGCGAGCTTGCTAAGAAGCAGGGCCGACAGGGTTCGTCCTGTACTGGCAGCTGACCCAGTTAGGAGTCGACTGCGCAGTGGTTGCTCCGAGCCTTGCCTCCGAAGAAGCCAGGAGACCGCGTGAAGACGGATCGGCGGGATGCTTTGAAGCTGGCACACTGTCACGGTAACGGAGATCTGACTGCAGTGTGGGTTCCGGATGAGGCGTCCGAGGCATTGATCTTGTGCGGCAGCGTGAGGCGGCTAAGCAGGATCAGCTGCGTGCGCGGCATCGGCTGACCAAGTTTCTTCTCCGCCCGGACAGCGTCAGCCTCTGGGTTTAAAGCCATGGACAGAGCGGTACATGCGGTGGCTGGCGCAAGTCCGCTACACGCAACCGGCGCAGGAAGCCACGCGACTGGATTGCATGAACGAATTCGAGCACATGAGCGCGCGAGTCAAGCGATTGGAAGAAGCCATTCTCGAAGTGGTGAAGCAGGCGCGCAGGCAATGCAGGGGCTGACCCGTGGACTGCAGGCTCTGCGAGGTGTAGCGCATATCTCAGCAGTCACCATCGCAGCCGAGTTGGGCAACATCTCCTCCCGTTTCGAGACTGCACGGAAGCTGATGGGCTATAGCGGAGCATTTCCAAGCGAGGACTCCAGCGGAAACCGCATTCGAAGGGCGGCATTACCAAGGCCGGCAACGCGCCCTCAGGCGCATCGTGGTGGAATCGGCCTGATGCTATCGACACCCGCCCCGTGTCGGGGAAAAGCTGCGTAAACGACATCAAGGGATTCCGGCGGAGATCATCGAAACCCCAAGGGATACGCATTCTGAGGGCAAGATCACTCTGGAAGCCGGAAAACGGCTTCCCAAAACAACAAAAACACATCGAAATCAGCACCTTTGGGCTCTCTGCATCAGGTAGAGCTATTTCTTGATTTTTTGTGACAAAGCTCCAGTTCCTGGGGCGAGACGCTGTCTCGTCCAAGGCTCACGAGGGCAGAGAACTCGATCCGGAGCGCGATGTGTACGTCCGCAGTACGGGCGCTGAAATGCCCCATACTGCTACTTGAAAGCGGCGTTCCGATTTGCGGTTATCTTTCTAGCGGTCTTGAAGTAAAGAACTTGTCGTAAATGAGTCAAGTTTATCAGGCCGCGAGTTTTGCTTGACGGGCGAGAATAGGAAAGTCCGACCGTGTTGCATCACTCGGTCATCATCGAGTTGAATATCCCCGGCTATCGAATGGAGATCGCCAAGAAGAATCGTGACCCTGCATCTGAAGACCGCGAAGCGAACTGACGAACGCGAATGCGGCAGGCGGCGGAAGCAGGCCGTGGAAATGACCGACTATGGCAAGCATGGAAAAACGATGAAGCTGTTTTTTTCCACCCTTCCCACAGTCCTTGGAGATCGCTGCGGCGATTACCACATTTCCATCGCCACGGCTGCTACGGGCATAAATAGCACAGAGCAAAGATCAGCCCCTGAGAGGAAGAGAAAGAAGTTACAACGATCGGGAATTATGGTTGTCGCTGACCGGAAAGGCTAGTTCTTTACTTCAAGACCTTTAGCTCTCAGACCTGAATCGGTGAGCGTATGCGCAGCAATCAGGCTGCGGGTTCAATCGCCGGAAACAAGCGATTCATCGATTGTCATGCTGGCAGCGAGGCCTTGAGCCTCGAGCTTCGGCCCCCGTATCCGCGCCTCGATTGGCTCGATCTCGAGCGACCTGTATATCTCAGAAGCATCCCACCTGCGCAGGACTGTGTCCGCGAGGAGTTTCAGGTCGGACAGAAACGTGGATTGAGCCGTGTATTCCCGATCGAGCCGAAACTTGGCAGGGAGAATGACGGAGTGATAGTAGTCGTCGACCTCATGATGAGGCAAACGCGCCAGGATGAGTTCCTCGCGAGCGAACGCAATGGTGGCTGCGCCCGTGATTCCCGGTCGGCATTTGAGCTCGCCAAGTTGGTGCTCGGCTAACTTGGGTCGAGGACCAACCAATGTCATATCGCCAATTAACACATTGAAGAGTTGAGGCAATTCGTCCAACTTCCAACGGCGAAGAAAAGGCCCGACCAGCGTGAAGGACTGATTGCCCGCGGTCGTAACCATGCTGCGTACGCCGCTTTCAAGATGCTCCATCGTCCGGAATTTCAAGATCGTGAAAGTGCGGCGATGCATTCCCGTGCGCTTCTGTCTGAACAGAACCGGCCCCCTTGACGTAAGTCGGACTGCCAGGCCAAGGATCAGAAAGACCGGGAGCATAATCGGAAGTGCGAGCAGCACGCAACCGACATCGAAAAGCCGTTTCAAATCTGACTGAGACCAACGGCTTACGCGATCTTCGACAAGGCATAACGACAGACGCACGGCAGCGTCCGGCTTTCCGGCAAACGACGCCTTCTGCGTCTTTAGGCCACCTTGCAGATCACTGGAGCCCGTGGATGAATTCTTCGAACCGTCCGAGGCAATCACAACATTGGTGCTCAATTAACCCTCCGCAGGTTGAAAGCAATCGATCCAATGCGCTGGGCACACCAAAGCTTTGGGCGTGCCGCAAATGAAATTGTGGCTATGTCGTCAGTTTCTAGCTTTCCCGGAACGCGCGCTCTTTTGCCGGGGCATTCACAGAAGACCGAACTTGCACAGCTTCCATTACTGCGGACATAAAGACAGCAACTTCAAAAAACGTTGGTGATTCTACCGAGAGAATAACATTTTTGACGGCAAGATCAGTTACCAGTTTGCGAATAATCGTTCCCCTTGGTAACAAGCATCGTGATAACCATCACATTCCAAATACGGGAATGCGTCTGATCGGCTATTTACTCGCAAAATACCTCATGCCGGCATTGTCCGCAAAGCACTTATCCCCATTTGGCAAAGAGACCGTTACAATGTTAAAAACCGTTGACAGCCTTGGATTTGCTGATGAGATCGTTATCGAGTTTGACGCGGCCCACCCGAAAAAGGTCGCGATGGCTATGGGAGTGGGAACGAGGAGGCAAATGCCCCTGATGGTTCCGGGGGATCCGCAACAAAACTGCGCTGGCATCGAGCGCGATTTGAGTGGCCCGGTGCAGCGAAATGGGTATCGAGCCCTCTTCTTCCGCGACCGCCGGTAACGGAATGCCATGCTAGACTCATGACTATGGTTTCTTCACATCCTGGTGAAAGGAGTACCCGGGATTTCCGCGCGAGAACGACCATTGTCCGGCCCTTTTTGAGACACACAATGTCGAGATTTCCTATTGTTCTTCTTCTCGTTGCCTCGCTTGCCTCTTGCCTCAACGCGCAACAGCCGGCACAGAGCCCATACCCCGACGAAACGCAAAACCTGAATCCGGAAGCGCAGATTCCCGGCACAGTTGACTGTTCTGATCCTGCACAGGCCGGTGGGCTTGAGTGTTCCTCGCAAACGCCGGGCAGGGCTCCGAACCAGAATCCGCAAATGCGTTTTCCCTCGACCGATCAGTTCGGCAATCAGCTTGCGCGACCCAATGGAAATTACTCCGACACGGAACAACTGAACCGGCAACAATTCCAACGAGGACAACTCCAGGGGCCACGTCCACAGGAGCCACTTACCGAATTCCAGAAGTTTGTCGCTTCGACCACCGGTCAAATCCTTCCCAACTACGGCGCAAACCTCTTCCAACGGGTTCCTTCGACATTTGCACCCGTCGATTTGACGCCGGTACCTCCTGATTTTGTGATAGGCCCGGGAGACGAGCTTCGCATTCGTGTCTGGGGACAGCTAAGCTTTCAGGCAAATGTCCGTGTGGATCGTTCCGGAGATATTTATCTTCCGCAGGTCGGTCCCGTCCATGTTGCTTCGGTTCCATTCGCTGAACTTGACGATCATCTGCGGTCCGCTATTGGTCGTGTCTTTCATAATTTCGACCTCACGGTCGATCTCGGCCAAATCCGCTCGATCCAGATCTACCTTGCCGGAGAAGCCCGGACTCCGGGCGTCTACACCGTCAGTTCGCTCAGCACGCTGGTGGACGCGCTCTTTGCGGGTGGCGGACCCAATTCGCAGGGTTCATTCCGGAATATTGAGCTTCGCCGGGGCAGCCAGATCATTACTCACTTTGACTTATATGACTTGCTCGTTCGCGGATATAACTCGACCGATGCCAAGCTCCTTCCGGGCGATGTTATCTACATTCCGCCGGTCGGTCCGCAAGTTGCCATCACCGGCAGCATAAAAAGTCCGGCAATCTACGAGTTACTTCCCGGTGAAACCTTGTCTGCGGCCCTCAATAATGCGGGAGGCGTTTCGGCGGTGGCTTCCTCCGCCCGCATCTCTGTGGAGCGTATCGAGAACCACAACGAACGCCAGGCCATGGAGATTGCGTACGACAAGACCGGGCTGGAGACTCCCCTCGCCGATGGCGACATTGTGCGCATATTCTCCATCGTGCCGCGCTATGACAAGACCGTTGTCCTCCGCGGCAACCTCGCCACCCCAGGGAGGTTCGCGTGGCATCCTGGAATGCGGCTCAGCGAACTCATTCCGGATAAGGACTCGCTGGTGACTCGAGACTACTGGTGGAAACGGACGCAACTTGGTTTACCTGCTCCGGAGTTTGAGCCGACGCCGGGTTTCCAAAATCTAACGCAGCCATTTGATGGCAAAGCCGTCTCGCTCAAACCCCCTGCGCAGGAGGACCTGAGAGCGCAGAATGAATTGGAATCGCCGCAGGATCGGAGCCAGACTGCTCAACAGCGGGGCTCAAGTTCCTCGCTGGCGGCCCAGCAGTACTCAGCCTCGTCGTCGCCGCAAGCGCTCCGGCCTGCGCAGCGCACAACCGTCCGCCTCCTCGCTCCCGATATCGATTGGGACTATGCGACGGTGGAGCGTATCGATCCGGAGACACTCAAGACAACGTTGATTCCATTCGACCTCGGCGCGCTTGTGCTCAAACACGACGCCTCACAGGATCTCGAATTGAAGAGCGGCGACATTGTCTCTATCTTCTCCGAGGCCGACATTCATGTGCCCCTCGCGGAACAGACAAAGCTCGTTACCCTGGATGGCGAGTTCGTGCACTCCGGTGTGTAC
>NZ_JBAUUO010000157.1:0-7137 GCF_049582745.1 Occallatibacter sp.
TGATCAAGATGCGGCGACAACAGTTCCGCACACTCGTCCAGGGCACGACGGAAAGTCGGCTGCGTATCGTAAAGCTGACGTCCCATCCCTACATACTGCGAGCCTTGGCCGGTAAACAAAAAAGCCAGGCGCGGAAAGTCAGAACAGGCAATTCCCTGCACAAGGGAAGCCGCTTTCTCGTCTGCCGCAACTCCCTCCAGAAGCTTCTGCAACTCTGAGGTTGTGTTCGCCTTAGCAGCCAACCTGTGGGCAAAGTGCGACCGGCCGGTGTTGGCAGTGAAGCATACATCCCCGATCGCGACATCTCCGTGCTCAGCCAAATATGCTGCGTGCTGACGTGCCGAATCGTAGAGAGCCCTTTCGCTTTTGGCAGAGAGAGTGAACAAATGCATCGGCCGCGACGTTTCTTCCATGAGTTGTTCAACTGCTGGCGGCTCTTCCAAAATTACATGCGCATTCGTGCCGCCCATGCCGAAGGAACTCACGCCGGCACGGCGTGGCTCGCGGCTGCGTGGCCACGGCCGCAGCGATGCATTGACCGCAAACGGTGTGGAGGAAAAGTCGATCTGGGGATTGTTGTGTTCGAAATGCAAAGTTGCCGGGATGTGCCCCCTTTTTAGCATCAAGGCAGTCTTAATCAGGCCGGCTATGCCGGAGGCCACGTCGAGGTGGCCAATATTCGACTTCACCGAACCTATCGCGCAGTAACCGCTTCGCTGTGTGCCCTGGCGATAAGCCTGCGTGAGTCCCGCAATCTCGATCGGATCACCCTGCCTTGTACCGGTGCCGTGGGCTTCGACATAGCCGATGGTCTCGGGCCCCACGCCCGCGTTTGCGAGGGCTTCAGCAATCACCGCCGCCTGTCCATTCACGCTCGGCGCGGTAAAGCCTGCTTTCATCGCACCGTCATTGTTGATCGCCGATCCGCGGATCGTGGCATAAATATGGTCGCCGTCCCGTTTCGCCACGACCAGGGGCTTGAGCAGCACCATGCCCACTCCGCGTCCGAAAACGGTTCCCTGGGCACCGGCGTCGAATACACGGCAGTGGCCGTCCGGCGACAGGATCATATCGTTCTGAAAACGGTAACCCTGGTTCTGCGGCAGGTACACGGAGGCTCCGCCCGCCAGAGCCATGTCACACTCACCCGAAAGCAGACTCTGGCGCGCCATATGTACAGCGACGAGGGAACTCGAACATGCAGTTTGAATGTTGAGGCTGGGGCCGGTCAAATTCAGCTTGTAGGAGATTCGGGTAGCCGGAAAATCGCTGCCATTGCCCAGCACAGCGCGAATATTGTCGGAGGAGAGAATGAACTCGCGGAAATCCAAATGAGACCGGAGGTTATTCAGCAGGTATGTGCTCGTCGATGCGGCGACGAATGCGCCGATTGCCCCTTTGCCTGACGACGGGTCATAGCCCGCATCTTCCAACGCCTCCCATGCAGTTTCGAGCAGCAGCCGTTGTTGAGGATCAATGCCGGCCGCATCGCGCGGGCTGTATCCGAAGAATTCCGCGTCGAACCGATCGACTCCCTCGATTCGCGAAGTCACGCGGACGTAATCTGGATCGGCGAGTGCCTCTTCGCTGACGCCTGCCTCGCGCAGCTCCTGCTCGCTGAGTTGATGAATCGACTCTATTCCGGCCAGAAGGTTGCGCCAGAACTCGTCGATGTTTCCGGCACCGGGAAAGCGACCGGACATCCCGATAATAGCGATATCCAAGTCATCCGCTGGGTTACTCATTGCCTGCTGCCCGCCCATCGTACTCTCCTACCCACTGGTCAAATCAACCGGAAAAGTTCTTGTCCGGGTGCCGTTCTATTTTTCGCTCACGAGCCAAAGGACTTTTTCAATTCATCGGCACGGTTGGCACTTCAGCTCCCTGCGGCAGCATCGTCATCTACCCACGTTGGACTAGCGACGTCCCCGGCGCACCATCTCGCGACGCCGTTCGCCGCGGCTCTTGCTATTTCCCAAATCTTCCGGTTTTCCCGCTTCGTTTGAGCCCGACAAATAATTGGCCAGCGTGCGCACGGTCGAGTACTGAAACGTCTCCGTCATCGAGATCCTACGCTTCAACTTCTCTTGCAGTTGTCCATTGGCCTGTCCCATTGCCAGCGAATTGCCTCCGAGGTCGAAGAAATTGTCAGCAACGCTCAAATGTTCCACTCTTAACACCTCGCGCCAGATGCCAGCAATGACCCTTTCGAGGTCGTTTTCTGGTTGTGCCGGGGATCCGGTGTCCTGAACCCCCATGCGTGAAAGGAAGCGACTTCTCTTGCGGTCAATTCCTCCTGTCACGCCTATCATTTCTTGCGAAGCCTTTTTCAAACGGCATCGGGTGGCGGCGCCATAGCGATCCCGAATACCCAACTCTATTCCCGATGGCGACGAGGTCAAATGAGCGATCGTATTTGAATCTCCAGTTACCAGAGCGGCTAGCGCCTGGGCAGACACCACCAGATCGTCAGCCAGGCCGCGGACATGCAGGTTACTTGCGTCCAGACCAACCAATGTGTGGCCCGGCGGACGCTGCAGCACCGCCAGCAAAGAAGAGATGCCCTGGCGAGCGGAAATCGGGTAGAAGCCTCGTCCCCACGCCACATCCTTCAAGACATTGCCGCGGCTCATCCCAACATCGTCCCAGAGGCTCCATGAGATGCAGTAGGCGTTCAAGTCTGCGGACGCGCGTTGGTACTCAGAAAAGCTTTCGAGAAACGAGTTTGCCGCGGCGTACGCGCCGACACCGTAGCCGCCCATAAAACCGTTCACCGAAGAAAAGGAAACAAACAGCGCGCCCGGCCGCTTCGTGAGTAACTGATCCAGGGCGAAAGAGCCCTTCAGCTTCGCATGAAGAATCGTACTCAGGCCCGCCGCAGTTTCTTCCAGTACAGTGCGCTCGTGATAAAGCCCAGCCAGATGGAATACCCCAGCCAGTGTTCGACCAAAGCGCTCTTCGGCTTGCAATACTACCTCACGCAGAGCCTCCGGATCGCCGACATCGAGCGCTGCATATAGCGTATTGCCTCCGGTAACTGCAGCCAGTGCTCCGAGCGAGTCCAGGGCGTCTCGCCGATCACCAGGATCAAGTTCAAGTTTCGTTCGGCCTATAAGGATCAGGTTCGCTTGAAAGTGCTGGAGGAGATATCGGGACAGTTCGAGCCCGATCCCACCAAGGCCGCCGCTGAGTAGATAGAGACCGCCTTTCTCGATCGGCAATGGACTTGCCGGTTGGGTGGCAAGATTGACTCGCTTGAGTTTTCGCACCCAACGGCGGCCGGCGCGATACGCCACCTCCGCGTCAAGATTCTGACTACTTATTTCGCTCAGGATCAACTCCGCATTCTTTTCGCTGGCCGCATGTGGCAAATCGAGGTGGCAGCAAGCGAGCATTGGATTCTCCTGTGGAATGGTCTTGAGCAGGCCAAGAATCGGAGCCTTTTCGAAGGCCGGCGCTTTCCGAACTGCGTCTGCACTCCCGACCTCTTCACAACATTGGAGTTGATTGCTGACCACGGTGAGACGTGTGGCTGGTCGAGCATTTGCTGGGCTGGTCAGGGCCGATTCAGCCGAGCCCAGCGCTTGGGCGAGACGCAGCACGCTGAGCACGCCGAGTTCCTGGGCGCGTTCCAACTCCGCCACTTCATCCGAGTGCGCTGAACCGTCGCAATAGGTCCAGAGATGCACTATCGATTGGGGCTCGAAACCCCTTCGAGCCAGCGCCTCGACCACCCGCCGGTAGTGCTCGCTGTTGTTCGGCTCGATGGTCAGCAGCTCGCTCTCTTCGGCGAAGTCACTGCCACGCAATACGAGCACACATTTGCAGCCTGTCGCGACAGCTTTGCGGTGCAGCCACTCTCCCACGCCTAAAGAGTCGCTGAATATCAGCATCCGTTCGATCTCGCGACCGCCGCGCAACTCCGCGCGCGCCCACCCCGTCCGGAAAAACCAGTTAGGAAGGGTGTTCGCGCCGCCGATGAGGACTTCCACGCGCCGAACAACATCCGCGAATTCACCCTCAGCAAAGCTCTTGGCCAATTGCGGGCGCTGGATCTTACCTATGTTTGTTTTGGGTATTGCGTCACGCTCCACGGGGAGCAGAAAGTCCGGACTCACGCCGATCCGCCGCGAAACAGCGCCTCGTATTGTGCGGATCATTTCCAAAGAGACTGTCTCGCAACCAGCAGTCGGATGAAAGAAGATTGCCAGTCGGTCCGTCTTCGCGCCGGGATCGCGCACCGCGCAAGCGGCTGTGAAGGACGTTTCGATCCCTTCGATTTCCTCCACGATGCCCTCGATTTCGTGGCAAGGATAATTGACGCTGTTGATGACGATTACGTCTTTCTCGCGGCCGGTAATGGTAAGCCGGCCCCGCGACAGGAAACCAAGATCCCCTGTCCTGAACCAAGCGTCAGCGGTAAACGATTCGGAGTTCAGGTCTGGCCGGTTGTAGTAGCCTGCCGTCACCTGATCGCCTTTAACTTGCAGGCTGCCGGTTATTCCCTCGACGAGAAGTTGCTCATTCTGATCCACGATGCGTATGGAGAAGCCCGGAATCGGACGGCCCACTTCGACGAAAGAATCGTCATCGCTGCTTGATTCGAGACGGAAGGTCTCGGAATAGATCGTGCCCGAAGAGGTCTCCGACATACCCCAAACCGGCCACATGGCAGCCGACGAAAGGCCGTAGGGCGCGAGGATTTTCAGGAACCGGCGGGCTGTGCGCGGAACGACCGCTTCGGCTCCGTTGAGCAGGTAGCGCAGGCAACTGAGATCCCAAACGCCGTGCGCGGAACGCGCTCGTGCGGCGATCTGTTCGGAGCGATCGTTCACAAGGCCGAAGGCGAAGTTCGGCGCGAAGGTCACCGTCACACGATACCGGCCCAGCCACTCCGGCCAGATCAGCGGATCTTGCGTCACCAGATGGGTCGCGGCGTGGATTTGCTGGCAGCCAAGGAATACATCGCGCAGGTGGAAGTAGACGATTCCTGCAACGTGATCGAGCGGCATCCAATTGAGCGTCGTAGCATCACTGGAAAATCCGTTCATCTGTACCGAAGCCGCTGACCGTCGAATCAGATTGCGGTGACTCAGCATGACCGCCTTCGGAATTCCCGTACTTCCGGAGGTCAGCATAACGAGAGCCAAATCGCTTGGCTCACCACCGGCGTGCCAAGCGCCTGCAGTGTCGGATGCGACGAGGTCCTCCAGGCACTCGACGCGCACCTTTGGCAGGTCAAGCGAAGCGAAGGTTTCCCGAATGTGCGGCGCTAGCTCGCGGGTGGTGAGCACTGCCCTGGCGTCCAGTATTTTCGAGGCATTCTGCAGCTTTTCCGCCGTGCCGTCCATTCGCTGATGCGAGGGAGCGAGCGGCGCGGGCACGATTCCACCGAGAATGCAAGCCCAGAATGCGGTGAGAAAATCCTGATTCTGTGCGAACTGAAAAATGACTCTGTCTCCGGGGCGCAGACCTGCCCTCTGCAATCCGCCCAGAATGCAATCGGCACGCGCCAGAAGCTCTGGATAGGTAAGGAACTGTTCCGCGCCGTCGATGATGGTGCGCAAGCCGTGATCGGGGTGTTCCCGCGCTGCGTTTTGCAGAGTCTCTCCAAGCATGCGCGGGAGCTGATCGGCTTTTTCAATCTCGCCACCGTGGCTGATTGCCAGCGTCCGTTCGGATGAAGCATTCGACGGCGAGTGCTGCTGCTGTTCTAGTGGTTGCTTGACCGCTGGCGTTGGCTTTTCATTCTGTCCGTGTTGATGCGGTTCAGAGAACAGATCCGAGTAATGGATGGACGGCAACTGTTCCTGTTCCAGCTCCACCGAAACAACGGCGTCATGTATGCCCGCTAGACTCTTAAGACGATCTTCCCAGCGGCGAGACAATTCCTCGTCCAGAAAGGGAAGGTCGGCAAGGGCGGCAACATCGATTTCCCCATCGCAGGTCAACGGTAGTCGCGACACGGCGATCAGATCGCACTGGGTGGGGAAATCAGCGTCGGTTCCATCGGACAATTGTCTCTCAAGCGAAGCGGCCCATTGTTTGATGCCGTCCGGGCGTACGGACCGAGCGGGCACTACATACGCCACTGCGCGTTCGGTTTTGGGGTCCTGCCCGGAGTCAACCCGGACCTGCCGCTGAATGACCTTGCAGTCACGCACAGACTCAAGAGCAAGCAACCGCCGCTCCACCGAGATCGCTGCACTTATCCTGTCATTCATTTTTCGTCTGTCTTTCTGAACATTCCACATTCCGTAGACTTGCGTGTTTCGTTCGGAGACGGTGCGACTGCTTCTGCGACGATGCGAGATAGGCCGGTGAGCCAGTTGGTTTTCATGACCAGCTTTGTGTCAGGCAGTTTCAATCTGCGGTTTGAGCGGACTGCGTTGAAGCAAAGGGCCCCCGCCTAATACTGCATGAGCGTTCCTTCTCTGCGGCCGTTCCTGACTGCGGCGACAAAAAGGGCAATACTAGCCGGAAGGAGAATCACAGCGATGCCCACCAATGTCGTAACGGGCTTCGCAACCAGACTCACCGAATAGCCCTTGAGCATTGTCAGCCGCAAGGCATCGAGCGAGTATTTGATGGGAATAATCAAGGAGACTTTCTGCATCCAGGCCGGCATAACGTCGATGGGAAAATAGGCCCCACCGAGGACGCTGCCGAAACCACCGAGAATCCAGGTGACTGGATCGCCCTTCTTGAGCCAGACCACAGTTGCGGCTGAGAGAACCCCGAAGCCTACGAAGATCGCGATCGAAAGAACGAGGACCAAGAGGGTTGCCGAGACGTTCATCCGGCTTAAATCAACGCCAAATGCAATTACCCCCGCCACGAGAATTAAAAGCAACTGCACGGCTCCCGAGAGAAGGGCGTAGAGCGACGACATGAGCACGACTGACACGCATCCGGTCTGGCTGCTGAGCATTGCCTCAAGGCATCCCGTCATCTGGGCGTTGCGGATGGAATCTGAAAACATCCTCAGCGTCAAGTCGAAGTAACGGGCGAAGGCCAGTCCGATGACTGCGAACGGAAAATAGCGGCCGCCAAATGCGCCTAAGTCTGCCGAGTTGTTGGGCGTAATGAGCCTTCCAAGAAAGTAGAAGAACAGAAGAAGCGACAACGATTGGAAGA
>NZ_JBAUUO010000158.1:0-1843 GCF_049582745.1 Occallatibacter sp.
GAACTCGAAGTCGGCGAGCACATCCTCATCGAGGATTACCAGTCGGTCGCGGTTTGGCACGGCTGCGTGACGCGCGCCGGCGGCAATCTCGTCGTGCTCACCGATGAGCACCCCCCGCCCGTCGATCTGAAGCCGAATGCTCCCGTGCGCGTGTGCTTCAGCGAACAACGCTGGCTCACAAAGGTCCGCGGCCGCGTGCTCGAACGCGACAACCACACCGTCAAGATCCTCCTCGTCGGACAAGACGAGCGTGTACAGCGCCGCGCTCACGTACGCGCGCCACTCCACGAGTCCACGCGAGTCACCGTGACGCGCCGAGACGTCGAGCCCCAAGAGGTCGACGCCGACATCGTCGACGTCTCCGAAGGCGGCTTTCAGCTCCGGTCCCAAGCACCTTTCTTCGTCGGAGATGCTGTCCAGCTGACCTGCACCCTCAACGCCACCAGTGTGCAACTCACCGGCCAGGTCGTCCGATCATGGCGCGACGCCGACCATCACGTTGCCGGCGTTCGAGCGATACGGCTCTCGCCGGCCGCACAGAGCAACGTCGCGCGATACGTGATCGAAAGCAGCCTCGTGGCCCGCCGAGCCGACGCGCTCGGCAGCCGCCGCGCGATCGCGCAATGAACCAAGCCCGATAGACAACCAGCCCGCGGCGGACACGTCGACGCGGGCTCAGCCGGTCTTCGCACGTACCGCTCCCTCGCCGCGGGCCAACATCAGCACCCGACCCCTCCAACTGCTTCTCGCGGTCACGCCCGGTCGCGTCCGCGACGGGCAGTTCACCCGTAACCCGCTAGGAAACCTCCGGACGTGAGATCGACCGCGCGACCAGCCACGGCCGGCCAGTCAGGTGTCCCAGAACACCTCGCCCCTAATCCCGGCATCCCCTGTCTCCTAACGCCGGCTCTGAGGCGCATATTCGGCACTCGCCTGCACCGACGCACGCCTATCTACGACACCTCGGACATCCGCGACCAGCCCTCGGGCACCTCGACATTGACGATCTCGGGAACGGCGGCGAGGTAGCGGCCGAGCTCGCCCATCGCCTTTTGGAAGTGCTCAGTGCCGGTGTGCAGATCGCCGGCCGCGCGATCGACGAACGCCTCGACGAGCACGTACATGTTCGGATCGTCGACGCTCCGGTACCAGTCGAAGCAAACGTTGCCCGGTTCGGCGCGCGTCGCCTCGGTGAACTCGGCGATGAGCGACGGAAACTCGTCCGCATACTTGGGCTTGATGGGATTCTTGACGACGACGAGGATCATGAGGACCTCCTAAAGGGACAGCGGCGTCAATCGGCGGTCTCGCCGAACGCGCCGGCGGCGCGGGCGGTGGCGATGCGGGCGACGTCCCAGCCGAGCACGTCGTGCAGCACCTGCTCGGTGTGCTCGCCGACGGTCGGGGCCATCGTCGGCATCGGCAGGGTCTCGTCGACGAACTTGATCGGCGTGGGCAGCATGTCGGCCCCGACCTGCGAGGCCGGCAGCCACGGCATGCGATCGCGGAACTGCGGATCGTCGGCGATGGTCTTGGGTGTGTTCGACGGCGCGATCGGCGTGTTGTGCTCCATGCCGAACGCGATCCATTCCGCCGAAGACTTCGACGCGAAGATGTCGCGCAGGATCGCGCGGAGCTCGGTGTTGCCGCGCGCGTGGTCGCCGAACTTCGCGCCCGGCCAGCGCTCGAAGAGATCGGAGCGACCGACGCCTTCGCAGAAGTTCTTCCAGAACTCGCGCTCGGAGGCCATGAAGAGCACGAACCCGTCGGTGGTCGCGTAGAACTGGTAGCGCACGCCCGATTCCATCCCGGCGGTGCCGGGCGCGCGGCGTTCGAAGTTGTC
>NZ_JBAUUO010000159.1:0-6012 GCF_049582745.1 Occallatibacter sp.
CATTATTAGAATCATGGCTTTGCGAGAGGGAAATATCTGTAGATAATTCCAGCGAATAGACTTGGACGCAAATATTTCCAAGCTAAGGACTTAGAACGGAGCTCAGAGAGCAAAAAAATCAGAGGGGGATCATCGAGCAGAGATCTGAGTCATGGCGCGGCTGCGCTGCGGAAACTCGCCATAGTGTTATTGTGCTCCGGAAGCGGGAAATTACCTGCAAATGGGCAGCGAAAATCGTGCGCGCAGATTCAGGGACTTAGCGGAAAAATGAGTGCAAGGGGCTTGACAATGAGGGCAGGCTGGAACTCGAGGGCGTTGGCGGATGACCTATCTTGCATTCGCATAATTTGAATTCAGACCCATCTGCATTCATGATTCTTCGGTGTTTGAATCCGGGCACGGATTCCCGAATTTCTGCGTCCAAGAGAGAATCGGAAGTCTGTTTCCCCGGGGTCGTTCCGTTTTCGGTTATTCCGAGGAAACGTACATCATACGGAGGCCATTATGCGAACAAGATGGACACGGTGGTTGATGTTGTGCGCCGGTCTGGTGTGGGGCAGCGCCAGCGCGGCGCAGGCGCAGACCGATTTGGCGCTGAGCTTATACGGGGCTTTTCACGGAACAACAAACGGGAATGGAACGATCCAGAGTCCGGCGAACTCGGCGGGCGGAATGATCGAGCTGCGGCACATTTCAAATCCGCTTGTGGGGTATGAGGCGACCTACTCTTACAACCGCGCCAACGAGACGTATGCGCCGGCCGCTGGTGTCGGGACGTGCGTGGAGGGTGTACAGTGCGGGCTGCCGGCATCTGTGAAAGCCAATGCGCACGAGGTGACCGGGGACTGGCTGGTTTCGGTTCACGTGGCGAACCTGCGTCCATTCGTGCTGGGCGGCGTGGGACTGCTGTTCGATCAGCCGACGGGGAGCCAAAGCAACACGACCAGCGCGACCAAGCCGGTCTTTGTGTATGGCGCGGGGCTGGACTGGGGTGTATTTCCGCACCTCGGATTACGGTTTCAGTATCGCGGGAATCTCTACAAGGCGCCGGACTTGACGCGGCTATACACATCGACGAACACATTCACGCATACGTCGGAGCCGATGATCGGGGTGTATTTCCGGTTCTAGGAGCACAGCTATCAGTCATCAGCTTTCAGCGATAAGCGATTCGATTCTGCTGCGCGGAGTGGGAGTTTCTTGACCCCGACCTGACGAGTCAGGTCGGGGCACCTATGCACTGATTTACTGGTGGGCGCCGTGTTTTTTGAGGACGCTGACGGCGGTATCCTCATTGGCCTGCATTGCGTAGGCCAGGGGCCGCATCTGGTTTGCATCCTGGGCGTTCACGTCGGCACCCTTGTCGACGAGCAGACCGACCTCGCTCTGAAAGCCGAGGTGCAGAGCGCAGTCGAGGATGGTGTTGCCGTAGGCATCGGGGATGTTGGGATTCGCGCCATGATCGAGGAGGAACTTGACGTCGTCTTTCTGATCGCGCATGACGGCCCAGAAGAGGGGGGTGGCGCCGCTGGCGGCGCGGGCGTTGACGTCGGCTCCGTGGGCGACGAGGAGCTGCACCACTTTGTTGTGGTTGACTGCGAATTCGGCGAGGTCGAGCGGCGTGTAACCGTCCTTAAGTTCGTTCGCGGTCACTCCCTGCGTATTGAGTGCATTGGTGGTGTTGACGGCCTGGGAATGGAGCAGGATGACGGGATCCTGGTGATTGCTGGTAGAAAACTGCTTGCCCAGATCATCGGGGACGAACGGCGGGTAGTTGTTCTTTGCATTCACGTTGGCGCCGGCGTCGATGAGGACCTGCGCAACAGCGAGCTGGCCGTGCAATGCGGCCTGGTGCAAGGCAGTGTCGCCGTTCTTGTCTTTGTCGTTGACAAGCTTGGAGTCGGAGGCGAGGAGCTCTTTGACCTTTTTGACGTCGCCTTTGCGGGCCGCGTCCTGGATGGGTCCGCAGAAGGCGGGGGTGGCGAGGGTGACGGCTGCGAGGGATACTGCGACGGCACGCAAGGTGCGCGCAGCAAAAGAGGTGTGCAAATTGATCAACGTTTTCATTTTCTTCAGTCTCTCCGTGCAGATGAAAGGCAGGTTTCCTATTTGCCTATGGGCTACCGCGACCGTGACGCGGCCGGGGCACACTTCTAGAGACGGGAGAAAGCGGTCCGTGGTCGCATGCGATCGTGAAGCAGCCGGAGCGCGCCTCTGACACCTTGAATCTGGCAATTGCATAATTGGATCGGAGCGTTGGGTTCAACTCACACAATGGACGGATCTTGGACGGCGTTGCGGCTTATGAAGATGACGCTGATGTCGTCTTCCTGGCCAAAGGTTTGTGCGACGTCGGCAAGCTCCGCTGCGCCGGTGCCGGTGCGCAACAGCCCGTGTACGCGTTCGAAGCCGAAGAGATGGCCTTCCGCGTCTGTCGCTTCGGCGATACCGTCGGAGATGAGCACGAGTTTGTCCCCTGGCTGCAAATGGAACTGCATTACAGAGAATTCCGGCTCCTCAATCATGCCTAGTGGCAGGGCGCCCTCCATGGGGAGAGGATCTCCGTTGAGATAAGGCGGCAGGTGTCCGGCATTGGCCAAAGTTACGGCGCCATTGATTGCGATGCGGAGCGCGAGGCATGTCGCCTGTGCATCTGCTCGTCCCATGAGGCGGCGATTGAGCACGTGCAGAACGGACATTGGCTCTGAATCCAACTCTGCCGTGCTGCGAACGGCTCCCACCAGCAGGGCAACCAGCATTCCGGCTTTGAGACCCTTTCCCGTGACATCGCCAGCGACAATCAGCAAACTGCGATCGGATTTGTGGGGAATGATCTGGAAGAAGTCACCCCCAACCTCGCGAGCCGGGCGGTACTGGCATTCGATGGTAAGCCCGGGAAGTTCGGTACGGAGTTCCGGCAGAATAACCTGCTGTACCTCCTGCGCCTGTTTCACGTCGAGTGCCATCAATCGTTGACGGCGAATCGAAAGCAACAGGCGGCGCAACATGAGGAGCGCCATTGCAGCCAGCAGAATGAGACTGGAAAGCTGGCCGAGAAAGATGGTGAGACCGAAGGGGTACCAGAATACGGGAACGTTCAAGGACGACAACTCGGGCCAGAACATTCCCAGGCCTTCGAGGGGAATTACCGGCAAGACCAACCAACCTTCGAGTCCCTGCCTGCGAATACCTTGAAGGACGATCCATAAGATCAGCGCGAACAGGATCAATCGCAGGGCCAGCGAAACGTAGTGGAATGCAGCCGCCACCGGCTGGGTAATTGAGGGAAGTGATACGTCACCGATGCGGTAGGAGATCATCAGCAAGAGACTGATCAAGACTACGGCCCGCGGGAGCCCAGCTGGCCTGCGTAGACCGAACCACAGCCACCAGATGATCACCCAGCCGCCGAAGATCAGAGGCGCCAGGATGCAGTCGGTGAGAATGCGATTGGTCAGAATGCTCTGGTGCTGGTTCGTGAAGGAGTCAGCGACGAGGAGATTCAGCAGACACATCAGCAGAAAGACGGCGCCCATCCAGGAATAGACACGATCGGAGCGATCGAACAGAAGCAGGCTGAAGGCTACGATGGAGGCAATCGCGAACAGGAAAGTTCCAAGAACGTAAGCAGAGGCGGAACGAAAGGCGTCAAGTTTCTGTAATTGGATTTCAGCCGCGATGACTCCGGCATCGCCAAGCAAAGGTGCGGCTCGCAAGCCGCCAGTTTCGGGATCGGGAACGATTTCTCCGCGCTGTTTCCACACTCTGAAGACCACGAGGAGGGTGGGAGAGTCAGATTTCGCAAGGGACGTCTGGGAAACGGGGAACATCCTGGCTTGCGAGGAATAGATAACGGGCGGATGGTTGGCGGTGAAGTCGCCGAAGGAGCCCAGCAGTCTTCCATCTACGAAGACCTGATAGGCGTCGTCGACAACAGAGGGTCCCATCAACGCGAGATTGCCTGTGGGAGGCGCGCTGAGGTGAACCTGCATCCGATACCATGCGAAGCCCGCGTAGCCGGCATGCCCACGGGCCGACCATCCAGGAACGTATCCCGTGTAGCCGCCAACGGGTTCGTAGGCATCCTTCGCGGGGGTAAGGTCCACCGTTTCCCAAGCGGAGTCGTCAAGGCCGGGCTGCGCCCACAGCGGTTGCCGGGTAGAAGGATCGGCCGGCGAATCACCGATCATGAACTTCCAGGGTCCATAGAGGGGCAGGACTGCGGGGCCCAGAGATCCGCGCACTTCGTGCCCGGCTCCATCGGAGGGAGCCTCAGAAACCGCGGGGATGATGCCGCAAGCGAAGGCCAGCGGAACCGCAATGAAGAGGTGAGCGCAGGAGGTGCGAGTGCGTCTTGCCATTGCATGACCTCTGAAGGGGAAGCCACTGCAGGCACTATACCCAGAGTGGGGGATGATCGGAAATCTGATATGGTGTGACCCTGTCAACATCTTCGAATCGCTGGGGTGGTTTTTGTTTTGTTTCTTGCTTTTTCCCTTTCGAGGACAAGGTCAGCAGCAGCCGTGGCAGGTAATGGCGACGATTGATCAAGCTGATATTCGCGGGTCGGAACCGCATAATCATGATCCGTCGGGAGCTGCCTCTGACTACTAACGCGAGTCCGGCTGAGCCTGTCGCAAATTTCCGCCGAGGATTCTCCTTCGTGCTTGCTCCGGCTGCGGCTGACCTTGTCCTCGAGTTGGATAACGCTGTTCATGGGTTGATTGTTTTTGCTTTTTCCTTATCTGGAAAGTTTTTGCTTTTGCTCTTTCGATTTCTCTCACGCCGCCATTTGTTGCTTGGAGGCGATCGCTTCGGCCTTGATCCCGATGGCCCAGATAAAGCCCAGCAGTTCGCGCGCGACCGCCGTCATGGTCTTTCTCTGATCCTTGCCCCGGGCCGTCAGCGCCATGTAGCGCTTATGCAGGCGGATCTGCGCTTTCCATGCAATCTCGGTGATCTCTGCGGGAAGCCCTTGTTGTCGTTTGCGCAGCTTGGCTCCGACGCGGGGCAGATGTCGATAGCTCCAGGCCGATTCGACCACGATGCGTCTGAGATGCGCGTTGCCTGACTTGGTAATGCCTCCTCTTCGGATGCGCTTGCCGCTGGAGTCTTCGCTCGGAAATGCTCCGCTATAACCCATCAAGTCCCGCGCGCCCTCGAAGCGGGAGGTGATGTTGCCCAGCTCGACGGCAATCGTGACGGCCGAGATGTGTGCAATGCCACGCAATGCCTGTAAACCGCGGACCACTTCCCGCATCGACGCGGGAGCCAGCTCAATCACTTCCACAATCGACTTTTCCAACCGCGTGACACGTGCCGCCATGTGCTCGACTTCATTCAGACAATCGAGCAACGTGGCCTCCCGCGCCGGATGCGTATAGCGCACCTTCAGGACCCACTCCATGTATCGCGCCGTCCACGCCTTCACTCCCAGCGGAGGACGCTGGCCCGTACGCAGCAGCAACTTGGTCAACCGGTGTCGCGCGCGCAACTGATCCTGCTTGGCAGCCTCCCGCGCCCGGACAAGATCGCGCAATGCCTCTGAAGCTTCATCCGGCACCCACACCGCGGTCAGATCATCGGAGCGATGACTGCGCGCCAGCTTCAACGCATCCCGCGGATCAGTCTTGACCTTGTCCCCAGGCTTCTTCGGAACCAGCGACGGCGCCACCACATCGCACTTGACGCCCAACTGCGTCAGTTGCCAGTAAAGTACGAAACCCGTCGGGCCGGCTTCATAGCAGGCTCGCAACTGCTCCGGCGAACCAAGCTTGCGGATGAACTTACGAATCGAATCTTCCCGGTTGGCGATCGTTCCCAGGCTGCGAACCTCGCCATCAGGTTCCGCAACTGCTACAGCTATCGTTTCGGCATGGACATCCAAACCCAAAAATCGTAACTTCTCAGTCATGACCGGTTCCCTCCGCTTGTGGCTCTGGACTAAAGTTCTTAACAAACTCAGCCTAACCCACGACTAGCGCATCGAGCCGGTCACACCATAATGACTAC
>NZ_JBAUUO010000160.1:0-27756 GCF_049582745.1 Occallatibacter sp.
GACGGCTACAAAGTGAAACACTGTCTTCCCTAAATCAATACCGATCGTACGAATCTCCATGGAACACCTCCTTTGCTTACCTCTACACCCTCCGGGAGGGCTTAGGCGGCGGACCATGCCAGTAATAACGCCATCCTGTGTGACTTCGATCCAAGCGACTCTCGGCTCGCAAAAAACATCAGGCCGGGACTCATCGTCCCGGCCTGATCCCCCCCAAGAAAACTAATCTAAATATTTATAGCGACACCAGCGGACCCGTAAACTCCGGCTGGCACTTCGTTGGCGTATCCGTCGGAACCCAGCCCTTCGGCAGATAAATGCAGCACGGCTCCTGCGCCAGGGGATCGCCTGTTACCGCATAGGCCCTTGCACGCGACCCGCCGCAAATTTCCTTGTACTCGCAGGCTCCGCACTTGCCCTCAAGCTGCTTCGTATCGCGCAATGCCTTGAAGATTGGAGCATTCTGGTAGATATCGGCCAGCGGCCTCTCGCGAATATTCCCCGCATGAATGGGCAAAAATCCGCTCGGATACACGTTCCCCACGTGCGACACGAACAGGAAACCTTTGCCATCGTTCACACGCCGTGTCATCCAGTTCGATGTTCGCGTCTTTGCATCAGCCTCAGGCGCGCCGGGCTCATATTCCCGCGCGACCCCTTGCGGATGGCCGGCACCGTGCCCCATCTTCCGCTCCTGCAGGTTATGCTGCAGCAGGTAGCGGCGGTAGTGCATTGCCTCCGTCGTCTTGATCTGGAAGCTCACCCGGTTCGACAGCTCGTAAATCTTTCCGAACACCTTTTCAAACGCTTCGCCGCTCAGCAGATCGCCCAACTGCCCCCGTCCCACCGGAACGAGAAAGAATACATTCCACATCACGATGTTCAGCTTCTCAAACAGCGCGCACAAATTGTCCAGATCATCCGCATTGTGCCGGCTGATCGTCGTGTGTACCTGGATCGGCAGCCCCGCTTCGCCCGCCCACTCCACGGCCTGGATCGTCCGCGCAAAGGCCCCCGGCAATCCGCGGAAATTGTCGTGAATCTCCGGCGATGACCCGTCCAGCGATATTCCCAGCCGAACCACGCCGGCTTCCTTCATCTTGAAGATCGCATCGCGCGTCAGCAGCGGAGTAGCGCTCGGCGTCACCGCCACCTTCACACCCTTCTCCGCCGAATACCGGATCAATTCAAAAACGTCCGGCCTCTTCAGCGGATCGCCGCCCGTAAACACAAAAATCGGAATGTGCATCTCCGCAATTTGGTCGATCAGCGCTTTGCCCTCTGCTGTGCTCAGTTGATCGGGATGCGCAATCGGTTGTGCTGCTGCCCGGCAATGTTTACACGCCAGGTCACAGGATTGCGTGACCTCCCAGATCGCCAGAAATGGCGCCTCGTCATAGTTCAAACCACCACGGGCCGGTATGTGATGCATCGGTTGTTGTTGCATGAACCTTCCAACCTCCTCGGCGCGGAGAACGCCTTGCTTCCCATACAGAAGAGCACCTTCGAGATAGGTCAATCTGTGATTCAGATCACCAAATAATTGAACAATTCATCCCAGCAAGCGTTTTCCTTGCTGGACAAATTTCTTGCATGAGTACAGAATCCAAGTCAACGAGGTGATCCTCCCGCGTTGTCCGCTCGTCTTGCTGGGTTGAGGATCGGGAAAACCTGTCCGACGCAGCTGCCGACTCAGCTGGTGATTTAAATCACTTAGTCGTGTAGTACATAGCACTGATCGCACTTTGCAAGCAGCCTAATATCTTTAAGCACTCGAAGGAGGTTCCCCATGGCCATCAAGCCGGGTTGGAGCAAACCCTCCACCATCCTCTTTGCTTCTGAGATCCCTGCCAATGAGCGCGCCTTCAACTTCGCTCTCGCACAGGCCAGGGAATTCGCCGCCGACCTCGTGGTATTTCACGCCTACGACACGCTGGTCGTGGCTGCCTCCGAAACCTCGGGTATCCGCTACTACGACTACGCTGCTGCCGCCCGCTCCGAAGTCCAGCATCTCGAGCCCCTTGTCCAGCGTGCACGTCAGTCCGGTGTCACCTGCGAAGTGGTAGTGCGCCCCGGCCTCGCGGCCGACCAGATTCTCGGCTATCTCCGCGAGCGCCTCGTTGACCGCATTGTCATGGGCACCCACTCGCCCGGCCCCATCGGCAAGCTTCTTGTCGGCTCCGTCGCCGAGGCCGTTCTACGCACTGCGAACGTCCCGGTCTTCATCATCGGACCCGAAGTCGTCGACGGCGCCTATCGCAACTTCGCCACTCGCACCATTCTGTCGGCCGTCAGCCTCATCGAGAGCAGCTACGTCGTGGCAACCTTCGCCGCCGAGCTCGCCCTCCAGCACAATGCGCGCCTGGTTCTGCAGCATGTTATTCGCCCCCAGGATCGTGCCGAAATCCTTGCCGACCGTACGATCGAAGAGATCGAGACCGATCTCCTCTGCCTGATTCCCGGCGAGTTGCGCGATCGGATCTCCGTCCAGACCATCGTCGTTCCCGGCGACCCGACCGAGGAACTGCTCTATCAGAGCCGTGCCCAGCAAGCCGACCTCATCGTTCTCGGCGCACACGGTGCCTCCGCCTTCGCAGCGATTACCCGTCACGGCGTGGTCTATAAAGTACTGGCGCACTCGCATTGCCCGGTCATCACGCTATCTCCGGCCGTGCTTGCCGAATGTGGCGTCAAACACCTTCCCGAGCACCATGCCGAAAGCTTCTTGGCGGGAGTGTTTTAGCGCGGCATCTCCGGCGACACCAGCCGGACGCGCATGCCGGGTGGATTCAATCCAGGGCGCAGCAGAATCCACCCGGCGATGCCGGCCAAATCTGCTTTTCTCTAAATTTCCACAAAAACTCGTCATCCTGAGCGACCTGGAACGAAGTGAAGGGGAGTCGAAGGACCCGCTTTTCAGATCGCCCCTAAGGTTTGTGGGTCCCCACTTTGCGCGCCTTCGTCCCGCACGGCTGCTTCTCGCACAGCATACCCGTAATTCCTTTTCCCTCGGTGATCGTGAAAATTCGATCCACCCCCGGCAGCCTCACCTTCTCCACCGCGCCCGAAGGCCAATGGATCTCCGCCGTTCCCGCATCCGTCGCATCGCCCAGCCCGAAGTGTGGCCGCTGGTCGTTCGATGAAATGTAGCTTCCCCCGCTCATCACATCCTCGCGTTGCCTGACGCCATTCGCGCTCAGATACACCGTAGCGCCCACCGCATCCCGCGGACTCTTCTCGCCACCGACCAGCTTCAGTTCCACCCAGCGACGATGGTCCGGATTCACGTTTTTCAAGAGCACCGGCGGCCCTTCGATGGGATTGATCACCACGTCCATCTTCCCGCTGTTGAACAGGTCGCCAAACGCAGCTCCGCGTCCTGAGGTCAGCGTAGCCAGCCCCGATCCCTTTACCGCCGGCACGTATTCAAACTTCCCGTTGTGCAGATTACGAAACAGCAACGCACGTTCCGCAAACGTGGTTCCCCAGTCGTGCTCATCCACCTGCGGATACACGTGCCCGTTGATCATCATGATGTCTTTCCAGCCATCGTTGTCGAAATCGATAAATCCGTCGCCCCATCCCACAAACGGTACGGGAATCTGCGCGATTCCCGCCTCGCTGCCCACCTCGGTAAAGCTTGCGTCGCCGTCGTCATGGTAGAGCGTCTTGTAATCGTCGGAGAAATCCGTGACCAGCAGATCCACGAGCCCATTGTTCATGTAGTCGCCGACGGCCAGCCCCATCGAAGCGATCTCGCGCCCATCGTTGTTCAGAGCGAATCCCGACACATAGCTGCGATCCGCGAACGTCCCATCGCCTTTGTTCAAATACAGATAATTCGGATTCGAATCGTTCGCCACCAGCAGGTCAGGCTTCCCGTCATTGTTCACATCCACAAAAATCGCCGTGAACCCGTAGTAGTGCCCTGGGTCCGCGACGCCCGCCTTCGCGCTCACGTCCGTAAACGTTCCATCGCCGTTGTTGTGAAACAGGTGATCTGGCTCGCCCGGCAGTCCGCGCGGCCCGCACATCACCGGAAACCCATGCAGCTGGCAATCGCCGAAAGGCACATCGCCATTCGCCGGATCAGGCTGATGATTCACGTCGTAATGCACGTATCCCGACACAAACAAATCCAGTCGCCCATCGCCGTCGTAGTCGCCCCACGTCGCGCCGTCTGACCAGTTGCCCAGCGTTACTCCCGCTTTCTCCGCCACGTCGGTAAACGTGCCGTCGTGATTGTTGTGGTACAGCCGGTTCTTCCCGAAGTTGCAGACAAAAATATCCGGCCAGCCGTCGTTGTCATAATCCGCGATTGCCACCCCGAATCCCCAGCGATCGTTCGTTACTCCCGCTTTCGCCGCCACATCGGTAAACGTGCCGTCGTGATTGTTGTGAAACAGTGCAGCGTGTGGAGGCGTCCGCTTGCCAGTTAGCGCATCGTACGTCGATCCATTCACCAGGTAGATATCGAGCCACCCGTCGTTGTCGTAATCGATCAGTCCGACGCCCGATCCATCCGTCTCCAGGATGTATTTCTTTGTCTTCGTGCCCATCACATGCTGCCAGCCGCCGAGCCCCGCACCTTTGGTCGCATCTTCAAACACCACGGTGCCATTCGTGACGAACCCGCCCGCCGTGATCGGTCGCTTCTCCGCGTCATACACCGGCGCAAACGACCCCGCCGACGAGATGCCCCCCATCCCGCTCTGTTGCCCGGCCTGCACCGGTTTCGCTTTTTGCTCCTGCTTTGCCGTGGCCGTCTGTGCCATACCTGCCCGCTGCGGTGACACAGCAATCAGCGGAACAGCAACCAACGCAACAACGGTAGGCGCAATTCGCATGACTTACTTTTTGCCGGCGTTTGCGGCTGCATCGGGCGCCCTCGGATCAGCGCACGGCTTCCCCCCGCACAGCGCTCCCGTAATCCCTTTGCCCTCTTCGATCGTGTAGATCCGATCCACTGCAGGAATCTTCAACGTCTCCTTCGCGCCCGAAGGCCAGTGAATCTCCGCCGTCCCCGCATCCGTCGCTTCGCCCAGCCCGAAGTGCGGCCGCCGGTCGTTCGCCGAAATGTAGCTTCCACTCGACAACACATCCCGGCGCTGCCGCATCCCGTTTGCCGTCAGATACACCGTCGCGCATGTCGCATCCCGCGGGCCTTTCGGTCCGCCCACCAAGCCCATCTCCACCCAATGATGATGATCCGGATTCACATTCTTCAAAAGCACCGGCGGCCCATCCTCCGGGTTGATCACCACATCGATCTTCCCGTCGTTGAACAGGTCGCCAAACACCGCCCCACGCCCCGGGACCACCACCGCCAGCCCCGAGCCCTTTACCGGCGGCACATACTCAAACTTCCGCCCCTTGCCCGTTCCGTCCGGAACGTTATGAAACAGGAGCGGCCGCTCCGCAAACGTGGTTCCCCAGTCGTGCTGGTCCACTTCGGGATACACGTGCCCATTCGTCTCAAAAAGGTCGAGCCATCCGTCGTTGTCAAAATCAAGGAACCCATCGCCCCAGCCCACAAACGGAATCGTCGTCTGCGCCACGCCTGCCTTGTAGCTCACATCGGTAAAGCTCGCATCGCCGTCGTCATGGAACAGCACCTTGTAGTCGTCGCCGAAATCCGTCACGTAAAAGTCGATCAGCCCGCTGTTCTCGTAGTCGCCCGCGGCAATCCCCATCGACGCGATCTCGCGCCCATCCTTGTTCAGCGCAAACCCTGAAACATAACTCTGATCGTCGAACGTCCCATCGCCTTTATTGATGTAGAGATAGTTTGGCTCCGAGTCATTGCCCACCACCAGGTCTGGCTTCCCGTCATTGTTGATGTCCACAAAGATGGTGCTGAATCCGTAATACTTGTCCTTGTCCTCAACGCCCGCCTTCACCGTCACATCCGTGAACTTCCCGTTTCCATCGTTGTGGAACAGGTGATCCGGCTCTCCCGGCAACCCGCGCGGACCACAGTTCACGCTCACGCCGCGATACAGGCACGACGCGTAATTCACCGCCTTGGTTCCTGCAATCGGCAGGTTATCGCGGTCAAAGTGCACATATCCGGTAACGTACAGATCGAGCTTGCCGTCGCCGTCATAGTCGCCCCACGTAGAGCCCGGCGACCAGTTGCCCAGCGCTACGTTGGCCGTCTCCGCCACATCGGTAAACGTGCCGTCGTGATTGTTGTGATAGAGCCGATTCTTCCCGTAATTGCCGACGTACAGATCCGGCCAGCCATCGTTGTCATAGTCCGCAACCGAGCAGCCATAGCCCCAACGGTCGTTTTGAACTCCGGCTTCCTTCGAAACGTCGGTGAACGTCCCATCGTGATTGTTGCGGAACAAGGCAGCGTGCGGCGTCGGCTCTTTCCCATCCAGAGCGTCGAAGGTCGACCCATTTACCAGGTAGATGTCGAGCCACCCGTCGTTGTTGTAGTCGATCAGGCAGAGTCCCGAGCCGTTCGTCTCGACGATGAACTGCTTCTGCGGCACCCCCATCTTGTGGATCCAGCCGGACAGGCCCGCGGCCTTGGTGTCGTTCTCGAAGACCACCGTGCCCTTATCGACGAAGCCACCGGCCGTGATTGGCCGCTTCTCGGCGTCGTACTGCGGCGCAGCCTGCACGCCCGACGCGATGCCGCTGCTCATTCCCGGCTTCTGCGGTGGAGGTGGGGCGGTCTGAGAGTGTGCGCAGCGGCCGACGATCATTCCCGAAACTACACAACCAAAAACCAGACCGCGAAAACGCAAAAGGCACGACCCCCTGATGGGTTGCAGTGTACCGCATCGGGGTCGTGCCTTTCGAATGCGCAACGATCTGAAAGTAGAGCGTCACGCCTGCTTTGCGCGATCAGCATCCAATGTTGCGCTTGCGCAGTTAGATAACCTTGAGCAGCAGCAGAATCAGCACGATCACCAAAATCAGGCTGAGGCCGCCTCCGCCGTAGTAGCCCAGGCCAGGGCCCATGCGGTAACCGCCGAAGCCGAAAACCAAAATCAACACAATCAGAATAATCAACAGCATAGTCTCTCCTTCGTTCTGTAACTCTGTAACTCTGTAAGTCGTTGTGCGCATCGACCTGCAGCGGATACATCGCCGCCGGAAAGTCGCGCCATTATCGATAGAGATCGTTTGTACAAAGGTCGTCCCGGTGTACGCGACCTCCATCCTGTGATGCAGATGTTGGCCGCGGCGCTGTACTTGCCTGCGCCGAACTTGCAGAATCAACAGCTCCAACTCGCCGATGCCAATCGCCTTCGCGTAGTTGCACCCATCTTTCCTGCCTGAATCTGCAACTCGCAAACAACCTGCGCCATTCAGCGCGGCGTCAAAGTTCCTGTTGTAGAGATACGCCGCGTTTTCGGGAGGTAAGTTATGCTCTGGACAATCTTCGTAGTCCTTCTTGTTCTGTGGCTGCTCGGTCTTGTCACCAGCTACACACTCGGAGGATTCATCCATATTCTGCTCGTGCTCGCTCTCGTCGTTCTGGTGATCCAGCTGATCTCCGGGCGAAGAGCCGCACTCTAGCGCAACCCGCGCCCCACGCCTTTCAAGAAGTCAAAAAGCGCGCACTCATGTGCGCGCTTTTTTCAACCAACACGTACGTGACCCCACGGAGGTGAATACATGAACAACGACAAAATTAAAGGCACCATCGATGACGCAGCAGGCCGTGCCAAGCGCCAGGTAGGCGAGTGGACCGGTGACACCCAGACCCAGGTCGACGGCGCCGCCCAGCAGGTTAAGGGCAAGGCGGAAAAGGCTGTGGGCAATATTCGTGATGCCGTCAACAACGCGATCAACCGTCCTGTCGAGCGCGATAGCCACATCGACGACAACCGCGACCGAGAGAGCGTTCGCGAACGCGAATAGTCTGCGCGACCTCTCAGCTGCTGCATGCGCACGTTCGCAGTTCAATAACCATGAGGCGGCGAGCCCAAGAAGTTCGCCGCCTGAACCCCGCGGGACAAGCACTCATCTCCTTATCCAACCAGCCGTTTCACCGCCATCGACGAACAATAAAACCGCGTGAGAACGCAAGCGGCGGCGGTGTCAAATCTGGCACCCGGCTTGCTAAACATCCGCACAATCGCTATAGATATAGGTAGCGCCGCTGCTGCGGTTCTTTGAGAGAAACTGCGCCGGCCCCAGTGAGGTGCGTCTTCCGCAGGAACTACGGTTCACTGACGATCGACGGTCCACTTTCGGAGACATCCCGTTGGCGCGCCATTGCGCGCGTTCTTCGAAGTCCTCTGGACGCAATCGGTTCAACCCTCCTTCCCGCCCCCTGTGCGCTCTGCGGCTCCCCGCTGCCGCAACTCTCTTCCGCTCCAATTTGTGATGCCTGCTGGGCTGAAATTCCTGTTCATGGCGGTCTCGTCTGCCGGCGTTGCGGCGACAACCTCGATCAGCCCCCCATCGAAGGCATCGCCACTTCGTATCTCTGCCGCGCCTGCCGCCTCGCTCCGCCATCGTTCGCGCGCGCAGTCTCCTTCGGCACCTACGATGGCCGCATGCGCGCAGCCATCCACGCGCTCAAGTACGACCGCATCCAACCCGCCGCCACCAGGCTAGGCGCAATGCTCGCGTCCGCCATCGCCCAGCTTGTTGGCGATGCGCCAACAGAGCTGCTTGTTATTCCAGTACCGCTCCATCGCACCAAGCACAGGGAGCGCGGCTTCAACCAGGCCCGTGCTCTCGCCAGGTGCGCTATCGAAGCCCTGCACAAGTCGCACCCCAACTGGCATCTCACCCTCGCGCCTACCACACTCATGCGCCTGCGCTCCACCGAGAGCCAGGCTGGCCTCACGCCGCGCCAGCGCCGCCAGAACGTACGCGGCGCATTCAAGGTTTCCGATCCATCTGCAGTGCAGGGCAAAAGCATCCTGCTTGTCGACGACATTCTTACGACCGGTGCCACCGCACGCGCTGCCGCCCAGTCTCTCATCAGGGCAGGAGCGGCCTCCGTCTACGTTGCCACGCTCGCACGCGCCCGCCGCATTCATACCAACCAGGGCATTCCATTCGATTTGAGGCGCGTCCAACCCGGGATTCCTGGTGCCGGCGATTCACAGTTCGCAGGCTTGCCTTCATCATCGTCATCTACTCATCAACCTTTTTCTCGAGGGGAATAGGATGTCGCTGGGAAAAGCCATGATTCACGCACGCAAGCAAAAATCCGCCGCCCGCGCTGCCGCTTATGCTGCTGAGTCAGGCACGCACACGGCTGTGCACGCCAACCACATCCTGCAGATGCCGGTGCTCGTGCTCAATGCGTCCTACGAGCCCATCAACATCTGCGGAGCGCGCCGCGCCCTCGTGCTGGTGCTCAAGGGCATCGCGCGCACTGAAGAAGAGCACGGCCTCACTCTTCACGCGCAGCGCAGCCGCATCGCCATGCCGTCCGTTATCCGCCTGCTTGAATATCGCCGCATTCCGCACCAGACCCGCGCCCTCTCGCGCAAAAACATTCTGCTCCGCGATCGCAACCAGTGCCAGTACTGCGGCGTGGTCCTGCCCTCCGGCGAACTCACCCTCGATCACGTCATTCCCCGTTCGCGCGGCGGCAACTCCACTTGGGAAAATCTTGTCGCCTGCTGTCATGCCTGCAATCGCTGCAAAGGCAATCGCATGCTCGCGGAAATCGACGACATGATTTTGCTCCGCGAGCCGCGTCCCTTCTCGCTCCACACCAGCCGCCAGATCATGCGCATGCTCGGCCGTGGCGACGACCGCTGGCGCAAATACCTCTTCTATTGAGATCGTTCCGCCACGAGGAATTAACCCTGCCCATTGCCGCAGGACGCGAAGTATACTGAAGCACCCGGCCCACAATTCATTTCCACGGAGCCTCGCGCTTGTTTACCCGCGCCATCGTTCGCATCCCCGGCAGCAACTTCGCCGACGGCCTCACCACCGTCGATCTCGGCATCCCCCACTTTGACGAAGTTCTTCACCAGCACGCACGTTATTGCGACGCCCTGCGCGAATGCGGTCTCTCGCTCACAATCCTCGATCCCGATCTGCGCTACCCCGACTCCACCTTCGTCGAAGACGCAGCGATCCTCACGCCGAACGCGGCCATCTCCACCCGGCCCGGCGCATCAAGCCGAGAAGGCGAAGTCGCGGCCATCCGCCCCGTCGTCGAGCGCTACTATTCCCGCACGTTTCAGATTGATCCCCCAGGTACCGTCGACGGCGGAGACATCTGCGAAGCCGAAGACCACTTCTTCATCGGCGTCTCGCACCGCACCAATCAGGAAGGCGCTCGCCAGCTCACCGCCCATCTCAATGCGCTCGGCTACACTGCCTCCACCATCGACATCCGCGCGATGACCACCATCCTGCATCTGAAAAGCGGCATCAGTTACATCGGCGACAACACCCTCGTCGTCATGGAAGAGATGGCTGCGAACCCGCAGTTCGCCCGCTTCAACCTGCTGCGCGTCCCGCCGGCCGAGAGCTACGCCGCCAACTGCGTCCGCGTGAATCGGCGCGTCCTCGTCGCCGAAGGCTTCCCGCAACTCCATGGCGAACTGATCGCGCGCGGCTTCAGCCCCCTCATCCTCAACATGTCCGAGTTTCAAAAGATGGACGGCGGCCTCAGCTGCCTCTCCCTGCGCTTCTAACCGTGCGTACCGAACCAGCGATCAGCGACAATCCAACTGTTCACTGTTTCACGTATTCACTTATTCACTGTTTCACGTATTCACGTATTCACTTGTTCACTGCCCACTACTTCTGCGGCTTACCCTGCTCCTGCGGCTTTGCCGGTTGTCCCTTCTGCTGTCCGTTCTGCGTTATGTCCTGCCCGTCGTAGATGATCTTGATCGTCGAGCCAAACCGCTTGTAGTCGGTGTATTTAATCGTGTCGCGCATGTGCACGTCCTGCGACATGTAGCCGCTCCCGCCGGAAAAGTGCAGCGTGCCCTCGCCCTTCGTATACACAGGGAACCAGTAGTGCCCGTCAATCTGTTGCCGCCACGTCATAAACGGCGGATGAAGGTCCTCTTTACCTTTGCGGGTGTCATCCGGAACCATCCGGCCGTTCGTCACCACGATCTGCAGGTCCGTTGCATCCACCCAGATGCGCCCCAGGAAATACCGCTTGTTCTTCTCGATCTGCTTGGGCGCCACGTCGAAGACGTAGCATTTCACCTCATCCACCTGCTGCTTTCCAACATACTTCACGTCGTACTGGGCAATCGCCTCCATCGTCAGCACAAACGGATAGCCCTTCTGAATATCCTGCAGGTCCGACGGTGACATCATCACGCGCTCGAGCGAGCTCTCCGGGGCAAACACCGTCTTTTCCATGCGCCGCCCGGTCGGGTCAAAGGTCACGTCATCCACCTGGTACCACTCGCCGTCCACCTTGTTCGTGTCGTCGTCGACAGTCTGCACCCGCGCTTCCCGGCGATAGGTATAGTGATTCAGCGCCTCCTGGAACTCGCTCTCCTTGGCCGCAAATTTCTTGATAATCTCCTCCGGCGGCGTCGCCGGATCGGTAAGATCCAGCCTCCCGAATCCCGAGTCCAGCGGCATCGGCGTAAAGCTGTCGTTTGACTGCGCGCCCGCCGTCAGACCCAACATTGCAAGGGCTGCCAGCGCCCACCACCATCGATTTCTCACTGTTGCACTTCTCCTCTGCGTCGCACTGCTGCTCCGGGTCCAATCGCCCAGGCTCCGGCGCCAACCCCTCGCATCCGTCCCGCTACCACATTAGACGTATATACATCCGGCCCGGGTGGCGGCAAAATCTTCGCTTGGCAAAGCTGTCGAAGCGCAGCGCCACCACAGGCAAATTGTTTTCAAGGAGGATGCTTCACGGTCCGTCCTCCTCAACTCGCCATTTACCTCGCGGCATCAATGGTTTAAGCTCACTCATTAACAATAGCGAGCAAAGCCCCCGGGGAATATTTGCTACTCCCGCCGCGTCCAAGGATTGACGCTGCTTTTTCGCTACGCAGACGTTGATGGAGACAGTCGCATTTCCATGCCGGACAGCTATCACCTTCCCGCGCTTGTTCTCACGGTACTCCTGCTGCCGGCCTTCCTTCAGCTCTACGTGCGCTTCCGCGATACCCGCACCCTTCTCTGGTTCCTGGGTTTCTTTTTCGCTACTATCCGCATGTTGCAGTTCTATGACCTCGGCTGGTGGGACTACCGCAACAGCCTCGCCCATCCCTGGATCGCCTCCATCGGGATGGCGTCCCTGCTCGTCAGTTCCACGCTCTTCCTGGCCTCGATGTCTCCTCTCGGATTTCGCATCGGCCGGGTCCGCATCCTCTATGCCGTTCCCTTCGTCATTCCTCTCATCGCGTATGCCTTCCTCATCTACGGCGTCTACCTTGGCAAGGCACCTGTCGGATGGCCCTTCCTCATCTTCCCGGCCCTCGGCGCACTCTCTCTCTTCGCCGGATGTGCATGGGCTATCTCGCATCGCAACATTCCCCGGGCCATCCCGCTCGCCCTCTGCATCGTCCTCGGCGCCGCCGGGCTCTGGATCTCCGTCCGCGTCGGAGGCGACCTGCCGCTCTTCTTTGTCGAGTGCGCTATCCATGCCGTCACCGCCCTGCTCGTGTTCTACGTCTTCCGGCGCTTCTCGCTGGGAACCATCCTGGCCAGCCTTGGCTTCTTCGCCTGGTCGCTGAATATTGAAGAAACGATACCCTTGCTGCATCATGCCGTGCCCGGCATCTGGACCATTCGCGCCCTCGCTCTCTCCAAGGTCGTCGCCGCCATCGGCCTGATCCTTCTCGCCCTGGAAGATCAGCTTGCCGCCAACCAGGCCGGCCATCAGCGCGAACTCCACGCCCGCGAAGAGCTGGAGGCTTACACCCGGCTCAACCTCGCCCGCCGACGTGTCGACGACTTCGACCGCCAGGCCACCTCAATCTGCCAGTCCATCGTTTCCAATAGCCGATTCAAGCAGACCGCGCTCATCCTCCTGCAGAGCTCCGGCCGCTACCGCCTCGCAGGGGCCGATGGATTCGACGATGCCACCGTCAACGGCCTCGAAGCACTCGTCGCTCGCATCCCCGTCGCCGGATTCCTCGATCCCGGCTCCAGCCCCGCTGCCGTCGAACACAGCCTTGCCTTCAGCCTCGATCTCAACCCGTTTCTGGTTCCGGGGGACGACCTCAGCCGTCTCAAGCTCACTACCGTGCAAGCCATTCCCCTGCGCGGTCGTACGTCCACTGAGGGCGCCCTCTTTCTCGCGGGTCTTGACAATCCTGCCGAGCCAATCACCGCCGTCGATCTGCTCCCGCTTGAGGTGCTCGCCTCCCGGCTCCAGTCGGTCCGCGGCCAGACCATGATGCTCGAGAAACTCGTCGAAGCCGAAAAATTCGTAGGTCTGGGCCAGCTCGCCGGCAACGTTACCCGCCAGCTCAACAACCCGCTCACCGTCATCCTTGGCTACGCCTCTCTGCTCGATGAAACAGAAGAACTCAGTCCCCAGGCGCACAAGGCCATCGAAGCCATCCTCAACGAGGCACGCCACATGCGCCTCACCCTCGAAAGCCTCGCCCGGATCTCGCGGCCCCAGGGAGATCAAATCGCAGCCATCTCCGTCACCGAGCTCCTCAACGACCTCGAACAGCTCCATCGCTCCGAATTTGTCCAGCGCTCCATCGATTTCCGCGTCCACATTGCGCCGGCCCTGCCTCGCGTGCTCGGCAACGCACAGCAGGTCCGCCAGGCCGTTCTCTATTGCCTCCAGTTCGCCATGGATGCGGTCGAACGACTTGATACTTCCAATGAGAGAACCGTTCGCCTCGAAGCCGTTGCCGAGAAAGGCCACGTGAATATTCTCGTCGCCCACTCCGGCTCAAAATTCCCCGTGCCCGCCCGCGCTTTCGATCCCTTCATCCCCGAGCCCGCCGGAGACGAATCCACCAGCCTCGGCCTCAGCATGTGCGCCAGCATCCTCCGCGAAAACAACGGCAAAGCCAGCGCCATGAACTTCGAACCCAAAGGCGCCGGCATTCTGTTAGAACTCCAAGCCGCCTGAAGCAAGTAATCGCTTGTAAAATGACCCCGTCATCCTGAGTGTTTCCGCCAAAATGCCCGTCATCCTGAGCGAACGCAGCGCAGCGAAGAGAGTCGAAGGACCTGCTTTCCTCAACTGCATCCCCCATCACATCTTTCTAAACGCCGACCTTCTAAGCTCCCCCCATGCAAATGGGCAGCTACTTCACCTACATCATCGCCAGCAAAAGCCGCACGCTCTACATCGGAATTACGAGCAATCTCGCGCTCCGCGTTCACCAGCACAAACACAAGCTGCACGAAGGTTTTTCCGCAAAATACAACTGTGACCGCCTCGTTTGGTTCGAACGTTTCGAAGGCCCAATAAAAGCAATCGCCCGAGAAAAGCAGCTGAAAGGCTGGACCCGTGCAAAAAAGATAGCCATCATCGAAAGAACCAATCCCACATGGGAAGACCTCAGCGCAGCCACAATTCCCGCTTTCACCCTCCCCCACACCACCGCGTCATCCTGAGCGAACGCAGCGCAGCGCAGTGAGCCGAAGGACCTGCTTTTGTTGCCCATTCCCCCCCCCAAAAAAATGCGCGTCATCCTGAGCGAACGGAGCGTCGCGAAGAGAGTCGAAGGACCTGCTTTTGTTGCCCATCCCCCCAAAAAAGTGCTCGTCATCCTGAGCGAACGTAGCGTAGCGCAGTGAGTCGAAGGACCTGCTTTTGTCCTTGACGCCAGCCCAAGATGTAAACTTCTCCTTCGAGAAAAGCCATGCATAAGTTCATCACCGCCCTCCTCCTCGCCGCCACTCTTGCCCCAGCCCAAACCAAACGCCCCATGACCTTCGAAGACATGATGCACATGAAGCGTCTAGGCTCGACAGCCGTCTCCCCCGACGGCAAATGGCTAGGCTACTCCGTCACCAGCGTGAACCTGGACCAAAACACTAAGACAACGGAGTTGTGGCTGCAGCCCATCGCCGGCGGCGACCCCATCAAACTAGCCGTAGCCCAGCCCGGCGACGACGGCCTCCAGTTCTCCCTCGACAACAAGCGCATTCTCTTCACCAGCAGCCGCGAGGGTGGCCAGCAGGTCTGGCTAGCCGACTTCGACTCCGCCACCGGCGCGACCAGCAATTTGAAAAAACTGACAACCATCGCTACAGAAGCCGACAACGCCAAATGGTCGCCTGATGGCAAATTCATCGTTTTCACCTCCGCCGTCTATCCCGACTGCCCCGTCATGACCGAAGCCGACGCCACCGCCGGAAACAAGTGCAACGCGGACCGCGACGCAGCACTGGCCTCCAGTAAAGTCAAGGCGCAGATTTTCACTCATCTGCTCTATCGCCACTGGAACCACTTCACCGGCGACAAGCGTTCCCATCTCTTCCTCGTTGCAGTCGACTCACAAATCGTTCGCGACCTCACGCCCAACGATCCCCACGACGTTCCGCCCTTCTCCCTCGAAGGCGGCGGCGGATTCGCTATCTCTCCCGACTCGAAGGAGCTGGCCTTCACTGAGAACCTCGACGAAGAGCCCGCCATCAGCACCAACGCCGACATCTTCACCCTCGACCTCACCAACCCCGCAGCCAAGCCGGTCAAGGTAAGCACATCGAAAGGCGGCGACTTCAACCCCGCCTACTCCCCCGACGGCAAATACCTCGCCTGGCGCAGCCAACTCCGCCCCGGCTACGAAAGCGACAAATTCCGACTCCTCCTCTACGACCGCGCCGCAAAGACAACCAAAGACCTGCTGCCAAAATTTACCAAGTGGGTCGACGAATTCGTATGGTCAGCGAATTCAAAGTGGATTTTCGTTGCAGCTGGATCGGAGGGTGGGACAGCTCTTTACTCTGTTGGTTTGGAAGGAGATCGTTATAGCCCAATCATCGGGGAAGCACCGAAAGATGAACCGCTGTCAGGCCAAAATCTACTCGGAGAGTTCAACGGCCTTTACGCAATGCCTTCAGATAAAGGGCTCTTGGTCGCCGTTCAGATGAAGGTTGATCGACCAGCAGAGGTGGTAAGAATCGATCCTTCTCCTACAATCGTCGAGGGGCGCGATGCAAAGGGCCGATTTGGTGAGTGTTGTCTAGTGGCTGATGTATATCGACTGACTCACCTCAACGACGCTCTCCTAGCCCAACTCGACCAAGCCCCGCTCGAGTCCTTCTGGTTCCCCGCCGCCGACGGCACCAAGGTCCAAGGCTTCCTCATCAAGCCCCCCGCCTTCGACCCCAATAAAAAATACCCCGTCAAATTCCTGATCCACGGCGGCCCGCAGGGCGCGTGGGGCGACTCCTGGTCCTACCGCTGGAACGCCGAACTCTTCGCCGCCAACGGCTACGTCGTCGTCATGATCAATCCCGGCGGGTCAACCGGCTACGGTCAGGCCTTCGTCGATCGCGTCAACGGCGACTGGGGCGGCAAGCCCTTCACCGACCTCATGACCGGACTGACCTACACCGAGCAGCATTACCCCTTCATCGACAAAACCCGCGAGTGCGCTCTCGGCGCCAGCTACGGCGGCTACATGGCCAACTGGGTCCTCGGCCACACCAACCGCTTCAAGTGCATCGTCTCCCACGACGGCATGTTCAACGCCGAATCCGCCTTCGGCTCCACCGAAGAAGACTGGTTCAACATCTGGGAGTTCAAAGGCCATCCCTGGGACTACTACGGCAAACCCGATAGCGAGAATCCCTTCCGTAAATGGTCCCCATCGCTCTCCGCCAAAAACTTCAAGACGCCCACGCTCGTCATCCACAGCCAGCTCGACTACCGCCTCGACGTCAGCGAAGGCTACCAGCTCTTCGACACCCTCCAGCTCCTCCACGTCCCCAGCAAAATGCTCTACTTCCCCGACGAAGGCCACTGGGTCCTGAAGCCCCAGAACAGCCAGCTCTGGTGGAAAACCGTCAACGACTGGGTCGACCAGTGGACAAAACCGAAAGAGCAGGGGCAATAAAAGACATAAATCACCCGACAAACCCGGGTGCCCCATTCATGACGCAGTTTTATCGCGTCATGAGTGGGATTGCACGAACCCCGCCCGGCTTCACTTCAACTGAACTACACTGATCGCATCCCGTGAAGCCCAAGCCGCACCTCAACGAATCCGGCCTCTACGACTACGCCATCAAGGCCCTCGGCCGCCACATGCGCACCGAGGCTGAACTCCGCCGCCTCATGCGCATGCGTGTCGAACCCGGCGATCGCGGCACCGCCATCATCGACGCCACCATCGCCCGCCTCAAGGAAAACGGCTACCTCGACGACGCCGCCTACGCCGAGATTTACGCACGCCTTCGTCAGCAGAATGAGAAGCTCGGCCAGCGCCGCGTCAGCCAGAACCTTACCCAGAAAGGCGTCTCGCGGCAGATCATCACCGACGCCGTCGAAGCCCGCTACGCCGACACCGACGAGGAAGCCCTCGCCCGCCAGCACCTCGACCGCAAACGCATCCGCAAACCCGTAAATGAAAAAGAAACGGCCCGCGTCATGCGCCGGTTAGTAGCCGCCGGCTTCTCCACCAGCGTCATCTACAAAATCCTCCGCCAGTGGAACATCCCCGACGAATCCCTCTCCGCCCTCGACAACCTCGAAGAAGACCCCAAATGCGAATAAATTCCGATCATCTGCAAACAATAACGCGCGTGTCATCCTGAGCCTGGGTGCCCCATTCATGACGCAGTTTCATCGCGTCATGAGTGGGATAGCACGAACCCTCTCTCGGCCCCGTTCGGATGGAGCATGGGCCTTCAGGCCCGGGTGATCAGTCATGCGCAATCGCCTCACGTACCTTCGCCAGCGGCGCGCCATCCACAAATTCAACCGCACCGCCGTTCCATCGAATGCCAAGCTCCTCCCAAAGCTTATCCAGGTCCACCGTCACCGGCGCATCCTTCCACTGCGCATACTGCTCGGTCAGCACGTGCGTTCCCGTCGCCTTGTCGCCAATCGACAGCGCCTTGTCCAGCGGCCACTCATGATCGATGGTCCCGCCCTGCGCCACGATCGCCCGCAGCGCATCTCGCAGGCCCTTCTTGTTGTGCGTCTCTCGGCGAATCTCCACATCCGCCACGAGGCAGAACATCGCCCCGCCCCAGTACGTGCGTCCCCAGCTATGCGTATGGTCCAGCCCCTGGTCGCTCTCGACGGGCTCGCCCTTGTGCATGTCGCGCACCATGTCGTGCCATATCTGCTCGGGCTTCAATTCTCCCGACTCCACGCGCGCAATCGGCTCGACGTACGTGGCCAGCCCCTCTTCCATCCAATGCTGATCGTCGGGCAGCGAAGGGAACGCCATGTGATCGAGTTCATGCGTCATCATCCAGTCGTCTTTCAGATCATCCGTCGTCGCATGCTGCCCAATGCGGAATCGCGTCATGCCCGGCCATCCCGCCATGTCGCCCCACGTCGTTCCCTGCACAATGCCGCTTCGATCCGGCACAGGCACAATCAGCACCCGCGCGCGCTCAACAGGGAAGCGGCCATAATACTCAGTAATCGCCGCAGCCGCAGCCTGCACATGCCCAAAGATGGTGTCCTGCGACAGGTCCATCGGCCCGGCGGCGAAGTCAACCTGCACTGTGCCGCCGCCAGTTTTCAGCTCCCGCGATGCCACGATCGTCAGATTATGCCCCGGCTGCGCAGCCGCCATCGCAGCCATTCCAAGCCATGCAGCAAGGCCAGTCTTCAACAAAGCACGCCGATACATCCGGCCCCGCCGGTAAGCATCCATGCTTTATTCGACGGCAAACTGCGATCGCGGGCTGCAGCCTGTGAAAACTACGCGCCCGGAGCCTTCGAAGCCAGAATCTCCGCCTTCTCCACCTGCGGCGCCGTCGAAAACAGCTCTTCCGCCTTCGCAAAGAGCGCCTTGGCGATGTCGCCCGTGAGGTGGGCGTTGCGGCCGGCTTCGTCTTTGAAGGTGTCGAAGATGCCGAACTTGTTCGGCCCCAGTTTTATGGCGTACCAGGTGCTTGTGCCGGCCTCACGTACGGCCAGCGGCTGTGCCGATTTCAGAAACTCCTCAACTTCTTTTTCCTTGCCCGGCTTTGCTTCGAGTAGCGCAAGCAACGCGAATCTGTCCATTGACCTCTCCTGTTGACGCACTCATGAGATGCAGATCCAGCCGATTTGTTACCGGTTTTCTGTCGTTCGGGCTTGCCGATTACACTGGTAAAGACATGCAATTCCGCACGGGAAACGAAATTCGCGAGCTGTTTCTGCGCTTCTTTGAGACCAAGGGCCACCGCCGTGTGCACTCTTCGTCGCTGGTGCCTGCCAACGATCCCACACTGCTGTTCACCAATGCGGGAATGAATCAGTTCAAGGACCTTTTTCTGGGCGCGGAAAAGCGCGACTACTCCCGCGCGACCACGAGTCAGAAGTGCGTCCGCGCCGGCGGCAAGCATAACGACCTTGAGAATGTCGGCTTCACCCGCCGCCATCATACATTCTTTGAGATGCTGGGCAACTTCAGCTTCGGCGACTACTTCAAGCGCGACGCCATCGCCTTCGCCTGGGAGCTGGTCACCAGCCCCGAGTGGTTTGGCATCCCTAAAGACCGTCTCTATGTCACCATCTTCGAAGGTGCCGACGGTGTTCCCCGCGACAACGAAGCCGAGCAGTTCTGGATCGAGACCGGCGTCCCTAAAGAGCGCATCTTCCAGTACGGGCTAAAGGATAACTTCTGGCAGATGGGCGAAACCGGCCCCTGCGGCCCCTGCTCCGAAATCTTCTACGACATGGGCCTCGAAGCCGCCGAGACCCCCGGCGTCGATCTGCCCTTCGGCAAAGACGAAGCCCGCTACGTCGAAATCTGGAACCTCGTGTTCATGCAGTTCGACCGGTCAGCCATCGTCGATCCCGCCACCAAGGCAACCACCTACAAGCTAACCCCGCTCCCCAAGCCCTCCATCGACACCGGCATGGGCCTCGAGCGCGTAGCCGCGGTACTGCAAAACAAGATCAGCAACTTTGAGACTGATTTGTTTCGACCCCTAGTCGATGAAGCTTGGGACCTGATTCGTGAGGGTGACGACTCTTGGATGATGATCGAAGGCCTTTCAGATCAAAAGAAAGCCTCGCTTCGCATTATCGCCGACCACTCGCGGGCAACTACGTTCCTCATCAACGACGGCGTCTTGCCTTCGAATGAAGGCCGCGGCTATGTACTGCGCAAGATCATGCGCCGCGCCATCCGCCATGGGCGATTACTTGGGCTGGAGAAGCCGTTCCTCGGCCAGATGGTCTACGCCGTCCGTGATCTGATGCAGCGTGCCTATCCCGAACTGATCGAATCCGCGCCGCGCATCGTCAAGGTGGTCGAAGCCGAGGAAAGGCAGTTCGACCGTGTGCTCAAGATCGGTCTCAACGAGCTCCTCCAGCAAATTGCTGCCGATCCTCGGTCGAGAGAGTTCTATAGAGAACACTGGCCAGATGGAGACAACGCTGAAAAGGCATACCGGACCGCCTCTTCCGTCCTCACCAATCCGAGGTTGACTACGGCGCCCGAGTCTCTTTCTCTGAGAACGCTGCTTACCAAGGCTGCAGACGAGACGGGTGCACCAATCGGGCCGCTTGCCGTGAATTTGATCGTCTCAGCGTTTGATGAATCGCGGTTTACAGGAAGAAGGGCCTTCCACCTGTACGAAACCTTCGGCCTTCCGCGGGACTTCATGGTTGACGCAGCCCGCGACGCAGGCATTGCCTTCGACCAAGAGGGCTTTGAGCGCGCCAAGGAAGAAGAACAATCCCGCGCCCGCGCCAGCTGGAAAGGCGGCAGCCAGAAATCCGCCAGCCCCGTCTTCCGCGATCTCGCCAAGACCGACTTCCTCGGCTACAAGCAGCTCAACGCCAACGACGCCGAAGTGCTCGCCATCGTCAAAGACGGCGCCGGCGTGCCTTCAGCTAAGGCCGGAGATCAAGTAGAAATCGTCCTCGACCACACCAGCTTCTACGGCGACTCCGGCGGACAGGTCGGCGACACCGGCTGGTTCACCTCAGCAGACGGCAACACCACCATCGCCGAAATCACCGGCTGCGTCCTCCCCGTGCAGGGCGTGCGCGCACACAAAGCCATCCTCAAGCAAGACATCGCTGTAGGTGATCACGTCAACACCGTCGTCGATGGCGTGCGCCGCGACAACATCAAGCGCAATCACACCGGCACGCACCTGATCCACGCCGCGTTGCGCCAGGTGCTCGGCACCCACGTCAAACAGGCCGGCTCCGCTGTTCACCCCGACCGTCTCCGCTTCGACTTCTCCCACTTCGCCCAGGTTGCCGACGAAGAACTGCAGGAAGTCGAAGACATCGTCAACCGCGAAGTCCTCGCCAACGCCAAGGTAGAAACCCTCGTCGACGTTCCCATCGAAGTCGCCGTCAACGAGTATCACGCCATGGCGCTCTTCGGCGAGAAATACGGCGACAAGGTCCGCGTAGTGAAGCTGTCTGACGGCTTCTCGACCGAACTCTGCGGCGGCACCCACACTGCCGCTACCGGCGAAATCGGCCTGCTCAAGCTCACCGGTGAAAGCGCCGTTTCTTCAGGCGTGCGCCGCGTCGAAGCCATCAGTGGATTAGGTTCGCTCGACACCTTCCGCCGCGACTTTGAAGTGGCCAAACTCGCCGGCCAGTACGTTCCCTCGGTCGACAACCTGACCGAAGGCCTCCGCGCCAAATTTGCCTCTCAAGAGGACGAACTGAAGCGCCTGCGCCGCGAACTCGAAGAAGCCCGCATGAAGTCCGCAGCTGGCGGCCTCGACGAAGCAGTCAGCCGCGCCACCGATGTTAAGGGCGTAAAAGTCCTCACCCACCGCGCCGATTCGCTCGAACGCGGTCAACTGCGCACGCTGGTCGACAACCTCAAGCAGAAGCTGGGCGAAGGCGTCGTCGTGCTCGCCTCCGCACAACCCGAAGGCAAGGTCGCCATTATCGCCGGCGTCACGCCCGGCCTGATCAAGCGCATCCAGGCCGGCAAACTCGTCGGCGCAGTTGCAAAGTTCGTCGGCGGCTCAGGCGGCGGCAAGCCTGATATTGCCGAAGCCGGCGGCAAAGACCAGTCGCAGATCGATGCAGCGCTGCACGCTGCTCCCAATGTCGTCGCTGAACTGCTCGCCTGATTTGCGAAGCAGCGTCTTGATGGATTCACGGTAGGCCGGAATCGATCAGAACCTCCGGCGCGGCAGGCTGAAGGTGTAGGCGACGCCGCCTTCGACGACGGGATAGATATGGTACGGGGCAACGTCCTTGTTCCACGTTACCAACTGCGCCGCGAGGGCATCCGCAAAACCGGGATACGTGGCTGCGGGCTGGCAGTTGATTCCTTGGTCAGAACATATTTGCCCTCTGAGATCAAAAGTTGCGTGAGGAGTATTGATGAAGGCGACTCCAGCTTCGAACGGGAAGCTGAAGTGTTTCTCTGAGCGGGAAACAATCCGGCCGTATCCTGCCGTGAGCAGAAACCCGCTCCCGCCGAGTGTCAGCCTTCCGGTACCGTGCACAGGGTCGGCGTTGTCTGATGTCCAGTCGATATTGTTGATCGTGAATACCGCGTTCTGGTTGGCTTTTAGCTCTGCACGAAGCCGGTCGCCGTTGTAAAAGAGATATCCGGCACTCAAACGGAATGGCTTGTGAAATGGGTAGTAGTCTGTTGACGCACCCATGTTCACAAATCCCATATTCAGTCGAATCCGGAAATCTCTCTGGGAAAACTGGTAGGTGTTTACTGAAATGTAATCGCCGAGCACACGCAGATCCAGATGCGGACTGAGATTGGTAGATATCTGTTCGCCAAGTCCGAGCGGAGAGGCCGAAACGAAGAGACTCAACCTTGTAAATCGCTCGATGCGATAGGCTGAGGGTTCGACTTGGCCGCCCCCGCTTGCGCCAAAGCCCCGATTAGGACCGGATGAGCCGTCGGAAAAGAGAGTTGGGTTGGCATCTGCTTGATTGCCTTGCGCCGCCGCAAGGGTTGCAATCAGCAAGCTACATGCGACAAGAGCGGTTCTCAATCGTGAACTCCAAATCTTGAACTTCGGTCGCAGTGAGAATCGCGAGTGGAATCGGCGTCGGCTCGGGTCTCATCGCCTCGTACTCAGGTTTTGATGCTTGAACTCTCGCCTGCGGGCATCGAGTGTAGCCTGCCCCGCTTGGACTGAATCGAAACAAAATCGGTTAGCGGATCGAGAGAAGATAACTCCGCGGGCTTTGCTTCAGTCTGCTCATCATAGGAAATACATTCAAACCCGTGTATTTGCGTCGGGTTAGCCAAGAGATCAAGACCCCCAATGAATCGTGCGCCGAGTCAAGCAGGATATTTACCGAGAGATAAACACAACCGCGCATATTCGCTCAAAAGTAATCATGCGAACCGTTAAGAATAGGGCACATCTGAAATCGAAGGTAACGTCGTCACCGTGGATCTCTTCTGATTTTGACATCGCAATGAAATTGAGCGGATGCTTTTGGTGCAATCCTTACGGAAAAGGTTGCCTGCTCCTGAAATGTTTGCAGGCGCTTGCACTGAAGCGTTTTACAGATTGGCATGGGTACTTAAATGCGGCTTGCTTTTAACTCGATATTCGCGTATTTGCTGATATATTGAATGCATCGGCAACCATGTCGGTGCCCGTGTACAGCGCAAATTGGATGGAAGCACTTGCTTTCATCCTTCCCTACCAACTCCTCAAATTGTTGCTTTGAACAAATTCTTACTGCCTTGTGAAATACCTGCACCCCAAGTGAGGATGGCGAAGCCTTGCAAAGAAGCGCTCTTGAGGATATCCGAGTCATAGCTCCCGGAGTCGACGATTGCGCGGAAGTAACCAGTTCTTCGCGCTGGTTCGCACTCTATACAACTTCCCGTCACGAAAAACGCATTGCGCAGCATTTGGGTCAGCGCGAAATCGAGCATTATCTTCCGCTGTATCGGTCCGACCGGAAATGGCGCGACGGGTCGCGGGTGACGTTGGACTTGCCGCTCTTCCCCGGCTATATTTTTGTGCGTATTCAGCGCTCGCAGCGTGTAAGCGTTTTGAGTGTTCCTGGGGCTCTGGCCGTGGTGGGAGGGACCGGAGGTGAGCCTGCGCCGCTTCCCGACGGTGCGATCGAGGCTTTGCGAACCGGCCTTCTGGAGCATCGGGTTGAACCGCATCCTCTGCTGCGCGTCGGACAGCTTGCGCGCATTCGCGCGGGTGCCTTTGCCGGGATGGAAGGCGTCGTGGTGCGGAAGAAGAGCGGTTTCAGGGTTGTCTTGACGATCGATCAAATCATGCAGAGCGTGGCTGTCGAATTGGACGAAGAAGACGTGGAGCCATTGACCGGGGAGAAAAGCAGCTCCGGCGGCCTGCTTGAAATCGGCCATCGTCTCTGCGTGCAGGGTTCGTAGTTCGCGGGCTTGGAAAGCAAGCAGTCTTTACGCCCATCTGATGCAGTAAACGCTTGTTGATAATTGTGGTCTTTCCCAGGTTGGAACTGCGTGAATACGCCGGAAGTGAGTCGGCGTAAACCAGAATCCTCGAGAAAGTTTCGTCGGCCGCCCTCAGAGCGGCACGCACGAGAAACTGCATTTCACCCCCGGCTTGCAGTGCTCTTAGCGCTGGTGTGGTCTCTGCTTTGGCGAAAACGGAAATCACGGCAAGCATCTCCCTCGGCGACCCGCATCGATCAGGAAAGAAGCAAGCGGTTTTGACACCTTCCAGCTTAAGACAGGCGGCAAAAGAAACTATGACTGGAACAGCAGGCTCTACAAGAGGCAGCGCGGAAGAGCGCATTCTGACCACTGCTGCGTCGCTGTTTGCCCAATTTGGCTACAACGGAGTGAGCACGCGCGAAATTGCTTCGGCCGCGGAAGTAAATGAGGTAACAATTTACCGGCATTATCCCCGCAAGCGCGATCTTTACGTCGCGGTACTCGGAGCAGAGTTACAGCGTGTTCAACTGCGCGGCGAATTGCTTACGCGACTGGCTGAAGCGCAGAACGGGCGTACCGCCCTTGCGTGCACGTTTGAATTGATTGCCACAACCCTCCAGCAGCAGCCGCAGTTGCTGCGCCTTTTGCAATACAGCGCCCTGGAACTGAGCGAAGATCTCGACCCGCTTCTGCGCAGGCACCTGGGCGAACTTGTCGAAGTGGTCACCCGGTATCTTGAGCCTTGGATCCAGCGTGGCGAGTTGCGCTGCTCCAATGCCAAAACGCTGGTGCTCACCCTGATCGCAATCGTTCTGAGCCGCGGTCCTCTGCGGCGCGTGTTTCTCGGCGATGCCGAAAATCTCAATTCCTTGTTTGAAACCTATTCAGAGTTTTGCCTCGCTTGAGGAACGAGCCGCATTTCCGCGTGTGAGCCGTGCTTGCATAATCGCTTCAAACGGGAACCAGTCCTGAAAGAGTCATAGGCGTTCGCCGTTCGAAGAGAACAAAAAGGAGCCATAAGGCTGATGGATCTCAAAGGTAAAGCTGCAGTTGTTTGCGGTGGCGGAGGATTTATAGGGGGCCATCTCGTACGCAGCCTTCTTGATAACGGAGTCAATGTCATTCGCGTTGTCGACGTGAAGCCGATGGATGAGTGGTACCAGGTCTCTGCTGACGTCGAAAATGTGGTCGCAGACTTGAAGGATAAGGATAGTTGCTACGCGGCGGCCAAAGGAGCCGAAGTCGTCTTCCAGCTTGCTGCCGACATGGGCGGTATGGGATTCATCGAGAACAACAAGACGCTTTGCATGCTCAGCGTGCTGATCAACACGCACATGCTGGTTGCGGCGCGCGATTGCGGTGTCCAGCGCTTCTTCTATTCTTCGTCGGCCTGCGTGTACAACGGCGAAAAGCAGAAAGATCCCCGTGTAATTCCGTTGAAAGAGTCGGATGCGTATCCCGCCCTTCCCGAAGACGGTTACGGATGGGAGAAGCTCTTCAGCGAACGGATGTGCCGCCATTTTGAAGAAGACTTCGGAATGCAAAGCAGAATTGCGCGGTACCACAATGTCTACGGGCCCCATGGCACCTGGACCGGCGGGCGCGAAAAAGCTCCGGCTGCGATCTGCCGCAAGGTGCTTGAAGCCAAGCTGTCGGGCAAGCACGAAATTGAAATCTGGGGCGACGGCAACCAGACCCGCAGCTTCATGTACATCGACGACTGCATGAAAGGTACACAGGCCATCATCGAGAGTGAGATCCACGAGCCGCTCAATCTCGGATCGAACGAACTCGTCACGATCAATCAGCTTGTGGACATTGTGGAAGAAATTGCCGGCGTGAAGCTCAAGCGCCGCTACAAACTCGACGCGCCGAAGGGCGTGAACGGACGCAACAGCGACAACACCAGGATTCTCGAGTACCTGGGTTGGCAGCCTTCCATCCGTCTCAAAGACGGCCTCGCAAAAACCTATGAGTGGACTCAGAAAGAGATTCTCGCCCTTGCTCGTGCCTGAGCACGTTTTGAGCGGGCGCCCAATCAACCGGCAACACACCACCGGAGAGATACAAGATGAGCGAATCCCTGAACGAACGGCAAATCCTGGGAGTGAATTTTTACATTGGCGATGTGCAGGGCGCGATCCGGCGTCTTGAGCGCGGCGGGCTGCTCGTGGTGCCCTCCGCACCGTCGTTGAAAGATGTCGCGAGGAACGACGAATACCGCGAGGCGCTGACGAACGCGGACCTGGCGATTGCCGATTCGGCCTTCATGGTGATGGTCTGGAATTTCCTTCAGGGCGACTCCATCACACGGCTGTCAGGGCTCAAGTATCTGAAAGGACTGCTGCAAGAGGACGACGTGCGTGCGCCTGGAAACACCTTGTGGATAATGGCCGGCAGCGTCAGTTCACAGAAAAACCTGGACTGGCTCCGGTCGAAGGGGATCGAAGTACCACAAAAGTGTGTCTACCAGGCACCCATGTACGGCAGTAAAGTAGAGGACAACGAACTCATTGAAAGGCTGCATGCTCTACGGCCGAAACACGTGGTAATCACGTTGGGCGGCGGTACGCAGGAGCGGCTCGGGCTTTACCTGAAGCGAAACTTGGATTTTCTTCCGACGATTCACTGCATCGGGGCAGCGATCGCATTTCTCAGTGGCGACCAGGTGCGCATTCCGGAATGGGCTGACCGGTTTTATCTCGGCTGGCTGTTCCGTTGTATGTCGTCACCCCGACGCTACGTTCCGCGGTACTTTTCCGCGCCGCAGCTGGTTCCGCTTCTCTGGCGCTATCGAGATCAGCTTCCGGTGTCCGATGACAGCGAACACGCGTTGACGCAAACGGACTAGCGGCTGCCGGCGAGATTCCTTGACGTGTCAAGAGGGGTGGACTGACTGATGAAGCCGAAAAGTGGGCCGGTAAACATTGCCGTGGTAGGTTCGGGCTACGTGGGCCTGGTTGCTTCGGCTTGTTTTGCTGAGATTGGACATCGTGTGGTCTGCGTCGACAACGATGAATTCAAGGTACGCAGCTTGCAAGCGGGCGGAATTCCGATTCATGAGGAGCACCTGCCCGAGCTTCTCGCGCGCCACCGCGGCCGGTCGCTGGAGTTTACCTCGGATCTGCGCGCTGCTGCGCAGTCGGCGCAGGCCATCTTTATCGCCGTCGGCACGCCGCAGAGCGAGACCGGCAGCGCCGATCTCTCCTTCGTGGATGCCGTGGCAAGCGAAATCGCGCGCTCCGTCGACTCCTACAAGGTGATCGTCGAAAAGAGCACGGTTCCCGTCTACACCAACGAGTGGATCCGGCGTGTGATCGAGCGAAATGGGGTGCCG
>NZ_JBAUUO010000161.1:0-19992 GCF_049582745.1 Occallatibacter sp.
ACCGAATCCCGGACGTCCGCCGGGCGCGCCAGCGCCGCCAGGACCTGCAAATCCGGTGCGCGTCGGGTGCTTGGGACGCGGACCAGCGCCGGGGAACTGCCCCGGAGGGCCGCCGGCACCGGGCGTACGTTGCTGGAATCCACCGCCAGGAGCGCCTGTAGGCCTGCGATCGAAGATCGGCTTGCCGCGCTGAATGCCTGCGCCCTGTGCCGGTGCGGGCGTGGTGCTTGCTGCGACGATGGGTGCCTTGTACACCGGACGGGGACCTGTTTGCGGCATTACCACGCGCCGCGGAGCGATCACGGGTCGCGCCGGCGCGGGAATCGATTCGGGAACTGATGAGATGGGAGCCTCTGTCTCTGCTGCGACTGTGTCTGGTGCCGCAGGAACTTCCTTTGCTTTCGCGGCAATCTCCGGAGCCTGTGCGGCTGGCGCTTCAACGGCCGGCGTCGCGGCTTCATGCTTTTCCGGCGCTGGTGGCGCTGCTGTTGGTGCCGGAGCCACAACAATCTTGGGTGCGGCAGGCTTTACTGCCGCAGATGTTGGTTCGGCGGACTTGGTCGCCGTTGATCCGGCTGCCGGTGGCTTCACCACAACCGTTGGCGGAACCACCGTCACAATCGGACGTGTCCCGGCCGCGCCCGCAGGAGCCTTCGCCACAACGGCGCCGGCGGGCGGTTTCGATGCGATGGCAGGAGCTGCGGGAGGAACAATCGCAGGAGCAGGCCGTGGCTGCGGCACAATCTTCCGAGGCTCGGGCCGCGCTGGAGCTGCCGGCGGCGCAGCTACCGAAACAACCGGCGGTGCGGGCTTTGCCGGAGCCTTCGGCGAGGTCGTTGCCGCTTTGCTGGGAGGCAGATGGCTCCTGCGAGCTTCCGCTTCCTCCTCCTGCTTTTTGGCAAGGATCGCCTTCATCACGTCGCCGGGCTTCGAGACGTGAGACAAATCAATCTTCGGTGTGATGGTCTGCGCAGTGCGCGACGATGATGCGCCCGTGTGGCCGCCCTGGCGCCCATGCTGAAAGTGCGCGCGGACCTTTTCGGCTTCGTGCCCCTCGATCGAGCTCGAGTGCGTCTTGCCCTCACCCAGGCCAAGTTCCGCGAGTACGTCGAGAATCTGACGACTCTTGACTTCCATCTCGCGCGCGAGATCGTTAATTCGAACCTTACTCATCCGCCTCTTTTCAGAATGTGCTGCCCAAAGCCCGTTAGTCGCTCCGGGGCCCCCAACGGCTGGTCTTTGTCGTTGGGGTGGCCATAGCTACCTCTTGGCATTGGCCGGTTAACTTACCACCATTATCACTTGATTCCGCTCGAAAAGTGCGACGCATACTATGCGCCGCCCTCTTCATTTTCCGCTTCGTTCTCTTCGATTCCTTCGTCAGCGCTGGGAATGTTGTCGACCGCAAGCTCTGCCGCCGTTTCGTTCTCGTCTTCGGTCGCCTCTTCCAGCACTTCCTCGGAATTCTCGAGCTCCGCTTCCGCGGTTCCCGCAACGGCCTCGGCTGTCTCAATCTCTGACGCGCCCTCCGAAAGCTTGCCGGTATCCGCCGCCGCAGTCAGAGCTGCAGGCTCATCGCTGCCTTCCACTTCCGGCGCTCCCGCCACTCCTGCGCCCTCGGTCGCCTCGCCTTCTTCGCCCTCTTCAAAGTGGCCGAAGTAGTGGCGAACAGCGACACTGATACGTTCCAGCGTCTTCTCGCCGATGCCCGGAATCTCTTCGAGCTGCTCCGGCGTCATGTCGGCCAGACCTTCCACCGTGGTGATGCCGGCAGCCACCAGCTTCTGGATAATCCCTTCACCCAGTTCGGTAACCTGCTCGATCGGAGTCGAAGGTCCACCGGTGAGAGCCTGCATCTGCTGCTCCACTTCCTGGCGCTTCTCTTCCTCGCTTTTGATATCGATTTTCCATCCCAGCAACTTCGCTGCAAGCCGGACATTCTGTCCCTTTTTACCGATGGCCAGCGAGAGTTGCGTATCATCCACGATCACTTCGAGCTGCTTGTCCGTCAGGTCGGTAATGGAAACGCGGCTCACCTTGGCCGGCTGCAAAGCCTTTTCCGCGAAGGTCGTAATCTCTTCGCTGAATTCGATGATGTCGATCTTTTCGCCGCGCAGTTCGCGAATGATGGACTGCACGCGCATGCCCTTCATGCCGACGCAGGCGCCTACAGGGTCTACATCCTTGTCGCGCGACTGGACGGCAATCTTGGTGCGCTCGCCGGCCTCGCGCGCAATAGCACGGATGGCCACAGTGTTGTCGTAGATCTCCGGCACTTCCGACTGAAACAGGTTCGACACCAGTTCCGGCGCGGCCCGCGAAACGATGACCTGGGGTCCCTTGGCGGCACGATCCACCTTGAGCAGCACTACCCGCACACGTTCGCCGATGGTGAACTGTTCGAGGCGCGATTGCTCGCGTTTGGGGCAGCGCGCTTCGGCCTTGCCCAAGTCGAAGATAACGTCCTGTCCCTCGATCCGCTTCACCGTTGCATTCAGCACTTCTTTTTCGCGGTGCGCATACTCGTTGAATACCGTGTCGCGTTCCGCCTCACGCACCTTCTGGAAGATCACCTGCTTGGCAAGCTGTGCGGCGATGCGGCCGAGCGGCGTGGTGTCGCGGTACATGCGGATCTCGCTGCCAACTTCGACGCCCGGCGCAAGCTCATTGGCCTCTTCGAGCGTGATCTGATTCACGGGATCTTCGAGTTCATCGTCGGTGGCAACAACGGTCTTGTAGATGTAGGCGGTGATCTCGCCCGTATCCTTGTTCAATTCTCCGCGCATGTTCTCCTGGGTCTTGTAGTATTTGCGCGTGGCAAGGGCGATCGCCTCTTCCACGGCGCCCACCACGATCTGGGGCTCAATCCCCTTTTCGCGGCTCAGGAGTTCGATACTTTGATACAAGGCGCTGGACATACTCTTCTTACTCTCTCGGTTTGTTTCCGGCGACCATCCGGTCTGTGGATTGGTTGCGCCGTTGGATTGTTGTTGAGGAGGCTTTTGCTTCCGCCTCCGAAACCGCGCCTCACGGCTTGGCTAAATCTCCGGGATCAGCTCTGCTCTCTCAACATTATCCAGAGCGATTTCCACTGTGCTCACGCCTGCCTTCCGGCTCTTGCTGTTCTGATGCACGGCACCAGGATCGAGTGTGATGGTCTGCCCTTCACCCGGCAGCAGCCGCCCTCTCCAGTGCCGGTTATTGCGAACCGGCTCGAATGTCTGCACCTTCACCAGGCATCCGGCAAACCGGCGAAACTCCTCCGGCTTCGTCAACTTCCGATCCAGACCCGGTGAACTGGCTTCCAGTGTGTAGTCTGCCCCGGGTACCAAATCTTCCACGTCCAGCAGAACACCAAAATCCCGGCTGAACTCCGCGCAATCTTCATGCGTCACGCCAGATAGCTGTTCCACGCTTAACTTGCCTTCCACCAGTCGTTCAGGAAGCCCCTCAACCCCAGCCGCGATTTCCGCTTTCAATCGCGTCCGGCCTTCGGCGTTCTTCTCGAGAAAAACCCTCAATACACGCTCTTTAGCAGGCCCGGCAAATTCCACATCCACCACATCCAGGCCATGCGATGCGGCCACCCGCTCTGCGGCCTTCCGAATCTCTTCCAGCGTTGCTGCCATGCGTCGAAGCCCGGCCGTTGGCCCCTCAATCAAGGGGCTCCCGGTCAAAATCAGCGGCCGTATTCCGGGAGAAATTTGCACCAAATAAAAAGTGGGCTGTGAGCCCACTCATCTCTCCGCCAGCCGGCATCCTCACGGCAACTCAGGCGGACAAACTCGTCTGCAACATCTAGCATACGGGGTTTCGTGCGGAAATTCAATGCGACTTCGGGGTTGTCTGAAACCCGAAGCTTCCAGTCTGGCGGAGATAGCTCTACAATCAGTTCCCGGATGGGGGTCGTTTCGTGAAGCCCGGCTGGCGTATCATATTGGATCTTCTCGTGTTGATTCAAAACCGGTTCACGGCGGCTGAACTCAACCCGCACCATCGATCGCGCAGGAGGCAGGCATGCGAGTCATCCTTCACCTTCCTATTGCAGCTCTTTTGATATTGTCGGTTCCGCAGCTCTGCGCGCAAGGAGCGCCAGGATTTGATGGAGGAGTGACAGAGACTCTGCAGAGCATCTACATTCCTCCGCTGGTTCGTGCGCCATTTAGCGCGATCGTGCATACGGAATGGGTCCGACCGATTCCCAGCGGCGGCTCTTATACGGCGGTCAATGAGCGCCGGGTAGCGCGCGACGGACTCGGGCGCATCTACGAAGCGCGCTGGCTGCTGGTGCCCAAGGACTCCGGCGTTCAGTCGCGCATGAACGTCATCCAGATCGCCGATCCAAACAATCACACCCTGTATAACTGCTTCGTGTTTGAGCGGCGTTGCATGCTTCTCAAGTTCGCCGAGCCCGCCATGATCAGCTACAAGCCGCCGGTTATCCCATCGGGTCCACTCGAAAACGGCAAGGGCTTCACTACACATCTGGAACTTGGGGTACGCACGATCGCGGGCATCGACACGACAGGAACCCGGGAAACGACCACGCTGAATCCGGGCGCCATTGGCAACGATCGCGCCTTCGTGACGGTGCGTGAGTTCTGGCAAGCGCCACAGATTGGAGTGAACATTCTCTCCACAGTCGATGGCCCGCAGACCGGCCAGCAGACCTTTACGCTGTCTGACGTGAACCTCACAGAGCCTGACCCGCAACTCTTTGAGTTGCCCGAGGGCTACGAAGTGCTGGACCGCCGTCAAAAACCCGGAGTTCCTGTCGCACCGCGCCCGGAATAAGGAAATTGCATGTCACTGCACCGTAATGGTCCCTGCGGTTGCAAGGCTTGATGCGGCCGAGGAGTTGCCGAGCAAGACGGTGTACGTGCCTGGCGCTACCTTCCAGCTGTTTGAGGTCGTATCCCAGTAGGACATGGGATGAGAGGAGTCGTTCTCATCTACTTCAATCGTGACAGTTTGCGATGCGCCGGGGTCGAGTTTCACCTTCTGCCAGCCAACCAGTCGCTTCGGGGGCTCATTCAAGTCGGCCGGCATGCCTAGATAAACCTGGGCGACTTCAGCTCCTGCTACGTTTCCGGTATTGGCCAGGTTGAACGTGACCTGGAAATTCGGTTTGGATGTCGAACTCAGATTGTTCACAACCGCCGGGTTGGTGATCGAGAAAGACGTGTAGGAAAGCCCGAATCCAAATGGGAACAAGGGCGTCAAGCCATTTACATCAAACCACTTGTAGCCGACGTTATAGCCCTCGGAGTAGTTGACGGCGAACAGTGTTGTGCTGTCGGGCGGCTGCGGCGTAACGGGGCGCGCAAGCTGCGCATCGCTGGCCGGGAAGGTGACGGGCAGCTTGCCGGAGAAATTCGCCACTCCAAAAAGCAGATCGGCGATGGCGGGACCGCCGCTCTGGCCCGGATACCACGCTTCCAGGACCGCGTTGACCTGCCCGAGCCACGGCATCAGGATCGGTCCGCCGCTTTCGACCACGACGATGGTGTGCGGATTCGCCGCTGCGACAGCTGAAACCAGTGCGTCTTGATCGATGGGGATTGGGTTGACGTAGTCGGTCAGGGCGAGGCTGGGCGCGTCCAGGCCCTCGGCGTCCCATTGGTTCACGAAGACGATGGCGACCTCCGAGGAGGCTGCGAGAGCGGCGGCTGCGCTTGGATCGGAGCCGTCGGCGTATTGGATCTTTGCGGCCGGTGCTTTGGCCTGGATAGACCGAAGCGGCGAGGAGGGATCCCAGATGACCTGCGCCCAGCAGGGTGGGCAAGGATTGTCGGGTCGTGTGTAGATGGCGCCTCCTACGGGCTGCACCTGTGCAGAGCCGCCGCCGGATAGGACCGCGGCGTCGGCGTGCGATCCGATGATGGCGATAGAGGCGATCGAGGTGCTGAGCGGGAGCTGATTCGCAGAATTTTTCAGCAGCACCGCGCCTTGTTCTTCGGCCTCCTGTGCAATGGCGGCGTCGGCTGCGGCAGGAACTGGCTGAATCGTCTGCGGATTGTCAAAGATTCCCACTTCGTACATGGCGCGGAGAATGCGGTGGACCATGTTGTCGAGGCGCGATTGGGACACCTGGCCGCTGGAGATTGCGGTACCAAGTGAGGCGAAGTAAGGATTATCGGGCTGTTCCTGGTCGAGACCATTGTTGGCTGCATTCACGGTACTGTGCGTGGCCCACCAGTCGGACATGACGAAGCCGGAGAAGTTCTAGTCATGCTTCAATACGTCATTCAGCAGGTGGCTGTTTTCGCAGCTGTACACCCCGTTGGTCAGGTTGTAGGAACACATGACCGATTGCACATTCGAGTCTTTCACTGCAATCTCGAATGCCAGCAGATCGCTTTCCCTCCCTCCTCTCTCGTCGATGATGGCGTTGGCGGTGGTGCGGCCGGATTCCTGGTCGTTGAAACTGAAATGTTTGGTGCAGCCGATGATGTGTTGAGCCTGCGTGCCGGAGATGTGGGCCGCGGCGATCTTGCCGGCGAGGATGGGGTCTTCTCCCTTGGTTTCGAAGGTGCGGCCATCGCGCGGATCGCGTGCGGTCAAATTCACATTTCCGCCCAGGTTGACGTTGATGCCGTAGTCAGAAAGTTCAACGCCGATGACCGTTCCGTATTTGTAAGCCGCGTTCTGGTCCCAGCCCGCTGCGCTCGCGAGAGATGAGGGGAGTGCCGTGGCGGGGCCATTGGCCACACTCGCGCCGGCGCTGCCGTCGGCGAAGTAGAGATCGGGGATGCCGAGACGCGATATACCTGGCGTCCATCCTCCAGCACCGCGGGGCACGATGAATTTTCCTGCAGCGTCGAAGTAGGCTGCACCCTGGACCATGTGCAACTTTTCGGCTTGCGTCATTTGGGCCAGCAGCGCGTCCGCTTTTCCATCGGGGGTGGTCGGGGTGGGCGTTGGGGTTGGAGTCGGTGTGGGCGAGGACGCAGAGTGGCCGCCGCAGCAACTGAGCCCGAGCGTGAAAGCGAATGCGACAAGCGATGTGACAAGACGCGACGAGAATCGAGGTGCAAGCATACACTCCCCCAAGAAGCCGGTATAGGGGAAGCACCCCCATCATAGACCTGCGGTAATGGGAAGGTGCGCTGCGGGGCACGTATCGAAGTGGTGACTAATTGCATCAATCTTAATGGGGGTTGGGATTGACGGAATTTGCCTCCGGCGCTACTCTCTCCCCATAACTCCACTTGGTTGCCTGCGCCAATACGGAAATCTACACAACGGCCACGGCCCGGTGCGCTTTTCTCCGCAACTCGCAAATAATCGCTCTCCAACTCCACCCATTTCACCGGTGCAATCATCAAATCAACAGCCAATTTCTGCCCTTGAGGCAGGGCCTATGGAGGCACTCTGAACGCTGCTCTGGAGATCACGCCAAATCTTGAGCCCCTTTTCGGGACCCGCGATGAAAACCTCAGACTGATGGAGGATTCACTAGGTGTAAGGATCGACCTGCGATCCGACGCCGTGCACGTGGAAGGGCCAGACGAAGCCGTCGCCAGAGTCCAGCGCATATTTCAGGACTTCGAGACTCTGCGGCGCCAGGGCGTCAATCCCCATAATGGCGAACTGAATGGCATGCTGCGCCTGGTTGTGGCCGATCCGGCTACCACTCTGCGTTCGCTTGCCGATGCAGGCAAACAGCGCTCGGCGGGTGTGAAGCGTACCGTGCAGCCGCGCTCGCTCAACCAGCGCAAGTACATTGAAGCTATCGAGCAGAACGACATGGTCTTTGGCGTGGGCCCCGCCGGCACCGGCAAGACCTACCTCGCTGTGGCCATGGCCGTTGCTGCTATGAACGCGAAAAAAGTCAGCCGCATTGTGCTCGTGCGCCCCGCGGTTGAAGCAGGCGAGCGGCTCGGCTTTCTCCCCGGTACGCTGCAGGAAAAGGTCGACCCGTATCTTCGTCCGCTCTACGACGCGCTCTACGACCTGCTCGATCCGGAGAAGGTCGACAAGATGCTGGAGAAGAACGTCATCGAGGTTGCGCCGCTGGCCTTTATGCGCGGCCGTACCCTTAACGATGCCTTCATCATCATGGACGAAGCGCAGAACACGACCATCGAGCAGATGAAGATGTTTCTGACGCGCATGGGCAACAACTCGAAGGCCGTGATCACCGGCGATATAACGCAGATCGATCTGCCCAACCCGCGCAAGTCCGGGCTGCTGGACGCGATCAACGTGCTCGACGGGGTGGAGGGGATTTCGTTCTGCCACTTTGCCGACGGCGATGTGGTGCGGCATGCGCTGGTACAGCGTATTGTGCGCGCCTACGAGGCGACCAAGCCACAGCAACAGGAACTGCCGTTGAACCTGGGCGAAGCCATCCAACCCGAGGGCCAGCAGCAGGAGCCGCAACAGGCTGCGCATCCGGCGAAACCGCAGTAACGTAGTGAATAAGTGAAGGAGTGAAGAGCGGCGACAGCTATCTCGGTCGCCGCTCTTTTGCGTCCTGTATACTCGCGGCACAAAGGACCCGAGATGAAAACTTCCCTTACGCGTCGCACATTTCTCTCTCGTTCCGCCGCTGTTTATGCCGGTGCGCAAGTGGCCGGCGTGACTCGCCTTCTCGGCGCAGATGCCAAGCCGAAGCCGGGCGTGCAGATGTACGTGGTGGCGGCAGATTTCAAGAAAGATCCAACTGGTACGCTGGCAAAGCTGGCAACCATCGGGTACGGGTATGTCGAAGCGTTCGTGAGGGGGATTGACGTCGAGGAATTCAAGAAAATGGTTGGCGACGCTGGGTTGGGATGCCCATCAGGACATTTCGGGTTTGGCTTTGTGGCGACCGAGAAACTGCTGGACGATGCAGGGGTGCTGGGCGTTCGGTATGTGGTGAGTTCTGTGCTGCCGCCGGGGCCGCCGAAGAATGACAACATGAACGCGTTGCTGCAGAGGCTGAATCATCTTACTGTGGATGACTTCAAGCGGATGGCGGCGATGGCGAACTCGATCGGGGAGAGCGCGAAGAAGCGCGGATTGGAGTTTGCGTACCACAACCATAATGTGGAGTTCCGCGAGTTGGAGGGCGGCGTTACCGGATACGAGATTCTGCTGAAGGAGACCGACCCGGAACTGGTGAAGCTGGAGGTTGACGCGGGTTGGATGGCAGCCGGGGGCGCCGACCCGGCGGCGCTGATTGCGGCGAATGCCGCGCGAGTGCGGCTAATTCACTTCAAGGACTTCAGCACGGTGACGCCTCCGGTGAACGAATTTGGAGAGGCCGCCGGCAAGCACATTGTGAATCTGGGGACCGGGGTGGCACCGCTGAAGGCGGCTTATGAGGCGGCGCAGAAGGCGGGAACGGAGTACTTTATCGTGGATCACGATCCGCCATTTCACGGGGAGACGGCGCTGGAAGCGGCGAAGGTGGACTACGCATATGTGGCCGGGTTGATGGGGGTTTAGTTCATTCCTCGATCTCAAAAAGGACCAAAGCACGAAAGAGAAAAGCACCGTTCGCGTAAAATAAAAGAGACACGGGGCCGCTGCTATGGCGTCCTTGCGCACGATGATCCTTCTCGACCCAGATCTGGACACCGACCTTTCCCCGCAGGCAAAGATGCCGAAGAGGTCAGGAGTCGCCAGCCAACCGGCGGCCCTCCAAGGGCAGCGCATTCCGTCGCGGCGAACGCTTGCGCGTTTTTTGTGCGAGGCCCAGGCGGCGGTGAAATTGCGTGGGCACGTTTCGGTACTCCTCACCACCGATGCGGCCATCCGGCGGCTGAACCGCCAGTTCCGCGGGAAGAACAAGGCGACGGACGTGCTTTCGTTTCCCGCAGCGGCGCCGGGCCCGCTGAAAATCGCAGGCGATCTGGCCATCAGCATTCCTACCGCGCGCAGGCAGGCGGAAGAGCGCGGCCACTCCCTGGCAATTGAAATCAAGGTGCTGATGCTTCACGGATTGCTGCATCTTGCCGGGTACGACCATGAAACTGACGCGGGCCAAATGGCGCGCCGCGAGCAGAGCCTTCGCGCCGCTCTTCGTCTTCCTCATGGCCTGATCGAGCGCGCAGACCTGGGCGGGAATGCCAGGCCTGCGAAAGGTTTGCGCTCATGAGTTGGATCACCATCATCCTTCTGGTGATTGTGGCGCTGGTCGACACCTTCGCCGCCTATATCAGCCGCGTGTACTCGGAATTCGGCAAGATTCTGCCGCGCGAGGTGCAGGACAATCTCGATCATTGGGAAGAAGAGATCGAGCCATTGATCGGCCTCACCCGCGAACATGCGGCTCTGTGCGCTGCTGTGCTGCAGCAACTTACGCTTGCGGTATTTGCGCTTGCGATCGGCGCGGTGCTTTTCGATCGGGCCCCGCACACTGCACGGCCCACCTACCCCGAGATCACGCAGGCTGTGCTGGTGGTCTTGCTGGCCGTCGTATTCTGCAACCAGATTCTGCCTTCGCTGCTGTTTACGCAGACCAAGGGCCGGTGGGCGGCGCGGCTAGTGTGGCCCATCCGCCTTCTGCTTTGGATAACGACGCCGATTACGGCGATCGTCCGATTCTTTTTCTCCCTGGCATCTCTTGCTGAGAAGCCCGTAGCCGAAGAAGATGAGCCTGCGCCCGATGTTGAGTCGCTGCTCGAGGCGGGCGAGGAAGAAGGAATTCTCGAGGAGAGCGATCGCGAACTGGTGCGCTCGGCCGTTGAATTTGGCGACAAGCTGGTGCGCGAGGTGATGACCCCGCGGCCGCAGATTTTTGCCGTTCCGCAATCAATCACGCTCGAGCGTTTTCTCGAAATGCTGAAGGAGCATAATTTTTCGCGCGTGCCCGTCTATGAACGAACGCTGGACTCGATCATTGGAATTGCGTTCGCGCACGACCTGCTGCAGATAGCCGACGAGGACGCGCGAACCAGAACCGTTGCCAGCATCCTGCATCCCGCGGTGTTTGTTCCGGAAACGAAACGCGGTTACGAACTTCTGCGCGAGATGCAGCGCGAAAAGCAGCACATGCGCATCGTCATCGATGAGTACGGCGGCGTATCAGGCCTCGTGACTATCGAGGACCTTCTCGAAGAGATCGTTGGAGACATTCGAGACGAACATGAAAAGGAGTCTCACACAAACGACCCGCAACGCGAGCCGGGCGGCGTGTGGGTTGTCCCTGGCGATTTCCCTGTGGATGAATTGCAGCATCTGTTTGGCGACGACGTCGATGTGGATGAAAAATACGAGGCCACAACACTTGGCGGCCTGGTAAGCGAGGTCGAAGGGCGCATTCCGCTGCCCGGAGAGGTTGTGCTGCTGGAACACAGCGGCCTGCGCATCCAAGTTGTCGCATCCACCGATCGCCGCGTGGACCGGCTGCGGATTTTTCCGCCCGCCCGGGAAGAGGCGACGGCGCTGCCGTGAAGAGCGGGGACAAGGAAATGAGGGACCCCGCCGAACCATCCGGCGAGAGTCGATGTCATACACTCATGCAGGAGTGATTTTCTAATTGAAATCGGGATTTGTTGCAATTCTTGGCCGGCCCAATGCCGGCAAAAGCACGTTGATGAACGCCCTTACAGGCGAAAAGATTGCCATTGTCACGGCTAAACCGCAGACGACGCGCAACCGCATCATCGGCGTGCTGGAGGTAGCTGCGCGCAAGAAGGTTCATCCCGCGGCACAAATCGTCTTCGTCGACACACCGGGCGTTCACAAGCCCGCCTCGCACCTCGATCGCCGGATGTTGCAGGAGGTTCATGAAGCGCTCGAGACGCGCGATGTCGTTCTCGTATTGATGGACGCCAGCCGGCGCGTGCAACTGGAAGCAGCTGGCGAACCGGCCGAAGCGCATCAGCGCGGCAAGCCCAGCTGGGCAAGCGAAGACGAGTTTCTGTTCTCAATGATTCGCGGGCTGGATTGCCCTGTGTTCCTCGTCCTTACCAAGATTGATCTTGTCGCGAAAGATGTGCTGCTGCCGCTGATTGAGACGTTGACGAAGCAATACAAGTTCACAGAAGTGATTCCCGTCAGCGCCCGTAAACGCGATGGGCTCGAACTTCTCGTCCGGAAGATTGTCGATGCGCTGCCGGTGGGCGAGCGCTACTACCCCCCGGACCAGTACACGGACCAGCCCATGCGCTTCATGGTGGCGGAACTGATTCGCGAGCGCATTCTTGTGGACACGGGCGAAGAGGTTCCCTACGCTGCCGCGGTTGTGATTGAGCAGTTTGAAGAAGCCGAACCGCCTGCTCCGCCGCGCAAGAAAGGCCAGCCGCCTGCCCGGCTCCCGCTTACGCGCATTGCGGCGGCCATCTACTGCGAGCGCGAAGGCCAGAAGGCGATCCTCATCGGCAAAGGCGGATCGAAGCTGAAAGAGATTGGGACGGGCGCCCGCAAGCAGATTGAATCGCTGCTCGGAACGCGGGTATATCTCGAGCTGCATGTGATTGTGGAACCCAACTGGCGGGAGTCGCGGCCATTTGTCGAGTCGCTCGATTGGCGAAGGCAGCTGGAGAAGCTGGCAGAGAAACAGGGAAACGAGAAACCCGCCGACGAAGAATTCTAGGGCGTCTCTACGCTCCCCTCACCTTCCCGCGACCATTGCTTTTTACTTCGTACATGCGGGCGTCGGCGGCGCCGATGATCGCGTGCACGGCGAGATTTTCGGGCGGGCAGGTGGCGAGGCCGACGCTGGCGCTTGCGGTCAGCTCAAGGTCGTTGCTCATGTGGAAGCGCGTATTTATCAACTCTGTGTGAATGCTTGTCGCCAGCGCGAGCGCTTCGGTTGCTGAAGTCTCCGGCATCATGATGACGAACTCATCGCCGCCGTAGCGGAAGCAGCTATCCTGCTCGCGGCTGAGCTGCTTCAATCGGCTTCCCACGCGCGCCAGGAGTTCGCTTCCGATCAGGTGCCCATGAATGTCGTTCACCATCTTGAACCGGTCGAGGTCGATGAAGGCCAAGCTCACAGGATGGTGCAGGCGCCGAGCGCGATCCAGTTCATGCTCCAGCATTTTGTAGAGATGCCGCACGTTGTAGAGTCCGGTTGCGTCATCGGTGATGGTGAGCTGCTGAATACGCGCCACATCGCGGGCATTTTCAATCGCGATGGCAGCGTGGTCGCACAGGATGTGGAGGAAGGCGATGGTGTAATCGCTCATCTGGCTGGAGCGCGGATTGAGAATCTCAATCACGCCGTGCACGCCTTTGCGACCGCGCAGCGGCATCGCAATCACAGAACGGACGCGGCGCCTGTCTGCGGCCAGCGTCTGCTGCAGACGCGGATCGTCGTTCTCTGATTCCGGAACAATCAGCGTTTCGCCGTGCTGAACGACCCAGCCTGCGACGCCCTCATCCATCTTCACCCGCAGATCGCGCAGGGCTCCCTCAAAGTTTCCCGAAGCGATGGCGTAATAGAGATCGTTGTGCTGTTCATCCAACATCAGCAGCGTCCACATGTCTGCCGCGATGATCCGCTCCATCTGGTCAAGAATCGTGCGCAGGATCGTATCCAGATCGAGGCTCGAATTGAGCGAGCGCGCCAGCTGGTGGAAGACCATCAGGTCGTCGAGGGGAATTCGATTTTCGGTCAATTCATTCATTTCGGCGCAAAAGGGGGAGAGATCTCATCTGATGTGAATTCTGTCACATGCGCATGTTCAAATCGCGCAGGAAGAGTTTCTTTAGTCCATTTCAATATGTACTAAAGTTACCTGCGTTGGGATTTCGGGGGCTTCAGCCGCCTATGTGGACCATGGAACGTGACGGCTTCAGAAATTCAGGTTCGCCGATATGGTGGCGCGCTTCCTTACCGTAAATAGTCTGCACAATGTAATTCGACAGTGCAGTTTCGTCTTCTCCGGCGCGCATCCTTCCATAGAGATCGTGTTCGACTTGTGAGAAAAGGCACGTCCGAATCTTTCCATCCGACGTGAGGCGCACGCGGCTGCACGCCCCGCAGAATGCCTGGCTGACCGGCGCAATGATTCCGATTTCGCCTACGCCATCGGGAAAGGTATAGCGGCGGGCGGTCTCACTGGGTTCGCGTGGAGGTAAGGGAACCAGCGGCATTGCGCGGCCGATGCGGGCAACAATCTCGGCCAGGGGAACCACAATCTCCGGCGTCCAGAGGCGGCCTTCTTCGAGCGGCATAAATTCGATAAAGCGCACCACTACATCTTCTTCGCGGGCGAAGTGTGCGAATCCCTCGATCTGGTTGTCGTTGAATCCGCGCAGCAAGACACAGTTGATCTTCACAGGCGCGAGGCCCGCTGCGCGCGCGGCGCGAATGCCGGCCAGAACATTCTTGAAGCTCCCGGGAACGCGTGTGATGCGTTCGAAGGTCGGGGCATCGACGGCGTCCATGCTCACGGTGACACGGTTCAACCCCGCAGCCTTTAACGGAGCCGCCAGGTTGTCGAGAAGATGTCCATTGGTGGTCAGTGCCAGGTCGAGCGGTTCGCCGGCCAGAGTGCGCAACTGCGCGAGTTGCTCGATCAGTTCGATCAGGCCGCGGCGTAAGAGCGGCTCGCCACCGGTGATGCGCACCTTTTCGATGCCGAGATTGACAAAGAGCTTGATCAGCCGGAGATATTCTTCGATACCCAGCTCGGGATACTGGGCTCCCAGCTCGCCTGTTCTGCAATAGACGCACTTGTAATTGCAGCGGTCGGTGATGGAGACGCGCAGATCATGGATCACGCGGCCATGGCTGTCGATGAGCCGGCGCGCGGAAGTCGGGGATGGTGCAATTGGGGAAGCGGATGCCATCTGTCTATCTCAGGCTATACCGTTTTCGCACGGTGTGCTGGCATGACAGCGACGAGAGCCGGCGCAAAGGCCGGCTTGTTTTGTTCCAGGCGCATCTTTCTGATGCGGATTCAGTCGATTCGAGGAGTTCCGGACCGCAGAATCAGCCCGGTTAAACCGAGCACGGCAACCAGGGTAATCGCGATGATGAAGTAGTAGGCCATGGGATGAACCCAGCCCGGTGAATAGGTCAGGTCCTGGCCCACCCACAGCAGCAGAACCGTTGCAATCACGGCGAACTGGCCGGCGATGACGAGCAGCGTGTGTCCCCACTCGCGCCGTTTATCCAGCGCCTCCACCTGGTCGGGGGTAAGGTTGCGTTCTTCAGGGGGAAGAAGGGAATTCGCCATCGGACTCTATCTCCTCGCGGGCACCGATCGGCCTCCGGGCCCGTGCCGCTCATTGTTTCGATTCAATCACATGCCGCCGGGGCCGCGCTACCGGTTTACGTCCGGCATTTTCATCGCATCGACTACTCGTTCAGAAAGGCCAGGGATTGCAGAGACGTAATCTCAAAGGGCTTGCGGCAGCGGACATTCGTGCAGCTCAGCTTGTCGTCGCGACGCACCATGTAGGACTGTGCCTTGGCGAACCGCGCCCGATCGCGCTCATCTGCGTTGCGCGGCAGCTGGGGCCGCTTGCGTCGCACTACCCAGTTCACCTTGTACTCGCCAGCCTGACCGCATTTAGGACAGGTCAGCGTATGCGTCCGTGTCTCCGTGGTCTCGTTGAAAAACTCCCGCTCTTCCATTTCCTGCGTTTCTCCACTTCAGCGAAAGAGCCCCGTCGGATCAGCCGCCTCCCGACGGAGCCTCGCAGATAAATGTTCCAGGCACTTTCCACTTGGCCCGAACTCATTCATCTTAATCCCCGGGCGGTGGTCGCGCATGGGGTGCGCGCGATGGGCGAGTTTGCCCTACCCCCTATTATCCCGTCTCATTGGGTAAAGGTCCCGCATTCATTGAATTACAGGCGGGGGTGGCGGTAAAGATTTCTCTTCATTGGGATTCGCTGTAGAGGTTTGAAAAGACAGGGATTAGGGGGCAGGGATTGGAGATTAGGGACAAAGGGGACAAGGGGACAAGGGGACAAAGGGACAAGGGGACAAAGGAACAAGGGGACAAAGGAACAAGGGGACAGGGTTAGGAACGGACCTGCTGGCGGCATTTTTGGTCTCTTTTGGGCGGAGGATTTGGATTTCAAGTACATTGTGCGCCAATGGCTGGTAATTGCCTGCAAAACGGCGGGAAGTTTTTTGCGAATGGAATGAGGGGGTTAGCGGGAATTTTCGGGACTAGGTATCTGTTGAAATGACTGACCTGATGACAATTCGGGGCGGTCGCAACAGCGACCACTCAGCCCTTCTTGGAGGGTTTCGGTTTAAAGAGGGAATCAATGGCCTTCTGGGGGTCTTTGATTACCAAACGTTCCTCTTTGGGACCGCGCTTTCGTTTTTTAGCCTTCTTCGTCTGCATAGAATAGTATTATCGTCTCGGTTCTTGGTTTGGGTATCCCCCAGCCGGGGATCGAACCCGGACGCCCGGAATTGGGCACCCGCTTGCAAAGCGGGCCTGACTGCCAGTTCCAGCACTGGGGGATCAATAGCGCTGAATGTAGGGGCGGGAGATCCGTCAAAGTGTGCCGCCCCTACTCGCTCCGGGCCGATCAGCGCGGCCCTCAGACCCTCCTCATGTGACATCTCCCGAGTCGGCCAAGGCCCTGGCGGGGTCTGTCACTATCCAACTGTAGAAGACATTATTTCCCTCGGTTTCGCGAGTGATCTCCGGCTTCTTCTGGTCGGCAAGACGACTCAGAACCTTATAGATAGACGACATCGGAACAGTCAGCCCGGTCATGTCATAGCCATGTTTAAGAAGCTCGTCTCGGATATCGGTGGGGGACATCCGCTGACCCTCGACGTTCTTCAAAGTCCACCGGATCGCGTCCGTGATTCCCATGCCGATGATGGTTTTCTCGTTGCCGAGCCCGGCAAGTGGTTCGAGATGGATCAAAATCTCGTTGAGATGGGAAAGTTGGTTAGATACGTCCCCAATTTCAACCTCAAGCTCCGCGTGCCGCTCCATGAGAGCTTTCCGCTTCCTGTAGATTTCTCGCCACACATTGTCGTATTCAGTTTCAATGTAAGCCATACCCAAGGAGAGTACCCATGCGAGTAGACAATGTCAATCCAATTCGCGAAATTGACGCGTCATCATCTGTAGACATCACATGGAATCGCGTCATTTCTGACGCAGAATGTGAGATCAAAACCTATAAAGACAAGATCAACAAGCTACGCAAGTCTATTAATTTCTTCAAAAAACAACAATCTCTCGGCCTTGAGTTTCCAAGACTTAGAGACAAGGCATGACGATTTATATTGATACTTGTTGAAATTTCTGCTATCTTCTTTACATGAAGAAGCCGAAATCACAGGTTCTAGAGGCACTACGAAATGCGTCAGTAGATGAAGCAAAGGCTGTCGCATTTTTGGAAGCGCAACGTTGGGGAGATGCACCGTGCTGCCCCCATTGCGGAGATCTGGACGTGTATCCGATGATGACGGGTGAGAAGCGCAATAAGGACTACCGGTGGCGCTGCAAGGGATGCAAGGCGATGTTTACTGTTCGCACAAAATCTGTCCTCGAAGAGACTCGGCTTCCTCTTCGCGTATGGGTGTATGCGATCTGGAAAGCAGCGTCCAGCAAAAAGGGCATCGCCGCTCTACAACTCAGCCGCGAATGCGAGATTACGCACAAATCAGCCCTCTTTGTGCTTCGTCGCTTGCGCCACGGTTTGACCGAGGAGAACCCGCAGAAACTTACTGGAACGGTTGAGGTCGATGAGGTCTACATCGGCGGTCGTCCCCGCTATGTCAGCCGCTCGAACATGGGGACATATGCAGACTACAAAACGCCGGTAGTTGGTATCGTGCAGCGCGGCGGTGATGTTCGCTTCCGCGTGATGCCTCGCGTGACAGCCGAAACTCTAGGCCATTTCGTTGCAGAAAACGCGGATCGTTCCTGCCGTCTCATCACTGACGATTCGAAAGCATACAAGACCGTTGGACTCGCGTTCGAGGGCGGTCACAAATTCACTCGCCACAAGCACCGCCAGTACGTGAAGCCCGGAACCGACATTCACTCGAACACGATTGAGGGTGTGTTCTCTCTGCTCCAGCGTGGTGTAATGGGCACGTTCCACAGCGTCAGCCGCAAGCACCTTCCGAATTATCTGAACGAGTTTCAATTCCGCTGGAACACCCGCAAGCTGAATGATGATGAGCGGGTAACGCGGGTGGTCAAATCGCTAGTTGGGAAACGGTTGGAATACCGAGAATCCGTAGAGAATCCGCCTTATAGCGAAGCCGCAGGAGTGGAATTTTAGGCGCAAGAAAACCCGCTGGCAGGCGGGTTGCTTGTATTTCTAATGTGTCGCGTCTTGCAACGCTCTAGAAAAGAGTGTCTGCTAAATGTGTGCTAAAAATCAATATGAAAATTCTGCCCCCGAAAATATCACAGACGCCCTGATTGTGGTCGTTTATCCTTCTTGGACCATGAAAAATGCACTCGCGTCTCTCATAAACCTATTGACGTTATTGATAGGGATCACAATCGGCATCATACTGGCACCGCATCTTGAAAGGCCAGCACATGCCTTGGGCGCAGAACCACAGGTTGCTCTATCCACCACGCCGCCGAGCGGTCCTGAACAAATCACTCCGCAGATATCGGCGGGAAACGCTGCTGTGTATCTATTTCTCGCGCACCATATCCAATCAGATGAATTAGTCGTCAACGGAATCGACATGCTCAAATTGCAACAAGGTGAAGTTAACTTGCTTTCGCGAATTCCAGGAGTGAATCCACTGGAGTTGCAGGGCATTGTGAATAGCGCTAAGGATACTCATCTGTATCAAGTAGCCCCCCAGCCGAAATCACAACAACCTCCCGCAAAGTGAAGAGTGACCAAACCATGCATATTCTCCTTTTTGTCCTAATGTTGCAACAACCGCTACCGACCAGAGCGCGAATCGTTGTTCCACAGCTAAGAGAAGTAGAAACTGTGACTGTACCTGGCTTGAATAAGAATTCACCTATTCAAACATACGAAATGGGGCGTGATATTGGCGGTCTAGCATCCGCTCTCGGGTATTTACAATCCGACGTAGACAATCTTAAGAAACTTCGAGCGGACCCAGACCGGAAAGACATCGACGATCTCAAGAAAACCGTAGATAAGGTTACGGTATGGGGTACGGCTTACCTGTCGGTGTTTGGAGCGGTACTCATTATCTTTGGCTCTTTTGCGAAAAGAATCTGGAGGGAGATGGTTCTTCCTCGAATCAGGAATATCGTAATGGCCCAAATTGGGGAAACACGAAAATCCCCGGTTTCAACAAGTACCTAGTCCCGGGAATTTTCGCGTGATGGGGGTTGACAGGTCGAGGACGGTGATGGATTCCTGCGACCTGGAGGACTTCGCACCTTTATCGCCAAAAACAAGGGACTCAGCGCGCAAAAGGCGCTCCGCATGGCGTCCGTTGCTTACAAGCTAGCCATGCCGAAGATGGACAACAAACCCGGCATTCGCGCCGCAATCGCGTGCATTGCGCAGGGAATCCAGCTCGAAGTCTTCGACGGTCGCGACGGCTCCCAACTCCTCTACGCCGCACAAGTTGCATTGAGCACACTCACAGAAAGGAAGCGCAAGAAATGACCACCCCCACCCCCATGCCCGCCGATTCACGCCAAGCACAAACCTCGGGTGCCCCATCCATCGCACACGCGATGGGTGGGAAAGCAACGAACCCCACGCCAGCCGGCTACAGCCACCCCCACCGCCCCGGAGCGGCCAAAGCCCTAGCCGACGCACAGCGCAGAGTCGCCGCCGCCGTCAAGGGCACCACACCGGCCCGCAACCGCATGGTGGCGATCCTTCACAACGCCGCCATGGACCTCTGGGACGTAGCCACCGAAGAAGACCCCGCACAGATGTGGGAAGAAGCCCGCGCGATTGCCAGCCGCATTCTCGCCGCCTGCCCAACCGCCTAACCACCTGGTGCGACTTCCCCCGCACACCGTTGCTCAAGTGGTAGTCATTATGGTGTGACCGGCTCGATGCGCTAGTCGTGGGTTAGGCTGAGTTTGTTAAGAACTTTAGTCCAGAGCCACAAGCGGAGGGAACCGGTCATGACTGAGAAGTTACGATTTTTGGGTT
>NZ_JBAUUO010000162.1:0-16153 GCF_049582745.1 Occallatibacter sp.
CCCATAGGCTGCCGCATGTCCCACCTTCATCTCCCCGCTCTATTCCACTTCCTGCTTTGCCCGATAACCGTCGCGCGCAATGATTTCATACTTCAGCGCCTTATGCTTCTCGTCCTGGAAGCGCAACGGCTTCCCCTCGTCATCCACGAGTTCCACGCGCAGTTTGCGATACGTGCCATCCTGCTTCGCGTCCGTCGGGTGGTACACAAGCTGGTACTTCGACCGGATCGCCTTGTTGATGTCCGAGAAAATATCCGGCATCTCCCCCACAAATCGCGGCTGAAAGAACATCCCGCCGGTCATCTTGGCAAAAGTTTTCATCTCGTTATCCGCTTGCAGATAATCGATATCCCGCATCTGTTGGTTGAATCCCGGGCCCCCCTCCGTCATCGCCCGCAATGCGCCGCCCGTCGAAATCGCAAAGATCGTGATATCCGGCGTAGTCTTCACCTTCTTGTAGATCTGGTCCAGCGTGAGCTTCGAGAAAGTGTCGCGTCCTGACGCGATCAGGATGATGTACTTGTGTCCGTCGATCCGGCTCAACCGATCTTCTGCTTCATACAGCGCGTCGAAAAGATTCCGCTCCGTGAATCCCGGAATCACCAGCGACTGGATCGCATTCAAGAGCTGGCGCTTGTCCTGCGTGAAATCCAGCCAGATTTGCGTGCGCATATCGAACGTCATCAGCGCGACGTAATCCTGCGGCCGCAGCTGCTGCGCAAACTCCCACGCCGCATTCTGCATATCATAAAGAAATTGGTAGGTATAGTTGCTGTTTGAAAACTCGCACAACAACAAAGCCGTGATCGGCGCCTCCACCCGCTTGAATCCTGTGACCTTCTGCTCCACGCCATTCTCATACACTCTGAAATTCGAGGGCTTCAGCCCCGGCACAAACTGGCCAGTCTTTTCCAGCAGCACCCCCACATCCACCGACACCTCGGGAACATTCACCCGGAGCGAATAGTCCCCCGCTCCCTCCGGATTCTTGAATTTCGGTTGAGCTGGTGCGGGCGGCGGCGCGGTCTCCGGCGCATCTTTCTTTTTCGGAAGCGCGATAGCTCCGTTATCTCCCGTTGGGCCACCGGCGTCCGGAGCAGTCTGATCCGGCTTCTGTGCCGGTGGGTTTTGCGGTGCAGGTGGCGTACTCTGTGTCCAGGCAACTGGCGAGAGCGACAGAACCACCAGCAGCAGAAACAAAGCGAAACTGCAACGGCGTAAATCGTAAGGACAATTCGTTGGCATGACGGCCTCTATCTTCACAGCATAGGGATAGCCCGAAGGAATCGGCAAGCAAAGCAGTACATCCGCGAATACAACCTTCAGCTTCGGGCGTCAAAACCTTAGCGCATGACAATTGGAAAGAACACGCAATCTCGCAGACCGATGCGGCTCCGGTTTAATCTTATAGACGTGAACTCCTGCCATAAGGCATTCCCGACCCCGATTCGAACGCTCGTCCGAATCCTGGGGCCGGCCCTGTCCCCCATCCTCGCCGCCTTCCTTCTCGCCGCCGCAGCTCTTCCCGCCCAAATCCCACCCCCCTCCCCTCCCCCCTCCGGCGAGGGCTTTTTCCCGCTCAACCAGGTGCATCGCGGCCAGATAGCCACAGCCTGGACCGTCTTCACCGGTACCAAACCCGAGCCCATGCAGGTTGAAATCCTCGGCGTTCTGCGCGGGGCACGCGGCCCCGGCCAGGACATGGTCCTCGCCCAGCTACGCGGTGCCAAGCCTGAATACACGGGCGTCGTTGCCGGCATGAGCGGCAGCCCCGTCTACATCGGCAATAGGCTCCTCGGCTCCCTCTCCTACCGCATCGGCCAGTTCGCCAAAGACCCCATCGCCGGCATCACGCCCATCGCGCAAATGCTCGAAGTCAAGGACATGCCGGTCAACACCCAATGGGCCTCGGCATCGCCCGCATCCCCGCTCGCACAAACAGAGACAGGTCTATCCTCCGGCAGCATGACGTTCCAAGCCATGGAAACTCCACTCGTCATGAGCGGCTTCCGCCCCGAAGCCATTCGCCTCTGGCAAAAGGAAATGGCCGGAACCGGCCTCGACATCATCGCCGCCGGAGGTGGCAGCGGCTCCTCCAGGCCCGATGCCGCCGGTTCTTTCGACACCATTTCGCGCTCCGCCATTGCCAGCGTCGTTCCCGGCTCTGCAGTCAGCGCCCAGCTTGTCCGAGGCGATCTTGAGATTTCGGCCACCTGCACCGTCACTTACGTCGATCCCAAACAGCTTCTCGCATGCGGTCATCCAATTCTCCAGGCCGGGTCTGTCTCTCTGCCCATGACCACCGCGGAGGTTGTGGATACTCTCGCCTCGCCGCTCAACGCATTCAAGATCATCAACACCGGCGACCCCATCGGCACCTTCACCGACGATCGCGATTCCGCCATTCGTGGAGTGCTCGGCATTAAGCCGCACATGATCCCCGTCCACATCACCGTCCACGGTGAGGGCGCTGACCGCAAGCTCAACATCGAAGTCGTTGACCTTCCTTCACTCACCCCGCAGGCCGTCCTGGTCTCGCTCTACGACGCTCTGCTTGAAAACAATCAGAGCGGCCTCGAAACCAGCTATCACGTCACCGGCAGCGTCAACATCGAAGGCTATCCGCCATCGCCTCTCGATCTCTGGGCCCCCGCCGGAGACCAGGTCTCCGCGCAGCTTTCCGCCGCCGTGCAGACCGACCAAACTTTCGCCCAGCTCTACGCAAATGGTGCGCGCCAGGGCGCTATCAAGGCCATCGACCTCGACGTCGACTCCATTCCCCGCCGTGCTCAAGTCGAACTCGAAACCGCCCGCATCGACTCCGGCAACATCGTCCACGCCGGCGACACCGTCGTCGTGGAGGCCACACTGAGGCCGTGGCAGCAGCCAGAGCGGAACATCCGCATTCCCATCGCTCTGCCCCCGCAACTTCCCGCCGGACCCATCCGCCTTCTCGTCTCCGATGCCGGAACCCTCGACCGCGCTCTCAATCCTCCGCTCATCTCCAATCGCACCGTCGACCTCGATACCGCCCTGGCCCAGGCGCAAAACCACCACGCCGCCGATCGCGTCTTCGTCAGCCTACTGCTCCCCGACGCCCAGGCCGGCGTCGATGGCCATACCCTCTCCACGCTCCCACTCTCGATGGCCAATGCTTTCGAGCCACTGCGCTCCGCAAGAGATGTCACCCTCAACGGTGAGTCCGCCGTGGTCGCCGGCGATTCTCCCGCGGGCGGCGTGCTCAGCGGATTTCAAATCCTCAATCTGCACATCGAGCCCGGCGGCGGTTTAGACTAGACTTAAACTGCACCGCTTACGTAAATCTGTCGCACTTGTTTGGCCCGGCTATCCGGCCCCTTTTTGCGACCCCCAGCGAGGACTGCGGAACCACCATGGCCTTAATTCAAGGACTAGCAGCTCACGCAGCGGGCGCCGAGCTTTTGCCTTTTCGCTATGACCCAGGCGATCTGGGCTTGCAGGAAGTCGAAATCGGCATCACCCACTGCGGCATCTGTCATAGCGACCTCCATCTCATTTCAAACGACTGGGGCATCAGCCAGTATCCCTTCATCCCAGGGCACGAAATCATCGGGACCATCACTGATGCAGGTTCGCATGTGAAGTCACTGAAGGTCGGCCAGCGTGTCGGCCTCGGATGGCAGTCCAACTCCTGCGGCGAGTGCGAGTGGTGCAGCCGCGGACTTGAAAACCTGTGTCCCTCGATGGAAGCCACCTGCGTCCATCGCAATGGCGGATACGCAAACAACGTCCGCGCCAATGCCCGCTTCGTGATGCGTATTCCCGACGAGCTTTCGAGTGAACACGCCGCTCCCCTTCTCTGTGGCGGCATCACCGTCTACAGCCCGCTGCGCGACCACGGCGTCAACCCATCATCCCGCGTAGGCATCGTCGGAATCGGCGGCCTTGGACACATCGCCATCCAGTTCGCGCGTGTCTTCGGTGCAGAGGTCACCGCCTTCTCCACTTCAACTGGCAAAGAGGAAGAAGCTCGTGCCCTCGGCGCGCATCACTTCGTGCATTCACGCGAATCGAAATCGATGAAAGAAGTCGCCGGCTCGCTCGATTTCATTCTGAATACCGCGAATGCCGACCAGGATTGGAACGTCTACATCCAGGCACTCCGGCCCACCGGCACGCTTTGCTTTGTCGGCGTGCCTCCGTCGCCCGTATCCCTGCAGGCTTTTCCCCTGATATCCGGAATCCGCGCTGTCACCGGTAGCCCCATCGGAAGCCCGCAAAAAATGCGCGAAATGCTCGACGTAGCGGCCCGTCATGGTGTCAAGGCGACTACAGAAACCTTCGTCATGGCCAGGGCCAACGAGGCCATCGAAAAAGTCAAAAAGAACAAAGTCCGCTACCGCGCGGTCCTAGCCAACTAAATTTCAATGGGCGCCTCCAGGGCGCCCATTGAAATTTCTGCTCACCGCATCTTCGCCGGCAACTATTTCGCTTCCGCGGCGACAGGCCTGTGCGATTTCAGCCCTTCCGAAACACGCAGCAACAGATCCTGCGGATGCAGCGGCTTGTTGAGCAACGTGAAGTAATGACCATCCGCGCGCGCGCTTGCCAGCAGATCGGCCGTCGAAGCCTGCCCTGAGAAAAGAATGATCTTGCAATCTGGGAAAATGCGCCGCACCGTAATCGCGAGTTCGATACCCGTCATGCCTGGCAGAACGACGTCGGTGATCAGCATCTCCGGTGGCATCATAAGCGCAGTCTCCAGCGCGCTGTCGCCATCGTATTCAGCCACTCCCGTGTAGCCGCTGCGCGTCAGAATCTCAGCCAGCGTGTCGGCAATCACGCTCTCGTCATCGACAACCAGGACCACCGGACGATACCCGTTGGCATTATTTCCATCAATGCTCGCGGGAACATCCTCGAGCCGAACAGTGGGGAAATTCTTGTTCTTGCTCACTTGTTTTTCACCTCTGAAATTACCCTAGCACCTTTTATTGTGTACGGGCTAACTCTTTGAAATCACGGCCTAAATGCCTATAAGGTTGAGAGTTATAGGACATCCCTACACTATCTCTAGGTATTCTGCGACATACGAATTTCTTCCTTATGAATTCCTCACAAAGCTTGACTTTCAATACCGGCTTAGTATTAGGATACTTTTACGATGGTTTAGCCGTACGTTAAGAGCACGTTTCCAGAACGGCAAAGAGAAACAGACCGCGAGGGTACATGCATGTCCACTAACCCAAATTCCGACACTCCTCCGATGAAGTATCAGTCGATCAAGCAAGTCGACGTCCCGAAAGGAAGAGACGGCAAGCACAAACAAATCGTCACGCAGCTCCTGAGCGACATCGAGCAGTTGGAAGATGATCGCGCCCTCCAGATTCCTCTCTCGGCATTGCCCGACAGCAAGGAAAACATCCGCTCGGCTCTGAATCGCGCCACACACCAGAGGGGCATTGAAGTCGCGACGTCAAGCGATGCGGAGTTCCTGTACATCTGGAAAACTTCAAGCACCGCTTCCTGATCCAATCCCGCGAGTTCTCTTGACGGCTGGGCAAAACAAAACTTCGGTGCGCATCGACAAGTGGCTTTGGGCTGCGCGTTTCTTCAAGACGCGCGCCCTTGCTTCGAAAGCCTGCGACCTTGGCCGCATCCGTTCCAATGAGGTCGAAGCCAAGCCTGCCCGCGATGTTCGCGTCGGCGACATGCTGCGGATTCGCAATGAGGGCGGCGAGTTTTATATCGAAGTCCATCAACTGAGCGATATCCGAGGTCCCGCCGCCGTGGCGCAAAACCTCTACCGCGAAACTGAAGCCAGCAAGGAACAGCGTCAGCGCGAAGCCGCCGAGCGCAAAGCAATGCAGCAATACGCCCCTTTGCCCGACCGCCGTCCCTCCAAGCGCGATCGTCGCCGCATCGTCCAATTCCGCAGCGGCCAATAAGCTCTCGACATTGGGCCGCCCCTCCCGTCGTTTTGACGGGGCACGGCTCGAGGAGCCCTCTGGGTCGCGTGCCGTAGGAAGTCGTTTTGAAAGGGCACGGCTTTAGCCGCGCCGTAGGCGGCGCAATATCATCGTCGGCTTCAGCCGCTGAGGGACGTCCTCTCGGCGATTCTTCAGCCCGCCTCCTGCTCCCCACCGCTCAGCTTTAGTAGACTCAACATCAGAATGTTTGCTGTGAAATCCCCATCCCTCTGCCGCTTCGTCCTCGTTGCATTCGCCGCACTTTTCCTCGTTCACACCCTCAACGCCCAAGGCACCCATCTCTGGACCCAATCCCGCATCGAGGACTTTGAAAAAGGCACGCCGCAAGGCGTCTCCATCGGCAGCAGCGGCTACCTGCGCGAAGGTCCCGGACTCACCGACATCCTCACCACGCCCTCCACCTTCGTATGGTCCGTTGCCGTCGACAAGAATGGCACGCCCTACCTCGGAACCGGCTCGCCCGCCACCGTTCTGCGCGCAGGCACGCAAAAAGATTCCAAGCCATTCACCCTCTTTGAATCGCGCGACGTCAGCGTGCAGGTTGTGCGCATCGACCCCGACGGCTCCCTCTACGCCGCCACCGTTCCCGGCGGCAAGGTCTACAAGCTCAATCCCAGAGCAACCGCAAAGCAGGACGAAGCCAGCGCGAAAGTCATCTTCGACGCAGCTAAAGCGGATGGCGCCACTACGGAATTGAAATCGACCCGTGAATCAAAATCCCACTACATCTGGGACATGACCTTTGACGCCGCCGGAAAGCTCTACATCGCCGTCGGAGGCCCCGGCGCAATCTATCGCATCGATCCCGCGAATCCCGACGCTAAACCTGAATTGTTTTTCAAAAGCGACGAACAACATATTCGCGCTCTCGCCTGGGACGCAAAAGGAAATCTGATCGCCGGCTCCGACGGCTCCGGCCTCGTCTATCGCATCAGCCCGCAGGGCAAAGGCTACGTACTCTTCGAAGCCCCGCGCCGCGAAATCACCTCCGTCGCCGTAGCCGCCAACGGCACGATCTTCGCCGCCAGCGTCGGCGACAAAAGCCGCAATCCTCTGCCCCCTCTCGCCGTGCAGGGCGTCGGCTCCGTCACCTTCACCATCGTCCAGCCGGGCTCGCTGCAGGCCGCCAACGCCAGCACCTCCACGCCGGAAGGCACAGAGATCTACGCCCTCGCGCCCGACCAGGCTCCGCGCAAAATCTGGTCCAGCAAAGACGACATTGTCTACGCCCTCGCTGCGCAATCAAGCGGCCTGCTCGCCATCAGCGGCAATCGCGGTCACATCTTCCGCATTCAGCAGAACGGCGACTACGCCGACATCGCGCACGTCGAAGCGCAGCAGGGCCTCAGCCTCGCCGAAGATCGCGGCAACTCCGTCCTCATCGGTACCGGCAACACCGGCAAGCTCTACTCGCTCGGCAAATCCGAAACCCACGAGTACGCCAGCGATGTCCTCGACGCCGGAGCATTCGCCCGCTTCGGCCGCATCGAAGTCGACCCCGATTCTGCGAACTACGAAATCCTCACCCGCACCGGCAACGTCGAGCAACCGCAGCGCGGTCGTGGCGATTGGGGCTGGTCCGATTGGCAACCCGTCAAGGACAATGCCATCCAATCGCCCTCCGGCCGCTTCCTCCAGTGGAAAGCCGTCCTCCACACCGGCGGCAAACTCTCCGGCGTCGGCGTGAATTATCTCCCCGTCAACGCCGCACCTGAGATCGACGATCTTGTCGTCGTCCCCGGCGCACGCCTCAATCCGCAGACCTCGAATCCCACCCAGCAGCAAACCGTCAATATCAACTTCCCCTCCGCAAACCAGTCCATGGTGATTCCTGTCGATACCGGCAGCACCAGCTCTCCGCTTCCAGCCGTCAAAGACCGCACCGCTGTCACCGTTCGATGGGCCGCCCACGATGAAAATGGGGACGACCTCGTCTACTCGCTCTACCTCCGCGGCGACGGCGAACACGATTGGCACCTGCTTAAAGACGACATCGCCGACAAAGCCTACAGCTTCGACGCCGCACTCATACCCGACGGCGGCTATCGCGTCAAGGTGGTTGCGTCGGACTCGCCCTCGCATAGCCCCGGCGAAGCTCTCTCCGGCGCCAAGGAAAGCGAGCGCTTCGAAATCGACACCACGCCTCCCGTCGTCAGCGATCTGCACGCTGAACTAGCCCTGGCAAAGTGCGCGCAAGCCCCTTGCCCCGCTCCAGTGCATGTAACCTTCGATGCAGAGGACGCAGCCTCGCCCATCTCCCAGGCCGAGTACGCGCTCGATGCTGGTACATGGCAATACATCGACCCCGTTGGCAAGCTCTCCGATTCAAAGCGCGAGCACTACGACATCGAAATTCCGGCCAACGCCCTCGAAGGCAAAACCGGCGAACATCTCCTCACCGTGCGCGTTTACGATCGCCACGACAACATTGGCGTAGCCAAAACCGTCTTCGGCTCCTCTGGAACAAAGTAAGACACGATGCGATTTGAACTCTATGTCGCGGCCCGCTATCTCAAAGCCAAACGGCGACAGGCCGTCGTCGGCGTAGTCACCGCCATCTCAATCGCCGGAGTTGCCGCCGGAGTGGCCGCCCTCATCATTGCCCTCGCCATCACCAACGGCATGCAGCGCGACCTGCAGGATCGTCTCGTCGACTCCAGCGCCCACGTCCAGCTCATGCGCGTAAAAAACGATGGCATCCGCGACTGGCAGCCTCTCCTCGCGCGTCTCTCCAAGCTTCCCCACGTCGTCGCCGCCGCACCCGAACTCGACGAGCAAGTCGTCGTCACCCACGGCGCCCGCGAAGGCTACGCACTCGTTGAAGGCATCGTCCCCGCGTACGAAAAAAACGTCAGCAAAGTCCTCACCGGTGCCTCACCCGAAGCAATAGAAGCCCTTGAACCTCCGAGCGAAACCGCGTCGCCATCAGGCCCCACAGACCGCCCCCTCATCCTCGGCAAAGATCTCGCCGACTCCATCGGCGCCACCATCGGCGATTCTGTAACCCTGATCAGCCCGCAAGGCGACCTTACCCCGCTCGGCATGGTTCCCAATGTCGTCCATTTCCGTCTCGCAGGCACCTATCACACCGGCTTCTTTCAGTACGACCAGGCATGGGGCTTCATGCGCCTCGCCGATGCCCAGCGCCTCTACGATGAACCCGACCTCGTATCCGTCATCAGCTTCAGAGTCGACAACCTCAACAACGCTCCCCAGATTGCGAAACAGATCGAACAAGCCGCCGGCCCCGGCTTTCAGACCACCAACTGGAAAGACCAGAACAAAGAACTGTTCCGTGCCTTGGCACTTGAACGCATCGTCACCTTCATCGTCATCACCCTCATCGTGATCGTTGCCGCCCTCAACATCCTCATCGCGCTCACCATGATGGTCATGGAGAAAACCCGCGACATCGCCGTCCTCATGAGCTTCGGCGTCGATCCGGGACAAGTGCGCCGCATCTTTTTGCTGCAAGGCCTTCTCATCAGCGTCGTCGGAACCGCGCTCGGCCTCATCCTCGGCTACATTGGCGCGTGGGCTGGCAGCCAATACCACGTCCACCTCTCGCCCGACGTCTACGCCATCGACACGCTTCCCTTCGCGCCCCGCGCGCTCGACGGCCTCCTCGTCTCCGCCGTCTCCATCAGCATCTCCCTCCTCGCCACCCTCTACCCCTCATCTACCGCCGCAAGTATCCGCCCCGCCGAAGCCCTCCGCTACGAATAACTATCCCCCGGCAGACTCAGCACCATCTCGTACTGCTTGATCGTCGCGTCATTCGGATAAACCTCCATCTTCCCCGTCATCCGAAAACCCAGCCGTTCATAGAACGCGATCGCCCCATGATTCACGCTCGTCACCATCAGCTTCACATCGCGCATCCCGCGCCCTCGCGCCCACTCCACAACAGTCTCAATCAAGCGCCGCCCTACACCCTCGCGCCGAACCTCCGGCGCTACCCACATCGAAACCACCTGCGCACGGAGAGGATCGAGTTCCTCGGCAAAACTGAATACCATCCCGCATCCCCGATCCCCATCAAACGCCAGAAATCCCGCCGACCCGCCGCTGCTCCAGCGCATCGCACGCTTCTTCCACTCCTCATCCGGAAACGCCGCTTCCTTCGCATACGTGCTTGAGAAAGCCGTCGGCGCCTCCTGCAACGCGCGCAGCCGCACGTCCTTGAAGACAAGGGCGCTCCCCAGTGAAATGCGTTCAATCGCGATCAATTGAGCTCCGCAAAAAGGATGAATCTACTGCGGCGTGATAATTCCTGCCAGCGCATGACGTTGCGGCAACACAATCCCGCGATGATCCACTTCCGCTGGCGCAGCCTTCGCTCCCGAAGCCGGCAACTCCGCCCGTTCCATCAGCGCCCCGCCGCACGCCGGACACCAGTCCGCCTTCGAGTCCGCCCCCAGCACCGCATGGCAATGCGTACAGACCCGTTCCATAGATCCAGTTTACTCAATGTCCGCACGACCACCGGACAGTGGAACTCAATGCCCTAACAAACTATTCTTATACGCGCTATATTCCGCAAACTCTCCCCGCTGCACTGGAGTCCCCCTCTTCACATGCTCCGCAATTCCAGTCGCCCACTTCCGGATAAAATCCCAGTCGCGAATATCCGAAACCGGAACCTTCCTCATGGGATTCCCCGGCAGCTTCATCGCCAGGTTGAGCGGAAACGGCAGCTTCAAATGTCGTGGATCGAAACTGCCTCCCATCACGCGCACATCCGCCGCATTGAGCCACGGAAACTTCGTCAGTTCCTTCCGCGCCTGCTCCTCCGCCGTTGCGAAATGCTTGGGTTCGTTCTCCGTCGGTCCCAGAACAAAAATCCACGGGCGCACATTCCCAAGCTCCCGCTTAAACCGCGTAACAAACCTGTGAAACTCCTCCGGAAAATGGCCGACATACAAAGCCGTGCCAATTACTACCGGCGTTTCATCCGCAATCGACTCCACGTTCGCCATCGGCTTCACATCCACCTTCACGCCGGCATCTTCCATTGCCACGCCCATCGCCTCGGCCACATCTTCCGTCGACCCGCTCCTCGAAACATACGCTATCAGCACTTCGGCCTGCATAGGCCCTCCGTCAATGCCAATTCTGCCCCGATTCGCGTCTAAAGGGCGTGCCGACGGTCACATGGTGAAGCACAGTATCCGCCCGTTGCACATCCCGTGGATTTTGAACTGGAACGGTTTAGCCATTCTTCAACTGCGGCATCTCTCGACGGCGTTACGTCTTACGGTTTTGTGCTCCGGAGGGAGCGTGGGGCTTTTTAGCCCCACGAATAACAGCCGTTGGATTGGCGGCCTTAGCCCCGGCTTCTCCTTTCGAGGCTTTATGTGGATTTCTCCTGGAGACAATCCGGCTCCGGGAGAAGAATCGATTCGTTCCAAATTCGAACATCCGTTCCCGGTACACTAACCCTATGCATCCCCCCGTGCGCCTGGTGGCCATCGACATGGACGGCACCCTGCTGCCCACCTTCAGCCAGTCCATCAGCCTCCGCAACGCAAAAGCCCTTCGCGCCGCGCAGCAGGCCGGAATCACTGTCGCCATCGCCACCGGCCGCCGCACCGCTTACACCGCCCCCCTCCTCCATGGCCTTGGCCTCCGAGCGGATATGCCCCTCATCACGTCCAATGGAGCAGTGACCAGGACCCTCGGCGGCGACCCCATCGATCGCTCTCACCTCGAAGCTCGCGTAGCGCGCGGCCTCTGCAGTCTGCTCAGACCCTTTGGGACACTGGTCTTCACCTTCGACCACATCGGTCGCGGCGAACTCATCCTCGAAGACTTCGATCAGGCGCATCACAGGATCTCCCTTTGGGTCGAGGCCAATCGTGATGCCATCGAAGTGGTCAAGCCGCTCGAGAACGCCCTCCCCGATGGCAACGACCCCATCCAGGGCATGGTCACTGGCGGCCTCGACAAAATGCGCCAGGCCGAGAAGGCTCTCAAAGCCAGTGAACTGAGCGCTTCCTGCGAAGCCGTCCGCACCGAATATCCTGCGCGCGATCTCTCCATTCTCGATCTGTTGCCCCCAGGCGTATCCAAAGGATGGGCCCTCCAACGCCTTGCCGCCCGCCTCGGTGTCGATCGCAAAGAGACCATGGCCATCGGCGACAACTGGAACGACGTCGACATGCTCGAGTGGGCCGGCCAGGGCGTCATGATGGCCAATGCCGCTCAGGACCTGCGCACCCTCGCCAAGACCCGCGGATGGAAGCAAACTCCTCCCAATGACGAAGATGGCGTGGCCGTGACTTTGGAGATGGCCGTCGCCCGCCACTCCTCTGATAAAGTCTGAACCAGCCGGAGCAGAGGCCCGGAACGAAAGCCCGGAACGAACCAGAAACAGGAATTCAGCTTTGCATACACGCCTCCAAAGCGCCGCCGCTCTCGCAGCACTCCTGGTCGGGTGCGCATCGCGTCCCGCCCAGTCCGCCGAGCGCGTCAGCCTCACCAACGGCTACGACATCGTTTGCAGTCATCACGCACAAGTCGGCTCCCACATCCGCCTCTACATGGGGCCAGGCGTAAACAGCTACATCGATCGCGCGCCTTCCGACATCGCAAAAATCGAAGCCATCCCCGACCCGCCGCCACCTCCGGCAGACCCGGCCTCCGTCAATCCCCAAACCGAAGCCCCCCTGAGCTCTCTTGATCTCCACGAAATGCTCGCCCGCGCCAGCCAGCAGCATAACCTCGACGCCGACCTCCTCGCCAGTGTCGTCAAGGCAGAGAGTGATGGCAACCCTCGCGCCGTCAGCCGCGCCGGCGCCCGAGGTCTCATGCAGCTCATGCCCAAAACCGCGGCCGAAGTGGGCGTCGACGACAGCTTCCGCCCCGATCAGAACGTGCGCGGCGGCTCCGCCTACCTCAATGAACTTCTCGTGAAGTACCACGACAACATCGCCCTTGCACTAGCCGCCTACAACGCCGGCCCCGCCGCTGTCGACAAATATCACGGTATCCCGCCCTACCACGAAACCCGCGCCTACGTAGCCCGCGTCATCCACGAGTTCAACCGCCGCGTTCTGGCCCGCCAAGCCCACTTCAGTCAGGCCCGCCAAGCCACACAATCCCCCTTCCGCCCTTCCACAACCCGCTAAATCGCCTCCGTTCCCCCGGCTGAAATCGTCATTTCGAGCGACCAACGGCGGGATGCTCGGCCACCGGTCTATGTGGCTGGGGTGAAAGAGGAGTGAGGAACCTGCGGTTGCTTCTTTGCGTGCTCGGCGGCTGAACCCAGAATCTCCGACACCAATGTGGAATAAGCTGATCAGGGCTCTTGCCCATAAGATAGAAACAGATACCGAAACGGAGAGCGCTTGAGCAAACGACAATTGATTCTGGGGTTGGTACTTCTTGCAGCGCTCGTGGCTCTCGCCTTCTACGCACAGCACCGTCACCCAATCAACTGGCACGAGGTCATCGAGCAGTTCGCTCTCGCGAAGTGGAGCTACTTCGGCATCGGCCTGGGCTGCATCTATTTCGCGTACATCTTTCGCGCGACCCGCTGGGCATACCTGCTCCGCCACCACCAAAAGGTAAACCCTCTCTCGCTCGTGGGCTCGCAGGTCATGGGCTTTACCGCTGTTGCTTTGATCGGCCGAGTCGCCGACCCGGTCCGCCCATACCTCACTGCAAAGAAAACTGGGCTATCGATCGCTAATCAACTCGCCGTCTACGTCGTCGAGCGTCTCTTCGACTTTGGCACGATGGCCGTCTTCTTCTCCGTGGCCATGATCGTCATTTTCCGTGATCAAAACGCCAGCTCAAGTCTGCTCGTCCAGTCCACTCATTCCGGCTTCCTCGCGAAATTTGCCGGCCCGCGCATCGCTCAGTACGGAGGCCTTGTCCTCACCCTGTTTGGCGTCCTCTTCCTGGTTCTCGTGCGACTCCTTGGTTCAACAGTGGCCGTCATCATGGACAAATCGCTGAGCCTCATCTCCAAGAATCTCGGACGCATTGTTGGAGAAAAGATTCTGAGTTTTCAGGCCGGCCTCGACACCATCCGGACTATTCCCGACTTCCTCATCGCCGCAGGAACATCGGTCGGTATGTGGACCATCATTGCATTTGCCTATTTCATCACCTTGCGGGGCTTCACCGGCAGTCATGAACTTTCCACAATCCGCTTCTCGCAGACGGTCGTTCTAATGATGATCAGCGGGGGCGCCAGCGTCCTGCAATTGCCAATCCTCGGCTGGTTCACGCAAATCTTCGCCGTCGCAGCCGTCTTGGCCAATGGATTTCAGGTCAGCGCAGAAGCCTCGATGGCCTGCGCGGCAACCCTGCTCCTCGTCACCTTCATCGGCGTCATCCCCATCGGCCTCGTCTGGGCGCAGTTCGACCACATCAGCCTGCGCAAGGTCACCCACGAAAGCGAAGAAGAAGCCGAACACATCTCCGCCGACCCGCCCCCCGCCGCCGCAAACTCAGAGTCTGTTTAAGACTCCAAAATCATCCGTCGTTGCTCACCGTTCACTCTTCACGTGTTCACTTTTTCACTTGTTCACTCTTCACTTGTTCACTGCCCACTGTCCACTGTTCCCTGCTCTACCGGAACAACCCCAGATCAATCGAATCCGCCATCGCCGCATACCCCGCATCCTTCGGGTGCAGATGGTCGCCGCTTTCGTATTGCGGCGCGAACATCAGCGGATTGGCCGGATCGCCCGTCGCTTTATCAAAGTCGATCGCCGCGTCAAATACACCCGAAGTCAGAATCCAGTGATTGAGGGCCTCGCGAATCTGTTCGCCATTCTCAGTAAAGTAACCGGCGCCCTTGTACGCGGTAAGCGTCGCTCCGAATACCTTGATCCCGTGCTCGTGCGCGCGCGCCACCAGTTGCGCAAGCCCCTGCTCCAGATCCTCCGCAGTGAGCTTGTAATTCGGCCGATTGGGCTCGTGCAGCGTACCAATGTCGTTGATGCCCTCCAGCACGATCACATACTTCACACCCGCCTGCGATAGAACATCCCGGTCAAATCGCGCCAGCGCATTCTGCGCGACGCAGTGAATCAGAATGCAGTTGCCCCCGATGCCTTCGTCCAGCACCGCAAGGTCCGCCGTCGCAGGATTATTCTTGAGCCGCACCGCGAGGTAATCCGGCCAGCGATGGTTGGCATTTTCCGTCGACAGCGCGCCATCCGTAATCGAATCGCCATACGCAACCACCGCCGCAGCATGTGCGCTCGCGGGCTCAACGTCCACCGCCTTCAGGAAATACCACGACGGTGTCAGCACCGGCGACGCCAGCGAAGCATCCCGCACATGGTTGCCGGTCTGGATGAAGTTGTCCTGCTGCGCGCTCGAATGCACTGTAACGTCGCTCACCTGCTGCAGCGGGAGGTAGATGCTGATCGCCAGATTGGCGAATGCCGGCGTCGCCATCGCGACAGCGTCCGACACGACTTCGGCGCCCGGCGGAATCACGATCGAAGGCGAACCGCCAAACATGAGATCGTGCAGGGTCGCCGCGTCCACGCTGCTTACCCCAGCACTCAATCCGATCGTCGCGGCATCCACGCGCAGCGGTTCCGTGCCAAACTCATTCGTCAGCCGCACGCGAACTGCGTTGCCGGCAAGCGACGTGTGCACAATCTCGCGCAGCGTTGAATCCACCAGCGTAGGAACCGTGTGCCACGGATCGCCATCGAACGCCGAAGCAGCCCAGGTTCCAACCCAATGCGTGGGGGCAGATTCAGGCGAAGCAGATTGTGCGGAAACAGTGGATGCAGCAAGAAGCAGCAAGACAGCAACACGAAAGCGCATTTTGATGTTGACCCCTTCTTGGCAAATTAAAGAAGGTCCATCATAAACGCCCCATTGACAAAGCGACCAAAAGTCGGCCGGAGCCGGCCAGGACCTTCTGATCGGGTCCATCTGAATTGATTGAATGGCGGATTCAGTTGGGAGCAGGCGATTGGGCGGAGTCGATCACGTAGATTGTCAAGTGCACCTTGCGTGCTTCGAACTTGTGTCCGCTGGTGAGAATATGCCGGCATTCGTTGAACATGGACGTGAGTCCCTGGGACCCCTATTATCCCCCCTCTTAGGGTAAAGGTCTTGTTTACATCTGCTTGCAGACGAGGGTGGCGATAAAGGTCTGTGTGGATTGAGGATCGCTGTAGAGGTTTGTGCGGATTGGACTTAGGTCC
>NZ_JBAUUO010000163.1:0-2500 GCF_049582745.1 Occallatibacter sp.
ATGTGTGGTTCTGCTTGATGCAGGAATCATCGGCCGAGAGGCACTGTTGCGTAACGGTAGATCCTGATCAGACCAACTGCGCGCCCTCCGGTGCGCGCCCACGAATCTTGTGCTTTTCCTTGACAGAAGATGACTTACATGGATGTGGTCAACCCAGACCTTTGACAGGTCTTCGCCTTGGCGGGGCGAAAATCGAGTAAAGGAAGGGTTGACGGTGACACGCCAACGACCTGGAATTCCGACGTGGAAGGAGTTTGCATTCAGCTCATGTGCACCCTGGGATCGGACTCACACTTTTCCCAAAACGCTAAAGCGGAGACACCAAAAGAGTGATCGTCAAGCGATAGCAAGACGATTGAGGGTAAGGACGGTTATGTCGTCAGTTTGGCCGAAGCGTTGCGCTTGCTCGGCGATGCTTTGAGCTGCCTGGGCGCTGATTTGACGAGTACGTTCAAACCCGAAGAGCTCGCCATCGGCGTTCTGGGCCTCAACGACGCCATCGGAGAGCAGGGTGAGGCGATCGCCGGGGTCCAGCGCAAGTGTGCTTTCTTCGTATGCTGGATCTGGAACGATTCCGAGAGGCAAAGTTCCGGCAACATCGATCTCCCGGCCGTTGCGGAAAGGGGCAAGGTGCCCAGCATTGGCGTAGCACAGGTTGCCACGCAAATCGAGCACTCCGCAAAAGCAGGTCACGAAGCCTCCACTGCTGGTGCGCACCAGTTCGGCGTTGAGGCGCATCAGGATCGCAGCGGGCCCCAAGCCTTCAAAAGCAAGGGTGCGCAGAGCGCCGATGGCCAGGACTCCGGTCATGGCTGCTTTCAGGCCTTTGCCGCTGACATCGCCGACCGCAATCACAAGACTGCCGTCCTGACGCGAAAGAATCTGGTAGAAGTCCCCGCCAACTTCCTCGGCGGGCAGATAGGCGGCTTCAATATGGCAGCCGGTAAGGGCAGGGATCGATGTTGGGACCAGTCGCTGCTGAATCTCCCGCGCGGCGTCGAGTTCGGCGGTTGCCCGTTCGTGCTCGAGAGTGATGCGCCGATGGCGGGACAACAGGACTGGGCAGATGGAAACGAGAAAGAAGAACATGGACAGATCGTCAAAGTCAAAGCCAAAGCGTCCAACGTGGAAATTCCTGAACCAGTGCACAGTGATTCCGAGCACTTCGATGATGCTAGCCAGAAGAAACGGGGGCAGGAGCAGACCAGCCTCGGCGTTTCCGCGTTTCCATTTCCACCCTAGAAAACCCAGCGAGCCAACGACAAAAGGCACTTGAACGACGAGCAGGATCACATGGAATGCTCTGTCAGACAATCGAGGCAGCCACGCGAATTGCTCGCTCAAGAAAGGAAGGCCAAACAGCACCGGAATGGCCAAAAGCAGGACCTGATAACCCTTCATCCAACGGTTGAGACGAACCCCGGTAAAGGCCGCGATGAAACCAACCAACGGCGCGTAGCGCCCGATCATCCCAAGAGCGTCCGTGAGAGGTGCGAAAGTGAGTGGAAGCAGTGGGTATACCCAGCTAAAGACCGATTCCAGCGACATCGTCCCATCAAGAAAAAGAAAAGCTGCGAACCATAGGTAAGCTCGCCCGTGAGGGTCGTTGCGAAAGACCAGCAGCAGGATTACTCCGCCAAGCAGCTCGCCTACGCAGAGTAACGTTTGCGGCAGGAAGTGATAAAAGTGGGTCGCGTCAGTGGCCGTGCGTATATCTTCGAGAACCGGCGCGCGGCCCCAAAGCACGTCACCGGCGCGTGGGAGGCTTGCAGCTCCGCCGTCGACTCCGACAATGCGAAGGGCAACCTTGGCTTGACCGGCAGGTAGATGGACCAGCAACCAACGGCGTGCGGCATCTGTTGTGCGGGGCCAGTTGCTGCAGTCAGCGGCTTTCTGTTCGTTCACAAACACCTGGCACTCCTCAGCGTTGGGATTCACAAGTAGTGCGGGGTTGGAGACCTGTTCGTCGGGCGTAACGGTGGCGCGCAGCCAGACGACTTTAGATCCCTGGGGTGGGATGCGTCCTGTGCCGAGCCGGTAAATTTGGCCAGAGCGCGGATCTGCAGAAGCGAATTCGCCGCCGGGAGGATCGCCTTCATCGAGAAGCCAGGGACCGTCGAGGCGTGCCGGTCCACCGGCGCTGTGCGAAATGATCGTCTGGGCGCGATCGAGAGGCGCAGTGGCGAGCGGGATCAGTGCCAAAGCAACAACGAAACAGGCACGGCGCAATGAACTGCCTCCGGGGGATATAGAGAGCCTGTCACATAAACTGAGAAAGTGGCAAGTTCCGTGTTCACAATCGAGAGGCCTTGAGTTCATTGCGGTGCAACTGGCCTTTTCATGCACTCCTGGCGAGTCGTGGCCAATCCGGACATTGATATGGTGTGACCCTGTCAACATCTTCGAATCGCTGGGGTGGTTTTTGTTTTGTTTCTTGCTTTTTCCCTTTCGAGGACAAGGTCAGCAGCAGCCGTGGCAGGTAATGGCGACGATTGATCAA
>NZ_JBAUUO010000164.1:0-14599 GCF_049582745.1 Occallatibacter sp.
CCAGCGACTTCCTTCAAACCGCTCTATCCGACCTGCTCCGCGCTGTCTCCTGCCACCCCTCACGCCTGATCGCGGAGCAGCTCCGATAGAGTCCTGACGTTATTCGGCCAGGTGGATTAGATTTGTAAAGACTTGCCGACTTTCCATTACTAATCTGATCGTTTCTCGCCCTAATCGTCGAGAGCAAGTAGGAGTGGATCGAGAATTCGATAAAGTCGACCGTCTAGAGCCTAGGTCCTTCAGAGGTCACTCACTTTCGCTTTCTCTTCGAACTGGCGAGCTTAGAAACGAGCTTTTCTAGTTCAGCTAGGCGGTTCTTTAACTCCTCCACATTTTCCGGTTCAGACAGTTTCACATTCGCCTGCCGGGGTCCCAGAGGTTGCCCGACATTGGAGGAGCGTTTTCTATTGTCTGGTTTTTCTTCAGTGCTCATTCGGATATTCTGCATAAAGTCAAAGGGGTTCAGAGGATTAGGCATCGCGCGATAGGCGTTTTGATAAACCTCGAGCATCGCCTTCATATACTGAAGCGCGCTCTCCTGGCTTGCTCGCCCGGACGCAACTACCATTTGGCGTAGCAGGTCGAGGGGAAAGCTGGATTCTGGCGTCTTGGCATCCTCGACAATGATCTGGGTCAGGATCAGTCGCGTGATGTCTTCGCCTGAGGAAGCGTCGATGACCTGGACATCGTTCCCCTGCTGAAGGAGCTGCGCCACTTCTTCGAGATTCACGTAGCGGCTGTTCGTGGTGTCATAAAGGCGCCGGTTCTCATACTTCTTAATCACAACGGTCTTCTGCGCCATAATTTTCCAATTCTAATCCCTTGACAGCCGCGTCGAAGCGGCGCAGCATAGATGTATGCTGCAGTGCAGCATGAAACGCAGCGCAGAGGCGCAGGATGGAGTGCGATATGGAAACGAAGGAAGCGAAAGGACCAGTCACGGCTGCGGAAGCTGTCAGGGTTGATGCAATCGACACGATGACTGAGCTTTACACCAGCGGCATTGAGCGGCTGGCCGAGGTGCAAAAGAAGGGGCTGGAGATTGCCGTAAAGCACAATGCGGAAGTGGTCGGCGCGTGGAAGAAGTTCACACTGCCGATGCCGGGTGTGTTGATGCTGGATCTGGCCACTACGGCGTTTGAGCGGTTTGCGGAGACCCAGAAAGGCGCGATCGACCTTATGGTGGAGCAGACCCACACCTTCGCCAAGGTGGTGAAGGAGCGGAAAGTAAAGGCGACGGACACGATGGAGGAAGGAAAGAAGAGGGCCAAGGAAGCAATCGAGCACTCCGTCGCAGCCCAGAAGACGGCTCTGGATTACACGGCCAAGCAGGCGAAAGCGGCCTTTGAGACCGCGAAGCAGCAGTTGGGCTATGCGGGTACACCGGCAGGAGCGGCGGCCGAATCGATGGAGCGCGGGATGGACATCGTGCTCGAAGCGCAGAAGGAGTTGCTCGACCTGGTGGCGGAACCGACCCTGCACTGATCCACGAGGCAGGAGGCTCGAATCGGGGCGAAACGCCGCCGTCTAGCCGCTGACATAAGCAAGCCGGCGAAAGCCTTCGCCTCGATTCAGGTATATGCTTTGTGTGCAAGAAAGCCGGGGTGTGAACATGGCTGCTGAAAAGAACGGAACAGCCGCCGATCCATTCGAGGCCTTCCGCAAGATGAGGGACACTTATCTCGAAGGCATGTCGAAGGTCATGATCGATGCGGTGAACACCGAGGAGTATGCACAGGCGACCGGTGCCTTAATGAACAACTATCTGACTTTGTCTGCGCCGTTTCGCGAGGCGCTGGATAAAGCCATGATTATGGCATTGGAGCAGTTCTCGCTGCCTTCGCGCCAGCAGGTGGTCGCGCTCGCAGAGCGCTTTACTCATCTTGAGGTGCGACTTGATGACCTGGATGCGAAGCTGGACCGGATCGTCGAGCTATCATCCGCTGCGCAGAAGCCGACTGCGGACGTATCCGACGACGGAAAGCAGCGCCATGCGGAGGGCGGAAAGTCGCGTAAGCCGACAAACAGAAAACAATAGAGGTCGATATGGCAGTAGCTGCGGAATTGTCCAACGAATGGACTGCCCTGGATCAGAAGCTCAAAACCTTCAACAGGCTGATGACCACCAAGGCGGCGATCGGGCAGACACCCAAAGAACTGATCTGGACTCTCAATAAGGCAAAGCTGTACCGGTACATTCCTGTCGTTCCAGCTGAGAAGCGATATCCGATACCGTTGATCCTCATTTTCGCGTTGATGAATCGTCCCACGATCATGGACCTGCGCCCGGGCCACAGCTTCGTGGAATACATGGTTGCCAAAGGCTATGACGTTTATTTGCTGGACTGGGGAGTTCCCGGGCCGGAAGACAAAAACCTGAAGTTCGACGACTACACACTCGACTACATGCCGCGAGCGATTAGGAAGATGAAGGCAGTGTCGGGCGCAAAAGAGTTCAGCATGCTGGGCTGGTGCATCGGTGCGATCCTGACCACGATCTACGCGGCATTGCGATCGGATGATGGATTGCGCAACCTGGTGCTGCTTACCGCGCCGCTGGACTTCTCAAACCGCCATGGGCTGACCTTTGCGCGCTGGACCGACAAGAAATACTTCGATGTCGATAAGGTTCTCGCAACTTTTGGCAATATGCCGGGCGAGATGATCGACTACGGCGCCAAAGCTTTGAAGCCCATCGAAAACTACATCACAAACTACTGCAAGTTGTGGGACAGCCTGGAAGACCCTCGCGTCGTGGAAGCATGGCATTCGATGAATACGTGGGTCACCGATATTTTTCCCATGGCGGGCGGCGCCTATCGACAGCTGATCGTGGACCTCTACCGCAAGAATCGGCTGATGAAAGGTGAACTCAAGATCCGCGGCGAGGCTGTCGATTTGAAGCGGCTTCGGGCAAACCTTCTTAACGTGATTGCGGAGGGCGACCACATCACGCCCCCTTGTCAGTCGGAGGCAATCCTTCCGAAAGTTGGAAGTACAGACACAGAGATATTCCGCGTTCCCGGCGGTCACATCGGCATCATGGCTGGGAGCGGAGCCCACAAGCGGACCTGGCCTCACATCGATTCGTGGCTTGCAGTCCGCTCCCGCTGATCCAGAGAATCTGGAACGCTACATATAGATGCCGCCGTTAACGTTGATCTGCTGTCCGGTGATGTAATCGCCGTCGCAAATAAGGAATGCGGCGGCCTTGGCTATCTCCTCCGGCGTTGCAAGGCGATGCATCGGGATCCGCTGCTTGATCTGTTCCATAACATCGGGAGGGATGTGGTCTGTCATGTCGGTTGCCGTGAATCCTGGGGCAATCACGTTTGCGGTGATGTTGTATTTCGCCAGTTCCAGCGCGAGCACCTTCGTGAATGCGATGAGCCCTCCCTTGCTGGCGGCATAGTTTGCTTGACCGAAGTTTCCCGCCTGGCCGACGAAAGAAGCCACGTTGACAATGCGGCCGAAGCTCCTTTCGATCATGAATGGCAAAGCGGCGCTAGTGCAATAAAAGGCACTGTTGAGGTTGGTATCAATGACATCGAGCCAGTCGCCATCCGTCATTTTGCGAATACTTCTGTCGCGTGTGATACCAGCGTTGTTCACAAGAACGTCAATCCTCTCGTAAACGCCAAATACTTCCTGGATCAAATTTCTGGCTCCGAACCGGTCTGAGACGTCGCTAAGGAAGACTTCACTTGCTCCCCCGAAATGCACGATCTCATCTCTGACTTCTCCTGCTCGGATGACGCTCGTCCGACAATTGACTGCTACCGTTGCTCCTCGATTTGCGAGTTCCAGAGCGATGGCGCGTCCGATTCCCCGCGACGCTCCCGTTATAAGTGCGACCTTACCGGCTAGAGACTTCGAAGCCGGGACCATGACTTCGGATAAAATTGCTGTCGCCATGGGATACTCCTTCCTTTACTACCTGCTTAATTCATGGACTGAAAGATGGCTGCGATACCTTGGCCGCCGCCGATACACATCGTTACAAGCGCATATTTCCCGCCGATTCGGTGTAGTTCATGCAGTGCTTTCACTGTGACAATCGCACCCGTAGCGCCGATGGGATGTCCGAGAGAGATGCCGCTGCCGTTGGGATTCGTTTTTTCCGGCGGCAGGTCCAGCTCCTTGCGAACAGCCAGCACCTGCGCTGCGAATGCCTCGTTGGCTTCGATAACATCCATATCGTCGTTGGTGAAGCCGGTGCGCTCGTAGAGTCTTCTGACAGCGGATACAGGCCCTATGCCCATCATTGCTGGATCTACGCCGGTGACGGCATAGTCGATCAACTTTGCGATTGGCTTGAGCCCACGCTCGTGAGCCACATTCTCTTCCATCAGCACAACGGCGGCGGCGCCGTCGTTGATGCTGGACGCATTTCCGGCGGTGATGGTGCCGTCTTTGTCGAAGACCGGTTTCAGCTTCGCGAGGTTCTCCATCGTCGCGTCCGACCGAGGTGATTCGTCGGTATCGAACCAGGTGCTGCCCTTGCGGCTCTTCAACTCGATTGGGACTATCTGGCCCTTGAAGCGTCCGGTGAGAATGGCGCAGTTGGCCCGGCGGTGGCTTTCGACCGCCAAGGCGTCCTGGTCTTCGCGAGTAATCCCCCATTTGCGGGCCACGTTCTCGGCGGTAATTCCCATATGGACTTCGTCGAAGGGGTCAGTCAATGCGGCGACGAGGACATCCACTGCAGGCGCATCGTTCATTCGGGCTCCCCAACGCATGGAACTCAACCAATAAGGAGCGCGACTCATAGACTCAACACCACCACCCACAGCGGTATCGCAGTCTCCGCGGGCGATCATGCCGGCAGCCGTGACGATCGCTTGGAGGCCGCTGCCGCACATGCGGTTGAGGGTAAGTGCGGGAGTCTCGACGGACAGTCCTCCGCGCAACGCCGCCACGCGCGAGAGATACATGTCCTTTGCGTCGGTGTGAATTACATGTCCAAAAACAAGATTGCCTATCTCAGAGTTAGAAAGTCCGGAGCGCTTGACGCTTTCCTGCACGACATCTCCGGCCAGTTCCGTAGGAGGAATGTCTTTTAGCGCTCCCCCAAACTTGCCCAACGCGGTCCGGACCGCGCTAAGAATTACAATGTCTCGATGATTTTGATTTTTCATGGCACAAAACCTTCCATTCATGAACCGCGATGATGGTTGTCCAACCTTGAATCCTCCGCCTCACAAAGTCGGCCTTCGTCGACGAATTCTGTGACTGCGGACCTTCTCACATCGGTTTCTGAAGGCTGAAGCAAGCCGGAAAATCGGGCGTGTCGACGTATCTGCCCGCGGCCGGCTTACGCAGGCCCTCGGACGCCCGGCGGTGTGCCTGTTCTGGTTACTAAAGCAACGAAATTTTGGCTGGTCGCATCTTCCCTTTTGTGCACTGCAGCATTTAATATGCTGCAGTGCAGCGGTTGTGCAGATTTGAGGAGCAAAGAAATGGATTTCGGAAGGACTGAAACTGAAGCGGAAATCGTGCCGGGGGTCCCGTTCTCCCTGCAAGGTAGAACCGCGCTCGTGACTGGAGCGGGACGGGGTATTGGAAGGGCCATTGCGAAGCGACTCGTTGATGCGGGTGCCCGGGTAATGATCAACGACCTTGATGAGAAGATGCTTCTGGAGTCGGAAGCGGAGCTGGCGAACCCGAAACGGGTGAGCCACATTACTGGAGACCTCACCGATCCGACGATTCCAGAACTGATCGTGCACGCAACGCTCGCCGAATTTGACTCGATCGACATCATTGTCAACAACGCCGGCTATAGCTGGGATAACGTAATTCAGAAGACGACGGACGAGCAGTTCCAGGCGATGCTCGACATTCATCTCCTGACGCCGTTTCGGATCCTGCGCGCTGCTTCGGCGTTTATCCGGGAATCTGCAAAGAAAGAGATCGCCGCGTCTCAGCGAGTGATGCGCAAAGTGGTAAATATTACTTCCATTGCCGGCACCGACGGGAATCCGGGGCAGGTTGGTTACTCGGCCGGCAAGGCAGGGATTATCGGCCTGACGAAAACGCTCGCAAAGGAGTGGGGACGCTACAACGTCAACGTAAACGCAGTTGGATTCGGCCTGATCGGGACGCGCCTTGTGCAGCCCCTGACAGACGAGGGCGCCAAGATGGAAATGCACGGTCACCAGATCAGGCTTGGAGTTCAACCCAGCCTCCTGGATTCGGTTAAAAGCGCATGCCCGCTGGGTCGGCTAGGGACACCCGAAGAAGCCGCTGGCGCTGTTCTGTTTTTCTGCAGCCCGTTATCGGACTACGTGACCGGGGAGGTTCTTATCTGCGGGGGAGGGTTCCACTTCTAGCGGAACCCACTCCAGGTTCAGGTGTTCGAAACGAAAAGTGCAGACTCATCGAAAACGTAGCCCTTCAATTCACGATCATCTTGTTCTGCGAGTTCCACGAGTCTTCGAACCTCCAGCCAATGCACGAGACTGAATTCAGGGCCAGAATCATGTGAACTCAAAACAGGTTTACCTTGTGTCTGTGGGGGAGCTACGAAATCGGGGACAACAGCATAGGGCATACGCACCTCCTATGGTGGGAGAGAAACTGTTTCTCGGTAAAGAGGGCACCCGAGGGGCTTATAACAGCATGACCAAAGTCACAGGCGCAGTGACTGCCGTCACAGCTTTTCGCCAGTTTTCCACGGCGATTTCCACGATTGCGCGAAGGTGCTGATTCGAATACTTCACCGCGAGGAACCCTCGACTTCATCACCGAGGCGGAGAGGCTTCTATTGCATTCCGCCTTCGCTCATTTCGCTTTTTTCTGTCATGGTCTGTTGAGAAGTCCAGCCCGGCGAAGAATGCGGCGCACTTTTTTCGGTGAAATAGAGAGGCACTCGGCGACGCGCGATATCTTCCTGCCCTCTCGTTGCCACACCTTCGGGATCACAATCTCAGCGAACTCTTCTGTGACTTGCTGGAAAGTTTTATCGCCGAACATCCCTTCGGACCATCCACGGAGCGCATCGTTGATGCCGGATGCACGCATGATTCGCGTCTTCAGGGCCGCCAAATCATCCTGGAGATGATCGTTTTCACCTTCCCCGATTAGATTCGTCGCTTCGCCCGCGGATTGCCTGGCGAGTTCCCAGTCCTGAAAGAAGTCGTTCGCCTCCGTCATACCGCGAGCGATATAGGCGGCTGCGAGCAGCTGTGTATTCTGCGTGTGTTTCGCCAGAGTCAATGCTTCATCGCTAAACTGCTTAGCGTGGTTAGCGTGGAGAGCAATATCCACCTCTTCACCAAGTTGCTCTTCGATTTTGGCGTTTTCCGTTGCGGCCTGCAAAATGCGCGCACGCGCCATGAGAATCTGGTCATTTTTCTCATGCCCGATTCGATAGGCATCGAGCGCCTCTCGAGCAGCGAGGTCGATGTCTCCTCCGTCGAGATGGAGATACCCGGAATTGACGGTAACCGCCCCAATTCCTCCACAGTGACCCTGCAGGGCATAAATCTCCCGTGCTTGCCGCAACTGGGAGATGGCTTCGTCACAAAGTTGTTGGTAACGCGACCGAAGCGTGCCGGGCGTCGCAACGGGCGCAACCGAAAATTGGCGCTCAGCGCGCCCCTGATCCGGCTTGAGTGCCCGTGAATCTATTCTTTTGCGAAGCTGCAATGCCAGCAATCTCTTCACATCAGCGGAGTTCACCAATGCTCGCGCGAGGTTCCGATGATCGGGATTTCCAGCTGAATACAAGTCGATGGCCCGCTCGAAATGCTCAAGTGCCTTTGCGTATTCTCCCGAGTGGCGGACAATTCTGCCCCTTGCCGACTCGATATTACCCCGCGCGAGATAATGATCCGTGTTCCTGAGAGTGACCTCTGCATGGCTCAGCAAATGTAAGGCCTCCTTTCTCAGGCCCTTCTGAAATAGAAGCCAACTCTCGTGGATTTGAATCACCGAAGTGAACACTGCATCTTCATGAGACTTCTGTGCCTGCTCGCGTGCACACACAATTTCTTTAAATGCCAGCTCGTACTCACCCTTCTTTCTGTGCGCCCGGCCTTTCCAGAAGTGAGCTACCGTAAACAGATGGTCATCCGCCATTCCAGGCTCAGCTCGCAACACAAAGTCGAGGATCTCAATCGCGGTATCCACCTCTTCGGCAGAGAGTGCCCGGAAGCCTTCGACCATGCGCAGGCGTAGATAGTCCTCGACGGGTAAACTGCGACGACATTCGGCGGGAAATCGTATCAGCAGACATTCTAGGAGACGATGATCGCGGTAACCAACATCGATCCATTGAGCAATCAGGAGAAGTAGCTTCGTCGCGTTCGGCTGGGTTGGGTCAAGTTCTGCCCAGGCACCCTCCGCTCTGTCGAGCATTGCGATTCCATCCGACACACGCCTGAGGCTAAGAGCCTGGCTAAGCTCCTCCACGAACTGCGGCCCGATCGTCATAGCACGCCAACTTCTTTCGCGGCGGTCCCGCCCGATCGTCGGTGGGGCACACGATGCTCAGGCTGCAAGCGCTTTCACAAACCTGTTGCCGCACCGGTCGGCGAACAGCTACAGCGCGAGATTTCTCCCGAGAACGGCCAGATTATGACTCTATCCGGGCAGGTTGTCCACTCGTCCGATTCGGACTGCCCCCTCTTGTGTCTTGCGTCACACTGCGATGTACTCACATCACATTGCGGAACCGACTCAAACACTCAGCACTAAGGAGATGATCATGAACAGCAGCGCTTCTCACGAAATGAATTGGCATGCACCTCGCTGGGACGGGACGATTCGTACGTACGACCCCGCAGACGTCAGGCGTCTTCGCGGAACTGTTCGCGTAGAGCATTCGCTTGCTCGAGCCGGAGCAGAGAAGTTCTGGAACATGCTTCACCAGGAGAAATACATCGCCGCCCTTGGCGCCCTGACAGGAAACCAGGCCGTTGAAATGGCCAAGGCCGGTCTGAATGCAATTTATCTGAGCGGTTGGCAGGTTGCCGCAGACGCCAACCTCAGCTGCCAGATGTATCCGGACCAAAGTCTTTATCCGGCGAATAGCGTGCCGAGTGTGGTCCGTTCGATCAACAACGCTCTCATGCGTGCGGACCAGATTGCGCATTCCGAGGGACAGGCCTCCATCGACTGGATGTTGCCGATCGTCGCGGATGCCGAGGCAGGCTTTGGTGGTGTTCTTAACGCATTCGAATTGATGAAGGCCATGATCGAAGCCGGCGCGGCAGCGGTCCACTTTGAAGATCAGCTCTCATCCGCCAAGAAATGCGGGCACATGGGAGGCAAGGTGCTGGTGCCAACTCAGGAGGCAATACAGAAGCTGGTCGCAGCTCGCCTCGCAGCAGACGTGCTCGGCGTGCCGACCGTGTTGATTGCCAGAACCGACGGCGACGCGGCACAGCTCATCACCAGCGATTGCGATGGAAGAGACGCTGGCTTTCTTACCGGCCAGCGAACATCAGAGGGGTTCTTCGGCTTTCGCGGCGGTTTGGATGCAGCGATTGCCCGAGGCCTCGCCTACGCGCCGTATGCCGATATGATCTGGTGCGAAACATCCGAGCCCAACCTCAAACAGGCGCGCCAATTCGCCACCGCCATTCACGCGAACTATCCCGGAAAGCTCCTGGCCTACAATTGCTCGCCTTCATTCCACTGGAAATCCAAGCTCAACGACCGGGAAATCTCTCAGTTCCAGCAAGAACTCGCTGGCATGGGATACCGCTTCCAGTTCGTGACTTTGGCTGGATTCCACTCGCTGAATCTCTCCGCCTTCGAACTCGCGCATGAATACGCAAAATCTGGGATGACTGCTTATTCCCACCTGCAGCAGCGCGAATTCGATCTCGCAACGCGTGCCGGGTATGGAGCAGTGAAGCACCAGAGATTTGTCGGCACCGGCTACTTCGACGATGTGGCCACCACCATCGCGGCAGGCCAGACTTCGATTCGAGCGCTTCCCGGTTCAACCGAGGATGAGCAGTTTTTCGAGCCCGTTCCGTGTCATACCCTGTCCGAGCCAGGTTTCGTCATTCCGGTTTCGGGCGACTGAAGCCCAAATCAAAAACACCGCAAGCCCTGAACGAGAGGTCAAAGAATGAGCGCCACGTTACCTGTATTCCAGAGTTCCCGCGCCGGCAACACGGCAGAAAACGAAATCCTCACTCCTGAGGCATTGGAGTTTCTTCGTTGTCTCGATCGTATGTTCGAGCGTCGAAGAGGAGATCTGCTGCGTTCCCGGAATGAGCGTCAGGCCCAATTCGACGCAGGCAAGATGCCCAGGTTCCCCGCGGAGACGTGTGCCATCCGCGAGGCGGAGTGGACCGTCGCCCCAATCCCGCCTGATCTTCATGACCGCCGTCTAGAGATTACCGGCCCGGCAGAACGAAAGATGGTGATCAACGCGCTCAATTCCGGCGCAAACGCATTCATGGCCGACTTTGAGGATTCAAACGCACCCACCTGGACTAATTGCATCGATGGTCAGCGAAACCTTCGTGACGCCAACCTCAGGATCATCGAATACCGCTCCCCTGAAGGAAAGCACTACAGGCTGGGACCAAAGCCTGCTGTGCTGTTTGTTCGGCCTCGCGGGTGGCACATGATCGAGAAGCACCTCCAGATCGATGGCTATCCCATATCTGCATCACTTTTCGATTTCGGCTTGTACTTTTTTCACAATTTCCGAACCTTACTCGATCGGGACACGGCTCCCTACTTTTATCTGCCAAAGATGGAAAGCTACCACGAAGCACGGCTATGGAATGATGTTTTCGTCTACGCCCAGGAATATGTGGGAATCCCAAAGGGCACAATTCGCGCAACGGTTTTGATTGAGACCATTTCAGCCGCTTTCGAGATGGACGAAATTCTCTATGAACTTCGAGACCACTCCGCAGGTCTGAACTGCGGCCGCTGGGACTACATTTTCAGCTTCATCAAAAAGTTCAGATGCAATCCCAAGTTCACACTACCCGAACGCGGCGGCATCACTATGGAGCAGCCCTTTCTTCGTTCTTATGTTGAACTGCTGATTCACACATGCCACCGCCGCGGCATTCATGCGATGGGAGGCATGGCTGCGCAGATACCAATTCGCGACAATCCGGAAGCCAACGAACAGGCAATTGAGCGAGTTCGCCAGGACAAACTGCGTGAAGTGCGCGCCGGCCATGACGGGACGTGGGTGGCGCACCCGGGATTGGTACCGGTTGCGAAGGCCGTCTTCGATGAGCACATGAAGGAATCGAATCAGATTCGCCGTCCAGCCAAGTCAACGTGCAGAATTAACGAGAATGATCTGGTTGAGATCCCGCTCGGTCGCATCACTGAGGAAGGTTTCGTCCGCAACGTCGACGTCGCAACGCAATACATCGAATCGTGGCTTCGCGGCAACGGATGCGTCCCAATTTATAACCTGATGGAGGATGCTGCCACGGCCGAAATTTCTCGGGCGCAAATCTGGCAGTGGATCCGATACAACTCTCGCCTGAACAACGGCAAACGAGTCGATCGACAGATGCTCGCATGGGCTATCTGGAACGTCCTGAACCAAGCCAAGCAGAAGCTCGGACCAGAACGGTTTGCCTTGTCCAAATTCGAACGTGCGGCCGAATTGCTCACTTCACTATCCACCGGCGAATTCCAAGAATTCTTGACGACTGCAGCCTATCCGGATTTTGCGTGACAAATCCCAGGAGAGCTATTGTCCCTAAGCCTGAGTTCAGTCTCCTGCGTCACCCGTGCCGATAGGTCCTGCTAAACGCTAGGTTCCTATCGGGACTGTCCCGGTGCGACGTAGATGTCCTGCCGCAGGATCTTCTGCCGGGACAGTTTCGATAGGGGCGTTTGAAGTAAGTCGCTGGCGCGACGGACGCGGTGATCTACCTATGGGATTTCAATGGGCACCTGATGGCTTGTGTGGGCATTGGATCGGCGAGCTGGGACGAATCGTGCGGGGCGAATTCTGATTTCGGCGGAAGTGTCAGTCCAGATCGGCGATTGCAGGAGCTTGGCGAGGTTCGTTTTGCGAGCCAGAACGCACGCCGGCTTTTGCGTGGGCGGGCACGACAGCATGGAGAGTGGATAACGAGTCTGGTAGCGGAGTCTCTCATGAGCTGTCAACACTGCACCTCCCTGGCTGGTGCAGGATCAGGTTTGGATGGAAGTAAAGCTGGCCGCGGGTGAGCCGTTCGACAACGAGCATGATGCCGGAGCATGCTGGACAGCGCAAGCTGGGCGGCTCGGTTGGATCGACGCATGCTTTTGCGCCGAGCAGAACGCGGCAGCGTTCGAGCGCAGCACTTCGCCGGCGGTTGGCGAAGAGTCCGAAGTGGCGGATGCGAACCAGTCCGCGAGGCAGAACGTGAAGTAGGAAGCGGCGCAGGAACTCATGGGCGGAAACAGTCATGACCTTCTTCTTGCCGCCGTGCGCATAGTCTCGCCAGCGAAATGAGACGCTGCCGTTCTCAAGGGCCACGAGACGATGGTTGGAGATGGCTACGCGATGGGTATAGCGGGCCAGGTAGTTGAGAACATGTTCGGCGCCGCCGAATGGTGGCTTGGCGTAGACGACCCAGTCCTGCCGGAATAACTGCCTGAGGAAGTTGGGAAAGCAACCAGAAGCAGTCAGATACTGCTGTGAGCCATGAAACTGAAGCTCACTCTGCGCGAAGAGTTGGTTGAGTCCAGCGACGAACTTGCCACGGAAGACTCGGCTCAGAGCGTGAACAGGCAGGAAGAAGCGGCGCGAGGAATCGATCCATCTTGAGCCGTCGAGAGCCAGGCCGCCGGCGGGAACGATGTAGTGGACATGGGCATGGTGCTCAAGGTTCTGGCCCCAGGTATGAAGAACACCGAGAAATCCGATATCAGCTCCGAGGTGCTTCGGATCGCGAGCCAGTTCGAGCATCGTAGCGGCGCTGGTGCGGTAGAGCAGATCGTAGAGCAGCCGCTTGTTCTGGAGGACCAGACCGGAAAGTTCATGCGGCAGTGTGAAGACGACATGAAAGTACGGAACGGGCAACAGTTCAGTAGAACGCGCCGTCAGCCATTTTGCGCGGGCGTTCCCCTGACACTTGGGGCAGTGCCGATTGCGGCACGAGTTGAACGAGATGGCCTGATGGCCGCAGCGGACGCACTGATCCAGATGACCGCCCAGTGCCGCGGTGCGGCAACGAACGATGGCATCGAGCACCTTGCGATGGGGCCATGCAAGATGCGACTGCTGCTGTTCCCAGAAACTGTTGCCCGTTCTACGGACGATGTCGGCCACCTCGAGGGTGGGCCGGCTCATCGCTTCATGCGTCTTCTGGAGCGTTTTGCTTCGTCGGGCCGTGACACTTCGATCGCTTCAAGCGGACTGGGAATGGCCTGCAGGTGGCGTCGCGACAGGTGCAGATAGACGGTCGAATGTTCGAGCTTGGAGTGTCCGAGAAGCACCTGGATGGTGCGCAGGTCGGCGCCGGCTTCGAGCATATGCGTGGCGAAACTGTGCCTGAGCGTGTGGGGAGATATGTGCTTCTTGATACCGGCCTGCTTGGCTGCTTCATCCACAGCCGCCCAGACAATCTTTTCGGTGATGGGCACATCCGCCCGCCAGTTGTTCACCATGCCAGGGAACAGGTAGGTCTTGGGCTTCATCCATCGCCAGTACTCTCGCAGCGTCTCCAGCAGCTTCGGGGTCAACAGAACATCGCGGTCACGACTGCCCTTGCCTTGGTGGACATGAATGACCATGCGTTCGCTGTCGATGTCGGTGACCTTCAGGTGACACAACTCGGCTCTTCGCAGCCCGGTTGCATACAGCGTCATCAGCATGGTGCGATGCATCAGGTTCCGAGCCGAATCAATCAGTCGCGCCACCTCTTCCGGGCTGAGTACGGTCGGCAGTTTCCGAGGGCGCTTGGGAAAAGGAATCTCATCGAGCAGATAGGGGCGCCGCAGGGTCTTGACGAAGAGAAACCGCAGAGCCGCACATCGACTCTGGATAGTACCAGGCGACAACTTCCGATCGCGAAACAGATGCACCTGGTACTCGCGAATATGGCTGGGACCAAGGCGCTCTGGCGAGCGGTGGAAGTACTTCGAAAAATCCTCTACCGCGTGGATATAGCAGCGGGTAGTACTTGGGGAGTAGTTGCGACGCTGGAGTTCATCCAGCATCAACTGCCGAAGATGGGTCACGGTAAACCTCCTGTGACCCGAGGCTTACACAGCCAACAATGTCCGGGGAAAGCCCACGCCGCAGCGTCCGTCGCGCCAGCGACTTAGTTCAAACGCCGTAGGCTCCAGGAAACCTCGACCTGCGATTCCGGGACGATGCTGCGGCTACTGATCCGGCATGGGTTGCTCATGCCGGATCAACCTACCTGCCCATTTCTCAGAATCGAGTCCTCGCGCTTATTGTCCAGAAACTTAAAGCCTAGCCCGTTTCAGGGGATCTATTTCGAGAATCGCTAGTATTCGATTCTGGATGAGTGATTTGGCCTGATATGGAGTGACCCTGTCAACCCTGCGGAGTCGATGGGGTTGCTTTTGTCGTTGTCGTTGTTTTTGCTTTTCCCCGAGGACAGAGCGAGCAGCAGCCTGGGCAGGTTTGAGCGACGATTGA
>NZ_JBAUUO010000165.1:0-2997 GCF_049582745.1 Occallatibacter sp.
ACGGGCTGTGCCAGCAACGGCATCGCCATCAGGAATGGCTCCACTTCTTGCGCATGATCGATCAGACCGTTCCGGCGGGGAAGGAAATCTATCTGATCTGCGACAACTACGCGACGCACAAACATGAACGGGTTCAGCGCTGGCTGCAGAAACACTCGCGATTCCATGTTCGCTTCACGCCTACTTCGGCTTCATGGCTCAACATGATCGAGCGATTCTTCCGCGACCTCACCACCAACCAGATTCGGCGCGGCGTCTTCCAGGATCTGGAGCAACTGATCACCGCCATCGGCTGCTACATCGACCACCACAACCAAAAACCAAAGCCCTTCATCTGGACCGCAAAGGCAAACGACATCCTGGAAAAGGTCACCCGTGCTCAGACCACGCTCAATAAAAGACGATCTGCATGAGACGCTACACTAGTATTGAGAGATACTTGCCACGGTAACGCAACGGGTGAGTTGAATGATACGAAGGATGATCATCTCATTCGGAATCTGCGGCTTTGTGATCGCAGTTCTGCTTGGGATGGCCTGCAGTTATCTGGCTACACACACAACAGCGAATCCTCATAACACACCATTTCTAAGTGCTGCCACAGATTTGCTTTGGCCCAGCAATCTGATGCTAATGGCCTGGCACGACGGGGAAAGATGGCACAATTCGTTTGGATTGCTCCTCTCGGCTTTCGTCAACGGAGCAATCTATTCCTTGGGGAGCTTGAGTGCTTGGGCAATCGCCAGGGCGATAGGAATTAGAAAATAGGCACCGATGCTGTCACTCTGCGTGCTGCCTGTGAAACGTTTCTTTGCGTTCCGGGCAGATCGTGGACAACTCTTCCCTATGCCTTTCCTTCGCCTTCCCGTGCTGGCCGGCGACGCGCATGTACTGGGTAGGGGAAGAGTCGGCGGTTAACCGACAGGAATGATTATCGAAGGCGCGGTTTAGAGCTGCAATCGTCTGATAACGACGCCCACGCAGTGGACCGCGCAGATTGATTTGGCGAAATATCGCAATTTCACGGATTGAGATCGGAACAGTGCAGGACGTAGGTTTTCGCGTGAACAGAATCGGTACCCACCACGTCTTGATAACGAACTTCGGAGGCACCGCGAATGAAGCAACCCCGGACTGGGTCTGGCACGTAAGGAGTCAGGTCTGCGGAAATTCTATTCACACGCCATCGGTAGGCGAAGTGTCGAGATGCCCTTGTGCATAGAGGCAGTTCCAGTCGAACTTCGCCGGTCACGTATTCACCCTCTTTGCACTCCCGAGGAAGAATATCTGCTTTCTCCGATATGGCCTTAATACCGAAGTCAAGAATGCGAGCCGCCTGTTCGGGGTCATGCGAGACGTAGATGACTTCGGCACTCACACGATAGGAGTTGTCGGCGATTGGAACCGCGGCTTTCGTTCTTTCTACAGTCCGGGTCAGCGTAGCGTCAGACCAAAGGCTGACTGCGAACCAATCGAATATGTCACCAACATGGCGCTCTGGCTCGCCATCGTCGATGACCCAGCGACTGTAATGAAGGTTCCATTCGAGGTGCATAGCGAATTCATTCTAGTTGATGACATTCTCTCGATAGCCGCTCACAACCGCAGAACCGTCCCTAGGGTCGGTTTGGGGACGATACGGGAATAACCCCCGTTTTGCCGTTTTGGAGTTACTTCTCTATAGGCGGCACCCTCCCACTACTCACAATTCAAGGCTGAGTTTGGTCACTCGGCGGCGCACAGGCTGGAGGCCGGAAGCCTGCAATGACGCCAAGTTCACCGAGAAGCGGCTCGAGCAACATTTGATTGGCCTCAATCCGGGGTCGTTCAGATTCCGAGGACGCAATGCGGTAATCTTGGACCGCCACGACCGACCCATAGGGCCATGCTGAATCCGGAAGGTCTTCCAATGCTGCCGCAACTGCTTTCACAGGGAGCGGATTTCCGTCATTCACTCCAGAGATGATGACCCCGTCGGCTCGGACAATCAAACAGGGATTCCTCCAATCCTTTCCATCGTGAATGCCCTGGTACTTCTTCGGATCGGCACTTGGGATTCGCGCTGTCAGCGAGTTGGAGGGATTAAGCTGCACATCCAGCGTCAACCGGTTCCTCGGTGCAATGCGGATGTGCTTGCCCGCTCCCACGCTCTGCTCCCACTCCTTAAAGCCCCACGAGGTCACATGCAGAAGCAAATCCTTATCCGAGGGAACGAGTATGGGCTGCGGCAAACTAAAACCTCCACTGAAAATCGTCTTCAGAGTGATGTCTTCTGACATGACCGTAACTTCCACCCCGGTAATTGGGGTTCCCGTACTTCGATTCGTGAGATGAAAAAGCACTAAGCCAGCTGGCGGCGGCAAATGCACAGTGAATTCTGCCTCAGGATGTTCAGCGGTGAGTTCGACCTCAGGTGGATGTCCCGCGGCGCCTCCTGCCCCGGTGCTGAACATCGAGTAGCCCGCCTCTTTGTCTTCGGCGAACACTGTGTACCTGCCCCACTGAAGACGCTCGAAGCGATAGGCACCAGCATCGTTCGTCTTTGTCCATGGAAGTGGCATGCCAAGCGCCACTCCCAATGGCAAAGCATTCAGCGTCAGCCCCTTCGCAGGTGTTCCATCTTGGTTGATAACCGTCCCGTAGATCACTCCTTTGTAAGGGGATTGAACTTGATTCTGCGCTGCGACGGAGGTCAGGCATACAAGCCATCCGACAAGGATCAGCATTCTCTTAGCGAATCGACTCAGACTTTCCCGCAAAGATGGGTGAATGGTCACTGTGAACATAGACACCGAGAACGACGCATTTGTTCCAGGCTGCAGAATAGACGCCTAATGAGATTTCGGGCTCCAGGAGTATTGTGGGCGATCCGGAAATTGATATGGTGTGACCCTGTCAACATCTTCGAATCGCTGGGGTGGTTTTTGTTTTGTTTCTTGCTTTTTCCCTTTCGAGGACAAGGTCAGCAGCAGCCGTGGCAGGTAATGGCGACGATTG
>NZ_JBAUUO010000166.1:0-63883 GCF_049582745.1 Occallatibacter sp.
GCTTGCCACCGAGTCGATCGAAGAGCATCTTTCGCTTTGGCAATGCGGCCGCGAAGTCGTCGAGGCGGACGCAGCGAGTTCCATGGGTATCGGCAGAGATAAAGGGATCGGCAAATAGAGACACCTGCGCAAGAATGCTCTCTTCGCTGCTTTTCTGCGCAAACAGCTGGAATAAGCGGCTGATGGCCGTTTCGTGGGTGATCATGGAGTTCTCCTTTTGGCAGTCACACGGTTAGGTTCCGTGCTTAGAAGCACTTTAATATTATATCAGATTCTTGCATATAAGTCAAGCATTACCAGTGCTTTAGCTGAGGATATTGCCTAACGCTGGATCGATTGATCTTTGACCCACAAAACGTAATCCGTGCCAGGCGGTGTTCCGCCGAGCGCTCGCAATCGCGTTGCGCTTTGGGCGCGATGCCCCTGGGTGTGAAGGCAGATCTGCAGAATCGCCTGCCGCACCGAAACATCGATTCCAAGTCGAGAGGAACGGGTCTGCAACGTGCGTTCGAGTTCCGATTCGCTCGCATGGGCGAGCCACTCGGATTCAAGGCGTTCGGTCTCACCGAATTGATCGCTGATGATGGAGAGACTTGCGGGGACTTGCATTTCGCATGCGCGATCGAATGGAAGCCCGAGGATGGCGAATAGCCAGAAGCGGTTGGAGACGAGGATGTGGTGAAGCATCTTGCGCAATTCTTCGTCCTCAGCGGCGGCGGGATGTTGCGCGATGGCGCGCAACAGGCTGGTGTTGGCCCAACTCTTGTGGCGCATCAGTTCTTCAATCATCGAGAGCATGGTTGTCACTCCATCGAATGGTTGCGCATTTTTTGACAGCACCGGTTTTATTCGCCACCGGCGGGCGGCGTGATCCAGTATTGCAGGAAAACCAGGTCAAGGAAGCGGTCGAATTTGTAGCCGACTTCGCGAAGGTGGCCCGCGCGCTCGAAGCCGAAGCGCTCGAGGAAGCGGAGGGATGCGGTGTTTTCTGAATCCACGCCGGCGATCATGGAGTGCTTGCCGGCTTGCCGAGCCTGGACAATGAGGGCCTTGAGCAGAAGCGAACCCACGCCCTGGCCGCGCAGGTCTGAGGCAATGTGCACGGTGCCTTCGACCGTGGTGCGATAGCCGGGCCAGGAGCGGAAGTCGCCATAGCTCGCGAAGCCGCAGATGCGTTCGCCGTCGGTCGCGACGAGGACGGGGTAGTGCTGCTCAAGGCGCGTGCGCCACCAGGCAATGCGATCGGCAACGCTGGCGGGCTGGTCGTTGTAGATGGCTGTTGAGTTGGTGAGTACGTCGTTGTAGATTGCGGTGATCTCTTCAAGGTCGGCCTCGACGGCATCGCGGATCTGCATGGTTTGCCCTCGCATTTGACTCAGATGGTGGGCCGGAACCAGAATAGCTGTTTCGGCATAAAGGTTTGGTCAGGATGGAGAAAGCAGAAAAAGTCGAAGTGCTGCGGCAATTGCAGGCCGGCCGCGATGCGCTGAGTAAGGCGGTCGCGGGTATCGATGATGCGATGGCTGCACACAAACCTTCGCGCGAGTCGTGGTCGATTCTGGATTGCGTGGAGCACATGGTGATTACGGAGAGATACTTGCTGACGCGGTTGCAGGCGGCTGAGCATGTCGACCAGCCTTTCGAGAAATCGCGGCGGGAAGGCAAGATCGCGATGCTTGCCGCGGATCGGAGCAGGCGGATCGAGGCACCGGAGCAGGCGCATCCACATGGACACTTCGCGACTTTGGGCGAGGCGGTTGCCGCGTTCGATGCGATCCGGGAAGAGGTGAAAAGCTGGGTGGAGAATTGCGCCGGCGATCCGCGCTGCATGTTGACGGACCATCCACTGATCGTGGGGCCGGTGACATGCGCGGAGACGCTGATCATGATTGCGGCGCACCCGGCGCGGCATGCGCAGCAGATTCAGGAGATTCGCGCGCGACTTTACAGCGCGCTTGAGCACTAGTCACCGCCTGTACGTGGAATCAGACCGCGCATTGACGCGCACGGCGGTGCGCCTTAGGCTGAAATCTATGGAATTCAAAGTTGTTGAGCTGGAACGGGAGCCGATCGAGTTTGATCTGGCGCTGCCGCCTGGCCAGGTGGATCTGGGCGACGAAGCCACGCAGATGGGAAATCTGGCTACTTCGGGCTTGGCGGAGGTCCTGCATGAGCACCGCGGACCGAGAGATATTGTTGCCGATATCCGGCTGCGGGGGAAGTTTGCGGGCAGGTTTGAGGTGCCGTGCGCGCGGTGCGTGGAGCCGGTAGAGATTCCGCTGGGGTCGGAGTTTGACCTGATCTTCAGGCCGGTGGTGGCCGACTCTGAGCCTACGGAGCGGTCGATAACGGCGCCCGAGACGGAAATCGGTTATTATCAGAGAGACAGTCTTTTGCTTGAGGATGTGCTGCGCGAGCAGGTGCTTTTGTCCCTGCCGGTCAGGACGCTGTGCAAGCCTGACTGCAAAGGACTTTGCCCGCGCTGCGGAGAGAACCGCAACAACCAGGATTGCTCTTGCGATGAGGGTCCGAGTGACCCCCGCTGGGAGGCGCTTTCAGGGTTGCGCAGCCAGATAAAGTCCTCAAAACATTAATGTTCAGGTGTTCCGCCCTTGCCGAGAGGCAAACTGGACCAGTGCGGTCCGGGAGGGGTGGGAACGCGAAAGGAATTGCACCATGCCCAATCCGAAAAGGCGCCACTCAACGCGCCGTACCTCTCTTCGCCGCTCCCACGACTTCCTTACCGCAACTGGTGTGTCGGAGTGCCCGAACTGCCACGAGAAGAAGCTTCCTCATCACGCCTGCGCCAAGTGCGGAGAGTACAAAGGCCGCGCGGTGCTCGAAACCAAGGAAGCTGCAAAGTAAACCGGCAATCCGATCAGGACACGCCGGGATATGCAATGATGCAAGTGTTTGAGACTGCGGGGTCGTCCCATGGGAACGGCCCCGTCAGCATTTCCAGCGTTTACGCATCATCAGCCGAGTCTACGGTGACTTGAGCATGCTCATCGACATTGTTCTTGACGCAGTCGGTTCCGACAAGGCGCCTGAGCCCGAAATCAAGGGCGCGATACTTGCCTGCCGTGAGCTTCCTGTACGTGTCCATCTTGTAGGGCCATCTTCAGAGATTCGTGACCTGCTGGACGAGCACCTCGAAAACGAGGAGCTGCCCATCGTCATCCACCATGCCTCGGAGAGGATCGGCATGGAGGAGAAGGCGGCGCATGCCGTTCGCACCAAGCGGGACAGCTCAATGCGCGTGGGGCTGAAGCTGGTACGCGAAGGCAAGGCCAAGGGCTTTGTGACCGCGGGCAATACCGGCGCCGCGATGGCCACGGCCAAAATGGTGCTGGGAGCGCTGCCGGGCGTGGATCGTCCCGCGCTGGCTACGCCGATGCCGAGCGCAACTGGAAATGCGTGCGTGCTGCTCGACGTGGGCGCAAACGTGGATTGCAAGCCGCACAACCTGGAACAATTTGCGGTGATGGGCGAGATGTACGCCCGCAGCGTGCTGAAAATTGCGCACCCGCGCGTGGGGCTGCTCTCGATTGGCGAGGAAGAGAGCAAGGGCAACGATCTGACGCGCGAGGCGTTTCCACTGCTGAAGGCGCTGCCGATTAAATTCATCGGGAACGTGGAAGGGCGCGATATTTTCAGCGGGCTGGCGGACGTGATTGTCTGCGACGGTTTTGTAGGCAACGTGGCGCTAAAGACGAGCGAGGGAGTGGGGCGCTTTGTGCGCGATGTTCTCCGCGAGTCGCTGACGCGGACGGTGACGGCGAAGGTGGGCGCGCTGCTTTCGCGGCAGGCGTTTAACGATTTTCGACGGCGGCTGGATTATCGCGAGTATGGCGGAGCCCAGTTGCTGGGCGTGCGCGGGGTTTGCGTGATCGGGCATGGGTCGTCGAACGACCGCGCAATCTTCAATGGCATTCGGGTGGCGTATGAGTTTGCCCATGCGGGGACCAACGAACGGATCGAGCAGGAATTCATGCGCAGGCCGCACCGCAAGCCCGGGCATGGAGAAGATGATGCTTCCGATGCGACGATTCACTAGTGCGCGCCGATGCCAGCCGAAACGATGAAGACAAATCTCGACAATCTTGAGCAGTGGAGCGATGATCTCGCATGTCCGGTGTGCTACGCGCCGCTGCGGTTTGAGGAAGCAGTCGTGGTGTGCACCGCCTGTGCGCGCACCTATCCCGTTGAGGATGGGATTCCAGTGCTGATTCCGCAGCGGGCCAGCGAACCCTCTACGAATTAGAAGACGAGAGCCTCGGCGGTTATTCTGGGGAACAAGTTTTCTCCGGCGTACAAGCGAGGTCACACTTGGCTACAGCAAAACTGAAGCGGGCGCTCGGGTTCCGTGACGTTTTGCTGTTTTACGTTGCTTCGGGACTGAGCCTGAGATGGATCGCTACGGCGGCGGCGAGCGGGCCTTCTGCGATTGCAGTGTGGCTGACGGCGCTGGTGGGATTTTTCGTTCCGCTGGCGGCATGTGTGCTGGATCTGTCGTCACGCTATCCTGCGGAGGGTGGGCTGTACATCTGGACGCGCGAGGCGTTCGGACCGTTCTCCGCTTTCATCTCAGCGTGGACGTACTGGATGAGCAATCTGCCGTATTTCCCCTCCGTCCTCTTCTTTGCAGCAAGCAGCCTTTTGTATGTGGGAGCCGGGGCGCAGAGACCGGCGGAGTCGCAGGCATATTTTCTGGTTTTTACGGTGGTGATGCTGGCGCTGATTACGCTGCTGAACGTGGTGGGACTGAGCACGGGGAAGTGGCTCAACAATCTTGGCGCAATCGGGAGCCTGATTCCCGCGGCGGTGCTGATTGGGCTGGGCTGTTTTTCGTTCGCGCGCTTTGGGGCGGCAACGCACTTCACATTGAGCGCGATGGTGCCGCGGCCGGGAATGAAGAACCTGATTTTTCTTTCGACAATCTTTTTTGCGTTTGGCGGATGCGAGGCAGGATCGTTCATGGGGGATGAAATCAAGGAGCCGCGGCGGGTAATTCCGCGAGCGCTTTTTGGGGCAGGCGCGATTCTGGGGCTGGGGTATATCGCGGGGACCGCGTCGATGCTGGTGGCGCTGCCTTCGAGTAGTATCAGCGGACTGGGCGGATTCATGACGGCGGTTGATTTTCTGGCGCGGCGGCTGGGGATGGGCGTTGTGGTCGCACCGATCGCGGTGCTGGTGGCGGTGAGTAATATTGGCGCGGCAAGCGCATATCTTTCGTCGACGGCAAGGTTGCCGTTTGTGGCGGGGGTGCAACGTTATTTGCCCGAGGCGTTCGGACGGATTCATCCGCGGTTCAGGACGCCGCACGTGGCGCTGATTTCGTACGGCGCAGCGGGGATTTTTTTTGGATTGCTTGGGCAGACGGGCACGAGCATTTACGGTGCCTACGACATGCTGGTGAGCATGGCGGTGATCACGTACTTCATTCCGTATCTTTTCCTGTTTGCATCGGCGATCCGGCTGCAGGGTCAGCCGCTGCCCGAGGGGGCGTTCCGGTTAACGGGTGGACACCGGACAATTATCCCGTTGGCGTGCCTGGGCATGGTCTCGACGGCCTGCACGATTGTGCTTTCGTTGTTCCCGGCGGAGGACGATGCGCATCCGACGGCTACATTTCTCAAAGTGGTGATCATGACGCTTGTCCTTCTTGCCGCCGGCATTGCAGTTTACCGCTCGGGCCAGCGAAGACAGGCGAACGATCATCCAGAAAGGAATATGGCATGAGCAGATCCCTCGCCGAATTGCTGGATTTGTATAACGCGCATGCGCCGCTCGAAGAGGCGTCGACGATTCCGGCATCGTGGTATCTGGATGCGCGCGTTGAGCAGGCGGAGCGTGAGTATGTCTTCGGGTGCAACTGGATCGCGGTGGGACGGTTGGACCAGGTTGCGGAAAAGGGACAGTTTTTTACCGTTGAGATTGCAGGTGAGCCGCTGGTGATTGTGAGGGGAACGGATGGAGTGCTACGCGCTTTTTACAACGTGTGCCGGCATCACGCGGCGGCCGTAGCCAATGTGCCGTGCGGAACGGTGCAGCATCTGCGCTGTCCCTATCATGGCTGGACGTATGGACTGGACGGGGCGTTGAAGGGAACGCCGGAGTTTGCGGGGGTGTGCAATTTCGATCGTGCGGCGAACGGGCTGGTTCCGGTGCGCGCGGCGACGTGGGAGCAGTTTGTGTTTGTGACGCTGGATGCGGATGCGCCGGAGTTGAATGCGTGGCTTGGAGATTTGCCGGAACGGGTGGCGCCGCTGGGCATTGGCAACCTGCACTTTTTTGCGCGGAAGACGTATATGCTTTCGTGCAACTGGAAGGTCTACGTGGATAACTATCTCGATGGGGGATATCACGTACCGCATCTGCACAAGGGGTTGAACAGCGTGCTCGATTACAAGGAATACACGATTGAGAACAGCGCGCAATATTCGCTGCAGTCGAGCCCGATGGTGAGTTCGCAGGAGCATGAATCGTATGCGGCGACGCGGACGGGGGATCGGGCTTACTACTACTGGCTGTATCCGAATTTCATGATCAATATCTATCAAGGAGTAATGGACACGAACCTCGTGCTTCCGCTCGCGACGGAGCGGTGCCTGGTGCAATTCGATTTCTACTTTGCGCAGGTGAGCGATACAGCGCGGGAGGGAAATGCGAAGAGCGTCGCCGTGAGCGATCGAATCCAGGACGAGGACGTTGATATCTGCGAATCGGTGCAGCGGGGATTGCATTCCCGGGCATATGGGGCGGGACGGTTGTCGGTGCGGCGCGAGGGCGGCGAGCATTTGTTTCATCGGTTGCTGGCGGGAGATTTGCGCAAGGCAACTTGAGTGTGTTCAGGGCTCCCAGATGTCGCCGGGGAGGAGAGATTGCGCGCTCAGGTTAGCTGAGCGCGCGCGCATGGTTTTCTCCAGCAGTTGGGCGGGTTCGTCCCACGGCTCATCGGTGAGCGGGAAGGTTCCCCAATGGACGCCGAGTAGATGCTGTGCGCCGCAGTCGATGGCGATTTGGACCGCCTGCGCGGGATCGGCGTGCTGCGACTTCATGAACCAGCGAGGCTCGTAGGCGCCGATGGGTAAGATAGCGACGCGGGATGCGCCGCAGCGCTTGCGAATTTCCGCGAAAATCTTTCCGTCCTGATAGCCGGTGTCGCCGGCGCAGTAGACGATGCCGGCGGGTGTCTCGAGAACGAACCCACCCCAGAGCGCGAGCCGGCGATCGCCGAGGTTGCGCGCGGACCAGTGATATGCGGGGACGATGGTGGCGCGAATCTGATCGGAAAGTTGAAAGGCATGCCACCAGTCGCCGGTTCGTGCCTGCATATCCGGCGCGTCTTTGCGGATGACCGCGTCGTTGCCGAGCGGCGAGAAGACGGCTGGTTTGTGCGCTCTCCAGAGACGCGCGAGGGTGTCGGTGTCCATATGGTCGTAGTGGTTGTGGGTGACCAGGACGGCGTGGATGGGAGGCAGGTCATCGAAAGCGATAGACGGCGGATTGCGCCGCCGTGGACCGATGGAACGAAACGGGCTGGTGCGATCGGACCAGACGGGATCGACGAGGATGTTGAGTGCGGCGACCTGGATCAGCAGTGAGGCATGGCCGATGGCAGTGATGCGCAGGCCTTCGACACGCGGATCCGGCTTCAATCCAGCGCGAGCGGGAATGAATGCGGGCCACCGCGACCGCTTTCCGAATAACTTCCAGCGAAGGATATCGAAGATGCTCTTGTCCGTGGAGGGTAGGCCTGCGTGAAAGAACTGCCTGCCGTTGAAGTGGTCGGAGCGCGGACCGTTGTAGTAGCTCATGCTTCGCAATCGCAGTTCATAGTTCTTGGTTCACAGTTCACAATTCCACGCTCGTCTTTTTGCACGGCAGTGCAGTCAACGCAGACGAAAACGAAGCGATCAACTATGAACTACGAACTCACGTTGTCAGGGCTTCGGTCTGTTTGCTCATCTTGGCGGTGCGCTCGATCTTGTCCCAGTTGAAGGGCTTGCCGTCAATGGCGCGCTTGAGGGTTTTGGCGAGAACGATGGAGAAGACCTGGCGGTAGGCGAAGCGTTGCAGCCAGATGTGGAAGAGCAGCCAGCCGTCACCCTTGTTGGCGGGGTGGCGTCGTTCGAGGCTGAAGGCGATGGTCGAAGTGATGAAGTCGATCAGGAGAAACGCGCCAAAGTAGGCGAGCAGTTTTTCAAGGCTGGCGGCAGAGGCGGCCTCGGGATGGTAGTGGCGATCGACGAGATAGTGCGCGAGCCCGGCGAGAAACATCAAGTCGATGAAAGGCGAGACGAGGGGAAGAAACATCTGGAAGATAAGGATGTTGGGCAGCGCGAAGAGGCCCATGGCCTTGTTGCGGACGAACGCCATGCGATGCTTCCATACTGCCTGCAAAATGCCGAAGGACCAGCGAAAGCGCTGTCGCATCAGGCCGCGTGCGTCGATGGGCGCCTCGGTGAAAGCGAGCGCGCGATCTTCGTAGACGACCTTGTACTTCTGTTCGAGCAGGTTCATGGTGAGGTCGGCATCTTCGGCGACGGTGTTGATGGGATAGCCGCCCGCGGCCCTTGCTCCAGCGGTGCGCCATGCGCCAATGGCGCCGGGGACGACAGTGACGACGTTGAAGAGATCGAGGGCCCGACGTTCGAAGTTCTGGCTGGTGATGTATTCGAGTGCCTGCCAGCGCGTCCAGAGGTTGACGCGGTTGCCGACCTTCGCGTTGCCGGCGACGGCGCCGACGCGCTCATCTTCGAAATGGGGAATCAGTTTTGAGATCGCGTCCATGGCGATGACGGTGTCGGCGTCAATGCCGACATAGAAGTCTTCATCAATCCCTTCCAGCGCGAAGTTCAGGGCTGCAGCTTTTCCGCCGTTGGGCTTGGTGAGGACCTGCACGCGCCCGGCGGCAATATCTTGTGCATAGGCCTCGCGGGCAATTTCGAAGGTGCGGTCCGTCGAGCCGTCATCGACGACGATGACGTGCAGGTTTGTGTAGTCAGAGTTGAGCACCGAACGGATGGTGCGCACGATGACCTTCTCCTCGTTGTAGGCGGGGATGAATACGGCGACACGTGGATGGAAGCCGGGCGACGCCTGCCGACGCGGTCCAAGGAGACGATCGATGACGGCGAAGATGCCGACGATGATGAGACGCGCGCTCATGAGGATATCGCCGACGAAGAAGACGAGGACAATGAAGCGGCCGATGATGGAGAGCGCGGAGAAGGCGATGGAGTCCGGAATGGCGCGGACATATTGCCGCCAGGTAAGCGGCGGCATTACTTGTGCGGTCGTCATGCCCATGAGCGCGGAAACGGGGACGATGGTGTATCCCTTGGCTCGCAAAGTGTCGATGAGGACTGGCAAGGCAGCCACGGTCGCGGAACGGTCACCGCCGCCGTCGTGCATGAGGATGATGGAGCCGCGAAACTGCGGCTTCGTTTTCATGGTGTTCAGCTGGTCGAGCACGAACGCGGTGATCTCGGCAGGAGTCTTTGGATTGCGCTCATCCCAGTCGTTGGTGTCGATCTTGTTGCCGACCACGGTGAGGCCGAGTTGCTGCACGCGCACGACAGGTTCGGCTTGATCGTCGGTTTCAGGCTCTTCGTCGATGTCGTAGGGTGGGCGGAAGTAGAGTGGTTGGACGCCGAGTTTGCTGGCGAAGAGGCGTTCCGTGAGCTTCACTTCGAGATCGAGGCGGTTGGGTGAGATGGATTTCTCACTGATGTCTGGGTGCGTGTAGGTGTGGTTGCCGATCTCGTGGCCCTCGCGCTGGACGCGCTGCATGAGGCCGATGTTCTCCTGGGCCTCAGCGCCAATCATCATGAAGGCAGCCTTGACGTTCTTCTTTTTGAGGATGTCGAGAATTTTGGGAGTCCATTTGGGATCGGGTCCATCGTCAAAAGAGATGGCAACCTCGTTGGGATGGTAGCCGTAGTATTCGACGGTGTACGTGTGCGGGAATATATCCATGTGCTCGTCGATGATGAGTTTTTTGCGCGGGTCGGGCTCATCGGTATCCACGGTCACGGTGCGTTTGCCGGTCTTGGGCAGACCGGTGATGCGGAGAATATCGCCCGAGCCCTGCACATCGACGTCGTGCCCAGGCTGAAGCAAACCAAGCGCATCAAGCGAAGCGGGATTCGTGGGCTTATCCCAGATGTTCCACATGCTGCGGTCTTCGCCGCCCAGCCTCCACAGTGCGAACGTCCGAATCCCCAGTCCGCGCGCGGCGCGCAGTTCATCAAGCATTGTCACGCCATCGAGGAACCAGACAACGTGGCGCGTATGCGTGTCTTCGTCGATGTATTCAAAGTGCGGGTTAAGGGAGTTGTAGTCGAGATCGAGGTCCGCATCGGCGTCGCTCGCACGCTGCCACACGTCGGCAACATGTGGAACGTCTTCAGTGTCGATGACGCGGGGATTGCGTAACTTTGGGTTGCGAGCCTTGGGGTCGGGGATGGACATCTCCCAATCGAACCCATAATTGCCGACGGCGCAGATGAGCTTGTTGAGCGGCACAGATTTGAGAGCTCGGTTGAGATTGGCGATAAACCAATCCTGGCTGGCGATGGGACCTGGCTGGCTCTCAGTTTCATGCTCGTCGTAGTTCATCAAAATGACGGCGTCGGAGTTCTGAGAGATGGTATGCAGCTCGTCGGCCGGCATTGACACGCCAACGTTGACATACAGCCGAAGGCTGCGCGCATGAAGGTCAGAGTAGAGGTCATGGATAAAGGCCACGTAGGATTTCTGCGCTTCATCCGGGACAGTTTCGAAATCGAGAGACAGACCGTGATAGGCGGGATAGGCGGCGAAAAGCCGGTCCAGCTCCTGTCGCAGGACCGCGCGCTTTGACGGATCGTTCAGAATAGCGGCGACTGCGGGATCCCAGTTCTGGGTTTGCGCATTGAAATTTGTGAGAAGCGGAAAGACCTCGGTGTCCTCGTGAGCCCCTTGAATCAGGCGCTCGACCTTGTTGAGATCGTCAGGGTCGTGAACTATGCCGCCCTGGAAGATGGGGAACTCCTGGCCGTACTGGTTGGTTCCATGCAGGTCAGTGGATGGCCCATCCAGGTGAAGCCATTGCGGAAACAGCAGATCGATCTGATGGATGTGTCCCTTAAGCGAAGCGTAGCTTGCCGGGTCGTCGGGGAGGTAATAAGCGGCGCGCAAGCCTTCGTCGGCGTTGAATGGGATTTCAGAAGGTTTGCGATTCGTTTTGCGGCGCGCGGGGTGAATGGGCTTCTGGCCGCGTGCCAGCGGCACCCTGTTCTGCAATGCCCTGTAGGTGTGTTTCTGCGTTGGTATCAGCAACTCTGGCAGGGGCTGGCCCCGGAGCACATTGAAGATAAAGCCGGCGAGCACGAGCGTGGATACCACCGCCGTGATGTCGAATATGCGGCGCAGGCGCTTCCATCGGGTTCGCTGGGGATCAAAAAATATCTGTTTATCGAGCATCGTTGTTTCTAAGGTATACAGTACGAATCGTATGGAAGCTGGACCCCTGAGTCAATCGAACCAGACGGCCGCGATGGGTAGCCGGATGCGGTCTGCTCTGTCGGTAACCCCTGCCCTTCTTGCTGGAGCGCTTCTGCGTATTTGGATGCTCAAGCAGTTCTATGAGGTCACTGGCGATGCGCTGATCTACGGGGGGATCGCGAAGAATCTGCTGCTTTCGGGGCGTTATGCGCTGACGGTGGGCACGGGCGAGACATATCCGACGCTGATCCGGCTGCCGGGGTACCCGCTGTTTCTGGCGGTGTGTTTCAAGCTGTTTGGAATGGAAAACTATGCCGCGGCGGCGTGGGTCCAGATTGTCCTGGAACTGGCGGGTTGCCTGCTGCTAGCGGATTTTGCGCGGCGGGTGGCGCCGGCGCGGGTGAGCGTGGGTGCGGCGCATTGCACGCTGTGGCTGGCGGCGTTGTGCCCCTTTACAGCTGTGTATGCTGCGAGTCCGCTGACGGAGGCACCCACGCTGTTTTTGATCGCGCTGGCGATGGGTTGCGCAGCGAAATTTGTGGAGAGGCCGGGATGGCCGGCGGCATTGGGATTTACGTTTGCGGTGACGTATGCGGCGCTGCTCCGGCCGGATGGAGCGCTGGTGGCGGTGGCGTTCGGGCCCGCACTGCTGCTGGCCCTGGTGCGCAAGAGAGATCGGGTTCAGGTGCGCGGCGGAGTCAATCGGATGGTTGCGGTTTGTGTGCTGCTGGCCGTGATGCCGTTTGCGGCCTGGACGTGGCGCAATTGGAGCACGTTTCACGTGATCGAGCCGCTGGCTCCTCGTTACGCGACCGATCCTGGAGAGGCGACGCAGGCGGGCTGGGTGAGTTGGGTGAAGACCTGGTGCCTGGATTTCGTTTCGACCTACCAGGTGTACTGGAATGTGCCGGGAGATACGCTCTACGTTTCCAAACTGCCGGCGCGGGCATTCGATTCGCCGCAACAGTACGCAGAGACGGCGGCGCTGGCCCTTGACTACAACAACAATGGCGAGGTCCTGACGCCGGAGATCGATGCGCGATTCGCGAAGCTCGCAAAGGAACGATATGCGGCGCATCCCTTGCGGTCGTATGTGCTGCTGCCGTTAGGGCGTGTTTTGGACATGTGGCTGCGCCCACGCGTTGAGAACCTTCCCATCGATCTGGACTGGTGGATCTACAAGCATCACAACGCGGAGACGCGCTTCAGCTGGTTCTATGCGGGATTGAATGCGTTTTACCTGCTGCTGGGGATTGCGGGACTGTGCATGCGCCCGAAGATGTGGCCGTGGATGCTGGCGTACATGGTGCTGCGCAGCGCGCTGCTGCTGACGGTGGAAGCACCCGAGGCGCGGTATACGATCGAGTGCTTTCCGATGCTGTTTGTGCTGGGCGGGGTGGCGCTCTACCGGTTCATGTACTGGGTCTTGCGGTCAGTCTTGAAGGTGAACGCGTCAGAAGGCAGGGATTGATTCAACTTGATGTTGGAGTAGGTTGCTGTCCGCGATTGGCCCTCTCCTTCGTCAAAGAACTGCTTCACACTGATGCCGCGCGCAGGATCGATCCAAATCGTAATCTTTGGAAAGAGCTTCAAGATATCGGGGTCCCTCGCGACGAGCTCAAGCTTGTCCGTCTTCACGCCGTTTACGGTCTCTTCGCCGCCGTATTTCACATTGAACTTTTGTTCCAGATCTTTGCCGCTCGCGCCGAAGCCAAGCTGCAAATAGCCTTCGTATTTGCCGGCCTTTTTTGATCGCGTGACCTGGTCAATTAGCTTTTCGTAAAGCTGAAATTCACCACCAGCTACTACGATTACTTTGGGGACGGGCTTTCCGTTGTCTTCATTGATGTGGATGCCCATGCGCATCGCGCCGTTCTTGCGGTCATAGTAGACGACGCCCTTTTGTACGTCAGTGTTGGGGACCGGATCAGTTTGCGTACTGTCAAATTCGAAATTTGCGGTCGTGGAACGGAAATTAGCAGCAGTGGCATCGAGTCTGGCTAATACGGTCTTCAAATCCTGCGCGGCGATCTTCGGAGCGGTCGAGGCGCAAAAGAACGCAAACAATACGGCGATCAGGGTTTTCTTTCCAGGCTGCATAGACTTCCTTTTCCTGTTGGACGGATCGATGCGCTGAGCGGGAGAACCGTCCGGGTTTTTATGCGGGCCTTAGCGCCGGGCCCAAATCTTCCAAACGGTGTTGCCCTGGGCGTCGGGCGCAGTTTCCCAGCGAATGACCGAGACGGCGTCGCCGGTGACAGGCTCGATGGCCTTGCGCAGAATCTTTCGAACGTCATTCGTGGAAGCGGACGGAGGAATACTCACATCCGATGCGGCGAGCGTCACGATGATGCCGCGTCCACCATCGGCAGTGACCTGGATGGGATGCGAAGGGCCTGCTGCGCGCAAAGGCTTGTCGCCGTAGTCCCACAGGTGGGGCGTGACGAAGATGAAGAGCAGGATCAACGACACCATGACGTCGTAATGGACGTTGCCGCGGGGATAGGTCCAATAGAAGTAGTTCTTCAGGAACTTGTTCATGGCTGCACCTGCCGGGTAATACGCTCAAGGCCGCCCATGTAGGGGCGCAAGGCGTCGGGAACGATGACGGAGCCATCGGCCTGCTGGTAGTTCTCAAGAATCGCGAGCCACGTGCGACCAACCGCGAGGCCGCTCCCGTTGAGAGTGTGGACGAATTCCGGCTTGGCTTTCTGGGAGAACGCGATCTTGATGCTGGAAAGAACCGGAACGTAATCGGCTTTTTGGCTTGGAGCCGCGTCCTGAGCGTTGTCCTCCGAAGGCGCCCGGCGGTAGCGGATGTTGGCGCGGCGGGCCTGGAAGGCTTCAAAGTTGGAGCAGGATGAGATTTCGCGGTATAGCTGCTGACCGGGGAGCCAGACTTCGAGGTCGAAGGTCTTGGCGGAGCTAAATCCGGTGTCGGCGGTGCAGAGAAGAACACGCCGGTACGGAAGCTTGAGGGCTTCGAGAATCTCTTCGGCGTTGCGGGTCAGCTTTTCGTGCTCGGCGTCGGATTGGTCGGGGCGGGTGAATTTGACCAGTTCGACTTTTTGAAACTGGTGCTGGCGGATGATGCCGCGCGTGTCCTTGCCTGCGGCTCCGGCTTCGGCGCGGAAGCAGGGAGTGTAGGCGGTGAGGCAGATGGGCAGGCGGGCTTCGTCGAGAATTTCGTCGCGGTAGAGGTTGGTGACGGGGACCTCGGCGGTGGGGATGAGCCAGTGGTCGTTGTCTCTGAACTCGCCGCGCGCGACGGCTTCCGCGTCTGCGTCGGAACAGCGGAAGAGGTCTTCGGCAAACTTGGGAAGCTGGCCGGTGCCGAAGAGACTTTTCGAGTTGACCATGAACGGCGGCAGCACCTCGGTGTACCCGTGCTGCTGGGTGTGCGTGTCGAGCATGAAGCCGATAAGCGCACGTTCGAGGCGAGCTCCTGCACCCATGTAAACGGCAAAGCGCGCGCCGCTGAGTTTGGCGGCACGTTGGAGGTCGAGAATGCCGAGCTGTTCGCCGAGTTCCCAGTGCGGTTTGGGGGTGAAGTCGAAGTGCGGCTTCTCGCCCCAGGTCTTCACCGTGACGTTGTCCTCTTCGGATTTGCCGATGGGGACTTCGTCGCGGGTAAGATTGGGAATGCTTGCGAGGGCGAGACGCATCTGTTCGTCAAGCGCGGTCGCGGACTTGTCGAGTTCGTCGAGCTTCTCTTTGAGAGCACGGGTCTCATCCATCACGGCGGTGGCGTCTTTGCCTTCGCGTTTGAGGGTGGCAACCTGCTGGCTTAGCTCGTTGCGGCGGGCCTTGAGCTGCTCTGCCGCAGTGATAGCTTCACGGCGGCGCTGGTCCAATTGCCGGAAATTGCCCAGAAGAGCGGCAGGGTCGGCGCCGCGGGCACGGAGTTTCTCTTCAACTGCTTCCAGGTTGCCCCGGACAAATCCCAGATCGAGCATGACTCTTTTCAGTTTAACGGATGACGGTCGGCACGGCGTTTTCGGAGATTGCCGCGGCAATAGACGTTGTTGCAGCCGAGATCGCTAGGGCGTAGGCTTGGGTCGCCGGCGGGGTCGGACGGCGCAAAGGAGATCCCGTCATGAATTGGACTCAACTTTTGGAAAAGAAGGTTGAAACGGCTTATTCAACAACCTCTAAACTGCTCGAGAAAGTTGACCCTGAGAGTCTTGATTGGAAGCCCGCGAGTGGCCGCAACTGGATGACAGTCGGTCAGCTGCTGCGCCATATTAGCGAGGCATGCGGAACTGGTTGCAGGGGATTTGTCACCGAAGATTCGGGCCTGCCGGCAGGAGTCACCTGGGAGACGATTGCCCCTGAGCAGATGTTTCCGCCAGCGGAGAAACTGCCATCGATTGAGAGCGTAGGCGAAGCAAAATGCCTGCTGGCCAAAGATAGAACTCTGGCGTTGCAGACGATCGAGATGGCCGGTGAAGACAAATTGGAAGCGGAAGTCGATGCCCCGTGGGCGCCCGGCAAGCCGCTTCCGCTGGGGCAACATCTGCTGCAGATGATTCAACACCTGGAGCGGCATGAAACACAGCTTTTCTATTACCTGAAACTCCAGGGAAAGTCTGTCAACACTCTCGACCTTTGGGGCGAGTAGCGGCTGTTTTACCGCACCCCGGCGGTGCGGGCGTCTTCCTGCTGAGACGGGCCCGCCTCTACCTGATCTTGCCACCCGGGCAGCCGCTGATCGCCGGTGATGAGTCTTGCGCCGCGGGTGAAGGTGAAGTAAGTCCAGACCCATTGCGAGAAGACGGAAATACGGTTGCGGAAACCGATGAGGAAGAAGATGTGCACCGCGATCCACGTGACCCAGGCCGCGAAGCCGCTGAGATGGGCTTTGAACGGCCACTCCACCTTGGCGACAGCGGCCATGCGGCCGATGGTAGCCATGTCGCCCTTATCGAAGTAGCGGAAGGCGGGGCGGCGCTTCAGTGCGAAATCGGCTTCGATCGTCTTGCCGATATGGTCGCCCATCTGCATGGCGGGTTGCGCAACGCCTGGGACCTGGTGGCCGTCCTGCTCGAAATGGGCGAGGTCGCCGAGGATGAAAACCTCGGGAAGGCCGGGCGGGTTGAGGTTGTTGTCGACGATGACGCAGCCGCGCTTGTCAGTCGGTGCGCCGATCATTTTCCCGAGAGGCGAGGCCTGAACGCCGGCGGCCCACAGGATGACGGCGGCCTCGATCCGTTGATCGTTGGCTTCGACCCAGCCGGGTCCAACGTTGCTGACATGGCTTTTGGTGTGGACCTCGACGCCAAGATGAAAAAGAGTACGCTCCGCCTTGGCGGAGAGGTCCTCGGGATACGCGGCGAGGACACGCGGCCCGTTGTCGATGAGGAGCACGCGTGCCTTGGAGGGGTCGATGTGGCGGAAATCATGGCGCATGTAAAGCTTGGCGATATCGCTGATGGCGCCTGCAAGTTCGACCCCCGTGGGACCGCCGCCGATGACGACGAAGTTGAGCGGCGGATGCCAGCCGTGCTCCTGCATTTGCCGCTCGGCAAGTTCGAAAGCGAGCAGGACGCGGCGGCGGATCTCGAGGGCGTCTTCAATGCTTTTGAGGCCGGGGGCGAAGGGCGCCCACTCATTTTTTCCAAAGTAAGAATGTGTGGCGCCTGTGGCGATGACGAGATAGTCATACGAAAGCTGGGCGCTGGAGGCGAGGCTGACGGTACGCTCCTGAACATCGATGCTGGTAACTTCGTCCATCAGGACTTCCGTATTCGTTTGGCGGCTCAGGATGGTGCGGATGGGCTGGGCAATGTCTGCCGGTGACAGCACGGCGAGCGCGACCTGGTAGAGCAGAGGCTGGAAAGTGTGATGGTTGCGGCGGTCCACAACGGTTACGTCCACGGGAAGATGGCCAAGCGCCAGCGCGGCGCGGAGGCCACCGAAGCCGGCGCCTACGATCACAACGCGCGGTCGCGCAACGCCATCACCCGAATGGAACGGTCTTGCCAGTTCGCTCATTCCACCTCGCTCTCCAACTATGTGATGCTCGAGAGCGCGCGAGGGTGACAGATGTTTGCGATGTGCCTGAAGGGTCTACGGATGCTGCTCAACGGCAATCGAGACAGTGCTTGTGTTGCCGGTAACGGCCAGGGCAATGAGGTTGGTTGCGAGTCCGGAGATGGAAGCAGGAAGGAATGTCACACTGCCGTCGAGGGCTGAGACTGCGCTAGCCGTCTGGCTGGCCAGCAACGGAGCCTGAGCGCAGCGGCCGTGAGGTGCGCAGGGTGGCGTCCAGGCGTAGAGGGACTGGTAGAGCGTGACGATCCCGCCGGCCATGGGGTTTCCGTTCATATCGCGGACGCGCAGGGTGATAAGTCCGGGAGTTCCCAAAGCCGCAAGAGTCTGGGTGGTTCCGGAGACAGGTTCGAGCCATGCAAATTCGGGCCGGGCGCCGAGAGCGACGAAGCTGACGCACTGGCTGGTGCCGTTCAGACAGGCGTTTGAGGCGGTTTGCTGGCCCTCGGCGAGCGGTCCCACCGCGAGAGATTTGGAGGCGATGCCGTTGGCGTTCGTGGCAGCGGATGGGGCGCCTTGCGGTGAAATGCTTCCGCTGGACTGCCAGGTCACGGTTTGGCCGGGGGCGGGTGCTCCGCTCGAGAGCGCCAAGGCTTGCGTGGTCCAGTTGACGGTGACGCCGGCTGCGACGGATAACGTTGGGTTCAGGGCAGCGAGTTTTGGCGGCGTGCCTCCGCTGAAATGAGACTGCAGGCTGGCGCCATTGGTCAGTGAGGCTATGACGACCGAGGCTGCGGCCGAGGGAGCGGTGATGTTGATGGTCGAGACGCCATCCCCGGTTGCCGCGGTAGAGCAAGATGCGGCGCCGCAGGATAAGGTGGCGTTTCCGCTTACTACGGCGAACGTGACCGTGACACCGGCGGCAGGAGTGAGGTTTGGTCCGAGGGCGGTCACGGTGAATGGAATGGGCACGCCAATTGGGACAGTGTTCGCGGGAGCTGTATTGAGAGTGAGGGAATCGCCGGTCGCAGAGTCGTAGCTGATGCCGCCAGGGAGAATCGTGATCGCATAGAACATGGGCAAGTCGTCGACCTCAACGTCGACGGAACTGCTGATGCCGGGCGCAGCGGCGGGGGCGATGGCGGTAATTTCATTTGGAGAGATGCTGGTGACGACGGCTTTCTGAGCACCGATGAGAACAGTGTCGGAAGGTCGAAAGCCCATGCCGCGGATCACGATGGGACCGCCGGCAGCAGACAGCCGCAGTGGCTCAACTGTGTCGGCGTAAAGCACCCAGCCGTTATAGGTGTAATCGGGGCGTCCGTCCCCGCGCATGTCGGCGATGCCGAGACGGACGATGTCGTCCGCCGAGGTGGTGACCTGGAGCCAGGATTCGCCGGTCGCGTATCCATTGAGCGCAGGAGCCCAGTCGAGTGTAGGCGCGGATATGGTCTTGAAGGCGTCCCAGACGCCCAGGGCGGGAAGGGCCTTGGTTTCGGAAGGAAGGCCGGATTCGTTCAGAGCCTGGGTCACGATGGTGAAGGTGTGGCCGGCGCGCACCGGAAAGGCGAACCAGTCGGTCTGCCCCACTTGGCCGAGGCGTCCGCACCAGAGGCCGCCCGGCGCCAGGGGACGAGGCATAGCGGCCGTGGCGATCGCGTCGGTCTGATTGCCGGCGGCGGAGTCGGCGATGGCGACGGTGAGGGTTTGCGCACTGCCGGCAGACATGTTGGAGACGGAAAGGACCGGCATGGTTCCGGAAGGTGAAGGCGAACCGTCGACGTACGGGCCGACAGATTCCGTGAGCATGTAGAGCGGATTGATGGGCTCGAACGTGACCTGGTAGTTCGCGGAGCTCACGCCGGGTGGGAGTGGGATACCGCTGAGATCGAAAAAGCCCTGGAGCGCGGGATCGTCCGAGCCCCACTGTGCGAGCGGATTTGCGTCTGGGTCGGTCCAGCCGGTGACGGGGTTGCCGCGCTTGCCGCTGAAGTATGCCCCCGAAACAAAGGTCACGGTGTACTGATAGAGCGGGTTGCCATTGGCGTCGAGGGGCCGCGCGATCACGTTGACGCCCTGCATGCCGATGCCGGTGCGGAAACTGAGCGTGCCCTGGAGGGATACGGTGTTGGCCGCTGTGATCTGCTTGCCGGGGAACGAAGCAAGGTTCGCCGCAGTGATGGGATAGATGCGGTTGAGTGCGGCGATATCGTCATAGCGGAGTTGAGCAGGATTGGGAAGGCAGGTGCCGCCCATCGCTCCGCAGATGCCGCTCATGGGCTGCATCACCGGCCAGCCGAGCAGGCCATTGGGCTCGCCGTTGCTGAGCGCGCCTGGGTTGACCTGCGCATAATCGAGGCCCAGGACACGGCCGAAGGCTCGTTCCAGCTCGTATTGCATCATCGCATCGAGGTTCGAGTTGGTGGCGCAGAGGCCGTTCAGGAGAATGACGGCGTGCCCAATGGTGGCGTCGGGCCAGATGCTGTCGAGCCATGTGAGGACACCGTTGTTCTGGCAACTTGTGGGATCGCTCGAACCGGCGCCGAAGAGGCCGTTGATCACGGATCCGTCGGCGTCGTAGATGACGGCGAGCGGATAGCGAGTGGCTGCGGGCGTGACGTCGAAGGGTGCGGCAAAAACCCGGTTGCCGGCGATGACGCTTGTGCCGTTGACGTCTTCGTTGAGAGAGCCGGAGTCTGTGAGGTTCACGCCGGCGGTGGGGACAGCGCTCCAGATTGCTGCGGCTGCATCCACCATCGCACTGGCCTGCTCATTCGAAATCTGGGCGTTGAGCGGGCCCTGGTCGACATAGAAGTTGACCACGCCGCCTGACCAGTGAACCGGCTGTCCGGCGACGGCGGGGTTGAAGTGGGCGGTGCCCGCAACAGATTTGGGGCCTCCGGCGACAGCGGAGGGTATCGCGAGGGCGGTGGTCAGGATGCAGAAGACGGATCGCGGTACGTGCACGGGAGCGCTCCCATGCAAGCACTTGCTTCTGGAGGACCAGAGTCTTCCGGTCACGATGAGGATTTGTTAATGAAACGGGCCATGTAGGAACAACAGCGGTGATCCTGAAGGGATTGGGACCCATTCGTAACTATCAGCGACTCATAAATGGTTACCTAAGTTCATTGCAAAGTTACGTTTCTGGCTACAATGAGTTTGCGATCAAAACCTGCAAAGCCTGCGATCCACCGCTAGCAATTATAGGAATTTGAGGGGGCCACCATCAGCGCGCGCTTAAGATTGGGAGATTTGCTCGTCCGGGCCAAGCTCGTGACCGAGATGGACATTGCCAAGGCGCTGGAGCGCCTTTCCATGTGTGGGGGACGCCTGGGCGACAACCTGGTCGCCCTTGGGGCAATTTCGAAGGACACGCTGGAGAAATTCGTGCACCGCACGCCGCGGGAGCCGGAAAATATCGCGGCAACGGGCTTGGACGAAAGCGACCTGCTGGGGCTGATGCTCAAGCTGACCTACGTTGGCCGGCTGCAGACGGTGCGCCAATTTGGCGACGCCATCAAGCTGCCTTACAACATTGTTCTGGAACTGGTCCGCATGGCCGTTGACCGGTCGTTATTGCAGAACCTGGGCGCTCGCAACTCCGGCAGCGATAGCCTGATCGATCTCGCCTACACATTCACAGAACAGGGCAGGCGGTTTGTTATCGACGCCATGACCCGCCAGCACTATACGGGGCCGGCGCCGGTGACGCTCGATGACTTCACGGATCAGGTGAACCTGCAGAAGCTGACAAACGAGCTGGTGACGCCGGAGAAGATCAAGGCGGCGATCATCGGATTGCAATTCGACGAACGCATTATGGAACAGGCCGGTCCGGCGTTGAATTCAGGCCGCGCAATGTTGCTTTACGGTCCGCCTGGAAACGGAAAGACCACCGTAGCGCAGCGTTTTGCTTCGGTCTTCAGCGATGTGATTTACGTGCCGTACTCGGTAATCGTGGAAGGGCAAATCATCCGAGTTCACGATCCGAGTATCCATTTTCCCCTGGAGACGACGGATATTGAGGACGAAACTGCGTTCACGGTCGTGAAGGCGCAGACCTACGATGCGCGATGGGTTCCGTGCCAGCGGCCGTTTGTCATTACGGGCGGCGAACTGACGTTGGAGATGCTCGACCTGCGCTACGACACAACGGGGCACTATTACGAGGCGCCGCTCCACGTGAAGGCGCTCGGAGGATGCTTCCTGATCGACGACTTCGGGCGCCAGATCGTGAGTCCGACGAACCTGCTGAATCGCTGGATTGTGCCGTTGGAGAGCAAGGTTGACTACCTGAAGCTGCACACCGGCAAGACGTTCTCCATTCCGTTTGAGGAACTTGTGATTTTCTCGACCAACCTGGAACCGGAAGATCTGATGGATCCGGCATTCTTGCGGCGATTGCCTTACAAGATCGAGGTTGGTGCGCCTTCAATTGAAAACTACAAGAAGATCTTTGAATCGGAGTGCAAGAAGCAGTCGGTCGACATGTCGGACGAGATCTTCGACAAGATTGTGCATACGGTGACGGTGGAGAAGGGGCTGGAGCTTGCGGCCTATCACCCGCGGTTTATTGTGGATCAGGTGATTGCGACGTGCCGCTTCATGCGAGAAGTTCCTCACTTTGAGCCGCGCTTTATCGATTATGCAATCGACAACCTGCGCGTGCGCCAGAGCACGACCAAGAAAGCGACCCACGCGCGGATTTAAGCGCTGAAGCCGGGCGGCCTTTAACCCAGGCGCGCCCGGTCAGATCTCCGGATAGAAGTCAAAAAAGGCATCGAGGCTCTGCATGAGCTGGGCTTCGATCTGCTTGCGCGAGCCCTCGAGGACGTGCATGGTGACGTGCGCTTCGTGGCCGTTGGCCAGTTTGAGAGTAGCGTCGTTGATTTCAGTCACTTCGCCCTCCGGCAACAGGCGCATTCCGTAGACAAGAGTCAGATTTGCCATGTTCAACATCTTATATATAGATCGCGAGGCAGGGGCCGAGATCAAGAGATAAAGCCATGAGAATGGCGATCATGCCGGAATGGGCAGCAATCTGCAAGTCTTCGGGTGCAGCCCTGTTTGTTCCCTTGTTTCCTCGATCCCTTGGTTCCTGTCCTCTACAATTTACTGGGAAACCTCATGACAGAGACACGTGACACCGTAATTCTTGGTTCCGGCTGCGCCGGATTGACTGCAGCCATTTACAGCGCGCGCGCGAACCTTAAGCCTCTTGTATTGGAAGGGCACGAGCCCGGCGGCCAGCTTTCCATTACTTCGCTTGTGGAGAATTTTCCAGGGTGGCCGGAGGGCATCCAGGGGCCGGAGCTGATCGACAACATGAAGAGACAGGCGGCGCGATTTGGAGCCGACTTTCAACTGGCTCACCTGGACTGCGTGGAACTAGGCGTACATCCGTTCCGGCTGCATACCTCGACGGGCGAGATTCTGACGCGCACGCTGATCATTGCGTCGGGTGCGAGTGCGCGCTGGCTGGGGATACCGAGCGAGCAGGCGCTGATCGGCCACGGTGTGTCGAGCTGCGCGACCTGCGACGGATTCTTTTTCCGCGACAAGCCGATTGCGGTGGTGGGCGGCGGCGACTCGGCGATGGAGGAGGCGCTCTTTCTCACGCGCTTTGCGTCGAAGGTAACGCTGCTCCACCGGCGGCCGGCCTTCCGCGCGTCGAAGATCATGCTCGAGCGGGCCATGGCGCATCCCAACATCGAGTTCAGAACCAACACCGTTGTGGATGAAGTGCTGGGCGTGGAAGAGAAGGAAGTCAAGGGGCTCAAGCTCCGCGATGTAACGACGGGGGCGACGAGTGTTCTGCACGTGGACGGAATGTTCCTGGGAATCGGACATGAGCCGAACGCCAGGATGTTTGCAGGCCAGCTCGATCTCGACGACGAGGGCTACGTTCTTACGCAGGGCAACGTGTTTACGACGCGTCACGGAATCATTGTGCCGGGCGTATACGCGTGCGGCGATGTGCAGGACCGGCGCTACCGGCAGGCGATTACAGCGGCGGGGACAGGCTGCATGGCGGCGCTCGAGGCGGAGAAGAATCTTGAGGAGCACGGACGGTAAGGGATTCGCGAAAGGAAGCGCGCTATGCCCACAATCTTTCCCGGCCGTTTTACTGCGAAGTACGGCGGATCTTTCGTCGTATTCATTATTGGCATGCGGGTGAATCGGTTGCTCCAATTCAGCAAGTGGATGTCCGTGGCGAAGGCGATGCCGCCCATGATTGCGGAGCTGAAGAAGCATCCCGAGATGGGCCTTCTGCACGTGGAGCCGATGATCTACTGGCGGGGCGTGGCTACGGTGCAGTATTGGCGCAGCTTCGATCATCTGCATGCTTACGCGCACATGCGCGACCGGAATCATCTACCGGCATGGGCAGAGTTTAATCGACGGGTTGGCGGCAACGGTTCAGTGGGCATCTGGCACGAGAGCTTTCTGGTCGACCGCGGAAACTATGAGTGCATTTACGCGAACATGCCGCGCTTCGGTTTCGGAGCGGCGGCGGATCATGTGCCCGTCACAGGCCGGCTTGAAAGCGCGCGCCAGCGCATCGGCCACGCCGAATGAGCCAACTTGCGGAGAACCTCGAAAAGCTTCAGGTCGCGATCGCCGATGCGTGCCGTCGTGCGGGACGGCGGCGCGAAGACGTCGAACTGATGGCGGTTTCGAAAACCTATCTGGCCAAGACGATTGCCGAAGCTGCATCGCTGGGACTGACGCTGTTTGGCGAGAATCGCGTGCAGGAATTTTCAGGCAAGGCGAAGGACTTGAAGCCGCTACGTTCGAATGGTGATAAACCGATTCGCATCCACCTCATCGGGCATCTGCAATCGAACAAGGCTGCGCGCGCCGTCGAGTTGTTTGATGCAGTGGATGCGGTGGATTCGCTGCGACTGGCGCAGCGCCTGAATGATGCGGCGGGGAAACTTGGCAAGCGCCTGCCGGTTTTGCTTGAGGTGAAGCTCTCGCCCGAAGAGACGAAGGAAGGGTTGGAGCCGGAGTCAAATGACGCAGCGCAACTGCTGGAACAGCTGCCTGATTTGATGCATTTGGAAACGCGTGGCCTGATGACGATTGCGCCGTGGGGCGCTCCTGAGGACGTGACGCGGGCGTGCTTTCGCAGTTTGCGCGAGTGGCGGGATCGTTGGGCTGCGACGCATCCGAAGTTGAATCTCGATGTGCTCTCGATGGGAATGAGCGGAGACTTTCCGCTGGCGATTGCCGAGGGCGCGACGCGCATTCGCGTGGGGACAGCGCTGTTTGGCAAGCGCGCACCCTACACCGGATCCCCCGAATGAGTATGGCAATCCTGCGCGAGGTTGCGGACGGCGTGACGCTCGCTGTTCGCGCACAGCCGGGCGCAAGGAAAACAGCGATTGTTGGTGTGTATGGCGAAGGCAATTCGGCGCAGTTGAAGATCGCCGTACAGGCTCCGCCGGTTGAGGGGCGCGCGAACGAGGCGCTGGTGGCATTCCTTGCGAAGATGTTTGGCATTCCCAAAAGCTCTGTCGAGCTTGTGAATGGCGAACTTTCGCGGAGCAAAGTGTTTCTGCTGCGCAGAATTACTGTGCAAGATGCGCAGTTGAAGCTTCCCAGGTAGGCATTCGAATTAATCATGTTCGTGCTTTCCCACCCATTCGACAAAGAACGTCGAATGGATGGGGCGCCCTGATTTCTGGCTGATCTGAATCCGAATTGAAATGCAACCGGAAAGTTGCCTGAGCTTGCAGCGTCACCGGTGGTGCATGTCGCAGGCTGCGCCGAGCGCCTCTTCGGGTTCGGGGCGGACGCGGAAATCGGCGTGGGCTTCGGCGTAGATGACTTTCCCGTCCTTCGCAATCACGTACGTTGCCGGCAGCGGGAGACGCCAGCTCTTGTCGCCGTTCACGAACGGGATGTTGACGAGGATGGAGAGGTAGTAGTCGCGGTGATACTCGGGGATGGTGTAGACAAGTCCGAATTTCTCTGCGACTGTGTTGCCGGGGTCGGAGAGCACGGGGAAAGGCAGGCCGTGCTGGTTGGCCATGAAGTCGCTTTGGCGTTCGATCTGCGGGCCGATGGCGACCATGAGGGCGCCGTGTTCGCGTAACTGGCCGTAGAGGTCGCGCCAGGTTTCGAGTTCCGTTACGCAGTAGGGGCACCAGCGTCCACGGAAGAATTTAATAATGAGCGGACCGAGCGCAAGCAGATCGCGCGAGCGGACAAGTTTACCGCTGGAATCCTTCAATGCGAATTCGGGAGCCTGCGCGCCGACGGGGAGGATGTTGTTCTCGATGCCGGTCGCAAATAATTCTTCGACCGCCTTTTCGCCGACGGCGAGGCGCTCGGGCTGCACGAGGTGCCGCGTGTTGGCGGTGATCTCGTCGAGTTGGTCCTGCAGGCTGGTCATGGTTTCTTCGGCCGTGCTGACATTTCTAAGAGCAACTGCAGGTCTTTCGACTCTGCTTCACTTCGTTCCCCTCCGCTCAGGATGACGAGCAATCGTAATAACGCAAACTATCGCCCGAATTTTTGTTTGCCCATCATCCCGGACATGCCGCCGCGCATCATCTGCCTTGCGAGGCCGCCTTTGCCCATCTGCTTGAACATTTTGCTCATCTGCGCATACTGGCGAAGAAGCATGTTTACGTCCTGCACGCTGGTGCCGGAGCCTGCGGCGATGCGCTTGCGGCGGGAGCCGGAGATGATTTCGTGGTTGCGGCGCTCGAAGGGCGTCATGGAACTGATGATGGCTTCGAGGCGCACGAACTGCTTCTCGTCAACATTCTTTGAGGCCTGCTGCAAACCGGCGAAGGGGCCTACGGAGGGCATCATCTTCAGGATCGATTCCATCGAGCCCAGCTTTTTGATCTGCTGCAACTGATCGCGAAAATCTTCGAGCGTGAAGCCGTCGCCGAGCAGGGCCTTCTTGGCGAAGTCCTCAGATTTTTTCCGGTCGAGCGAGGACTCGGCCTTTTCGATGAGCGAGAGCATGTCGCCCATGCCGAGGATGCGGCCGACAATGCGATCCGGATGAAATGGCTCGAAGGCGTCCGGTTTTTCGCCGGTGCCGATAAACTTGATGGGCTGGCCGGTGACGTGGCGAATGGAGATGGCAGCGCCGCCGCGCGAGTCGCCGTCCATCTTGGTGAGGATCACGCCGGTGAGGCCGAGGCGCTTGTGGAAGTCCTGCGCGGAGTTTGTGGCGTCCTGGCCGGTCATGGCGTCGGCGACGAAGAGAATCTCCTGCGGGTTGAGCAGCTTTTTCAGCTGGGCCATTTCGTCCATGAGGTCTTCGTCGATGTGGAGGCGGCCAGCGGTGTCGACGATGAGGGTGTCGCAGGCGAGGATGCGGGCTTCGCGGCGGGCTTCACTGGCGAGTCGCTCGACCAGTTTGGATCCCGGATTCTCGTCGTTGAGCTTGCCCTCGTAGAGCTTGGCGTCGATGGATTTGGCGACAACTTTGAGCTGCTCGCGGGCGGCGGGGCGGTAGACGTCGACCGAGACAAGCATGGGCCGGTGGCCGCCCTTTTTGAGCCAGGCCGCGAGCTTGCCGCTTGTTGTCGTCTTGCCCGAGCCCTGCAGGCCGGCCATCAGGATGACGGTCGGTGGCTGTGAGGCGAATTTGAAGCGCGCGGTGTCGCGGCCCAAAAGCTCGACGAGCTCGTCGCGGACGATCTTGATCACCTGCTCCGAGGGCGAGAGGGCGGTAAGCACCTCAGTGCCAACGGCTTTAGCGCGGATGTGGTCGATGAGTTCGTTGACGACGCTGAGGTTAACGTCGGCGTCCAGCAGCGCGACGCGGATCTCTTTGAGCGCTTCCTGGATGTTCTCTTCCGTGAGCGTGCCCTGGCCACGAAGGGTTTTGAAGGCGCGTTGCAGTTTTTCTGTAAGGTTCTCAAACATAGGTCAGATTCAAGTGTATCGAAATTGGTGAGTCCGGGTGGAGTGGAGCGACCACGTCCGGCATGTGTGACAGTCGCGAAAGCGCCACACTCTGCATTGTTTGGACGCGCCGGGGCGAGCAGGATGGATGCGTGTGATGGGGCTAACATCGCTCCGCGCAGGCAGGAGTAGAATTTCCGGCGAGTCGGGATTCAGGAAAGGATCGACAGCATGAATCGCTTCTCTTTTTTCGCTTTCATTTTGGCAGTTTCGGCAGGCCTTTTGACGGGTTGTGGTGGGAGTGGCGGCCAAAAGGGATCAGGGAATACAGAGGTTGTGACCATCAGCGCGATTACGGGCCCGGATCATTTGCAGATCGGCGTCAGTTCGCCTTTGACTTATCTTTACAAGGCCACAGTGAGCGGAGGCTCGGACAAGGCGGTCGTCTGGTCGGTCGATGACGCTTCGCTGGCGACGATCGACAGCAGCACAGGAGTGGCGACGCCCTCGACCAAGATGTTGGGAATGGTGACCATCACGGCGACGGCGCAGGCGGATACGACGAAGACGGCGAAGCTGCAAGTGAGCGTAGTGGACTGGATTATGGCTGACTACGACGCGTATCTGCTGATCGGCCAGAATGGCGCCTATCTTCCGTGGGGAAGCGTACTTCCCCAGTTGGATTCCTACGAGGAGTGCACCTGGTCGCACGATCATCTGAAGTTCATTTGCATCGATGGATCGGCACGGGTGGAGAACACGTTTTATGTCTTTCAGACGAACGGCATGGCGGCCGGAACAAAGCAGATTGGCACGGTCAGTCTTTCGTCGAACCCAAACCTGATCTGGGCCACGAATCCGCGGTTTTCTCCGGACGGGAACCACATCGTCTTTGCTGGATCAGGGACGGCAGGGCTTGCGCTGGTGCAGGGACCGTATGTAGTGGACGCGGCGGGGAAGACTGCACCGATTCTCGTTGCAAATGATCCGGCATTCTTTGATACAACTTTTATGGCGCCGCGATTCACGCCAGACAGCAAGGAGATTCTGTACGCCGAGGCTTCCGGGTTATGGATTGCTAACTTGGACGGGTCCAATGTGCGAAATCTGGCGCCGCCACCGGCGAGCCAAGGGCTCATTTCGCCGGATATGACCACGCTGTACTACGCGTCGAATGGCTGCCTCTTCAAGGCGAACGCCGACGGAACCAGCCCCGTGTGCATCCTGCAAGGGAACGTGGATGCGGTGATGGATATTTCGCCGGACGGAAACCAACTCGTGATTGAAGGGCCGGAGGTGATTTCGACAACCGGCGGAAACATCTACGTCGTAAACAGCGACGGCACCGGCTTGCAGCAAACCTACGGGTTGGATTATGCAAGCTGGTAAGTGCGTGGATATCCGGTCGCGCGGCCGACGCTTCGAATGGGACATTTCGCAGTGCCTGGTTATGGTCGGCGCGTCAACGGAATCGCCCGCAAGGAACGACATCTTTGAGCAACCAGGAGACGATGGGTCCCCAGTATTGCAATGTGGGCTTGTAGAAAGGCTCGTTGTGCGAGCGGGCAGGGAGAACGAGCAGTTCAGCGCGGCCGCCGCAGTAGGCGAGGAGGTCGTGGGCCATCGGCAGGCGGAAGAGGCCGTCGTGATCTCCCTGCACGATGAGGATGGGGAGACTGCAATTGCGGAGAGCGTCTGCCGCAGACCAGATCGCGGGAACGAGGGGAGACAGAAATCCGGGAATCCATGCGGCGCGTGCCGCCTTGCGGAATGAGGAGTATCCCGCGCAAAGCACGAGGCGATCGGCGTCAACACGATTGAGAATGGCGGGGGCGATTCCCGTTCCGAGCGAGAATCCGAGAAGCGCGATCGGGACCTTTGGCGCGAGTTGCTTAAGAAGGTTGAATGCGCAGACAGCATCGTCCTCGCATTGGCTCCAATCGGGCCACCCGGTGCTTCGGCCGTAACCGGAATAGTCGAAGACAATTGAAGCGATGCCGCTCTCTGCGAAAATGTGCTGGATGGGAAACCACTGGGGCGCGATTTCTCCTATGCCGTGGCAGATGAGGATGGCTGCATGCGTTTCGCGACGCGCAGTCGTGACACAGACCGCGTCGAGGAGATTTTTTCCGCTGGGAATGGTGTGTTGCGTGGCGACGATACCAGCGCACTGAGGACGGTTGCGAGGAACCCGGTTCAAAAAGCGATCCCTCAGCTGCACCAACCGGCTGGCGAAAGTGAGGGTCGCAGTAAACAGGAATCTCTGCAATGGCGTCGTCTGCACTTTTCGACTAGTCCGCTGGTGCGATCAGGTATTGCTCGAGTTTGCCGTCGGGGTACGTGTATGTGGTGAGCATCAGGCGTCGAGTAGGGTATTGAATGCGGAACACGCGGAAGGTCATTCCACCGCGCAGGCGTTCGGTGACTTGACGGAAGGTAAGCGGATCGCCAAGGGGGCCAAGGCTGTCGCGATAATCTGCGATGGTCTGCGGGGTGAAGTAGGCCGCGAGGTTTGGCGCCAGCAGGCTGCGATCGATCTGGCCCTTTTGCAGGCCGAAATAGATGTCGATGGCCTGTTGCTCGGATGGCGAGTGCTTGATGCCCAACGCTGTGGAAGCGGCGAGTTGCGCGATTTCTTCAGCGCCTCCAGCCATGTGGTTGGTGAGTACTGCGACAGCAACGCCATCGTCGATCAGGACTTCGTTGTCGGAGACGAAGCCGTTGACTTCGCCGCTGTGTTCGATGGAGCGATGACCGTCGCGCTGCATGATCTCGACACCAAGACCGTAGTGCGTACCCTTGCCATCCTTGAGCATTATTTCTGTGAACATCTGGTCGTAGCTCGCCGGCTTGAGGATGGAGCGCTGCATGAGGCTGATATCCCAGAGAGCGACGTCATGCGCGGTCATGGCGAGCTCGCCCGCCGCAAACATCCATCCTTCGCCGCCGTTGGGCACAGAGCGCAGAGGTCCGAGGGCGGCACGGATATAAGGCGCAGCGTCAGCGGAAGGAAGTTCTTTCGCGTCGCTGTTCCATGCGCTTTTCATCCCGAGTGGGCGAAAGATGTGCTCGCCGAGAAAGTCGAAGAGTTTTTCGCCGCTGACTTTTTCAACGATGAGTCCCGCGATGACGTAGTTGGTATTCGAGTACTGCCATTCGGTGCCGGGCTCGAAGTCGAGCGGCTTGGTGGCCCATGTGTCGAGGATTTCGCGCGGAGTGACGGGCTTGAGTTGCGACTCGACGGGATAATCTTCCGGTGCATAATCCTGGTAGCCGGAGGTGTGGGAGAGGATCTGGCGAATGGTGACTTCGTTGCCGCGGGTGAGACCAGGGACGTACTTGCCGACGGGGTCATCGAGCGTGAGCTTGCCTTGTTCCTGCAACAACAGGATTGCAGTTGCGGCAAATTGCTTGGAGATGGAGCCGATGGAATAGCGCATTTCCGGCGTAGCGGCTTTGTCGGGATGGATGCGGGCCAGGCCGTAGGCGTGCGTGTAGACGATTTTGCCTTGCTGGACGACGGCAACGGAGGCGGACGGCACTGCGCGCTGCTTCATTACATCGACGGCGATGCGGTCGATGCGCGATTTGAGGGCGGCATCGATCGTGTCGACGCTCTGCGCATGAACGTGAAGTGCGGCGAGAAAGAGCGAGGCAACAATGGCAACGGCGGAGACGAGTCTGCTGCAATTCATGATGGGCTGCGGAGAAATCCTTCCGTAGGAATAGTAACAATCGCGGCCTTAACCTAGGTGCGAGCTTTGGCCTCTTCGACAGTTGCTGCCAGCGTCAGAACGTTTTCCAACCTCGTGGTGCGGAACATGCTCATAACGCGAGGCGTGACACCGGCGAGCGAGAGTTGGACGTGCTTGTCGCGGCAGTACACTTCGTGATTGACGATTTCACTCATGCCGGCGGAGTCCATGAAGGGAACGCCGCTGAGATCGAGGATGGTGTGGAGCGGCGGTTCGGCGCCGCGAAACAGGGCTCGCAACGGGGACACGCTATTCAGGGTCACGGGCCCAATGAGCCGAAGGATGACGGTTCCCGGTTTTGCGCCGGGAACTGGCTCGATCTTCAGGGGGGTATCGAATGCCATCGTTCGATCAGTGTATGGAACGGGGCGGGATTTGTCGCGAGAAAACTGGTAAACGCGAGAAGTGGCTTTGATCGCGCATGGTGCGATCGAAATGCCGGGAGCCATCATGGATGGGACGATGCGATAGGCTGGAATTTGCAGGATTGGAATCACCGGCAACGTATGTGAGGTGCGGATGCAGCGCTTGATTGAAGGCCACAAGAAATTTCTTGCAGAGGTTTTTCCGCGGCGGCGCGACGAGTTTCATTTGCTGGCTGAATCGCAGGCGCCGGAGTGGCTCTTCATCACGTGTTCTGATTCGCGCATTGTGCCGGATATGATCCTGGGGACCGGACCGGGCGATTTGTTCATCACCCGCAATGCGGGGAACGTGGTTCCAGTGACTGGGAATGATGTGGACGGATGCACCGCGACGATCGAGTATGCGGTCGAAGTGCTGAAGGTGAAGCACGCGATCCTGTGCGGGCACTCGGATTGCGGAGCGATGAAGGCGGCACTGGATCGGCGCGGCCTTGAAAAGCTTCCCAAGGCGAGTCGCTGGCTGCAGCACGTGGAGTCGGCGTTTACACATCGGCAGCCGCTGAATCCTGAAGATGGCGCGCACGCGGAACTTGCATCCTTGATCCGCGGAAACGTGGTGGCGCAGTTGCTGAATCTGCGCGCCCAGCCGTCGGTTGCCCGGGCCGTGATGGAGGGGCGTCTTGCAGTGCACGGATGGTATTACGAGATCCTGAGCGGGCGAATCGAGCGATTCGATGAGGATGCGCGGCGGTTTGTCCCGCTGGTTGAGTGAGTTTCCGGAAGACAAAAAGAAAGGTGTGCGCATCGTGAGCGCACACCTTTGTTGAGGAGCAGGCTGGTGTCATTTCCCGGTGTCGTGCGCGGCTTTTATAAATTCCCGCGACTTCTCGATGTGCGCGGCTTGGGTGGTGAGAACCTGGCGTACCGGCAGGGGAATGTAGGTTTCCGTGGCCCTGGCGTAGGCTTCGACGGCCTCATTTTCACTTTCTTCGGCGGTGGAAAGCAGACTGTGATCGCCGGCTCCGAGCGCTGATTTGACGTCACCCCAGGCGCGGCGAACGGTTCCCGCGGCGGTTCCGCTCTCTTTCACATCGTGTACGCCTTCCTGATGGAGGATGGATTCGAGCACTCCGCGAAACTGCGCCCGCGTGAGAGATTCTGCGAGGAAATACTCTTTCAGAGTTTCGTTCTTGATCTGCTCGCCGATTTTCTTAAAGCCATCCTGTGCATCGATGAGCACCTCAATGACGGAGCGCAAAGCTGATTCGGTTTCTTTCAGGTCTTTCGAAGGCGAAGACATAGGGAACTCTCCAGTTAGAAAAGAAATAGAAACGAGGCAGGTTCCGGCGGCTGCCGCTGCGATTCTCCTTCGCCGCCAGCGAGGTGGGGGAAATCGCGAAAACCCCACGCCCCTGCCCCTCAAATGGATCGGACCCACCCTCGCAAGGCTTGGTCGATCCGGTTATTTAAGATGCGGAATTTGAAGGAGGGGTCGATGCGCATCCGAAAATTCAGTGCGCGCCGGGCGGCGGCGTTGCGTTTACCGGCGGCTTGCCAAAAAGCCAGACCGCCCCGGCGCAGAAGAAAGCCAGCACGGCCGTCCAGCGGAAGACATCGATGTAAGCGAGCAGCGCCGCCTGCCGCTGAAGCAACCCGTACATCAGTGCCATCGATCCTGGGCGCGCGGAAGCAGGGCCGACCTGGTGCCCGAGGTACATCGCCATCATGCGCGACTTTTGTTGGAGCACAGCGCTCGATGCCGTGAGGTTCGCTCCGATTTCGTTCTGGTGCAGAGCGGCGCGGCGAATAAGAGCCGTGGTGGCCATCGCAATCCCGATCGATCCGCCGATGTTACGCAGCATGTTGAAGAGACCGGTGGCGTTGCCCATTTCTTCGCGCGAAAGCGTGGCCGTGGTCATGGTGGCGAGCGGCACAAAGACGAAGCTGAGAGCGAAGCCAGTAAGCAAAATAGGAATCAGGAGAGTGTATGGGCCGATGTCGAGATTCACGGTGCCGAAGATGAATGAGCAGATGCCGAAGCCGATGAAACCTGCGCTAAGCAGCTTGCGGTTATCGATGCGCGAGCCAAGAATTCCGATCACCGGAGAACCAATGAAGGATCCGATGCCACGCGGTCCGACCACCAGGCCGGCGCTGAAAGCGGTGTAGCCGAGAATCTCCTGATAGTAGAGAGGCAGAATGGCGATGGTGATGTAAATACACATGCCCAGCAGCGCGATAAGGAAGCACCCGGTGCGGAAGTTGCGATTCTTGAGAATGTGCAGGTCGACGAGTCCACGTGGGTTGGTCCACGAGCGCCAGATCCAGCCGATGAACCCGAGGATGAGCGCGGCTACCGCCCAGCGCACCCATAGGGCTCCGAACCAATCGTCTTCCTGGCCCTTGTCGAGGACGACCTGCAGGCAGCCGGTCCAGACGATGAGGAGGCCGAAGCCGATGTTGTCGAATGCGCCGACTTTGGCATTCTTGATGTAGGGCGGATCGTGCACGAAGCGGGCGATCATGAACACCGCAAGAAGGCCAACAGGAATGTTGATGTAGAACGCATAGCGCCAACTGAAGGTATCGGTGAGCCAGCCTCCCAGGGTAGGTCCGAGCACAGGGGCGACCACGATGCCCAGGCCGTAGGCCGCCATGGCCATGGAACGCTTGGCGGGCGGGAAGCTCTCAAGCAGGATGGATTGCGAAAGCGGCTGCAGGGCTCCGCCGCCTGCTCCCTGCATAATCCGGGCCAGCAGAATCACGCCCAGCGAGGGCGCGGCGCCGCAGAAAAAAGAAGCGACGGTGAAAATGGTCACGCAGATGAGAAGGAAGCGCTTGCGTCCCCAGCGGCGGGCGAACCAGTTGGATGCCGGGAGGATGACGGCATTGGCAACGAGGTAGCTAGTGAGCACCCAGGTGGCTTCGGAGTTGGTTGCCGAGAGGCTGCCGGCGATGTAGGGCAGCGCGACCGAAGCGATGGCGGTGTCGAGCACCTCCATGAAGGTCGGCAGCATCACCGAGACCGTGACGAGCCACGGGTTGACGCCTTGGGAGAGCGGATATCGGGCTTGGGCCTCAGCAGTGGTCATCGCAACCGGGAAGAGTTGAGACTAAACGATTGGACCATCTGCCGGTTGTGACGCGCGTCAACGGCGATCGATGTGAGAGCGATCCACTGCATTCACGGCTGTTCGCTTGCCCGCCCGAAACCGCGAAAGCATGGCGACCCGCATCAGCCAGGCGCATCAAGAGGTCGTCATGTGCGTCTTTCTTGCCACGGTTGGATCTGGATCTCTGATCGTGAATCTCGCGATGCGAATGTGCCTCGCGAGTTTCAGTTTTTCCAGCAGCCAGATGCCGTAGTAATTGGGATCGAACTCATACCACGCAAGACCATGCCGAGCCGAAACTGGATTCGCATGATGATTGTTATGCCAGCCCTCGCCCCCAGTAAGCAGCGCCACCCACCAGCTGTTGCGAGACTCGTCCCGGGTGGCGAAGCGTCGCCCACCGTGGAGGTGCGTTGCGGAATTCACCAGCCACGTGGCGTGGAGACCGAGCGTCACGCGCAGGAAGATCCCCCATAAAAACAGGCCCACTCCAGCCTTGACGCCTCCTGTGAGAGTTCCCGCCACCAGCAATCCAATCCCGAGTATTGTCAACGGCACCCAATGGTATTTGCTCAACCACACCTGCACACGGTCCCTGGCAAGATCCGGCGCATAGTGGGCCAGAGCCTCGGTTTGCGTGTTGAGAGCGCGGCCTGTGACGATCCAGCCCATGTGCGCCCACCAGGTGCCTTCCTGTGGAGTGTGCGGATCTCCCGACCGGTCGCTATGTTGATGATGGATGCGATGCGTCGCTACCCAGGCGATCGGCCCGCCTTCCAGGGCCAGCGTGCCGCAGACTGTCAGAAAATATTCGACGGCTTTGGGCACCTCGTACCCGCGGTGTACCAGCAGGCGATGATAGCCCATGCCGATGCCGCAGTTGACGGCGAGAACATAAAGAACTGCGGCAACAATCAGGTTCGTCCAACTGAAGAAAAACAGCGCCGCAATGGCCCCAATATGGAAGATGGCCATGAAGATCGCCGTAATCCAAACCACACCTGACTCAGAATAAGCGCGACCCATCTGGATTCCAGTCCGCGATGCCGGCTTGGTCGCCGGTCCTGTATCTCCTGGATCTTCACGCACAGACCCGTCGATCGATGGAAAGAGATGCCTGTCCTGGGATGCGTCTTGCTTCGCCGTGTTGGCGAGAGATTTTTCTGGCATGTATGCCTCCTGAGAACGGGTCCATCTGAAGATTAGATGACTCCGATTCGAGTAGGGTATGCAGTCGACGTGAAAAGACGTGCATCATCGAAGACCGTGGGCCACCGAGGTCGGCCAAGTTTCTGGAGAATTGGATTCATTGGATGGAACGCAGATAAGCGATCACCTGCCAACGTTGCGCTTCAGGCAGGCTGGACCAGGACGGCATTCCGTGGCCGAGATCGCCTTGGCGGAGGAACCACTCGAGGTCGCCGTCGGTCGCGGAGCGAATGCGCTCGCTGCGCAAGGGCGGCTTCTTGTGGCCGTCACCCATGGCATCGGCACGGTGGCACTGGGCACAGTGGTCGCGGTACACCAGAGCGCCGGCAGCTACGGATTCGGGATGGGTCGCAAGCGGGTTGATGCGGATGTGATCCTTTTCAGGTACGCGACTCCAATGAGAGCTGACTGCCGCGCAGAGAAGCAGGCTGGCAGAGATCGTGAGACAGAGAATTGCGAAGAAACGCCGCGTCACTGCGCACCTCCCTTGCGACTGTGGAACCAGTTGCCGACCTGGGGAAGTTCCGAAGCCCAGCCGATGCGATAAACGCGATCGAGACTGGTAGACGTCAGGCCGAAGCCCGTTGAGAAGCTGAGGCGGCCCACGGGCAACTGCCAGCCGACGATCGGCGCGATGTAGTGCGAAGTGTCGTGCAAGGTGAGCGAATCGGTGTCGCCGAGGCCGCCGTAGGCTTCTGCTCCGGCCATGAACTTTTCCAGGCAGAAGACGCAGGGTTTGCCGCTCCCGAGGGTGCGCAGGGGACGCGCGGCGCCCAACGCGTAGCCGAACTCCCACGGCTCGTGGCCGAGGTTCTTCTCCGAGATGAAGTTTTCCGAGATGTTCCACGCCTTGAGGTTCGAGGAGAGGATGAGCTTGAGTTCGCCTTCGTGCTGGTGCTCGCGGCGCGCTTCGCCGTTGCGTTCAGCCAGGTCCGGCTGGCCATCGTGCCCGACCACTTCGAGGATCGTTTTGTCGGCTCCGGAGATGTTTTCGTACTCGACATAGAGGACAGGATTAATCAGGTGTTCGCGCATCAGGGGGCGGAAGCGGTTTTCGATGCGGAACCCGGTGAAGATGGTGGAATCCTGGGCGGTAGCCTGCCCGTCCAGATAGAGTTCCGTCGTCCACCAGGCGCGGGTGCCGTATTCGAGTTCACTGGCCGTAGCGCCGTAGCGGTGGCTCTGGTTCGGCTGGGCGAGGGCGGTTTTGGTCTCGATTTCGAGGTTTCCCGGCTCCTCCAGGTCGTGGGAATAGGTGACAAAGTAGGGCTTTTCCTGGCCTTGCGCGACCGGAATGTAGGCAAAACCGAGGAGAATGGCGGGTAAGAATCCGGCAGTTGTCCTGAGGAATTGGAGGAAGGATCGGACCACGTGCAACCTCAATCTTTAAGTATACGACCAAAACTGTCGCATATTGAATATAAACACAGACTAATTTGGTCCGCAATTGGCGGCAAGGTCGATCGTCACACAGCGTGGGACGCATCCAAGGGATCGAATGTGGAGCGGGATGCCAGATTGGCACTTTGGCGATCCAGATCGGTCTGCCTTACAAAATCATTATCAATAAAAGTTGACACTAATTCACTCATAGTGCATCTTATCTAGTGACATTGAAATTTCTCTTATCCCTGAGGCAGGAAACCAACTATGGCAAAAATCATTGGAATTGATCTTGGCACGACCAACTCGTGCGTAGCCGTCCTTGAGGGCGGTGAACCGAAAGTGATTGCAAATGAAGAGGGTGCGCGCACTACCCCCTCGATCGTCGCCTTTTCAAAGAGCGGCGAGCGCCTGGTGGGCCAGGTGGCTAAGCGACAGGCCATCACCAACCCCGAGAACACGATCTTCTCGATCAAGCGCTTCATGGGCCGTCGCTACAACGAAGTGACGGACGAGATGAAGATGGTCCCTTATAAGGTCGTCCAGCAGGGCGACCACATCGCTGTCGTGGCGCAGGGCAAGGAATATACCCCGCCCGAGATCTCGGCGATGATTCTGCAAAAACTGAAGAAGAGCGCGGAAGCCTACCTGGGCGAGACGGTCACGCAGGCCGTGATCACGGTCCCGGCATACTTCAACGACGCGCAGCGCCAGGCGACCAAGGACGCGGGCAAGATTGCCGGTCTCGACGTCAAGCGCATTGTGAACGAGCCGACGGCGGCCGCCTTGGCCTACGGGCTCGACAAGAAGAAGGACGAGACCATTGCGGTTTATGACTTCGGCGGCGGTACCTTTGATATTTCCATTCTGGAAGTCGGCGAAGGCGTCATCGAAGTGAAGTCGACCAATGGCGACACGCACCTGGGCGGCGACAACCTCGACCAGCGCATTGTGGAGTGGTTGATTGCGGAGTTCAAGCAGGAAGAGGGCCTCGACCTGGCCTCAAAGGGCAACGAGATGGCGCTGCAGCGCCTGAAGGATGCGGCGGAAAAGGCCAAGATCGAGCTTTCGACGACTGTCGAGACCGAGATCAATCTGCCCTTCATCACCGCGGACGCGACCGGGCCGAAGCACCTGGTGCGCAAGTTGACGCGCGCCAAGCTGGAGCAACTGGTTGCCGACCTGATTGAGCGCTCACTTGAACCCTGCAAGAAGGCAATGGCTGACGCGAATGTGACGGCGAATGACATCGATGAAGTGGTGCTCGTCGGCGGCCAGACACGCATGCCGAAGATCCAGGAGCTGGTGAAGAGCCTCTTCGGACGCGAGCCTCATCGCGGCGTGAACCCTGACGAAGTGGTCGCGGTGGGTGCCGCCGTGCAAGCCGGTGTGCTGGCAGGCGAAGTGAAGGACCTGTTGCTGCTCGACGTAACGCCGCTGACCCTCGCGATCGAAACGCTGGGCGGCGTGGCCACGCCGATGATTCCGCGCAATACAACCATTCCGACGAAGAAGACTGAGACGTTTTCGACGGCGGCAGATTCGCAGACAGAGGTTGAGGTTCATGTCCTGCAGGGCGAGCGGCCGATGGCGGGGCAGAATCGCACCCTGGGCAAGTTCAAGCTGGCGGGCATTCCTCCGGCGCCGCGTGGCATCCCGCAGATCGAGGTCACATTCGACATCGATGCCAACGGCATTCTGAATGTAAACGCCAAGGACGTTGCCACCGGCAAAGACACGCGCATCACGATAACGTCCAGTTCCGGACTCTCGAAGGAAGAGGTCGAGCGGATGGCGAAGGACGCCGAGGCGCATGCGGCCGAGGACAAGGAGAAGCGCGAAGAAGTCGAAGCCCGCAACGCTCTCGACGGACTGGTGTACAACATCGAGAAGATGCTGAAAGAGTCCGGCGAAAAGGTGCAGGCTGCCGATAAGACTGATGTGGAGTCAGCGCTGGCTGAGGCCAAAAAGACGCTGGAGGGTTCGCCGAGTGTCGCAGAGATGCGCGCTGCAAACGACAAGCTGACCCAGGCAAGCCACAAGCTCGCCGAGGTCCTCTACAAGGCCAACGCGGCGGCTGCGGGACAAGGCACTCCAACGGCGCAGGCCGATGGAACGCCGGGCACCGAGCAGAAGAAGGACGAAGGCGTGATCGATGCCGAGTACGTCGACGTCGAGGACAAAAAGTAAGCGGAGTTCGCGGAGTTAGTTTCGCTCAAGCGAGTGTTAGGGAAGTTAGCAAATCACCGGGGTGGGCGATGGTTGAGTCGTTCACCCCGATTTATTGGCTGAAGAGTTATGAAGGCGATTGAAATCCGATGGGACTTCAGCAGGTGATGACGGTATTGAATAGAGCTACATTGCCCTTTGATGCGTGATGCGCTACACTTAACACGTGATCAAGAGCTTCCGACACGCGGGTATTGAACGGTTTTTCAAAACGGGTAGTAAGTCCGGCATACTCCCGGCCCACGCGGCGAGGCTCGCAAACCGGCTCCAGTTGCTCGACTTTGCAAAATTACCTGCAGACATGAATATGCCTGGCTGGGGATTGCACAAATTGACGGGCGATCTTAAGGGCCAATGGGCAGTCAAGGTCAGCGGAAACTGGCGTTTGACCTTTGCCTTCGACAAGGGAGATGCAGTTCTGGTCGACTACCAGGACTACCACTAGGAGGTCTCATGCAGAGAATGTTCAATCCGCCTCATCCCGGAAGGGTACTCCGCGACGCGCTTGGCGATATGGATGTGACAACCGCGGCAAAGAAGCTACATGTTTCGCGGACAACCCTTTCGCGCATTTTGAACGGTGCAGCAGGCATCTCCGCGGAGATGTCGATTCGCTTGTCTGCCGCTCTGGGTACACATGAAAGCCTGTGGTACGAACTGCAGATGGGTTACGACATGTGGCAGGCATCGCGAAGGAAACGGCCAAAGATTGAGCGTTTCGAAGTGGCCGCATAAACCGGAAGATCGTTCGTCCGGATCGGAGTTCGAGTAAATAATCCAAATGGCCACAACGACCCAAAAAGACTATTACGCGATGCTGGGCGTCAAGAAGACGGCGACGCCGGAGGAAATTCGAAAAGCCTTCCGCAAAGCTGCGCGCAAATATCATCCCGACGTCAATCCCAACGACAAGAAGGCTGAGGAGAAGTTCAAGGAGATCTCTGAAGCCAACGATGTGCTGAGCGACGAGAAGAAGCGGAAGGTTTACGACCAGCTTGGCTTCTATTCCGACCAGATCGACCCGGCGCAGGCAGAGGCCTATGCGCGCCAGCAGCGCGAAGGCCGGGTTCCGGTGGATTTCGGCGGTTTCGACTTCTCGGGATTCCAGGGAGGCGGACATCCGGGGCCTCAACCCGGCGCAGGCTCCTCGTCGTGGGGAAGCTTCAAGGACATTTTCTCCGGCATCTTCACTGGAGCGCAGCAGCAGCAACAGCGTCCGCACGGACCGCAGCCGGGAACCGATCTGGAATACCAGGCGACGATTGACTTCTGGGCTGCGATTCGCGGCGGGCAGGCGCGCATCCAGGTGAACCGGCAGGAGACGTGCCCCACGTGTCACGGGATGGCGCAGACGGGCGGCCCGATGACGTGTCCCGAATGCAATGGCTCAGGCCAGGTGACGCAGATGGGCGGGCGCATGAAGTTCAACATCCCCTGTCCTCGCTGCGGCGGATCGGGACGCGTGACCAGCGATTGCCCGACGTGCCATGGAGAAGGCACCGTGAGCAAAACGGAAACGGTTGAATTTCGCATCAAGCCGGGCACGCGCGATGGGCAGCGGATTCGGCTGCAGGGGAAGGGAAACGCCGGAGTGCACGGCGGCGCGGCGGGCGACCTCTACGTGATTGTGCGGACGGGAACGCATCCCGTCTTCACGCGGGTAGGCGACGATATCCAGCTCACCGTGCCGGTGACGATTGCGGAGGCTTCGCTGGGGTCAAAAATCGAAGTGCCGACGATCGATGGGCGCGCGCAGTTGAAGATTCCGCCGGGCACCCAGAACGGGCAGAAGCTGCGCATGCGCGAGCGCGGCGTAGAGAGCGCCTCGCATCCGGGCCAGCGCGGCGACCAGATTGTAACCGTGGAAGTGGTGATCCCGAAGCTGAACGACGAGCGCAGTCGCGAGATCATGCGCGAACTGGCCAAGCTGAATACCCAGGATCCGCGAGTCGCATTGTTCGAGAAGCTGTAAAGAGCACAGACCAGGGACTAGGAACTAGGGACAAGGACCAAAGGCACGAAGCGTCAGGGCACGACTTTAGTCGTGCCGCAAAGGCCGCGAAACCGTTGGGCTTTAGCCCCTGAGAAACTGAAGACTGACACTTGCACTACGAACTGAGAACCGACTATGGTCGCAAAGCGAAAATCCAAAGGCGCTTACATGATCTCGGCGGTGGCCGAGATGTTCGAGATTCATCCGCAGACGCTGCGTCTCTACGAGCGTGAGGGCCTGCTGAAGCCCTCGCGCACAGAGGGCAACACGCGGCTTTATACGGATGAGGACCTTGAGCGGCTGGAGTTCATCCTGAATCTCGCGCGCGATCTCGGCGTCAATATCGCGGGGATTGCGATCATCCTGCAGATGCGCGAGCGCATGGAAGAGATGAACCGGCAGATGCAGAACTTTGTGGAGTATGTGCGCAGCGAGATGCTGACGCGGTTTCAACAGGGTGGGCCCGGTTCGGCCAGCGCGATTGTGCCGATGCGGAAGCCGGCGGTGGTGATCAAGCCTGCGCAGGGGCGCAAATCCTGACCGTGTCGGCGCGTATTCTTAGTCTGCATGGGTTACGTCTTCCTAGCGATCGCCGTCTTCGGGCTTATAACTTCCAGCGTCTTTACGGGGATGGTTCTTGCGGCGGTGCCGCGGTTTCTGCGCGAGCGCCGGACTGCCGAGGTTGAGCTTCGCAAGCGCCCCGGCTTTTCGCCGCCGCTCACGTTGCTCAAGCCGCTCGCGGGTGCGGAGCCTGATTTGGAAGCGCACCTGGCAAGTTTTTTCGCGCAGGATTATCCCACGTTTGAAATTCTGTTTTGCGCGCGCCAGCCTGATGATGCAGGGTTGGAGATTGCTCGTCGCGTGGCAGCGCGCTATGCGCAAGTTCCTGTGAAATTTCTTTCGACAGGCGAGCCTCCTTATATCAATGCAAAAGTCGCTTCGATGGAGTTGATGGAGAAATCCGCGACCCACGACATCCTCGTTATCAGCGACAGCGACGTGCGCGTTACGCCCGATTATCTGCGAGCCGTGGCGCTGCCGTTTGCCGACGTGCAAGTCGGTGCCATGTGCTGCGTGTATCGCGGCATCGCGGCCTGTGGCGGCCTGTGGGCGCGGCTTGAAGCGGTGGGCATGAGCGTTGAAATGACGGCCGGGGTGCTGGTGGCGCGCATGATGGAGGGGATGCAGTTCGTGCTCGGGCCGACAATGGCATTCCGGCGCGATGCGATCCGCCAGATGGGCGGGTTCAAGGTCACGGCAGATTATTGCGCGGACGATTTTGTTCTGGGCAACGAGACCTACAAGCTGGGGCAGACGGTTGTGCTGGGCCATCATGCCATCGATCACATCGTGATCAACCTCAGCTTGATGGCTTCGCTGAAGCACCAGGTGCGCTGGATGAAGTCGACGCGGTTCTCGCGGCCTAAGGGACACTTCGGAACGGCGCTCACCTTCAGCATGCCATTCGGGCTGCTGGGGCTGGCGGCAGGTTTGCTGCTGGGGCATCCGCTGTGGGGAGCCGGCCTGCTGGCGTGGGCGGTTGCGACGCGGCTGGCGTTGTCGGTTGCGGTCGGCCACATGGTGGTGCGCGATCCGAGTTGGTTCAACTTGCTTGTGCTCTATCCCGTCCGTGACCTGATGGGATTTTTCTTCTGGGCGGCGAGCTACATGGGCAGCCGGATTTTGTGGCGGGGGCGGCTGTTTCAGTTGCTGCCGGGCGGGAAGATGCGAGCGGCGGAGTAGTTTTATCGTGACATCGATCATGAAATCAGAGCCACCGCAACCTCCGACGAAGCTTCGTATTCTTCCTCTCACACCGAACCTGTGGCCGGCGCTTGAAGATCTCTTCGGCCAGCGAGGCGCATGCAATGGATGCTGGTGTATGTACTGGCGGATCGGCAGTGCCTATCGCAAACAGCCGCACGAAAACAACAAGGCGGAGTTTCAACGAGTCGTGGCAAAAGGACCGCCCCCTGGGTTGATTGCATTGGACGGAAAACTGGCGGTGGGCTGGTGTCAACTTACTCCGCGCGAAGCGTTGTCGTGGCTTGATCGCTCATGGGTTCGTATTGATGATCGACCGGTTTGGTCTATTTCGTGTTTCTATGTGCGCATCGGATATCGCCGGCGCGGTATTACCGTAGCGCTCATTCAGGCTGCCGAGAAGATTGCAAAGGCTGCGGGGGCTGCGGCCCTTGAGGCCTATCCACTTGATCGCAGTTTGTCGCCGAGCGCATCGAGCACCGGTTTTGTTTCCACATTCAAGCGCGCCGGATTCAAGGTGGTGACGCATCGCACACCACCGCGGCCCATTATGCGACTTGAACTCAAGTCGAGGGCATAACGGTCGAGTTGAAATTCCGGTTATTTCAGCGGCCGATCGGTCCACAGGGCCTTGTCGGCGATGGACTGCACGGGGTAGAGGCGGCCGGAGAGCAACTGCTCCGCCTTGGGCTGATTGGTGTCTTGCGCAAAGAGCCACTTGCGTTCGCCGGTGCCCCACATCTTTGAAAGCTGATCGTCGCTGAGGAAGATATGCGGCGCATCGGGATAGCACGAACCCCAGAGCAGGGACGAGCCGTTGCCATGCGGCGAGCAAGGTTCGACCACGATGAAGGCCGGCTTGCGCAGAAATTTGTGCGTATAGAAAATCACCGACGATGCATCCGACTGATCGCCGTAGATGATGAACGAATCGGACGGCGATCCTTTGCTGACGATGGTGTCAGCCAGTTGCTTCGAACTCAGCATCGGCTCAAAGCGTGCGAAAGCAATGTGCGCGGCAATAAGAAAGACAGCGGAAGTGAGCGCGATGCTGACGGTGGCGGCCATGTGTTTGCGCCGCACGCGCAGCATCCAGCCGAGCGCCGGCCCGATCAGCAGCGCGATGGCCGCGATGATCGCGGGAAGACGCAACGCCGCAAATGATGGACCGGTCAGGTCGAAGAGGTGTGACATGGAGAGCGTGTATCCACCCACGTCGCGATGCGCCAGCAATGTGCCGATGTCGGAGACGAACGGCAGCTTGCGCGACTCCCACAAGCCCCAGCCGAGCGCAGCCGCCGCCAGCACCCCGGCGATTGAGAACACAGCCTGCGCTCCACTCAACCACTTTTGCGAGAGCAGGGGTTTCTGGCCTTCGGGGCCGCCGCCTTCTTCGATATTTGCAAGCACGACGGCGATCAGCGTCAGCATCGGCGTCCAGGCGGGGAAGGTGTAGTATTCCTGATTCGTCGAGATGGCGAAAAACAGGAGCGTAAAGCCGGCGAAGAGAGCGAGCAGCCACGTGGACCGCACGCGAAACTTGAGCCGCGCTACATAGCTTGCCACGTCTTCGCGCACGGCGTGTTCGAGATAGAAGTCCACTGTCTGGCCGGAGTCGCGATGCAGATGCTGCATCCACGCGTGCCGGGTTCTCCATGCCACAACGAGGAGCGCCGGCAGGAACAAGCTCCAGGGAAAAAGCCAGACCAGGTGCGCCAGCCAGTACCAGGCGAAAGGCATCTTGTTGTAGTCGTGCGGGAATCGGCCGCCCAGGAAGCGCAGAACGTGCTCGTTGATGAAGTAGAAGTACCAGAAGCCGTGCACGTTTCCGGGAGTGGGATGATTGCCGACGGGATGCCCCTGGTCAGGGTTCGCAAGTCCGCAAAGAATGTGCCACGGAGCCGCGACGGCGAGGAAAAGCAAAACGCCGGTGACCGGTTTCAACTCGCGCCAGCGGCGCCACTGTCCGCTCAGCATCAGCAGCGGGATCGTGGCTGCGGCGAAGAAGACCGGCGCAATCAGGCCCTTGGTGAGTGTGGCGAGCGCCAGGGCAGCCCACATGCCGTAGATGCGCGCGGGGCGCCGGCTCTCGAGTCCGGTGATCAGGCCCCATAGGGCGTAAAGCAGGAGAAAACTGAGCAGCGCCTCGGGAATGGCGAAGCGCGTAAACAGAAACGGCCCAATCGAGGTCAGCACGCCGAGGGCCGCGTACAGTCCGGCACGCTTGCCCCATCCGCGCGAGGTCCACAGCCACGCCAGCCATGCGAGTCCCAGAATCGCCAGAGCATTGGGCAGGTGAGTGGCGAAGACGTTCTGCCCGAAGATCCAGTAGCAGATTGCATCGAGCCAATAGGGCAGCGGCGGCTTCTCGAGGTAGCGAATGCCGTCGAGCTTCATCGTGACCCAGTCGCCGCTTTCGTCCATGTGCTGCGCAACCTGTGCATGCGATGCATCCACGTCGTCAAGCAGCGGCGGAGTGAACAGAGAAGCAAACTGCACGGCGAGGAAGATCGCTCCCAAAAATGCCCAAACGGCGAGCTTTGATGGGCCTTGTGCGGCTCGGTTTTGCGGGTTTTGAGCGATGGCCATGGGGTAAAGCCCTGAAAATCAAGGATAACAGTGGGAGGTAGAACACGATCTCACAACGCGAAATCACCTGTGAAGATTCCACGTCATCAGCGCTCGGAGGTTGCGAATACGGAGGGAGCAGCAGCCTTCAGGCTGCTGAAATCATGCGCAAGAGCTACAGGCCTTTAGGCCCGGACACCCCATCCGACATCTTCGGTCCAAAAGATCCGTGAACGACCGCCCTTAATGTGGGAATTCAGTGCGGCCTTGGCGCATAAAATCATCGCAGGTTAAGGTTCGATGAATTTGAGAGCGAAAGTGGACAAGCCAGGTGCAGCGACGTTAAACGAGCGCCTCGCCGCATGGGTTGAATTGCTCGCTCGATGTGAAAGCAAACCAACGCGCAAGCGGGTGCATGCGCTGCGGGTGGCGACGCTTCGGCTGCAAGCAGAATTGGAGCGCAATGTTTCCGAACTGCCACACGCGAGTCACCAGGCGCAGGCGATGCTCCAATTCGGCAAGCAGGCCGAGAAGCTTCGCCGGGCCCTCGGGCCGGTGCGAGAAATCGATGTGTGGATCGGCAAGCTTCGTGGGCTGCGTGCATCCCTCGGCGCCTCGGGAGAGTATGTGCCTCGCTCGATGCAGGAGTGCTTGCGCGGGATAGATCGTCTGGAAGACCGGCTGCAACGGAAACGGCGAACTGCCGAGAGAAAGCTGGTTGCGGCGATCGAGAAAAAGGGGGACCGCTTCGTCAAGGCAGTCGAAAAACTTGAAGCAGCGCCGGAAGAAGCAGGCCTTGCCGACGCGACCGGGATCGCCAACGAACTTGTCGTGCATTTTGGCCGAGTACAGGCGGAGTTTTCGGTGCTGGATGAAGCGAATCTGCACGAGTTCCGCAAGCGTATCAAAACAGTGCGCTACCTGGCGGAGATGCACGGCGGCGCCGATCGGAAGTGCGCCCGCATCGCCTCGCAGATGAAGAAACTGCAGGGCGCAATCGGGGAGTGGCACGACTGGCAGGCCCTGGCGTACGAGGCAGGGCACCTTCACCACGCGTGGAGCAAGCTCCTGGCTGAGCTGCTCGAAAGCCTTGCCAGGGAGACATTCGAAACGGCGCTCGAGACCGCTCACAGCGTCACGGCACGCATGCTTGGCGAGGGAGCAGAAGGCGCTGATTCTCTGCGTCCTGCCGACAGCAAGCTGCCCGCGCGCGGTGAGCATGGCTTGAATGCGGCTACCGAGAAGAAGCTCGCCTGAAGGTTCGGGAACACAGATCTGGGCTGTTGCGAGCCCCACCATCCCGAACTCTAAAAACGTCATCTTCAAGGTCAGTGCCCATCGAGTGCAGATCTCAACTTTCTGCATTTCTGTCCTTTCCGTCGCGATGGCGCGGTCGTGTATCTTGGCCCAAGATACTGAATTCGATCTTGTGGGGTTCCTTCGTTTCTCATGCCCACCTTTGCGGCTATCGATATCGGATCCAATTCTTGCCGGCTGAAGATTGCGAAAGTTGTCGCGCACCAGCTTCGCACCCTGCACGAGGATCGCGAGGTGACGCGGCTTGGAGCGAGCGTGTTCGCTTCCGGACTGGTTTCGCCGGAAGCGATGGCGGCAACGCTGCGGGCGCTCAAGCGGTTTCAGCGCGCGGTGCAGTCGCATGGCGTCGATCAGATTCGCGTGGTGGCTACGTCGGCGATGCGCGATGCGCGCAACGCGGCGGCATTTCACGCGTGGGTGAAGGCCGAGACCGGCTGGAACATGGAAGTGATCTCGGGGCTCGAAGAAGGCCGTCTGATTCATCGCGGCATTGTGAGCGGCGAGCCTGGCACGGGCGGCAAAGTTCTGCTGATCGATCTGGGCGGCGGAAGCTGCGAGATTACGCTCTCAGAGCACAAGCGCATCAAGGAGACGATCAGCGTTCCGCTGGGTGCGGTGCGCTTGACAGAGGAATTTCTTTCTGTCGATCCTGCGCCGCCAGAGGATCTGGCGCGGATGCGGCGGCTGATCGCCCGAGAGTTGCGACGCTCGCATCGGCGGATTCAGCCGGGCCGCGTGCCGCTGGTGATCGCGACTTCGGGCACGGCGGCCGCTTTAGCTGAAGCGTGCGCCGCGGCACTGGCCAATCGGGCAAGTCTGCGAAGTCGGCAAAGCGACCTTCTCGTATCGCCTCAGGCGGATTCGCGCCGGTAGCCATGGTTCGCAAGCTGGCTGGAAAAGTTTCGCGGATGACGTTGGTGGAGAGGGAAGCCGTGCCGGGAATCGGCCCGCGGCGGGCGGAGATCATCACCGCAGGCGCGCAGGTTTTTGCCGAGTTGCTCGAGAGCTTTAGCCTGGCGGGTTTTCGCTATTCGCCGCTGGGGTTGCGCGATGGCATCCTTGTGCAGATGCTGGCGGCGCAGGATGATCGCGCGGCTGCTCGCCGTCAGTTCGAAATTGAACGGTGGGAGTCTGTGATCGCGACGGCGCGACGTTACGGCGTGGATATGCGGCACGCGGAGCCGGTGCGGGCACACGTCGTGCAGTTGTTTCGCGAACTCAAGCCGCTGCATCGCCTTCCCCCGGAATACGAGGACTGGCTGGCGGCCGCGGCCGTGCTGCGCGATACCGGCAAATTCATCAACCACCAGGGGCACCATCGGCACACGCAATACATTGTGTCGATGTCGGAGTTGTACGGCTACACGCAGGTGCAGCGAACGATCGTTTCGGCCATTGCGCGTTACCTGGGCAAGAGCCGGCCGCAACCGGATGATCGCGCCCTGCGTAATATCCCGCCGGATGAGCACAAGCATGTGGAGCGCGCGGTAGTGCTGCTGCGGCTTGCAGTCGCGCTCAACCAGGACAGGGCGAGCGACGTGCTTGACGTTGTGGCGCGGGTATATCCCAAGCGCGTGTACCTGGAACTGCAACCGGGCAGGACAGGTGCGGAGCTGGAATTGTGGTCGCTGCGGAAGGAGGCTGACTACTTCCGCGAGGTTTTTGAGCGCGAGCTTTTTGCGACACTGGCGTAGATCCAGCGGGCCATGCGCGGATCGATCAGCCACTGCAGCAGAGGCGGGTGCTTTTCCATGTCGATGCGGGCGACGCAGCCTTTCCGCATGCGGACGCCGGCTCCGCCATTGCCGGTGATCAGGCGGCCGAGAAACTGGAAGAGATTCGGATTGTGGCCGACCAGCAGCACGTCCTGCCGGTCTGCATACTTCCCAAGGAGCTTCTGGAAGTCGGCATAAGTTGCACCCAGATCGAGCGCCGAACTCACTTCGACCTTGCCTTCATACCCGAGTTCGTTACCGACGAATTGCGCCGTCTGGAGCGCGCGCTTCAGCGGACTGGAAACAATGACATCGGGCTGGACTTTGAGGGCGCCGAGCATGCGCCCCATGATCATGCACTGCTCTTTGCCTTCGGCGACGAGCCCCCGCTTGGCGTCGAGCTTAGCGCTCTCGCGGGGAACTCCAGCATTGGCATGGCGCATCAGGTAGAGATTCATGGCAGGGAGGCGGGTGGTTCGGGCAGGCTTGGAGCCACTTCCTTTGAATCTCAATTTAACACAGCTGTAACATTTATTCGGGCAATCGGGCTACCAGTGCTGCGTCGCCCTGAATCAGAATGCACCTCCCAGGAAGCCGGACGAAATAAAAGCCGGACTGTGCATATATTCGCCTTTTATTCTCCTTATACTGATGCGCATGGGGGAACGATCTTCAACGACCCGTATGCGCCTGGCTGGCAAAATCTGCGCTCGCTGCCGAAATCTGATTCCGGATGAGCCTCCGACACCCGGCGAGCGGTTGTGTGCGAAGTGCCGCTCGCCCGAGATTCACCGAATCTACATGTATTACATGTATCGAACGAACTGGATGTGCCAGTTTCTGGAGGAAGACCTGAAGACGCCTTTGCCCCGCCGTCTTTACTTCGCCAGTCCGGCGAAGATTCGCGCGATTGTGGAGAAGGTGGGCAATTTTGCCGATCTCCAGGACCGCCAGGCTCTCGATTACGGATTGGAGACCGGGCGCGGAGGCGTATGGCTTCAACTAACGGGGGAGCAATACAAGCGGTTGAAGACGCCGCGCTGATGTTGTCATGCAAGCCACATCTCGCTGACCAGGAGACCACCGAGCCGGCTTCTTCGCTTTGAGAGCCGGAATCCGGCTTCGCTTAGAGCTTTGCGATGATTCGGCAGGCGTCGGATGGAGAGGCCTGTCAGGAATCTGAATGCGAGATAAAGTGCGGAGACGAGGGGGCCGGCGATGAGTCTTCCGTAGAGGGTGTCGGGAATGGCGAACTCCGAGATCACCCAGGCTGCGCGGGGCGCCATTCTGCCGTGAAGCTCGATTGCCAGCGATGCGACTTCGGCCGTGGTCAGGCAGTCGAGGAAGAAATGTGTTGCGACGAAGTCAAAGTTGCCGGCCAGGAAATTGAGCTGACGGGCATCGGCCCATTGGGTGCGGAGGCGGACAGTGTTGGGGCCGGCGCGCCGGACGAGTTGGCGCAGCATCCCATCGCTTGCGTCGACGGCGTCGACCTCGACTTGCGGATTGTCTTTGAGCAACTGGGCGGCGAAGCGACCGTCGCCGTCGCCGAGGATGAGGGCGGATTTCCTGCCTCGCATTTCGGGAAGGAAGGCCACGCGGCATTTCCAGAGGAACGGACCGAACGTGAACCATTCCATCCATCGGTAGAAGGGCGCAAGCCGATTGAAGTCGGCTGCCTGGGAAGGCGCGTCTGTTTCATACTCCTTGAACGCGATCGTTGCGGTCCTCATCCGTGGTTCGCTCCAAGGAGAACGGCTAGGAGCGGAGTGAGAAGGACCACGTCTGCGAGGGAGCGCAGAGTAAGGGGCGTGATGGCTGCGCGCTTGCGATCGAGTAACGAAAGCAGAAGTGCGCTGATGGCGGCGGAACACGCGAGTGCCGACAGGCGCCAGTTCAGGAATGCCATCGCTCCCGATGCGGCAACGGAGGCGATGGCGAGGACGGTAGTGCGCAGCGAGATGCGCGAGGGTATGCGCGACGATTCCCAGCTTTCAATCGCGGAGCAGTTGATCCACGCCAGCATCGCAAAGATGGTGAAGCAAGCGCAGAACGGCCAACCGATGAAACGGACGCGTGCGATAGCGGGCGCAATACAACCGGCCGTGAATAACAGGCCGACGATCAACTCCTTCGACACGAGTTTGCGCGACCCGAGTTTCCGCAGCCAGATGGGAAGGCGGCCTGTCAAGTGCACTCCGGAGAAGTACACAAGCGCGGCTGCGGCCAGCACTGAGTTGCGATCGCGGACCGCGGCGGGCATGCGGTCGACGACCAGAGCGACTGCAATTGCGGCGGTTGCGCAGGCAAGCGGGATCAGAGAGCGACGATGACGCCAGTGAAAGTAGTGACGTTCACGCAGGCCGCAGAGATCCCCTGAGCGGATGGCGCGATGCGCATCGAGAAGGCGATCGCCTACGTACACGGTGAAGGTGCCACACGCCAGCAGCAACGGAACCCACGAGGCCAGGTGAACGCCCAAAGCCCATGCAAATGCCAGCGCCCACGCAACAGCGACGGTGGGTGCATCGAGGCTTGCGAGGTGCCATAGCTGCCGCACACGCGACGTCCGTGAGCTGACGGCTGAAGAGCAATTGAACGTGCTTTCGCGCAATTCCTGCGGATTGGCCAGGGGAAGAGCCACTACTGCGATTGTAAAAGGAAGCGCGGGCGATCGGACGCCTTGTTGTCGCGGTTGCCGGGGCAATTGCGCGGGGAAGGATCACTTGAAAAGTTGAAGGTCATGCCTGCAGCGCCTGGTTTACGAGTTCCTGCAGCCTGGCATTCACGTTTCCAGCGCTCATGAAGATTGGGGTGCGAAGGCAGGTAAGCACCAGTTCCTGTTTTTCGGCGGAGTAGTTCCACTCGACTTCTACGCCCATTCTGCTCGCGCGTCCGCTGTTGCCGCTCATGGCTACGCCGGCGGTATTCGCTTTTTCAATCAGCTTCGCGTATTTCGCCGGAGTGATTCCTGAAAATACCTGCGGTGTGCTTGCTGCCATGTTGTTCTCCTGGGACTGCTGTAGATTACCTGTAAATCGGATTTTCGCTCCAGAAAACACAAATCCCGATCGAGGCATGACCCATGGATTCAGACTAGACCAATAGGCGAAATAACCTGCAAAACCAGGCAAGGTTTTTGCCGTTTGTTTTGAGCCGGTTAGACAGCGATGAGGAGACTAGGGTCTTGACAGGGCGAAAATCGAACGGGTTCCGGGAGCTTCGGTCGCCTGCGGGGCGGAAGGCGCTTGCTGGAGACGTATCCGAGGGCTTCACCCTGGATATCCCCGGACGTCGCAGGGGAAGGGACGCCGCTAGTCTTCGGAGGGGAGATCGTCGACGAACCAGTTGCGATTTTCGAGATTCGTAATGCGTTCGAGGTTGATACGCTTGATCTCGAAGAGACCGCGCTTCGCGTCAAAATCGACTGAAAAATCGACTGAAAAATCGCCGGTCGATTCCTCAGCCCTTCCTGTGTCGGAGCTTGGCTTCTCAGCGAGAAAGATTGTCGTGAATACCCGCATCGTCTCCACGATGGTCCCACAAATCCAGCTCCCTGCGAGCGATTAGTTGGTGACATTCGTCACGCAACCCGTAAGCGCGGCAGACACACATCCCCTTCTCTCGTGGGCGACAACGATTACCCGGCTGCGCCCCGGACGATTTGAATTACGCTTCTGCGTTGAAGCGCAAAACTTGTATGTCGCTGGTGAGCGATGAAACCGGTGTTTAATTGCCGCTGGGCTGCGCCGCTTCCGATGCCAGGTTGTTGATGGCTCCGGCAATGCACCTTTTCAGATCGGTTACGGTTTTGCCATCTTTCCCGGGGTAGATTGTGTGTTCCAGGAGATACAACGTGCTTTTAAGGATTTCTATAACGTTCAATGGAATTTCATAGGGCATGTTCTCACCATAAATTTCTAAATTTCGAAGAACTCAATCTATACAAACTTAGATGCTGGGGGGTCCGTGAGGGTTTACAGCGGCAGGTTTTCACGCGTCGTAATTTGCAGCCTGCTAAGTCGGCTAACCTACGGATTTTGCGGCCCGGGTTTGCGATTGAGGCAAAGTGCCGGACACAGCGGAATGCCACTATCCTATAGGCAACGCGCTGTGAGGCGTCATATGATCACTTATCCATTACGGGAGGATTGATGAACCTCTGGTTTCAGGATCTCCGCGTTGCCTTTCGTATGCTTCGCAAGAATGTGGTGTTGACCCTGGTGATTGTGGCGTCGCTTGGCATTGGAATCGGCGCCAATTCCGCCATCTTCAGCGTTGTGGACGCGCTGCTGTTGCGTCCTCTCCCGTATCCGCATCCAGACCGTCTGGCCGCTGTCTGGCTTCATTCTCCCGGCATCGGAATTCTGCGTGACTGGCCCTCTCCCGGCCAATACATCGACCTTCAGAACCAGAACCATTCATTTGACCAGATGGCGATTGCGCAGAGCCGCACATTTACATTGACCGGTCGCGAGCAGCCGGAGAGGGTGGATGTGCTCAGCACTCAATCGAGCCTCCTTACGATGTTCGGCGCAAAACCACTGCTAGGCCGCATTTTGCTGCCCGAAGAAGACGCACCTGGCCGGCCAGGTGTAGCTGTTCTCAGTTACGGAGCTTGGCAGCGCTTATTCAATGCGGACCCCGCGATCGTTGGGAAGAGTATCACCCTTAACGCGAAGTCATTTACCGTCGTAGGCGTCTTGCAGCGCGCCTTTATGCTCAACGCGGAAGTGATGCCGTCAGAAGGGCCAATGGATAAGGTGGACATGTTTCTACCATTGGCATTGGGCCCGGATGCCGCACAGCGCCGAGGCGATGAAAATTACAACATCGTTGTCCGTCTCAAGCCCGGCGTTTCCGTGCGCCAGGCGCAGGCGGATATCGACGTCATCGCGAACGGCATCCGCATCAAAGACAAGCGCGATGCCAGCTTTGGCATGGATGTGATCGGGTTGCAGCAGCAGGTCGTCGGAGACATCCGGCGCGCTTTGCTCGTGCTGCTCGGCTCTGTGTCGCTCGTCCTGCTGATCGCGTGCGCCAACGTGGCAAATCTTTTGCTGGCACGCGCGGCGGGCCGCGAAAAGGAAGTCGCGGTGCGCACGGCCCTGGGTGCGAGCTGGCAGCGGCTGGCGCGTCAATTATTGACAGAGAGCATTCTGCTCGCGTTCCTTGGTGGAGTGGCCGGACTGCTTGTGGCGCGGGTGAGCCTTTTGGTCGTACGCGCGATGAATCCCGGCAATATTCCTCGGCTCGATGAGATCGGGATCAATGGAGCCGTGCTCGCTTTCACATTTGGTCTTTCGCTCGCAACGGGCATACTTTTCGGCCTGGCGCCGGCATGGCGGGCCATCAAGCTTGATCCGAATTCATCGCTGAAAGCAGGCGGCCGCAGCGGACAAGGGGATGGGGGGCTATATCTCAGGCGGCACCGTTTGCGCGGCTTGCTGGTGGCGTCAGAGCTTGCGCTTTCGGTGGTTCTGCTGATCGGCGCCGGACTTCTGATTCGCAGCTTTGTTCGGTTGCAGAGCGTTGCACCGGGATTTACGGCGGACCATGTCTTGAGCATGCAGTTCGTCGTGAGCGACCCCAAGTATAAGGATCAGAAAATCCTCGCCAGTTTCTATCACGAAGTGGAAAGCCGGATCGCGCATTTGCCGGGTGTAGTTGCGGAAGGTACAGTTTCGGCTCTGCCGCTGACCGGCTCGGTGGGATGGGGAGGGATTCATGTGGAGGGGTACAATCCGCCACCGGGACAGGAGTTGCAAGTCGATATACGCGACGCGAGCACGAACTACTTTCAGACCATGCAGATTCCGCTGATCGCGGGCCGCTTCTTCGCGGATCAGGACAATCTCGATTCGCCCCAGGTCGTCGTCATCGACCAGAAATTCGCGCAGCGGTTCTGGCCGCACAATGACGCTGTGGGAAAACATGTCTGGTTCGATCCGAAAAAGCCGATCACGATTGTCGGCGTGGTGGGGACGGTCAAACAATACGGACTGGAAACGGACGGGAAGATCGCAACGTATTTCCCTTCGCAGCAGGGGCCTGACCGAGGCACGTTCCTGGTAGCCCGCTCAGCGTCCGACGATCCGGGACTTGCGAATGCCATCACTCGCGAAATTCACGAGGTGGACCCGACTACCGTGGTCTACGGGATTCGAAGCATGCAGGACCGCTTGTACGATTCGCTGGCGCGCCAGCGCTTCTCCAGCACGATGCTGGGAGCGTTCGCGTTGTTCGCGTTGCTGCTGGCGGCCGTGGGTCTATACGGCGTGATGTCGTACCTGGTCACGCAGAGCACACACGATATCGGCATCCTGGTGGCGCTGGGAGCGCGGCGCAAGAACATTCTTGCGCTGGTTATCCGGCAGGGGATGCAACTGACGGTGATCGGCATTTTCGCTGGACTGATAGGCGCGGTCGCGCTCACGCGCGTGATCGCGAGCCTGCTGTTTGGAGTGAGCGCCACAGACCTCGGAACGTTTCTGACGGTGCCGGCATTGCTGGCGGTGGTTGCATTGGCGGCGACGGTGATCCCGGCATGGCGGGCCAGCAGCGTAGACCCGATGGTGGCTTTGCGTGAAGAATAGGCGCTTACTCGACTGAGGAACCGCGCAGGATTCCAGCAGCGTGAAGGCTGCTGGGCGCTAATTAATCATTCGGCGTTGGCGTTTTCAATGGCGCCGTTTTTCAGTGCCCATGCGCGGAATCCTGCGGGAGCATTCTTGACGCCTGCGATGTTGGCGGATTGGATTGTGGCAATCTGCTGCCATGCAATGGACTGCAAATCGGCATTGCGCAGATCGGCGGAGGAGAGGTCGGCTCCGTCGAGTTTTGCGTCGTCGAGCCTGGTCCCGACAAGGTCTGCATCGCTGAGGTTGGCGTTGGAGAGCACGGCACGCTCGAGATTGCTGCCGCGGAAATTGGCGAAGTGGAGATTGGCGTACTCGAGATGAGCAGAGCCAAGTGCGCTGCCGCGGAGATCGGCGGCGCTCAAGTCGGCGCGCAGAAGATCCGCGTGCTCGAGGTGGATGCCCTGCAGAAATGCTGCCGAAGCGTCAACGCCGACGAGCGGAACCTTGTCGGCGTTCAGCTCTTGCAGGGCTTCGATGCGTCCGCCGCTGCCGCCTTTGCCCTGGGCGGTGTTGATGACCTGCCATGCCTGGTAGTGGCGCTGCATGACGCGGTCGCCGGACTCGCTGAAGTAAAAGATGACGCCGATCAGGACGGAGAGGCTGCCGAGATATTCAAGGACTTCAAGGAAGCTCCAGCGGCTGAGTGCGTAGGCGGTCCACTCCAGGATCCATTCAATGCGGCGCAGGGGAAGAAGCCAGCGGTGCTTGAAGTCCTTCTTGATGTCGTGCCATGGCGCGGGACGCCGCGAGAGTCTGCGGGTGATCATTCGTACCTCCACTGGCGGCGCCGGAGGGGGACACAGTCGCGCGCTTCCAGTGAGACTGTTTTGCGGCGCGGAAAGATACGAGAATCAGCGAGGGATGCGACGAAGGCTAGATTCTCGTTACTGATTACGCACCACTGGATGGGTTGGCCGTCGTGAATGCAGCAAACGGTGCTGAAGAACCACAATCGAGATCATCATCGAGGCTACGATTAGCACGATGCTGGATCGAATCCACCAATGAGTGCGCTTTGAGCTGTCCGGCTCACCGTTCTGTGTTGACCAGAGAAGGGTCAAAAGGCCTCTACGCTGATGCCACAGGATAATGAGCAATGATATGCAGATCAGCATCGAGATTACGTAGGGTCCGTAGTCATCAACCAAAATGAATATGTTGATAAGTAGGATGTTCACCATGATCGGAAGCATTGCGAGTGCTCCCATCAGGGTGGTCTTCCGGAACAACAACAGAGTCGCACCGACAACTTGCGTCAGCCCAAGGATGCAAGCGTAAACACGCGAGACGCCAAAGTAAAACCAAGTGAGCTGATAACCGTTGAGCGAACCGATAGGCCGTGGGGCGAGTTCGGACTGCAAGTTGAACTGGAAGTGAAGGAGCTTGCTTGTGCCGTACATGTACAGCATGAAGGCACAGAAATACCGCAGCCAGTGGAGCAGTCCCGGATATTCTTCTCGATCCAGGTCAGACATTGGTACTCTTCCTTATTCCCGTGAAATCTGCTGATTGCGGCGATCTGAAACGGAACGACAATCCCAAAAGGATGACGCTCCAGATGTTCGATTATTAGCGTTACCCATGAATTTTCCGTCATTCCCGATTGGGGCCTACTCTGACGGTGAGCCTTAGTCGGCGGCGTGGGCGGGTTCGGCGGGAGCTTTCTTTGGCCGCTTGGCAGGTGGCGTGATGGGCTTGATTTTAGGAAGCGCGCTTATATCGACCTTGCCTTCGGCGAGCTTCATCAGGAAGTCCTGGGCGGAAAAGGGCTGGCTATCTTGGGGCGCGGAGGCGCGTTTGTAGGTTCCGTCCGACTGCTGGATGCGGGCCTTGATGGTGTCGGCGAGGTAGGCGGGGAGAATCTCGTTGTGGATGCGGGCCTTGACAGCGGCATCGCGCACGGGAAAGACCACTTCGCAGCGCTCGAAGAGATTGCGCGGCATCCAGTCGGCGGAGCCGAGGTAGATTTCGTCGTCGCCGCCGTTGGCGAAGTGATAGATGCGCGAATGCTCAAGGAACCGGCCGACAATGGAGCGGACGCGGATGCGGCTGGAGAGTCCTTTGACGCCGGGGCGAAGGATGCAGAGTCCGCGGATGATGAGATCGATTTCGACGCCGGCGTTGGATGCGTCGTAGAGAGCCTCGATGACACTGGGCTCGAGTAGCGCATTCATCTTGGCGACAATGTGCGCGGGGCGTCCGGCGCGGGCGTGTTCCATTTCGCGGCGGATGAGGCCGAGGAAACTTTCCGCCATGGTGAGCGGGGCGACGAGCAGCGGGCGGTAGTCGTCGATCTCAGCGTGCGCGGTGAGGTAGTTGAAGACCATGTGCACGCGCTCGGTGATCTGCAAATCGCAGGTGAGCAGGCTGAGGTCAGTGTAGAAGCGTGCGGTGATGGGGTTGTAGTTGCCTGTGCCGAGATGGCAGTAGCGGCGGGTGACGCCGTCTTCGTCGCGGCGGACCAGCAGGGCCAGCTTGCAGTGCGTTTTGAGTCCGACGACACCGTGGAAGACCTGCACGCCGGCGTCTTCCATGCTGCGCGCCCAGCGGATGTTGGAGGCTTCGTCGAAGCGGGCCATCAGCTCGACGACGAGCGTGGCTTCCTTGGTGGCGGCGGCCTCGATGAGCGCGGAGAAGACGGGCGAGTCCTGGCTGGTGCGATAGAGCGTCTGCTTCATGCTGACGACGGCGGGATCTTCGGCGCCCTGCTGAATGAAGTCGACGACGGAATCGTAGGAGTCGTAGGGGTGGTGGAGCATCACGTCGTGCTGGCGCAGCTCGTCGAAGATGTTGGTTGACTTGCGGCTCAGGTGCAGCGGTTTGGGCGTGAAAGGCGGGAACTTGAGGTCGGGGCGCAGAATGTCGCTGTAGAAAAACATCAGGCGCGAGAGATTGACGGGACCGTCGCCGCGAAAGACCTGGTCTTCATCGAGTTCGAAGTTGACGCGCAGGCGTTCCACGATTTCGGGGTCGGCGCCGGTTTCGATTTCAAGGCGCACGGAGTCGCCCTTGCGACGGTTGTGAAGCTCGACGCGGATGGTTTCGAGCAGGGAGCGCGCTTCTTCTTCTTCAAAATAGAGGTTGGAATTGCGGGTGACGCGGAAGGCGGTGCGCGATTGCACTTCATAGCCGCGATACATGCCGCTGAGATTCTGCGCGATCAATTCCTGCAGCAGCAGGTAGTCGAATTTGCCGTCATCGGCGGGGAGGCGGACGAAGCGCGGCAGGGCGCGCGGGACTGTGACCACTCCCAAGACTTGCGGGCCGGAGCTTTTACGTTTGCGGCGCATCAGCAGGGCAAGGCACAGGGCTTTATTCAGTACGCGCGGGAAGGGGTGCGCGGGATCGATGGCGATGGGAGTGAGGAGCGGATCGACTTCGCGCTGGAAGTAAGCCTGGGCGTAGGCGCGCGCTTCTTCATCGAGTTCATCCCACTCGAGGAGCCGGATGCCTTGCTTGCGCAATTCGGGGAGCAGCGATCCGTTCCAGCATTGGTATTGCGCATCGACAAAGGTGTGGATTTCGGCGGTGAGGGATGCGAGCGATTCGTCGGGGCGCAGACCGTCGTAGCCCTGCTCGCGGTAGCCGTCTTCAATGCGCTGCATGAGGCCGGCCTGGCGGATTTCGACATATTCATCGAGATTCGAGCCGGTGATGGCGAGAAATTTGACCCGTTCGAGCAGCGGATTGGACGGGTCTTCCGCTTCTTCGAGGACACGGCGATTGAATTGCATCCACGAGTGGTCGCGTCCGGTAAAAAGCTTTAGTTTCTGCTTCGTTCTGGCCATGAGCGTGAGTCGAACCGTGTTGGCAAGTCTACAGCGTTTAGCGGCGAAACTGGAATGGGCGGTGTGAGTTTGTCGGAATGATCATGGTTACAGGAAAGGGTGGGCAGTGAGATTAAAGGGATGCAAAAAGCAGGGAGAAGCGGAACGAAAGCGGGTGGCAATGGATTGACCCGGGACAGGGGATGGGTTGAGGATAGAGATTCGGTGGTCCCTGCTTTATCCCCCCCCAAAGATGAGGTGCGCTTTCGATGAATGCCAAAAACAGATTGATTCCCCAGCAGCCGATTCCGGCTGGAGCCGAAGAGTTTTCGAAAAAGGTGAGCGGTCTGCTGGACGGCCGGCCGAAGGACGAAGCGACGGTGAATCGGGCTCTCGAAGGCATGGATGCGATGCTGGACACCATTGCTGCGGGGCTCTACAGCATGGCGTCGATGCTGGTGGGCGAGGGGGAAGACAGCATCGGGCTGGTCGAGATTGCGGTGGCGCGGACCGAGATTTCGCGAGGCGACGCCGCGGAATCGCGGCAGAGCAGCAGGAAGGCGCTCTGTACCGCGGCGATTGAATTGATTGCCGAGCGGAAGCCGGGAAGCCTGGCGGCGCCGGAGGGCCTGGAGCATGCTTCGACCTGCATCGAGGACGACGATCTGGAGTCGGCGGGGATTTCGCGCGAAGAACTGGAGCACATGCTGGCCGGCCCGAACCGGCAGAGCGTGAAGACGTGGATTGAGAGCCTGGCGACGCCGACGCGGGTGATTTTTGTGCTGCGCGCGGTGGCGGGACTTTCCGCGGACGAGACGGCGGCTCTGCTTTCCGCCCACGGAGGGCCGGGTGCCGGGGGATGGCATGCGGATGCGGTACGGGAGATCTTCCGGCAGGGCTTGTGCTCGCTGGCCTCGCAGCTGATCCATGCGACGGCGCGGTAAAGACAGTGAACAGTGAACAGAACCCGACGGTCAGTCCTCGGAGGGAGTCCCTCGTCCGCCAGTGGGGAGGCCTGCCACAGCTGTTGACCGTTCCCAGATCACGATCCCTTGCCCACTGTGCACTGTCCACTGTTCACTGTCCACTGCTTTTGTTTCGGTACACTAGATAAAGAACCTGCCTGCCCGCATCGGGCATCTATTGGAGTGCAAACAACTTTCCGGCGGATTTGCGAGCCAGGATTCAAAGACGATCGATGTCCTCAGACTGTAGGAAGTACCCAAACAGTTTTTGTGCCTATGCAAGATTGGCGCTGATGGTGGGAGCCGCGGCGACTTCGCAGGTGCCTGCGCAGCAATTGCCTTCGCAGATTCCGGGACAGAGCACGGGTCCAACGGCGCAGAGTTTCCAGGGAAGCGTCGCTGCGGGGCAGGCAACGGGACAGACGATCGATTTTTCGCTGGACGAGGCGATTCAGCGGGGTCTCAAGAATAACCTGGGCGCAATTCTCAGCGGGACGCAGACGGCGACCGCGCGGGCGCAGCGGTTGAGCGACCTGCAGCCTTTGTTGCCGGATGTGGAATTCAACGCGCGCGAAGCTGTGTCGCAGGTAGACCTTGCCGCGCAGGGCTTGCGGATTCCGGGATTTCCAACGATTATCGGGCCCTTCGGCTACACGGATCTGCGGGCATCGCTGAGCTGGTCGCTGGTCGATGTGAAGTCGCTGCGGACGTATATGGCGGCGAAACACCAATTCAAGTCGGCGGAGCTTTCAGCGCAGGACGCGCGCGACATGGTGGTGCTGACCGTGGGCAACGCGTACATGCTGGTGCTGGCCGACCAGGGGCGCGTGGAGAGTTATCAGGCGCAGGTGGCGACGGCGAAGGTTTCGCTGGACCAGGCCAATGCAAATCATGACGCGGGCACGGCGCCGCGGCTGGATGTGCTGCGGGCCCAGGTGGACTATCAATCTCTGCAGCAGCAGTTAATCGTGGCGCAGAACAGCCTGGAGAAGGATAAGCTGGCGCTGGCGCGGGCAATCGGATTGCCGCTGGAGCAGAAGTTCAACCTGTCGGACAAGGCGCCATACGCCATATTCGACAAACTCGATGTGGATGCAACGATCAAGCAGGCACACGCGAATCGCAAGGACCTGGCCGCCATGCTGGAGCAGACCAGGGCGTACCAAGAGCAGCGCAAGGCAGCGACGGCGGATCGATATCCGACGGTCAAATTTGACGGGGACTTTGGCGACATCGGCGTAAATGTGCGGCATTCGCACGAAACCGGCGATGCGCAGGGAACGTTGAGCGTGCCGGTGTTCAGGGAATACGGCCTGCGCGGCGAGGCTGAAGTTGCCCAGGCGCAGCTTGACACGCAGAAGGCGCAGTTAAGCGATTTGAATGCCCAGGTAGACGCGGATGTGCGCGATGCACTCCTGGATATTGAGGCGGCGCAGAAGCAAGTTCAGGTTGCGCGTTCAAGCGTGGACCTGGCAAACGAAGAATTGAGCGATGCACAGCAGCGCTACGCCAACGGGGTGAGCGACAACCTGGCCGTGAGCCAGGCGCAGCAGTCGGTAGCGCAGGCCAATGATCAGTATGTTTCCAGCCTCTATCGAGACAACGTGGCGAAGTTGAGTTTGGCACGCGCGCTGGGAGCTGGGCACGACTACAAGAGTTATCTGGGAGGGAAGTAAACGTGGCGGATACAACCACAACAACAGTGCAGGCGCCGCGGGATGAGAGCACGGAAGTGACGCCGCCTCCTTCTCGCCGCAGAGGAATCATCATCGTCCTGGTGGTGGTCCTGGTGCTGGTAGGACTCGGCTTCTGGTGGCACTCCACCTACTACGAAGACACCGATGACGCGCAGGTCAATGGACACCTGATCCAGATCAGCTCGCGCATTGCGGGCCAGGTGATCCACGTGGATGTTGACGAGAATCAGCTGGTGAAAAAAGGCGATCCCATCGCTGAGCTCGATCCGCGGGATTACCAGGTCGCGGTGGAGAATGCACAGGCCGCGCTGGCCAGTGCGAAGGCGGCGGCTGCGGCGGCGAATGTGAATGTCCCGATCACATCGATCAACACGGGCAGCAACCTGACTTCGGCAGGTGCGGATGTGAGCGCTTCGACGGCATCGATTTCGCAGGCGCAGCAGCAACTGGCGGCGGCGCATGCGCAGGTGGTGCAGGCAGAAGCGAACGCATTGAAGGCGCAGCAGGACCTTGACCGCTACAAACCGCTGGTCGAGAAAGATGTAATCAGCAAGCAGCAGTACGATGCTGCGGTGGCGGCGGCGGATGCCGCGAAGGCCGCGGTGGAAAACGCCCATGCCACAGAGCGCGCTGCGGGTGATGCGGTGCGTGTCGCCAATGACAAGGCATCCGCGGCGCAGGCACAGTTCAAATACGCGCAGACCGGGCCGCAGCAGGTAGCGGCGCAATCGGCGCGCGCCAAGCAGGCCCTGGCGCTGGTGGCGCAGGCGCAGGCGCAGCTCGACCAGGCCAATCTGAACCTGAGCTACTGCAGGATTGTGGCGCCGGTGGCGGGAATCGTCACGCGGAAGAGCGTGGAGATCAACCAGAACGTGTCGACGGGACAGAACCTGCTGACCCTGGTTTCGCTGGAAGACCTGTGGGTGACGGCGAACTTCAAGGAGACGCAGTTGAAACACATGTCCGCGGGACAGCACGCGGAGATCAGTGTGGACGCGACGGGTAAGAGCTACGACGGGCACGTAACGCAGATTGGCGGCGCGACCGGTTCGGTGCTGTCCTTGTTTCCGCCGGAGAATGCGACCGGCAACTACGTAAAGGTGGTGCAGCGGCTGCCGGTCAGGATCGACTTTGACAATCTCGACAAGGAAGATCCCAAGCATGAACTCAGGCCCGGGTTGAGCGTGGAACCTAAGGTGCGCGTAAAGCCGTAGAACAGTTGTCAGTTTTCAGTCGTCAGTTGTAGGTGAAAAGTTGTCGGCGATCAGTTGTCAGTGATCAGTTCGTTTCGCGGTTTCGCCAGCTCTTCGATTGAATCGGAGAGCTGGTTTTGTTTTTGGAAGCAGTCTCTTGTCTGATAGCTCCTGAGAATGCCGAATAACCTGAGGGATGTTTCGAACGAGACTTCTGTATTGCGAAACTTCCGTATTTGCGGTAGTTCTTCAACAATCTCAAACCGCTTGTCATCCCGACCGAAGTGGAGGGATCCGCAGTTGTCCTTCATTCATTCCGGCGCTAATCCATCCGAGAAGATTAGTTTTGTATCAGGGCATGAGTTTCAGTCATGCCGCAAAGCCGCAAAACACGCCCGGGCTTTAACCCCTGAAATATGCAACCTCTGAATTGAAACTTCCCCATCGGCGGTAATCCAACCGCAATCGCTCTTTTCACCTCATAGCGACTTCACACGGCTCGGTTATCTTGGTTGAAGGGGACTACGAGAATCGATGCTGGATGGACGGCGCAACATGCTCTCTCAGGATGAATTTGTGGCTGAAAACGAGAGGTTTTTCGCGCCAATCGGCCCAACCCTCATCGATTTCGCTCGACGATACAATCTGTTTCTTGAGAAGTACTATCATGACGCTCCTTGTTGGAGCCTATGCTTTTCTCCGCCGCAGGGTGGGTTCGCCAAGCTAGAGCATTTCACTAGTTACTGTGCACGGGGTCATTTGTGTTGCAAGCTAGGAGTGGCGATTGTCCGCACACCCAGATGCCGGAACCATACTCGAACGATCTGCGAGGGAAGTTCTTTGCGG
>NZ_JBAUUO010000167.1:0-4579 GCF_049582745.1 Occallatibacter sp.
CCACGTCCTGCATCCCTATCCCGATGCTCGCTTCTACGCCACTCATCCTTCATAAGAGCCGTATGCGTAGACGCGCTCGTACGGATCTGCGCAGGGGGCGATCAGTGATGATCGTCCCTACTGCGACCAGAACTCCATGCCTTGGACGAACATTTCGGAACGACCTGAGTTTATATGCTCCTCGCGCAACCTGATTTCAAGCCAGCAGTCTAAGACTGTAGAGCCGGAATAGAAGCGACGTTCCTCGCAAACGACCCCACTCTGGAGCCACCAGAATTGCAAATCGATGGCGATTGACCTCGTTGTGCAAAGAGGGAGTACTCTTTCTTCGATTGGCGATTTCGCCATTTATGCGCCGTGTGGTGGAAAAATGGAGTTTCATGATGCGGTGGCTCCTGATTTCGGTGTTTCTGCCAATAATCGCGGTCCCGTCATGGGCAGCAAAGCGAATGACCGTTGCGCAATTCGAGCAAATGCTGCTCACAGAGAGAGCCGCGCACAAGTCGGATATCGAGATCGCGCGAAAGATCAGTGAAATTGAACTCTCGGAGCGGCTTACCGACGTGGCGCTCGCACGATTGAATAAATTCGCGAGCGGTTCTCAACCGGCAATGGCGTTGCTCTTGTTGGCAGACAGGTCAGCATTTCTCGAGCCGCCTGCGAACGAATTGCCAGCCACGCCCGCACCTGACGCGTCCACGCAGCAACAGTTGCTGGAGACAGCGAAAAGGTATGCAGTCCAGTCATTACCGAATCTGCCCAACCTGCTTGCTACGCGAACTACTCTCAACTTCGACGACAGTCCACAGGAAGTGACGAAGGGAGGGTATCTCCAGCGAATTGGGCTGCACTTGATTGGCACTTCAAAGACAGAGGTTTCCGTTCGGAACGAGAGAGAGAATCCATCGATACGCACCAAGACCACAACCTCGCCCGCGCAAGGCGGACTCATGACCTGGGGCGAATTCGGTTCCACACTCCTGATCATCCTGGGCGATTCCAGTCAAGGAGAGACGTCGTGGAGCCACTGGGAACAGACTTCTTCGGGTCTAATGGCAGTCTTTCACTATCAGGTTCCCAAGACAGCGTCGCACTACGAAATTGATACTCCCAGAGAGCAGATTCAGCCGAATGGGGGCTCAAACCGGTGGGCTCGGACTGGCGGAATGTCTGCAATGACAGCTTCTTCAAAGACCGCGATGGTTCGTACCAAACCCGGTTATCAAGGATCCTTGTGGATTGATCCAGCTACAGGGACAATCCTTCGCGTGACGCTGGTGGCCGATTTGAAGGGGAATTCGACCATTGAACGTGGTGCGATCCTCGTGGAGTATGGTCCAGTCGCGATCGCCGAAAAGACGTTGATATGCCCGGTGCGAAGTCTGGCACTCTCATCGGCTCCGGCCACTGTCAATGCCAGCCTGGAAGGCGCTCCCACCGAGTGGCTGAATGAGAACCTGTTCACCGACTATCACATGTTCGCTTCTACCTCGCGGATTCTCGATGAGCAGGCCACTGCATCAGGATTACCGGCGACACCCCGTACGGAAAGCACACTCAGTGACCAGGCTTCGCCTGTTGCTGGACAGGGATCGCATCCTGAAGCCGCTCCCGCTATGCCGGTACCAGAGCAGAGCGCAATCCAATCGGTCAATGAGCCGTCAAACGTTGCCGCGGCTGCGCCGGTTGAGAAGGAGGAGATGTCTGAAGCGAACCCATCAGCTATCGCAACCAACCTAGTGTCGGAACGGCCGCCTGCAACCGTCCCACTGCCCGATGCGCCAACCAAGGTGTCCAGCGCCGCCAACCAGGCACAACCAGCTTCGTCTTCGCCGGTGCCCTCCTCGCCGGAGGCCGGAATACAGTCCAGTGGTCCCCCGATCCAACTAAATGTCGACCGGGTCCTGGTGCCCGTCGTGGTGCGCGACAAGGAGGGACGCACGGTTGCAGATTTGAAGAAAGAGGACTTCCAGGTGTTCGATGAAGGCAAGTCGCGACCGGTCTCTGGATTCGTTGTGGAGAAGCGCAGTTCCGTTGGAAGCCACGGTGCGATTGCCACAGAGTCCGATCAGCATCCGCCGGCACAAGACAAAGCGGCAATACCATCCTCCATTCTGCCTGAGCGCGTCACAGTCCTTCTCTTCGACGATCTGCACCTGAGCTACGAAGACATCGCGCATTCAACAAAGGCCGCCTCCCAGGTTCTCGACGACACCTTGAGCGGGTCCGATGTGGCCGCTGTTGTTTCCGCATCCGGGAGCGTCAACAGCGGTCTCACGCGTGATCAAGCGAAGTTGCAGGAAGCGCTGAAGAGTCTTCGCCCGCAGGAAACCTACAGGTCCTCCGCCGCCGATTGCATCTATATCAGCTACTACCAGGCAAACCTGATCGTGGAGCAGAGTGATGCCGAGGCAAGGAGCGATGCGGTCCACCAGGTGCTCCATTGCAATCCCGGCATTAACCCACAGACGGATATCAACCAGGCTGAGAGACTGGCCGATTCGGCAGCAATGCGTGCATTGAATACGGGCCGTCAGGACGTTCTGGTTACCTACGCGGCGATCAAAGAGTTTGTACGCAGGATGGCCAATCTGCCAGGACAGCGCACCCTCATCCTCGTTTCATCCGGCATCCTTCCGTTAGATCAACAGTCGCGCACCGAAGAATCGCACGTTATGGACCTTGCGGCAGAATCCAATGTAACGATCAGTGCCCTTGATGCACGCGGTTTGTACACCTCATCCCTGACAGCCAGTGACAACCTGCGAGGAAGGATACCGGACCAGGTGTCAGACTACCGGCGCACCTCCATGAAGCTGGCGGAGGACGCGATGGGAGAACTCGCCGATGGCACCGGCGGCACCTTCTTTCACAACAGCAACGATCTCGACGCCGGATTCAAGGCCATCACGGAGGCGCCAGCTGTCGTCTATGCGCTCGAGGTTCCTCTCGACGGCGTGAAGGCAAATGGTAGCTATCATCGCCTTACAGTGAAGGTTGATCGTGAGGGGATGCACGTTCAGGCGCGACGCGGATACTTCATGCCCAGGCCGGAGAAGCGGAAAGAGCAGAAGACCTACTCTCCATTGTGAGTGCGCGAATGCCGGGGAAATCCCGAGTTCAGAGCGAATTGGACCACTCGGAAGTGGACCACTCGGAAGTCACTCATCAGTCACCGCAGCGCATCAGCCAGGGCACGCCCCGAATAAAAGGCCATAGATAAAAAACAAGGGCGCGCGCTCAGGGGCAACACCGCCAAGGTCAGATAACGAGTGTTCTATCCTCTCGCCGTGCCAGTCCGACGCATCCACAGCCAAGGGCACGCGAGCCGGACAGAACACGCGTTATCAAACCTGCGGGAGATAGTGGCCCGTCGCGCGCGCCCCTCCCCCGTGCGCCACGCCCCCTGGTGGGGCTGCGCCTCGACTAAAAGACCATAGATAAAAAGGAGCCCGTACCGCGCGGAAGATGCGAGCCTGCCATCGGTGCACAGTCCGCACCGTGGATACGCAGGCTCGCACCGGCGAAGGGGATGGAAGGGGTTACCTTCTTCCGCGCGGATAAAGAACCATAGATACACCAAATTCACCGGCTGATACGCGGTGCTCCCTGCGCTTCGCTCCGGTCGGGCTTGCCGCGTCTCGGCCCGCGTTTGCACCGTGCATGCGAGTGGAGTAGGGGAGAGGCTTCGAGTATCCGCGGACCGACTTGAAGCCGCAAAATGAATGTCTAAAACTACACAGACAGATCGGACTGATTGTTGGTATATCTTCGTTTATGTTCAGCCCAGTTCGAATCTTTACAGTGGAACAGGACAGCGACGATGGAGTCCTCGTGACTTTCACCGATGGAACGAAAGCCGGGTACGTGGTGGAAGAATTGCTGCGACTGAGGCCCAAAAGAAAATGGGCTACAAGTCAAAATAAAGCGGAGAACCCTCCGTCGAACCGGGCGTAACTCCCCGAATAAAGACCATATATAAGGCGAGGCTTCGAGACGCAGTCATCGCGATGAAGCTCGCCGACCCGAGGGTACCCGATGGGGCACAGACCTTCGCGGAGTTTCCGCCGCATTTATTGCCGATCCCACTCATTGGATGAAGCGGCGGACTAGTGAGGCACGACGTTGTGAGTGGCCACCTGCCGCTAACTCGACTACTGGTGTGGGATTACTTTTGCGTCGTACACGATCTTTCCGCCGACCATGGTCAGCAGGGATTCTGTCTTGGGTAGATCCGAGGCATCAACAGTGAAAATATCCTGCGAGAGAACAGCCAGGTCGGCGAGCTTCCCTGGTTCCAGACTACCTTTGTCTTTTTCCGCAAATTCGGCGTATGCCGATGTGAGGGTGTAGGCGATGACTGCCTGTTCACGCGTGAGGGCTTCGGATGGGCGGTTGGGATGAAGAGAGGCAAGCATGATATTGAGATAGGGATTGGTTGGCCCGTCCGAACCTAGGTGTGTGTCGGGCATAGCGTTTTGCCAAGGCTGATTCGGCGATTCGCAGGGCTGGTGTTCGATCTGGTGTGCGCAGGCAGTAATTCCGTTGGAAGCTTATAGCAAGCTTTCTGTGCGGTTTT
>NZ_JBAUUO010000168.1:0-67839 GCF_049582745.1 Occallatibacter sp.
CCACGTCCTGCATCCCTATCCCGATGCTCGCTTCTACGCCACTCATCCTTCATAAGAGCCGTATGCGTAGACGCGCTCGTACGGATCTGCGCAGGGGGCGATCAGTGATGATCGTCCCTACTGCGACACTTGCCGGAAACACTGATCGACTTGAATAGCTCAATAAGTGATTGGCCTGAAGTCGTCATTGAAATCCCACATTCTGTTATGGCGCTTGACAATCGATAGTCGAGTGTCTACCATCATCGCCACATTGAGGGTAGAACGTCTTCCATGGCAAAACACACACCTACGCGGGTCGGACTTCTCCAGGGGACCTTGGACATGCTCATATTGCGGACCCTCCTCTACGGCCCTGCTCACGGTCATCAGATTGGCAAGCATATCCAGAGAACCACCAATGAATTCCTGCAAATGCAGCACGGTTCCCTCTATCCCGCGTTACATCGTCTGGAAGAAAGAGGATGGGTAAGCGCCAAATGGGAGATGGCTCCGGATCGAAACCGGGAATTCAAATACTACCGATTGACGGATAAAGGCAAGAAACAACTTGTCGTCGAAGAATCGCAGTGGAAGCAGATGGCCGAGGCCGTGGCGCGAGTGATGTGGCCCGCCGCTGAGGAGAGCTGAAATGAAAGGATGGCAGATTCGGAAACGCGATGCGGATTTGGAGCGGGAGCTGCGCTCTGATATCGAACTGGAAGAAGAGGAGCAACGTGAAAACGGCCTCTCACCGGAAGAGGCACGATACGCCGCTCGGCGTGCCTTCGGCAACTCAACGCTGATCCGCGAGCAGACACACGAAGCCTGGGGCTGGGCTGCACTCGAACGTCTCGGCCAGGACATCCGATACGGAGTGCGACAGCTGCTAAGATCTCCGGCATTCACCGTTACTGCCGTGTTGATTCTTGCTCTCGGCATTGGCGCTGTTACTGCGGTGTTCGGCCTGATCGATGCGGCACTTCTCAGGATGCTGCCGGTCGAGAAACCTGAGCAACTCGTCGAGTTCAAGGCAGCCAATCCCGCCCTTCCGGCGAACGATACTTTTTCGTATCCGACTTTTCAAACTTTCAAAAGTCAAACGCAGGTTTTGGCCGGTGCGTTCGCTTTTCGCAAACTATTCAAAATTGATGTCGAGGTGGACGGGCGAAGCGGACTGGCCGAAGGACAGTTGGTATCGGGGAATTACTTCACTGTGCTGGGAGTGGGAGCGGCCCAAGGTCGCACGATTCTGCCGATAGATGAATCCTTGACGGGACAAGCGCCGGTAGCAGTCATAGGGTATGACTATTGGCGGACCAGATTTGCACTCGATCCTGGCATTGTTGGAAAGCACGTCCTGATCAACAGCGTACCTTTCACGATTGTCGGTGTCACGAAACCTGAGTTCTACGGCGTTCAACCAGGTGACAAGGTCGAGATCTCAGTTCCGCTCACAATGATTGGCTCGGTGTATCCGGGCTTTGCTGCCACCGGGAGCCCCGCAGACGCCCTTAAGGCTCCCTTCCGCAACTGGCTTCACGTAATGGGCCGATTACAGGAGGGTGTTACCAGGGAGCGAGCGACCGCCAGCCTATCGCCGGCTTTCGCTCAGTCGATGCGCGAGGCTGCGGCAAGCCTCGCCGGGACCCCCATCGACTCCCCGGCTGTAAGGCAGACGTTTCTCAATTTCCGCCTGCAACTCGAACCCGGTGGCCAAGGACTCGCTGCGTTGCGCCAGCAATTCTCGAAGCCGCTTTGGATCGTAATGGCAATTGTCGGGTTGCTACTTCTGATCACTTGCGCCAATGTGGCGAATCTGCTGTTGGTGCGCGCCGGCGCCAGAGAAAAGGAAATCGCGTTGCGGTTCGCATTAGGCGTGGGCAAGGGGCGCTTGGTTCGTCAATTGCTTACCGAAAGCATCTTGCTTGGTCTGGGCGGCGGAGTGATGGGCGTGGGCTTGGCGTATTGGGGCAACAGATTGTTGCTCGCTCTCATGGCGCGTGGGCGCAGTCCGGTGTTGCTCAGTGCTCATCCTGACCTTAGGGTACTCGGATTTGCACTGGGAGTCTCTTTGCTTACTGCGCTCATCTTCGGCACGATTCCGGCATGGCGCGCCGCGGGTGTGGATCCCTCCCGCGGGCTCATGCAGAATGCGCGCAATAGCGCTGCCTCGGCTACGCGTTCTCGCGTGGGCAAGTCACTGGTTGTCCTGCAAGTAGCCATCTCGCTGGTGCTTGTGGTTGGCGCGGGCTTGCTGACACGGACGCTTGCCAATCTCAAAGACTTTTACCCGGGATTCGATCGGGACAATGTGCTTCTGTTCTCGGTGGATCCGACGGTAATCGGCTACAAGAATGTTGTCCCGCTTTACGAACGACTGCTCACCCGCCTGCGAGCAGTCCCTGGAGTCCGGTTGGCGTCGATGTCGGTCCACGAACCGTTAAGCATGAGTATGAGCACCACCCCGGTCCGAGTGCAGGGTTCGGCCTCCGGGCAGGCAGAGGATCTTGCTCCCGTGAATATTGAGCCGGTTGGACCGGACTATTTCGCCACCATGGGAACGCCTCTGTTACGTGGTCGCGACTTTTCCTGGAGCGATCGCGACGGAACCACCGAGGCTGCCATTGTGAGCGAAGGCATGGCCACGCATTACTTTGGAAATGCGGATCCGATCGGGCGGTTCGTAAGTATTCCCGGCTTTGTCGGCGATTCGAGCTGGATTCAGATTGTTGGCGAGATTCGGGATGTAAAAGTCCACGAACTCCGCGAGACCGGCGCGTTCATGCTTTATCTGCCTCTTCTCCAGTTGCCTGAAGGCGGCGCCACGTTTGAGCTGCGGACTGCGATCGATCCTGCATCCGTTCAGAGTGCCGCTCTTGACGCGGTCGAGGCGATTGACCCCCGCTTGCCGGTCGATTCGGTAAAGACCCTCAAGGTGCAACTCAATGACTCTCTTGTCCAGGAACGACTTGTCGGTTCGCTTTCGGGACTGTTCGCAGTGTTGGGGCTTTTGCTCACCTGCGTGGGTCTCTATGGGTTGATGGCTTACACCGTAAATCGTAGAACCAGCGAGATAGGCATTCGCATGGCCCTCGGCGCTGATCGGGCGCGGGTAGCGCGCATGGTATTGAGTGAAACTCTCGTGCTCGTGCTCTGTGGTCTCGTCCTAGGCTTTCCGGGTGCGGTCTTCGCTTCGCGTCTCATTGCGAGCCAGCTCTTTGGAGTAAAACCATGGGATCCTTTCACATTCATGGTTGCTTGCCTGCTCATGACAGCGGTCACGATAACTGCCAGTTACATCCCGGCTCGGCGGGCTGCATCGGTCGATCCGATGAAGGTATTGCGAACCGAGTAGACTGATAATCCTGCTATCTGTCTAGTCACTTTCAATTGGCGAATGATCGCCAATGCGCTCATCGAGGATGGAACGCAGAGCACTTGGCCGAATAGTCGCCTGCTCGTGCCGATGGTTTCCATCCTCAGGTTGGTTCAACTCGCTCTTGCTGGGGCTGAGATCGAGATGCAGCGATCAGAGGAGGTAAGGCACGAGGGCAGCAGTCTGACGAGCATAGGTGGCATACGTCTCGCCGAACTGGGAACGCATCCACTGTTCCTCCATGCGGAGCTTGATCCAGAGCGCGAGGAAGACGAGAACGAAAGCGATGAAGCCGCGCACTTGAGAGATGGCAATCGCCATGCCGAGGAAACCGGTCAGAATACCGGTGTAGATGGGGTGACGGACCACGGCATAGGGACCGGTGGTGATGAGTTCGTGGCCCTGCTTAATGGTGACGGAGCGGCTCCAGTTTCTGCCGAGGTGCTCGCGTGCCCAGACAGCGAACAGAAGGCCGGCGATGGTGACGGCAGCTCCCAGCCAGAAGGGCAAAAGGCCAACCGGCCAGAGCTGGAGATAAAGCAAGGGCAGCGGGATGCGCGTTGTGGAGAGAAGGACGATCGCGATCAGGAAGATGAAGACACGCAGGACGCGCGATGCAGCCGGCTCGAGGCGCTGGGTGGTTTTGGTCTTGGCGGCTTTGATTTCCCAGTAGAGAAGAAAAAAAATCCAGACCACGGGGAAGAAAGATTCGTAGAACCAGAGCATTCAGGACCTCCGGGCTCTGAAGGTGCTTACGCAGGTGAGCGAGGGGAGGTTCCGGAGCAGGCGACATTTCGCCGCCCCGGTGCAGATCAAACGTGCATCCCTCATGGCGGCACGACTGAAAGTCGTGCCCTTTCAAGGCCCACTATCCAAGTTCTGTTTACCGTTATTGCTTAGTCAATGACGCCAGCATCAGGCCTTGAGTGGCGCCGCGGCGGTTGGGTGCATCTACGAGAGCTTGGCGAAATGCGATGGCGGCGTCTGCGAGATGATGCTGCTGGAGCAGGAGGTAGCCGAGTTGTTCGCGGGCGGGAATGATGGGGCCGGGAGTGGCGGGCGATTTCTCCATTGCGTCTTCCTGGTCGGCGGCTGCGCGCATTTCGGTTACGGCTTTTTGAGAATCTCCGTTTGCCTGGGTTGACCAGGCAGCCACTTCCGCAGCCAGAATGTGCACCTGCGCGGCCCAATATTCCTGACCTGTGCGGTGCAATTCGTGCTCGTACTTTTGCAGCTGCGTTATTTCCGCGCTGACATCTGCCGGCTGCCTAGAGCGCACGATGCCCAGCGCGCGCGCCCACACGGCAATGGCCGCAACGTGCGGCACCGAGCCGGGGATGGGCTGGATCTTTGCTGCCTCGTCCCACTTGCTCTGTTCGACGGCGAAGCGCACGGGCATGGCGGTAGCCGAGTAGCCAGTCTTGAAGTCACCCGCAGCAGGAATCGGCATGCTGTGGAGTTGATCGACCACCTGGCGAGCATCATCGTAACGCCCGAGTTGCAGGTAGGCGTAGACGAGATAATCCATTGCGTGAAGCTCTTCGCCGGTATCGTTCTGTTCGCGTGCTGCTTTGCTGGATGCGAGATTTGACGCGATCGAATCCTGCCAAAGGCCAAGGCGCGTGAAAATGTGCGACGGCATGTGCAGGGCGTGAGGAGCATCGGGCGCGATCCGCGCATATTTGCGTGCGGCAGGCAGACCGCGTTCGGCGAGTTCGCCGCTGTCGCAGGCGTGGATGATGTAATGCGTGATTCCGGGGTGATCGGGATATTTGCGGTCGAGCGGCTCGAGAATCGCGAGCGCCTGTTTTTGCCGGGCGTGGGTTTTGTCGGCGAGGGAGGCATTGGAGAGCAGGGCCAGGGCGTAAAAGACCTGGGCTTCGAGGTCGTTCTTATTCTGTTGGGCGAGATCGGCCATCGCTTGTTCGTAGTGCAGATCGCGGGCGACGAAGGGAACGGAATCTATCTCGGCAAATATTTGGGAGAGCGCGTGAATGTAGGCACGTTCGCGCGGGCTCGGCGATCCGAGGGTCTGCGCTAATTCGATTTCATGCTTTGCTTCAGGCAATGTGGCCGGCGGGAGTTGCGGCTCCCAGAGTTCGTGAAAATCGGACATCGCTATGCCCCAGTGGGCGATGGCGCATTGGGGATCTTCGGCCACTACTTTGCGAAATGTGGAGTTAGCGTCGGCGAATGCGAAGGAGTGAAGCAGGGCGACGCCGCGATTGAATTCGGCCTGGACCGCGGGGGCGCAGGAGATGGGGAACGACACGGTGCCGAGCCTGGCTGGGACGGGGTGGTCGTGCATTTCCTGGTCACAGAGAGCCGGATACGCGCATGCCAGAAACAAGACGATCCCGCGGGCAATGATCATGGCCGACCTCCGGCGATGGTTACATAGATTTCTATCAGAACCCGATGGGCTTACCCTTCCCGCGCTGGCCTTTGAGGCCGGTAAATCTGTTGAATCGAGTTACTTCTCCGGGAATCCATACAGGAGGTCAGCCCGGCTCAGGGCAAGAGGTGAGTTGCATGGCTTCAGTAGCTACAATCCGTCCGCGCGCCGAGTTTATTCCATCCAGCATTCACTCGTCCGCGGACTTTACGCAGACGCTGATGAAACTGCAGCGGGCCACTCACCTGATTGCTTCGACGCTGGACTTCGACGCGCTGGTGGATCGCGTGGTGAAAGAGATTGCCAGCTCCATTGGGAGCGTGGAAGTAGCGGTCTGGCTGCGGGACGACGATGCAAACGAGATGGTGATGCAGGGAGTGTGTGGCTGCACGAAGTTCTCAAAGGGCAACCGGCTGCAGATCGGCAAGCAGGGGATGGTGGGGCACGTTGGGGCTTCAGGATGCATGCGCTATGCTCCCGACGTCAGCGTGGATCCTTACTTTATGCCATGCGAGCCGGGGACGCGTTCTTCGGTGACGATTCCTCTGAGGACAGGCGAACGGGTGATGGGGGTGCTTTCGATCGATCACGAGGAACTGGATGCGTTTTCGCCGGACCAGTTGAAGGTGCTGGAGGCGATCGCAGGCCACATTGCGATTGCGATCGAGAATGCGCGAGTTCTGCAACTGGAGCGCGAGCATCGGCAGCGATTGCAGAAGGAGTCAGCCGATGCGCGGGCCATCCAGGAGGCATTGTTTCTGAAGCCGGTGCCGTTGATTCCGGGGTTTGCGCTGGAGACGGCATGGCATCCAGCGGGGTCTGTTGCGGGCGATTGGTTCGATTTCATCGATCTGGGGCAGGATCGCTACGGGATCGCACTGGCGGATGTTTCAGGGAAGGGAATGCCGGCCGCGCTGTTGATGTCGGCCACGCGTGCACTGCTGCGTTCGATTGCGCCACTTTGTGCTTCGCCCTCAGAGACGCTTGCTCGCCTGAATCGGGCTTTGATTGAGGATTTTCCGGCAGGGAAATTCGTGACCATGATCTATGGAGTGCTGGATGCGCGAACGCGACAACTGACGCTGGCAAGCGCAGGGCATCTGCATCCGCTGGTTGTGAATCACAAGACGGCTTTTCTTGAACTTGATACGGGTCTGCCGCTGGGGCTGAGCGAGTCAGTGTATCCGGAGAAGACTATTGCGCTTTCGGCGGATACGCATGTGCTGCTCTATACGGACGGGATTACGGAAGCGGAAAACACGGTGAACGAAGAGTTCGGCGCGGACCGCCTTCTCAGGCACTTTCTTGCTCCCGGAGCTTGCGTGGAAGGGCTTGTGAAGCAGGTGAAGGAATTCGTGGGCGGGTGCCCGGACATGGACGATGCAACGGCCGTGCTGCTGCGAAGCCGGTAGGCCGAGATCGTAACGCGGATTAGAAACAGCGGACGTAACTGAAGACGTCACTTTTCTTTTGCGGTTTCAGGTTGGGGAAGACGAAGTGCTCGCGGTGGACTTCTTCGCGGGTGAAGCCGCACTTCTCGAGGACGTGGGCGGACGGGGTGTGCTCGGCGTGGCAGAGGGCTTCGAGGCGGGTGACCCCGGTTTGCTGTGCAATGTCGACCATGGCCTGGAGAGCTTCTGTTGCAAAGCCGAGGCCCCAGGCGTCTTTGGCAATGACATAACCGGTGATAGCGCGGGTGGGGCTTTTGTAGAAAAGGCCAGTGCTGCCGACGAGCGATGCGGCGACTCCATTGTCTCGGGAGAGGACGAGGTAAGGGCCTGCAGGCCAGCGCTGCCACTCGTCGTCGCTCATGGCGAGGAAGGCGAGTGTATCGGCAACGCTGCGGTGCGTGGGCCAACTGAGGTAGCGTGTCACATCGCGGTTGGAGGCGTAGCGGTGAAAGACCGCCTGGGCGTCGCTGCGTTTGGGGCGGCGCAGGAGAAGCCGTTCGGTCTCGATGGTCTCCGGCGCTTTAACGGCTTTTGGTTCCAATTGCAATCATCCCTCCGAGAGCACTTTGCCGATTTCCCAGTGATGACCGAAGGGATCGAGCACGCGGCCGATGCGCCATCCGTATTCCTCATCGCGCACGGGGCAGATGGAAGAAGCGCCGGCGGCAACGGCCTGGTCGAAGACGGCATGGGGATCGTCGACGATGAGGACCATGTGCATGGTGCTGCCGCCGAGCGATTCGGGGCTGAAGTTCTGGTGGACGGGCGATTCTTCGGAGACCCAGAAGTCGCCTTTGCCCACGGCGAGATGCGCGAGGACGCTGCCGTCTTCGTTGTCGACGCGTTCGAGGGGCGTTGCGCCGAATGCGCGCGTGTAGAAATCAACGGCGGCGGCGCTGCGACGGACGTAGAGGATGGTGGTGAGGGTTGTTTCGACTTGGTTGCTGGTAGACGAAGAGTCGGCCATTGGAAAGCTCCTATGGTGTGGACGTGTGGTGTGCGTGTATTCAGTCTTGCGGCGTTAGTAGGCCTGGAGCTGATCGAGAGGCAGACGAACGCGGAAGCAGGTTGACCCCGGATCGGAACGGACGCTGAGGTGGCCGCGATGTTTCCGCACGATGCGCATGGCGTTGTCGAGGCCCAGACCGAGACCCTGGCCGGGCGCCTTGGTGGTGAAGAAGGGCTCGAAGATGCGGTCCTGCAATTCGGGAGGAATGCCGGGGCCGGTGTCCCAGATTTCGACCAGCATCATCTCGCCTTCAAGGCGGCAAGTGAGCTTAAGTTTGCCGCCGTGGTCGGTTTCTGCGAGGGCGTCGAGCGCGTTTTCAATGAGCGCGGTCCAGACCTGGTTCAGTTCGCTGCCATAAGCACTGATGCGGGGCAGATCGGGCTGGTAGTTGCGCTCGACGGCGACGTTTTTCATACGCGACTGGAGCATCTGGATGGTCGCATCGAGGCCGGCGGGTACGTCGACCTCGAGGATCGGGGCACGGTCCATGTAGGAATAGGCCTTGACCGCGCTGATGAGATCGAAGATGCGCGCTGTGGAGTTGAGCAGGGTATCGACGGAGCGGGCAGACCGTAAGTAGCGCGCGAAATATTGCAGGGAAACACACGTTTCGCCGGCGCCGATCAAGGCGCGAAGTTCTTCGAGGTCGGCGACGTTGGCGCGCTGTTCCGCGAGTTGTGCGGCTACTTCCCATGCACCTTCGCAGGGAAGGGCGGTGAGCCAGTTGCGGAGTTCCTCTTCAAGCTGGATCTGCGCGCCGGTGTCGCGCGGGTCCTGGCGGATTGAGCGGCTTATGACTTTCTGTTCCCAGGCTTCGACGCCATTGATCTGTTCGTCGGAGAGGCAGAGGTTGACGAGCTTGAACCGATTTTCGCGGTTCGAGCGCAGCTCCATGACAAGGCTGGAGGCAGCCCGCTGCGCGGCCGATGCGGGATTGTTGAGCTCATGGGCCAGATTGCCGGCGAGCTTGCCGAGGGCGGTCAGCTTTTCAGCCTGCTGCTCGATGCGGGTGACTTCGCGCACGCGGTCGAGGAGAGTGGAGACGACGCGCTGGCTCATGGAAGGGATGGCTTCGAGCATGGCCGGGAACTCATCCTTGCAGATGAGGAGCGCCCAAACGGGCGTGACGGCAAAGCCCTGTCCGCCGGAGACTTTCATGCGCGAGAAGGGGAGCAGGCCGGTCATCGCGCCGGTGCGGCCGATGAACAGCTCCATGGGCCCGCCGCGCTGACGGCGGACGTGAATCTCTCCCTTGAGGATGAGGATCATGCGATCGGCGGGCTGGCCCTCTTCGAAGAGGATGTCGCCGGGCTGTGCGACGACCTCTTCCCCATGCTGCGCGAGCCAGAGGCGGTCTTCGAAGGGGAGTCCCTGCAATGGAACGACGCGATCGATTGCAGCCGCGATGGTTTCGGCGGGAGTGGGACATGCTGGCGCGGTTAGGGTTGGGGAAAGCATCCTGAACCTCCGGCTAGGTCAGCTTCAGGATAGCCCATACCCCGGTGGAAGGCTGTCAAGAAGTGTTGTGAAGCGGTATGGCGGATGGGTGAACGGCGAAGGGTTGACGGCGAAGTGCGGCGAAGTGCGCATGCCGATGCTATGATGGGCGGTTTGAAAAATCACTTCAGGAAAGAACTTATGCTGCACAGAATGTTTTCAATCGCGCTGCTGGTTTCCTCTTCGTTTATCGCCATTGGGCAGTCCTCGAGTGCAACGTTTGACGAAGGCAGCAAAGTGTTTCGGCTGGACGGCGGCGACGTGACGTATGCGTTTGGCGTGAATGCGCGTGGGGAATTGCAGCAGCTTTACTGGGGCGGGCGGCTGGGGGCGGCGGATCGGATTCCGCAGGCGGCGCCGGCGCGGGAGTGGGCTTCGTTTGACTCTTCGTACACGACGACGCCGCAGGAGTATGCGGGATGGGGTGCGGGGCTGTTTGTGGAGCCGGCACTGAAGGTGACGTTTGCGGATGGGAATCGCGACCTGGTGCTGCATTACGATCGGCATGAGACTACATCGGATGGTTTCAATATTGTTCTCAAGGACATCAAACGGCAGGTTTTCGTGACGCTGCGCTACTCGATGGATGCGGGGAGCGGAATTCTGGCGCGGTCGGCGACGATTGAGAACAAGGAGGCACAGCCGATCACGATTGAGCAGGCGGCAGCGGCGGCCTGGGCGTTGTCTGCGGCGCATTACACGCTGAATTATCTAACAGGACGGTGGGCGGGCGAGTGGACGCTGACGCAGGAGACGCTCCATCCGGGAGCACGCGTGATCGAGAGCCGGCGCGGATCGACGGGGCACCAGGCGAACCCGTGGTTTGCGATCGAGGCAGGCGACAGGCCCGATGAAAATGCGGGCGAGGTGTGGTTTGGGGCGCTGGCGTGGAGTGGTTCGTGGCGGATAACTGTCGAGCAGGACCAGCTGGATGGAATTCGCGTGACGGGTGGATTCAATCCCTTTGATTTTGGGTATGTGCTGCATCCTGGCGAAAAGCTGGAGTCGCCGGTGTTCTATGGCGGATATAGCGCGCACGGGCTGGGTGGAGCATCAAGGATTTTGCATCACTACGAGATTGCGCACCTGCTTCCGCATCGTGTGGGCGAGGGGGATGAGGCGGCGCCGAAGCCGCGGCCGGTGATCTACAACTCGTGGGAAGCGACGGAGTTCAACGTTACCGAAGAGGGGCAGAAGGCGCTGGCGGAGAAGGCGGCAGAGCTGGGCGTGGATCGATTTGTGATGGACGATGGGTGGTTTGGGCAGCGCAAGAATGACCATGCGGGCCTGGGCGACTGGTATGTGAACTCGACGAAGTTTCCGCACGGGCTGAAGCCGCTGATCGACAAGGTGCACGCGCTGGGGATGGACTTTGGGCTGTGGGTTGAGCCGGAGATGGTGAATCCCGATTCGGATTTGTATCGGAAGCATCCGGAGTGGGTGTTGAATTTTCCGGGACGACCGCGGTCGGAACAGAGGAACCAGCTTGTGCTGAACCTTGCACGGCCGGATGTGCGCGAATACATTCTTGGATTTCTGGACAAGCTGCTTACGGAAAATGACATTGCGTTTTTGAAGTGGGATTACAACCGCAACTGGAGCGAGCCGGGGTGGGATCAGCTTCCGCCGGCGGAGCAGAAAAAAGTTTACGTGGAGTTCACGCGGAACCTCTATGCGATTCTTGCGGAACTGAAGAAGCGGCACCCGAAGGTGGAGTTGGAGTCGTGCTCGGGAGGCGGTGGGCGCGTGGACCTGGGGATTTTGCAATATGCGGACGAGGTGTGGCCGTCGGACAACACCGATCCGTTTGACCGGCTCACGCAGCAAGATGGGTTCACCTATGCGTATACACCGCAGATCATGATGGCGTGGGTGACGGATTCGCCGCACTGGTTGAACAAGCGGACGACTTCGCTCGAGTACCGGATGCTGAGTTCGATGCAGGGCTCGCTGGGGATTGGCGCGAACATCAGCAAGTGGAACGACGTGGAGATGGCGACGGCCAAGCGGCTGATCGCGGCGTATCACCAGGTGCAGAGGACGATTGTGCAGGGAGATTTGTATCGATTGATTTCTCCACGGAACGGGAGCGAGTTTTCGGCGACACAGACGGTGAATGGCGACAAGAGCCAGTCGGTGGTATTCGCGTTTATCCATTCAACGCAGGAGGGACGCGGGTTTCCGCTGCTGAAGCTGGAAGGGCTTGATGCGAAGGCGGAGTATGCGCTGACGCCGATTGAGGGCGCTGCGGCGAGGGGAACTTCGGCGACGGCGAGCGGCGCCTGGTGGATGAATCATGGGCTGGAGATGAGCGAAAACTTCAAGGGGGATTTTCAGGCAGCGGCATTCCGGCTGGACAGAAAGTGATAAGGGCTTCGAGATCGACCAGGTCCGGGCGGAAAGGCAAAATCAATGATTAACCGAAAGGGCAATTTATGACGCGTCGCATTTTTGTTGCGTTACTCGCATCGGTGTGTATCCTTGCCGGCACCATCACCAGTGGGGCTCAGCAGAAAGATGAAGCAGCTACCAAGGCGCGCCTCGAGCAGATTGCCAGCTCCTACACGCCTAAAGACACTTTTATGGGGACGGTTTTGGTGGTGGATGGTGACCAGGTTCTGCTCGACAAAGGGTACGGGATGGCCAGTCTCGAGTGGCAGGTGCCGAACGTTCCTGAAGCGAAGTTCCGGCTCGGATCGCTGACCAAGCAGTTTACGGCGACGCTTGTTCTGCTTCTGCAGCAAGACGGCAAGCTCAGCATCAACGATCCTGTCAGCAAGTATCTGCCTGACGCGCCGCCGGCGTGGGCGAAGATCACGCTGGCGAATTTGCTGGGGCACACCTCGGGAATTCCGAGCTTCACGGGCTTGAAGGAATTTCCTACGTGGAGCATGAATCCGCATACACCGGCGGAAGAGATTGCGCTGTTTCGCGACAAGCCGCTGGATTTCGAGCCGGGCAGCAAATTCGACTACAGCAACTCGAATTTCATCGTGCTTGGCGTGGTGATTGAGAAGGTGAGTGGGAAGAAATACGCGGATCTTCTGCGTGAGCGCATCTTCGAGCCGCTTGGGATGAAGGACTCCGGGCTTGATAGCGATGAACTCGTTCTTCCCAAGCGGGCCGAGGGTTATCGGCCAGGCCCGCATGGAATTGAGATTGCGCGGTCTGAGTCGATGAGCATTCCGTGGTCGGCAGGATCGATTTATTCGACGACCGGCGACCTGCTGAAGTGGGAACACGGGCTGTTCGGCGGCAAGATTCTGAACGCGGAGTCGCTGAAGTTGATGACGACTCCGGGGAAGGGCGACTACGGGCTCGGGGTCTTCATACAGAATAGGGACGGCATACGGATTGTCAGCCACGGCGGCGGCATCGAGGGATTCAATACTCATCTGGCTTACGCGCCGGAGAAACAGATTGCCGTCGTTGTTCTCAGCAATGTGAATGGTGGCGCGCCCGGAACGATGGGCGGCCAGTTAATGGATACCGTCCTCGGCAAACCAGTTGTCCTTGCCAGTGAACGCAAACCAGTACCGATCTCCAAGGAAGAGCTGACAAAGTTTGTCGGCGTTTACGATACCGCTCCGACATTCTCGCTTACCATTGCAATCGCCGGTGACCATCTTACGGGGCAAGGAACGGGGCAACCGGCGATAGACATGATGTATCAGGGAGTGAAGGACGGACATCCAAGTTTCTTCATCGCGCAGGTTGGTGCGGAAATTGAATTTGTACCGGATGCGAGTGGCGCAATCGGTTCGCTGATTTTGCACCAGGGCGGTCAGAATATTCCTGCGAAGAAGCGTTAAAACTGCCTCTATTTCGGTTCCGCGATCTGGGTTTGCACTACATCATTTCGACCCTGGCGCATTGTAGCCGGCCCAGACGTATTCGAGGGCTTCGGGGAGGGTCTGGGCTTTGACAGCGCGGTCGACGTGGGCGGCGTTTTCAGCGAAGACGAACTGGTGGTGATACTTCCTTGCTGCAAGGACTTTTGCCATGCGCTCGTTGGCTTCGACCCAGTCGTGCATGTTATCGCGCATGACGTTGGGATTGAAGAGATCGCGGTCGCCAACTTCCATCCAGAGGCGAATCGGCTTGCGTTTGCTTTGGGGAATCAGGTGCTCGTGGAATTCCCAGGCGCCATGGGGAGTCTTTGCGTCGGGGGGCCACTGCTGGTTGACGTAGGTTCCGGAGTAGGTGAGGACGCGGTGGTAGAGCTCGGGGTGATACCAGGCCATGATGAGCGCGCAGGAGCCGCCAGAACTTCCGCCCATGGTGGCGCGGCCGTCGGGGTCGTGTGTGAGTTTGACGTGGGCTTCGGTCTCGACGCGGGGAAGGACTTTGTTCTCGATGAACTCGGCGTAGCGGCCGGACATGGTGTCGTATTCAAGGCCGCGCTCGCTGCCCTGGGCGTCGCCGCTGCCGTTGCCGATGGAGATGGCGATCATGACGGGGAGTTTGTGTTCGGCGATGAGGCTGTCGAGCGCGGTGAAGAGCATGCGGTCGGTGCCGTCGGCGCCAACGATGAAGGGGGCTTCGCTGCCGGGGACGTAGGATTTGGGAACATAGACCGCAACTTTGCGCGTGTAGGGGGCGGGATGGCTGGTGGTGATGATGAGTTTTGCCGGGTCGGAGGGGTCGGGTGTGCCGAAGGTGCCTTTGTCGCGGGCGATGCCGGGGTAGTACTTGCTGTCGGCAGAGTTCATGGTGAATTCGACGACGGAGCCGTTCGTCAGATCGGGCGCCGTGGTTTCGGGCGCAGGCGTGTGGGTGGGACCGATGATGAAGTTGCCGTCGGCGGTGGGTGAGGGAACGGCGCCATCGGGCAACTGGGTGGCGGAGACGTAGCCGGGGGTGTGGGGATCGCGGGTGGGAAAGGCAGGGCGCGGAGATTGCGGCGCGGGAGGGATTGAGGGAGTTTGGGCCGATCCTGGAGATGCAAGCAAACATGCGGAGAGAGCGATGAGGAGGCAAGGCATTGCAATTCTTGTTTGGTGAGTCGCGCGCATTTTGGATCTCCTTGTCGCTTGTTGTCGAAGGCCCGGCCCGGGAAATGGATTGCTTCAGTAGCTCGTGAGGCTGCGCTAAAAGAGCAACTGCAGGTTCCTCGGCTCCCTTCGGTCGCTCGGAATGACAATGCTAAGAAGAATGACAGTGCTGAGTAGAATGACAGTGCTGACCCGGTGATGACGGGAATCGTCATCGCTATTTTTCGTAGGTGAAGAAGCCGCGGTTGGATTTGCGTCCTAGCCAGCCGGCGTCGACCATGCGGACGAGGAGCGGACAGGGGCGGTATTTTGGGTCGCCGAATCCTTCTTGCAGGACGCGCAGAATATCGAGGCAGACATCGATGCCGATGAAGTCGGCGAGTGTGAGCGGGCCCATCGGATGCGCCATGCCGAGCTTGAAAACCTGGTCGATGGCTTCGGGCGTGGCGACGCCTTCCATCACGGCGAAGGCGGCTTCGTTAATCAGCGGCATGAGGACGCGATTGGAGACGAAACCGGGTGCATCGTTCACCTCGACGGGCGTCTTGCCAAGCAGCACGGCGACCTCGTAGACCGTTGCAAAGGACGAATCGCTGGTTGCCATGCCGCGCACCACTTCTACCAGCGCCATCACGGGGACAGGGTTGAAGAAGTGCATGCCGATGACCTGGGCGGGGCGGCGGGTGAGCGCAGCCATTTTCGTGATCGAGATGGACGAGGTATTCGTGGCCAGGATTGCCGTGGAAGGCAGAATGCGGTCGAGGGCGCGAAAGACTTCGGCTTTCAACTCGTAGCGCTCGGGCGCGGCTTCGACAGCAAGCTCCGCGCCGGTCAGCGATTGCATGTCTACGGTTGCGCGAATACGGCTGAGGGTGGGCTCGATTTCGGCCTCGGACAGCTTGCCTTTGGCGGCTTCGCGGCCGAGGTTGGTCCGGATAGAGGCGAGGGCGCGGTCGAGGAACCGCTGTTCCACATCGCAAAGCGTGACTTGAAAGCCGGATCGGGCAAAAACATGGGCGATGCCTGAGCCCATGGTCCCTGCGCCGATGACGGCGATTGATTGTATGTCTGCCACTGCCGAGTCCTCCCAGGCAAAAGGGAGTTTAGCAGGGTTGCGGCGGATTCGAAGAACCAGCGAGGATGAACATGCGACCGGGAGCCTTTGCCAATCTCGATGGCTGCGCCCTAAAAGAGCAACTGCAGGTTCCTCGGCTCCCGTTGGTCGCTCGGAATGACAATCACCACCTCCAGGGTATTTGCCACGGTCCAAAGACAAAAGCGGCGCGAACTGAGTCGCGCCGCAAATTTACGCTATTCCCGCGAAGGAGTTAATTGCCCTGGGAGCCTTCGGGTACGAGCCGCACCTGCTCGGTGAGCGTGAGCATGAGGTAGGTTCCCGTTTCAAGGTTGGCCTGGGGATGGCTGACGAGAAGATGCGTGGTGACTACGCCGGCGCCGATGATGCCGCCAGCCAGCATTCCAACGGGGCCGCCGAGAGCAGCGCCGACGATCATGCCGCCGCCGCCCACACCAGCGTATTCATAGCCGTCCTTTTTAAGGCGCGAGCCGGGCGTTATGACACCTTCTGACCCGACGCGGAGGTTGGAACCTGGAGTGGAGGCAACCATGGCGTGGAGCTGATATCTGCTGCCGTTTTCGAGGGTGACGGTTTCCGGCTCGAGAAGGAGGGAACCGTGTCCGGCGAAGTGACCGGTAGAGACCTGGGCGACTTTGCCGTCGATCTCGGCGCCCGCGGGGATCACAACCCGGCCGTCCTGCAATACATCGGAGGCCACGCGGCTGCGGAAGGGCTCTCCCTGTTCTGAAAGTGCGCTTGAGATTTCGTTGATGAGCTGCACGCGGATGAGAGTGCCTTCACCGAGAGTGCCCGGGGGAAGCGGCGCGGGATGCACGATGTCGCCATCGGGATCAGCTGATGCGGCGCGAGAGACCAAGCCGGGAGCGGAAGGCGCGACTCCAACGATGCCGTCATCGGTGCCGTCGCCGTAGGTTTGTGGAACGGGACCGGCATTTCGAGCCGCGTTCATGGCTTGCGGAGCCGGTTGAGCCGCGGGCGCCTGTTGCATGGGATGGCCGGCGGGCGGCTTAGGGATGGGGACCGGCTGCTCGCTGGTGATGATGGTGTCGTCCGGAGGCGGATTGGAAGTTCCCTCGTACGGATTGGTCTGGCTTGATTGTTGAGCCACGAGGGCTGTGGTAGCCAACGCCAAGAATGCACATGCAAGAATCGGCCGATTCATCCGAATTCCCCCTCTGATTTGGTGCAGGCAGTACTCCCCTGCGAATATAGACCCGCGCTGCGGGAAAAAGTTCTGAGATGCGACGTGCGGAATTCTCTCCGGCGCACATTGCGCCTGGATAAATGCTAGCTTGCGGCCGTTATCGGTGCAGCATTGCGAGGAGCGGTGGGTGCCTTCGGCAGTACGAATCAACTGAGATAACACACTGCGCATCTTTCGGCGCAGCAAGCGTTTGCCGAGTGTGACCGTTGCCACACGAGGTGTTCAAGGTGCGTTTGTTAGAATCCGGATTGAACAGTTTTCAATTTATTTCACGCTTTTTTCGCGGACGGAGAGGGGTTGAAGCACGTGCACGAGCTTCTGGAAACAATTCAGAGCGCTGCCGGAGAGGCCGTTGCCGTGGATCGCCGTCCCAAACTGAACGACCGGCTGCAGCACCGTATTGCGAGGACAGAAATGACAGAGATTGTTGCGATTCGCGCCCGCGAAGTACTTGATTCGCGTGGAAACCCCACCGTGGAAGCCGATGTAATCCTGGAGAGTGGCGCACTGGGACGCGCCATTGTGCCTTCGGGCGCATCCACCGGCGAGCATGAGGCCGTTGAGCTTCGCGACGGCGACAAGAGCCACTATATGGGCAAGGGTGTGCTGCAGGCCGTGGCCAATATTGAAACCGTGATCGCACCCGAGCTTGAAGGGATGGATGCGTCGAATCAGCGGCTGATCGATCAGACGATGATCGCGCTGGACGGGACGGCCAACAAGGGCAAGCTGGGCGCGAACGCCATTCTTGCCGTATCGCTGGCAGCGGCGCGGGCGACTGCGCAAACGCTGGAGATTCCGCTGTATCGCTACCTGGGCGGGGTGAATGCAAGCGTGCTGCCGACGCCGATGCTGAACGTGCTGAACGGCGGAGCCCATGCCGATTCAAACGTCGACTTTCAGGAATTCATGATCATGCCGGTCGGCGCCGAGCGCTTCAGCGATGCGCTGCGCTGGGCGTCGGAGACCTTCCATGCGCTGAAGAGCGTGCTGAAGAAGAAGGGCTACAACACGGCCGTCGGCGACGAGGGCGGGTTTGCTCCTTCGCTGAAGTCGAACAATGAGGCGATTGAGTTGATTCTCGAGGCGATCACGCAGGCCGGTTACAAACCCGGCGAACAGGTTGCGATTGCGCTCGACCCGGCATCGAGTGAGTTCTACGACAAGGAAAAGAACAAGTATGTCTTCAAGAAGAGCGACAAGCGCGAGCTGAGCAGCGAAGAGATGGTCAGTTTTTATGACAATTGGGTGCAGCAGTACCCGATCGTGTCGCTTGAAGATGGCCTGGCCGAGGACGACTGGGAAGGCTGGAAGATTCTGACCGACAAGCTGGGCGGCCGCATTCAACTGGTCGGCGACGATATTTTCGTGACCAATGTGAAGCGTTTGCAGCGCGGAATTGAAGAAGGTGTCGGCAATTCGATTCTGATCAAGGTAAACCAGATCGGCACACTGACCGAAACGCTGGAGACGATTGAGCTCGGCCGCCGATACGGCTACACTTCGGTGATTTCGCACCGGTCGGGCGAGACCGAGGATACGTTCATTGCAGATCTGGCGGTGGCGACGGGCGTGGGCCAGATCAAGACCGGGTCGGTGAGCCGCACGGATCGTATTGCCAAGTACAACCAACTGCTCCGAATCGAGGAGGAGTTGGGGGCGGGCGCGGTCTACCTGGGATTGGAAGCGCTGAACTACGAAGACTGATCCCGCATTCGGCAATTCATAGATACGGAATCGTGTTTTCCCCATCCCGGATAGAGCGGGGTGGGGGACACGATTCAGCCGACTTGTTGAACTGGATGCCCTAAGTTTCCAGGCTTCAACGGGACGTGGGCGGCGAGGCCTACACTAAAGACAATGCGCCTGCTGACAGCTTCCCTTTTCCTGCTGAGCCTTCTGCCTGCTGCGGCACAGACAGCGCCTGTGATGACCCTGCACGATTTGAAAGACGCCGAGACGCTGGGCGCCGATCTCTATACAAACTCGAACGCAACGGGGCTGGTGCTGGTGGTGGTGCGCGGCAACCAGATGTATTTCGAGGGCTACGGGGAAGCAGTGCCGGGGTCGCGCGAAGCTCCCAGTCTGAATTCAGAGGTCCGGCTCTGTTCGCTGACGAAGATTTTCACCACGGACATGTTGGCAAAGCTTATGTCCGACGGCGCGGTTCGCCTGGATGACACGCTCAAGAAATATGCTCCTGAAGGGGCGGTCGTTCCACAGAAAGAAGCGCCCATTACTCTGGAGGAGTTGGCGACGCACACTTCGGGGCTGGAGCGCGAGATTGGAACCGCACCGCGGCGGACACCGCACTTTTCCTATCCCGACTACGAGACACGATGGCACTGGCTTGCGAGCACGGAGCTGAAGTTCACGCCGGGGACGAAGGCGTTCTACTCGAATGTTGGGTTCGATCTGTTGAGCGACGCGCTGGCGGAGGCTGCCCATACGCCCTACGCCACGCTGCTCGAGACGCGCACACTGAAGCCGCTGAAAATGTGGGACACGACCTTCTATCCAAATTCCGGACAGTGCGAACGGCTGATGACGGGCGCGCACGAGGAGGGTCCGTGCACCATCACGGCGAACACGGAGGGAAGCAGCGGCCTCTACTCCACGCCGGCGGATATGGTGAAGTTTCTCCGCTACCTGGTTGGCACGGGAGCACCGGCCCAGGCCGACGATGCACATGGTGTGTATCTACTGCCGTCGAAGCTGGCAGGCCAGTATGGACTGGACCACGCAGGCAGACCGAGCGGGATCGGGTTGGGATGGATGCACCTGGCCGCGAACGGGGACGTATCGCACATTATTGAGAAGACGGGCGGCGGAGCGGGATTCACGACGTACATTGCGATTCACCCCGCGAGCCACACGGCGCTTTTTGTGGCGGAGACCGAAGGGCGAACGCGCGGATGGGAGCCCGGCTTCAATCTCTTCAAGTCAGCGAACAATGGGTTGCTGGCGCTTGCGGGGCTGCCACCGTTACCGGAGCCGCAGGCGAGGAGAGCCGGAGCCCGGCATGTTTTGAGAGCAACTCAGAGGGGCCGCGCGCGGAGACCAAGCAAACAGCGACGCGCGGTACGCGTGTCGCAGCGGAAGGTCACGCGCAGATCAGCGAACGTGCGCTAGCGGTGGAGGCTCAAGAGGTTTTGCTTACATCGCCGCGACGGTATGCGCCGATTGTGATGTCCTGATATACGTCCTGCAGAGTAATGGGATCGCAGCCTAGAGCGCCGATCTGGTACTCGTACCCATGGTCTTCAAGTGTGCCGAGAAAACGGGAGAGACGCGAAGGGGCGCTCCCGATTTTGTGGTGATATTCGATCACCATGGAAGCAATCTGGCTGAGCGATCCGCTCGCGATGAGGTCATCCAACACGTCAAACTCAGATCCTTCGACGTCCAGTTTCAGAAAATCTACGGGTCCTTTGATAAATCGGGACAAGCGTGCCGCCGGTACGGTTACCTCTCGATGATCGGAGACGCGATTCGGGTTCGCACTTCCCATCAAGTTGGCGGCGGGGTCATTGGTTACGAAGAACGAGCTGTCGCCCTCAGTGTTTGCAAGCATCAGGTTCTGGACTTCAACGTCGCGAAGCTGGTTGTTCGCAATATTGGCTTTCAACACTTCTGCAATATTGGGATCGGCTTCGAATGCCGTGATGCGGGCCTGGGCATAGAGATGTTTGAAGAAGAGCGTGGCTAAGCCAATGTTCGCTCCACAATCCAGGATCACCGGTGCTTCGGTCCGTGCGGTGAAGCGGTATTCCCCCTTGAAGAAGATCTCCCACAATGCGATTCGAAATGAGGCACGATTGAGATATTTGACCTTGTAATCGAGAACCTGGGCCTGGTGGCCTTTCGTCATTCGGGCGCGAAAGAGACTCAGACGCTCTCGAACCGAATAGCGCATCCCCGATTCACCGGAGATTCGAATTGCATCTTCGACAATGCGGATTGAATGGGAAATCGGCTTCAAGGACATGTTGTTATCTCTCACCTGCACTCTAACAAATCCACCCACCGAGGGAAGAAGATCTGGCTCTGAGCTTGATCAAGTGAGATTGCTCGACGGGCGGCATTCTACGACAATCCTGGAGTGTGAATCCGGCACGAGGAGTGAGAGCCCCAGTGCGCTATGCTCGAATCAGTTATTCGAGGAGATTCTGGAATTGCCTACATTGAAACGCCCTCTTGTTCTGACCATTCTCGATGGATGGGGATATCGCGCCGAAACGGCCAACAATGCGATTGCGCTGGCACGGAAGCCTAATTACGACAAGCTGCTGCGTGAGTTTCCGAATACGCTGATCCAGGCTTCGGATCATTTTGTCGGATTGCCGGATGGACAGATGGGGAACAGCGAAGTTGGCCATCTGAACATCGGCGCGGGGCGCATTGTGCAGATGGACATTACGCGCATCGACGCGCTGATTGCTTCGGGTCAATTCTCGAAGGAGCCGGAGATTGTGAAGGCAATGCAGAGGGCGCGGGACGGGCGGCATGCGCTGCACCTGTTCGGGCTGGTCTCGGATGGAGGCGTGCACTCGCACCAGGAGCATCTTTACGCCCTGTTGCGCACGGCTCGTGAGTACGGGCTGCACAACGTGTTTGTACACGCGTTCATGGATGGGCGCGACACGGCGCCGGACTCTGGCGCCGGATACATTGCGAAGCTTGAGCAGAAGATGCGGGAGTACGGCGTGGGCAAGGTGGCGGCGATCAATGGCCGCTACTACGCGATGGATCGCGACAAGCGCTGGGAGCGCGAGCGCAAGGCATTCGACGCGATGGTGAACGGCAAGGCCGAGGGCGGGGCGTATCCGGACCCGGTGGCGCGGCTCAAGGAGAGCTACAACAACGGCGTGACCGATGAGTTCGTTATACCGTTTGTGGTGGTGGACGCGGCAGGGAAGCCGGTTGCGCAGATTCGCGATGAGGATGTCTGCATCAATTTCAACTTCCGCGCCGATCGTGCGCGGCAGATTACGCGGGTGCTGGCGCGCGAGAGCGGGTTGAACAAAGACGGCGGACGGAATCTCGAGGGTTGGGAGTCGCTGGATGAAACGATTCCTCGCAGCGAGATTCCGAAGAACCTGCATTATCTGTGCATGACACAGTACGACAAATTGTATGCGCTGCCCATGATCATTTTGCCGGAGTCAATGGACAACATTCTGGCGAACATTCTTTCGGCGCACAATCTGCGCAATCTGCGTGTGGCCGAGACGGAGAAGTTCGCGCACGTGACGTACTTTTTCAATGGCGGCATCGAGAAGCCGTTTCCGGGCGAGGAGCGCACGCTGATTCCATCGCTCAAGGTAGCTACGTACGATCTGGCGCCGGAGATGAAGGCCGAGGCGATTGGCGACACGATCGTGAAGGCGATTGACGACACCGCGTTCGACCTGGTGGTTGCGAATTTTGCCAATGCGGACATGGTGGGCCACTCGGGCAAACTGGAACCGACCATTCGCGCATGCGAAGCCGTGGACGTGCAGCTCGGGCGCATTTACAAGGCGATCAAGGAAAAGAATGGGAGCTGGCTGATTACGGCGGATCACGGCAATGCGGAACTGATGGTCGATCCGGTGACGGGCGGTCCGCACACGGCGCATACTACCAATCCGGTGCCGATGATTTATGTTGCCGAAGATGGTCCGAGTTATCGGCTGCGACCGGATGGCTCGCTGCGAGACATTTCGCCGACGCTGCTGAACCTGCTGCACCTCGGATTGCCGAAGGAGATGACGGGTGGAGATCTGCGGGTGCCGATCGCGAAGTGAGATGATCGCCGCGAACTGCGCTCGCGAAAAGGCCCCCGCGCGGGAGGCCTTTTGATATTGGAGTGGATGATGGTTAGCGCGGGCGGAGGGACTTGATGGCGTTGGGCAGGCGTTCGAAGGCTTCAGGGAGCCGCTCTTCGAGGATGCGGGCGCGTTCGGCGGCGATTCCGCCGAGATACGACGGAACGGGCGTCGCCGTGAGCACCAGCACAAACGCAGCCACCGAGAAGCAAACGCCGGCGATCGCTGCAGAAACAAGCATGTGATAGGTGTCGATGCTATCGAGGCCGAGGATGTTGAACGCGACATGCTCGAGCGGCTTGATGTGGCGCAGAACGGCGAGCGCGAAAAGTGAGAAGAATACAGAGAGAGAGGTGAGAACGACGAGGGTTACGTCGAGACTGCGGTGGAATTTCAGGCGGGCGCGGCAGCGGCTGCAATCGGCGAAATGCTGCTCATAATCCCTGCGCATCTCCGGGGAAATTCCTGAGATGTCATACCGCCAGCTCGCAAGAATAGCGCCCACAACGCGGTCGGTACATTCAGTTTTCGCCATAAACTTTAGACTCGCTCTGTGCACATTCTGGAAGTTGTCGCGCTTTGCACGGGAGAACGCGGCAACAGCGTTTCGTGTTCTTGGATGCTCCGCGAGTACCCAATGATGCAGGATTACTGAAAACTTGCTGATAATACAAAACTTACATCGCAGGGATTGCAATAAATCCTCAGCAAGGGCCCATTACTCCCACTTACGATTGTAATCGAGTTTTATCAAAAACAAATAGTTGTCATGGGCTCATGTTGCGCCGCAAGCAACAGGCGGTTGCCCAGGAGACTGGCGCGGCCGTTAAGTGCGCGTTCGGCAGCGATGCGGGCCAGCTCAGGAAGGTTATTGCTTTCAGAGAGATGCCCGAGGATGACATAGGAGGCCTGGCCATCGTACTCGGTTTCGAGGTAGGTGGCGGCTGCTTCGTTGGAGAGGTGTCCGACGCGGGATAAGACCCGCTGCTTGACGGACCAGGGGTAGGGGCCGTCGCGGAGCATCTCCAGGTCGTGATTGGATTCAAGGAGAAGAAGATCAACGCTTTTGAGCTGGGCTTTGACGTTGGGCGGGATATAGCCGAGGTCGGTTGCCACGGCCATGCGCACGCCTTCGGCCTGGAAGACGAAGCCGACGGGGTCCACGGCGTCATGGGGAATGGTGAACGGGCTTACGGAGATGTCGCCGATTTGAATGGGCTTGCCAGACTGAAAGAACTGGAGGGAGGGAAGCCAGGTGGGGTCTTTTTCGGGCGCAGCCTTTACGGGTGCGGGCTCAGGTGTTTCTGTCGCAGCTGATCCAGTAGACAGTTCAGCGTCTTCGGGATCGCATTCTTCAGCGGGAGCAGCATCGGCTTCGGCCATGCGCGCGGCGGCCTGTTTGCGGCATTGTTCGAGCCATTGCGCGTAAGTCATCTGCTTGCGCGGTGAAAGCCATCGTACCCAGGCGCGGTGGGTGCCCTCGGTGAAATAGACCGGGATGCCAAGTTTGCGCGCGGTAACGGCGAGGCCCGCGACGTGGTCGGAGTGCTCGTGAGTGATGATGATGGCATCGAGGGTGGCCGGGTCTTCATCGACGAGGCGCATGCGGCGGAAGAGTTCGCGACAGCTCAGGCCAGCGTCAACGAGGATGCGCGTTTTGCTGCCGGTGATAACCGTGCAGTTTCCCTTGGAGCCCGACGCCAGTACCGTGAACCGCACCATGAAGTGAGCATAACGCGCGAGCCTGTGCATTGCGAGGACCGCCGTTAATGGTTTGGGAACATCCTTCGATTTGGAAGATTGGAACGGGAAAACATGCCGGGATGGAACTTGCGGACGTATGCTGGCAGTAGAAAAGCCTGTAAGGCAAAGATTCCCACATTGATTCAGAGGTCCAGAGGATGACAAACAAGCTCCTGCCTAGTGGGATTACTCTGGTCGTCCTGGTGAGCGGCGCGCTTTGTGTTTGCGTAATGCGTGTGCCGGGAGTGAATGTGCAGGCGGCCGATAAGCCCGCAGTCACAATGCAGGGCTGGAGTCCAACGGCCGCGCGGCAGTATCTCGATCGTCGCGAAACGTGGTGGCAAGGGTGGGGTCGCGCGCAGAAGGACCACGGCACGCTGTGCGTGAGTTGCCACACGCAGGCAAGCTACGCGCTCGCAAGGCCTTCGCTGCGCAGTCGATCGGGCGAGCGTGGGCCTTCAGCGCAGGAGCAGGTGATGCTGGCGAGTGTGGAGAAGCGCGTTCGTGAGTGGAAAGATGTGCAACCCTTTTATAGCGACGCAGTGTACGGCGCCGGAAAAGAGGTGGAGTCGCGCAATGCGGAGTCGGTGCTGAACGCGTTCATTCTTGCTTGTTACGATGCGCCGAAGGAGCAACTGAGCGAGCGTACGCGGATGGCATTCGATCATGCCTGGGCTCTTCAATCCGCATCGGGACCGGATGCCGGTGCGTGGGTGTGGCAAAACTTCGAGTACGCGCCCTGGGAGTCAAAAGAATCGCAGTACCACTGGGCCGCGCTGATGGCGCTGGCTGTGGGAGCTGCGCCCGATGGCTACATGAACGACAAGAAGATTGCGGCGAACGTTGCTTTGTTGCGAGACTATCTTCGGAGCCACTACGACACGCAGCCGCTGGTGAACAAGATGATCGCGTTGTGGGCTGCGAAGTATTTTCCCGGCTTCATGAGCTGGGACCAGATGCAGTCCCTTGTCTACCAAGTCAATAGCCTGCAGCACGAAGACGGCGGCTGGAGCTTGACGGATTTCGGCACATGGAAGCGTCGCGACGGCACGCCGCTCGAAACGCGATCGGATGGGTACGCGACGGGGCTCGCGGTGCTTGTGCTCGAAGAGAGTTTAATTACTTCGGACAAAAAGCCGCATGTGGCGCGCGGACTGCAATGGCTCGAAGCGAACCAGGACAAGGCGACGGGCGCGTGGCCAGCGTGGTCGCTGAACAAGAACCGCGATCCGAAGTCGGATGCGGGCATGTTCATGAGCGATGCGGCGACCAGCTATGCGGTGCTGGCGCTGGAAGATCGGCGGTAGCGCGTTTCGGCATGACAAGGGCGGTGGCGTTTCGAGGCTAATTCGTGCAGCCGGTACGATTGTGGTGAGTTGAAGTGCGGGGAGCAAGAGCAGATTATTCGCTCACCACTGCCAAACTCCGCCCCAACGAGCCACCCAGAGGGTTCCCGTCGCTCTTTGGGGACCCCGAATACGTTTGGGGCCCCATTCACAGAATGACACTGCTTATGATGGGGAGGATTTCAGAGTCACATTTTGTCGAGGTGTTTGAAGCCGCCGGTGCCGAGGAGCATGAAGGAGAAGAGCATGAAGTTGTAGCAGGCGTGGACCATGGTGCTGGCGGCGAGGGAGCGGGTGTAGAGGCGGACGGAGCAGAGAACGAGGCTGACGAAGATCAGCAGGAGAAAGGGTCCGAGCGACCAACCGGTTTGCGCGCCGTGCATGAGTGCGAAGGGGATGCTCGTGAGCAGAGAGCCGACGACCATTGCCGATAGCGACCATTGCGGGTTGTCAAATTCGTCGACGGTACGTCTTGCGGCGCCGGTGAAATGTTCGACGGTCCAGTCGTACGCGGTGCAGAGCGAAGGAAGCAGGAATCCGCGGAAGGCCATCTCCTCAAAAAACGGGGCGAGCGTTACCCCGAAGGCGAAGAAGACCCATGCGGCTCCGGGCGCCTTGAAGAGCTGGTCGATGGGAGCGTTGGTGGGGCCCGGCATGAGGATGCCATTAATCATGGCGACGAAGAAGCATAGGACCGCCGCGCTGATGAGGCGTGTGGTGCGGTGCAGTGCGTCTGCGCCGTGCCAGTGAATTCCTTCGAAGTAGGGCTTGTGCCAGAGGATGGGGAAGACGACGAGGCATCCGACGAAGGTGATGATGTACTGCGCGCCCTGGCTGGCGAGGGCGTAGCGATAATCGGTAGCGGCCTGCGTGAGGTTGGTGATGCCGAAGAGATGAAAGTGGAGAGCGAGCGGCACAAGCATCATGGTGCCGATGAGGCCGAAGAGGGCGAGCAGGGCTAAGAGACCGAGATGGCCGAGGTGCGGGATGCGTTCTTCGCGGTAGATTTGCGGCGGCGCGTGGACGGAGAAGAGGGGTTCGCGGAGGATCTCTTCAGCGGTGGGCGGAGCGGCGAAGACAGGCGGGGCCAGCTCGTTTGGTTGGGTGGGGGATGCGGGTTCGCCGGTCCATTCGGCGGGTGGGTCGGGAAGGTTTTCGGGCGCTAGGGGATCGGTGGACGACGGCTCAGCGGGCTCGACAGCGGGCGAGTCGTCGGGCGCGTGGGGAAGCGGCTCGGGGAATGTGCTCATGCGCGCACCGGTCTCTTGCTGCTGGATTTCTTTGCCGGCTTTGTGGAGTTTTTAGTGCGAGATGGCCGCGCGGGAGTTGCAAGAGCAACAGCAGGTCCTTCGACTCCCGTTGGTCGCTCAGGATGACGATCGTTGGAAGCAGGTCCTTCGACTCCCGTTGGTCGCTCAGGATGACGAGCGTTTTGATGCAGCGAACCGTTAGGGGAACCGTTGGGAGAGATCTTGTTGTGAGGGATCTCTGTGAGTTTGCCGTTGTGGGAGGCGTAGTAGCGGGCGAGGAATTCTCCGGTGAAGGAACCGGGGGTGTTTGCGATTTTTGCGGGGCGGCCTTCGCCGACGACGCGGCCACCGTCTTCGCCGCCTTCGGGGCCGAGATCGAGGATCCAGTCGGCGTTGCGGATGACGTCGAGATTGTGCTCGATGATGATGATGGAGTTGCCGAGGTCAGTGAGGCGGTGCAGGACCTCGAGCAGCTTGCGCACATCGTCGAAGTGCAGGCCAGTCGTGGGTTCGTCCAATAGATAAAGTGTCCGGCCGGTCTGGCGCTTGGAGAGTTCGCGAGCCAGCTTCATGCGCTGGGCTTCGCCGCCGGAGAGAGTGGTAGCGCTCTGGCCGAGATGCACGTAGCCAAGGCCGACATCGACGAGGGTCTGGAGCTTCTGGCGGACGGTGGGAACGTCGGCGAGGACGGTGAGCGCGTCTTCGATTGTCAGGTCAAGAATGTCGGCAATGGAGTAGCCGTGGAATTTTACGGCAAGGGTCTCCTGGTTGTAGCGGCGTCCGTTACACACTTCGCACTGTACGTAGACGTCGGGCATGAAGTTCATTTCGATGCGGCGCTGTCCGTCGCCGTGGCAGGCTTCGCAGCGGCCTCCGGCGACGTTGAAGCTGAAGCGGCCGGGCTTGTAGCCGCGCTCGCGGGCTTCAGGGAGCCAGGCGAAGAGATCGCGGATGGGCGAGAAGACCTGCGTGTAGGTGGCGGGGTTGGAGCGCGGGGTGCGGCCGATCGGCGCCTGATCAATGCGAATGACTTTATCGATCTGATCGGCGCCTTCGAGCGATTCGTGCACGCCGGGTTCTTCGCGCGATCCGTAGAGCGCCTTGGCAAGCGAGCGATAGAGGATGTCGTTGATGAGGGTGCTTTTTCCGCTGCCGCTGACGCCGGTGACGACGGTCATGACGCCGAGCGGGACGCGGATGGTGAGGTCCTGCAGGTTGTGTTCGCGTGCGCCGTGGACGGTGATCCACTTGCCGGTGAGAGGGCGCGGTTCGGGGCGATGAAGAATGCCGGTGGCGCCGGAGAGGTATTTGCCGGTGAGGGATTCAGGGCAAGCCATGATGTCGGCGGGCGTGCCCTGGGCTACGACGTAACCGCCGAGGCGCCCGGCGCCGGGACCGAGGTCGAGCACGTAGTCGGCATGGCGGATGGTTTCTTCGTCGTGTTCAACCACGAGGACAGTGTTACCGAGATCGCGAAGGCGGACGAGTGCGTCGATTAGGCGGGAGTTGTCGCGCTGGTGAAGGCCGATGGAGGGCTCGTCGAGGACGTAAAGCACTCCGCGAAGACGAGAGCCGATCTGCGTGGCGAGACGGATGCGCTGGCCTTCGCCGCCGGAGAGGGTGTTGGCGTTGCGGTCAAGCGAGAGGTAGTTGAGGCCGACGGCGCAGAGGAATTCGAGGCGCTCGATGACTTCGCGGCGGATGCGGTCGGCGACGTGGGCTTCGCGCGCGGTGAAGTTGAGTTCGTAGGCGGCGGAGAGGGCGCGGTTGAGCGGGAGCGCGGTGAAGTCGGCGATGGAGAGGCCGTTGATTTTGACAGCGAGAGACTCGGGACGGAGGCGCTTGCCGCGACAGGCGGAACAGGGCGTCGCCGACATGAAGGTCATCATGTACTCGCGGTAACCGTCGCTGCGGGCTTCGTCGATGGTGTCGCGGAGGTAGTTAAGGATGCCGTGGAAGCCGGTGCGGGGGGCTTCGCCCTTGGGCGGTCCGTAGACGAGGATGTGCTGCTGCTTGGGAGGCAGGTCTTCAAAGGGCTTCTTGAGATCGATGCCGTAACGCTCAGAGGCAAGATTGATGAGGCGCAGCAGGTATTGCGAAGCCGAGCCGGGGCCGAGTCCGCCGTCGAGCAGGGGCTTCGACCAGTCGGTGATGACCTTGGCAGGGTCGAGATCGTAGACCGAGCCGAGTCCGTGGCACTCCGGGCAAGCGCCGAAGGTGGAGTTGAAACTGAAACTGCGTGGCTCGAGCTTGGGAACGTCGAAGCCGCAATCGGGGCAGGCCATGGAGGAGGAGAAGATCTGCTCTTCGCCGTTGGCAAAGCCGATGAGAACGAGGCCGTTGGAGAGTTGAAGGGCTTTGGCGACTGCGGATTCAAGGCGTTTTTCGACGGAGGGCTTGCCGGGGTGAGGATCGTGCGTACCCACCCTTGACGACGATGATGCCGTCGTCAAGGATGGGGCACCCACTTCAGTGGAGGAGTCGACAACGCTTGGCTTCAGGAGGATGCGGTCGACGATGGCTTCGATGGTGTGGTTCTTGCGCTTGTCGAGCGACGGAGGCTCGGAAAGGTCGACGATTTCGCTGTCGACGCGGGCGCGAAAGCCTTGCTGATCAAGCTGATCGAGCAGATCCTTAAACTCACCCTTGCGGCCCCTGACGATAGGGGTCATTACGGTGACGCGTTCGCCGGTGCCCATTTGCAGGATGCGCTGGACGATCTGGTCGGCGGTCTGGCGGGTAATAAGACGGCCGCAGTTGGGGCAGTGGGGGGTACCCACCGAGGCGTAGAGGAGGCGGAGGTAGTCGTAGATCTCGGTGATGGTGCCGACGGTGGAGCGAGGGCTGCGGCTAGTGGTTTTCTGCTCGATGGAGATGGCGGGACTGAGCCCTTCGATGGAATCGACGTCGGGGCGCTCTATCTGATCGAGAAACTGGCGGGCGTAGGCCGAGAGCGTTTCAACGTAGCGGCGCTGGCCCTCGGCGTAGATGGTGTCGAAGGCAAGCGAACTTTTGCCGGAGCCGGAGAGTCCGGTGACCACGGTCAACGTGTTGCGGGGGATGCGCACGTTGATGTCGCGCAGGTTATGCTGGCGCGCTCCACGCACCGAAATGTGAGTAATTGGCATGGTCAGGCGATGGAGATGGTGGGTGCCCTGGAGATGCACTGCGATGCTGATGTTACGCGCAGGGAACTCGATGTGAACCTTCGTTATGTAGCCCGGTCCGGAATTACGTACGTACTAGGGGTATTCTATTTGGCAATAGAAACAAGGGTCAACGCGGCAGGTTTTCTGAGACAATCCTTGAGAGAAAGCTGCAGCATTCGGCAAGAAGCGCCGGGCATGCATCCAATAACGATAAGGAACTTTCCCCAGCAATTTTTGACGGGGGTCTTAAAAGATGGCAGATGTAATTAATTTAGTGATGCTGGTTTGCGCCGCAGTTGGGGCGATGGCGTTTGGCGTACTTACCGCTTATGGAATTTTTCGCGTGGGCTTTGCGCTGATGCGTCCGCGGACAGCTCGGATGGCGATCAAGGTAAGAACCCAGCTGGCGCCGGAATAAAATCAACAACACCCTGACCATCAAGGCGCGTCGACGCGGGATGTAAGCGGCGCGCTTTCATGCGTTTGGGGATAAAACTTAAAATCGGTTTTTCTTATTGCGCAGGCGGGGAAGCGAGCTACTGCGGCGGATTCTGCTGCTGCTGTTGCTGCTGCTGCTGTTGCTCCTGAAGCTGCTGTTGCTGCAGAATCTGGCGCTGCTGCATTTCTTCCATTACCTGCTGCGGAGTGCGGACGGGGCCGCCGGGCCCGAAGCCGGGGCGCTGAGTGTTTTGCATCTGCGGAGCCTGAATGGGGGGCTGATCTTCAGGCTGTTCGGGAACATCTTCGTCGCTTTCCTGCTGGGGGCGATTCATGGCGGTATTCGGCGGGCTATTGGGACCGGTCTGGCGTGGACTGAGAATGATTTCGCGCGGGGCGCCCTGACCGATATCTCCGGCCAGAAGCACGTTGTATCCGGAGCCATGCAGAAGTTGCGAGAGCACGTCGCGCGCCTCGCCGGGACCATACTCGCCGTAAACGCGCTGATCGGCATTCAAACCTTCTACTTTCGTCCCCGTCTCAGTAGAGACCTCGCTGAGGATTTGCTGGAGGCTGGAGTTGGAGGCATTGATGCGAAGTCCGGTGGCGTCCCAAACGACAGAGGCGGGTATAGGCTTGTCGTTGATCGGCCAGTCGGGCATGGGAGGCGGGGGCGGAGTAGGGGCTACGGGAACAGGTTCCTGCTTCTTCAAATGCCGGTGAGAGCGTGCATGGTGCGGACGGACCGGTTGTGATTTCCACGATGTGGCAGCGACTGCGGGATGGGTTGGAGACTGCGCTGCAATGGGTGCGCCGCAAAGAAGGGTACCGGCGAAGAGTGCACCGGCGAGCATTACGCAAGGGAATCGATGAGAGGAAGCGATGCGTGACTGCGGCGCGGTGAATGTTCGCATGGAGGTCATTCCCTCAGGGCTGTGCCGGCGCTTGATGCTGTGCTGATGTGGAGGGACGTTATCACAGCGCCCCACTGCATTAGACTATCAGTGGCCGTGGAACGCTCATAGAGTTTTTAAGGCGTCTTTTCGTAATCGGCGAACCCGGACGGCGATGTTGCTGGAACCGGGCCTGTTGCCGGTTCTCAGAATGGCCGGCTGGGCGACACTCCAGTTAGGAAACCTGCTGTGCGGTAGAGAGGAAAAGCAATCGATGCGCTTCTGCTCGAGAAGTTTCATTGCCGCGCTTTTGGTCCTGGTTCCGGCGCCGGGATTTGCTGCCAATTGCACGACGCAGGCCGCCCTGGCACCGGAAGTTCGCGGCACGTTGGCTTCGATTGGCGAGCAATTGTCGGATGCCGTGCTACGGCAGGACACGAGCGCATTGCAGAGCATTCTGCTTCCGGCCATGGCGGGGCAATGGGATGGGATCCACGACGCAATCGAGAATGCTGCGCCTCTGGTGAAGGGCGGCAAGGTCCAATTGCGCAATATGTATCTGCTGGATGCAAGCTCGCTGACGGGGCCGTCGGATACGCAGTTTTTCTGCTCGAACGCAAACGGGTCGATGACGGTTACGATCAGCATGCACGCGTTGCCGCCGGGGAAGTATGCCTTGATTCTTTCGGATGCTGCCGGGGTGCCACTGGCAGGTCAGATGGGGTTCGTGCTGGTATGGGATACGACCGGGGCTCCGGGATGGAAGCTGGGTGGATTTTCTGCACGGCAGGGTGAGTTCAACGGCCACGATGCGGTCTGGTACTGGACGCGGGCGCGCGAACTGGCGCAGAGCAATCTGCCGTGGGCGGCATGGTACACGTATGAAACGGCGCGCTACCTGGAACTTCCGGTTGATTTTCTGTCGTCGCCGAACCTGGACAAGCTGGTGCAGGAGCAGGCGCAGATCAAGGGTGGTCCGACCGCTGACTCGTTTCCCTATTCGGTGACGAGCGGCGACCGGACGTGGAAGATCGACGGTGTGCGGCTGGACGCTTCACTGCATGAGGCGGACCTTGGCGTGTCATATGAGTCGACGGGATCAACGGATCCAGCCGTGTTGCGTACCGAAGCGATCGCCGTGCTGGGAGCGCTGCTGAAGGCGCAGCCGGGATTGCGCGAGAATTTTCACGGGATGTGGGCGTATGCGTCGACAAACGGCAAGGTGACGCCGGTGATGGAATTGCCGATGGGGCAGATACCCTGAAGGCAGTTCACAGTTCACAATTCTTAGTTCACAGTGAACAAGTGGACTAGTGAATAAGTGAACTAGTGAATAAGTGAACAGTGATCAGTGGACAGTGATCGGATCCTAAATGAGGAGTGTGGCTTGTCTGAGTTGATTGATTTGCGGTCGGATACGGTTACGCGGCCTACGCCGGAGATGCGGATGGCCATGGCAGCGGCCGAGGTGGGAGATGACGTGTATGGCGAGGATCCCACGGTCAACCTGCTGGAGAAGCGGGCCGCGGAGATCTTTGGGCGCGAGGATGCTTTGTTTGTGCCGACGGGCACGATGGGAAACCAGATCGCCATTCGGCTTCTGACGCAACCGGGGCAGGAAGTGATCTGCGAATCACGGTCGCACATTCTGGATTGGGAGATGGCGACGACGGCGGTATTTTCAGGATGCCTGGTGCGTGCGGTGCCGACGGAGCGGGGAACTCTGACGTGGGCGGACATTGAGCCGGTGATCTACAAGCGAGGAGCGTTTCGCGCGGCGACGGGACTTATCGAAATTGAAAACACGGCGAACCTCACGGGCGGGCGCTGTACTTCGCTGGCGGTGATGGAAGAGATCTGGGCGAACGCAAAAGAGCGCAAGCTGCCGGTGCATCTGGATGGGGCACGGATTTTTAATGCATCGACGGCGCTGGGCGTGGATGTGAAGACGTTGACGCGCGGGTTCGACACCATCATGTTCTGCCTGTCGAAGGGGCTGTGCGCGCCGGTGGGATCGATGCTGGTGGGTTCGGCGGAGATGATGGAGCAGGCGCGGATATTTCGCAAGGCACTGGGCGGCGGCATGCGGCAGGTGGGTGTACTGGCTGCGGCGGGACTGATTGCGCTGGAGAAGATGCCGGCCCGATTGCACGAGGATCATGGCAATGCGCGGCTGCTGGCAGAGGCGCTGTCGCACATGGAGTGCGTCGATATCGATCTGGACGCGGTGGAGACAAACATCGTGATCTTCAAGTTGAAGGGCGAATTGAGTGCGGCGGAACTTGTGGCAAGGATGAAGGCTCGCGGCGTGTTGATCAGCACGGTTGGGCCGAACGCGATCCGGGCTGTGACGCATCACGATGTAAGCAGGAATGACTGCCTTACGGCCATCGAAGCTCTCAGCGCCGAGGTGGAAGTCGCTGCATAAGTTTCGCGCTTGAGAGAAATCATTCATAAAGAAAACGTCCTCACCGATGGTTCCGGTGAGGGCGTTTTTGATTGGCGGACGGGAATATCGGGGGCCGGCTGACGATCGTGATCCAGAGTTTTTGCGAGCTTGAAGTCGGCGTAGATGAAGCCGTCGCGGTCGACGGTTTCGCCGGCGTCAAGCGCGAGGGGATGCGAGAACATGGGGCCGTCGTAAACGCAGGAGTGGAACTCGCCGCGCTCTCCGCATGGGTCTATGGACGCAGGCAGATCGCGAAGCAATGCGGCATCGAAGTCGCGGCCGGCGAACGACGGATCGAGCTGCCGGGAATCGACGCAGACAAGTTTGGCGCGCAGGCCGCTGGAGATCATATCGAGGGCCAACTCTTGCGTGGGAATATCCCAGAGCGGAAAAAGCGGCTCGATGCCGGTGGATTGTAGCTGTTTTTCGCGGTAAGTGCGCACATCGCGCAGGAACAGGTCGCCGAATGCAATGGCTTCAATGCCCTCGCTGGTAGCGCGAAGACAAACTTCGGCCATGCGGCATTCGTATTCCTCGTTAGAACAGGGCCAGGGCAGCGGGATCTTCCACAGCGGAAGGGCGGCGGCTGAAGCCTGGGCTTCGAGGACTGCGCTGCGGGTTCCGTGCATGGCGACGCGGTCGAATTCGGAGTTGATGGTGGTGAGCATGGCCACGATTTTAATGCCGGATTGTTGGCGGAGCAGGTGGAGGGCCCATGCGCAGTCTTTGCCGCTGCTCCAAGAGACGAGGATTCTTTTCATTTGCGATCTCGTTTCGATGTGTCGCCGCCGGATAAGTTTAAAAGTTCTGCTCAGAGATTCTTGCGATAGAGGACAAATCCAGATTTCTCCGCGACCTTGTCATATAACTTCATTGCGGTTGCATTTGTTTCGTGTGTCAGCCAGTAAACCCGGCCGCAGCCCGCATCAGCGGCGATTCGATAGACTTCCTGAATGAGTGCGCGGCCGATGCCCTTGCCGCGCGCCGCCTCTACGGTGAACAGGTCCTGCAAATAGCAGGTTGGCGCAATCGAAATTGTGCTGCGATGGTAGAGGTAATGCACGAGGCCAAGGATTCGTCCCGCTTGCTCGGCGACTAATGCGTGAACGGGTTCGTAACTATCGAAGAAGCGAGACCATGTGCTGCGGGTGATCGCGTCGGGCAGCGCTGCAGCATCCTTGCGGCCATAGAAGGCGTTGTAGCCATCCCAGAGGGGTTTCCATTGGTCGAAGTCGGATTGTTGTACGGGACGGATGAGAAGGTCGGGCGTCAATTGTTGGTTCCTTTCGCATCTGCGTCTGGCCACTGGAAGTAAAGACAAGAAGCAGATCCTTCGCTCACCACCCCCAGACTGAAATGCGTCTGGGGCCCCGTTCGCTCAGAATGACACCGTTCATTATTGGGAGGTCGAAGGCGTTTGGGGCTCCGTTCACTCAGAATGACACAACCAATTACTGAGAGGATGCAGATGGATCAATGACACGCTGGAGGCTAGGTGATTTCGATGACATCGCTGCTTGCGGCTGCCGCGGCGTCGGCGCGCTCCATAAGCTTTTGGGCCACGCCGTAGAATTCGGCGGCCTGGGGGCTCTTGGGACCAGCGAGGGCTACGGGGAGTCCACGATCTCCGCCCTCGCGAATAGCGGGGATGAGCTCGATGGAACCGAGGAAGGGAGCTTTAAATTGCGCCGCCGTGCGCTCGGCGCCGCCCCTGGAGAAAATGTCGATCTCGTGATGGCAGTGGGGGCAGGTGAAGTGGCTCATGTTCTCGACGATGCCGAGGACTTCGACATTGACCTGTGCAAACATCTCAAGTGCCTTGCGCGCGTCCTGGAGGCTGACGTCGCTGGGCGTGGAGACGACGACGGCGCCGGTAAGCGGGACGGTTTGGACGAGAGAAATTACAACGTCACCGGTGCCGGGGGGGAGATCGACGATGAGGTAGTCAAGCTCGCCCCAATCGACCTGCTGCAGAAACTGGCGGATGATCTGATGAAGCATGGGACCGCGCATCACCATGGGTTTGTCGCCCGGCGAAATGTAGCCGATGGAAATTGTTTTGATGCCGTGCGTGTCATTGGGTTGGATCTGGTTGTCGGCACCGACACGCGGCGATTGCGTTGACCCCATCATGAGCGGGACATTGGGTCCGTAGATGTCGGCGTCGATGAGGCCGACGCGCTGGCCGAGCTTGGAGAGCGCGATAGCGAGGTTGACGGCGACGGTGGTTTTGCCCACGCCGCCCTTTCCGGAACCGATGGCGATAATCTTGGATACTCCGGGGAGAGCTACAGGCTGAGGCGTGGCTTGTCCGTGGGCCATTTTCGAAAACCTCCTTGAACAGGTTCGAGCTTAGTGGGTCAGGCTGTGGCGATGCCTGCGATGCGCGTCTCCCGCTTGCGGCGGGCCGATTCGGATTCGCGATGCTCGCGGCGGCGTAGCGCGTCATTGAAGCGGCGGATTTCGTCGGGTGTCTCTGGCTGTGCCTGGGGAACATGCTGGCGTCGGCCGTGCTCGTCGATTGCAACGAAGACCAGATATGCGCTGGCAACGTGCAGGTGCGTGCCGGTTTGTGGATCCTCCACCCACACCTTGACGCCGACTTCGACGGATGTATTGAAGGCACGATTGACGCTGGACTTGAGAATGAGCAGATCGCCGACGTGCACTGGCTGAATGAAGTCGATGTGATCCATCGCGGCGGTCACGACGTGGGTACGCGAGTGGCGATAGGCGGCGATGGCGCCGGTGAGATCGATGAAGTGCATGAGACGGCCGCCGAGCAGGTTGCCGAGCGTGTTGGCGTCGTTAGGGAGGATAACCTCCGTCATTTCTGACTGCGTGCTGGCGACGGTACGGACTTGCGGGCTGGCTTCAGCGGTACTCATGTTTTGACTTGCTCCATCTTTCAGTTACAGGCTTTCGGTTTGGGGCTTTCAGTTGCAGGGCCTTTAGCGGAAGTTCACTTCAAGCTACAATGAGAGCACAGCTGAATTTTTGCGCCGAAGCACCAGATTCCAGTTTCGGCAATCCACGCCAATTACGCAAATCGCCCTGGTGCAGAAATCCCCCATTATGAGCACAACGGACAAGATTGCAGGACTGAAAGAGATTCTCGCGCTTGACCCGAAGAATGCCTTCGCGCGATACGGCATCGCCATGGAACTGGCGAACCGCGGCGAAGTGGATGCAGCGTTGAAGGAATTCGATGTGCTGATCGAGCAGAATCCTGACTACACGGCGGCCTATTTCATGTCGGCGCAAACGCTGGCCAAGGCGGGCAGGAATTCCGATGCGGTAGAGAAGCTGAAGGCGGGGATTGCCTGTGCGGCCAGAACCGGCAACCATCATGCTCTCAGCGAGATGCAGGGGATGATGGACGAACTCGATCGATAGATCATTTGCTCGAATGAAGCGTGAACGCGCAACTGTAAATTCTCGTCCACGATGAGTAACGAATATGTGCGCCGTTCCGAATTAAGTCGCGTCTATACTATTAATATGCCGAAGTATTCGATTGTCGTTCCTTTCCACAATGAAGAGGAAAATGTAACTGTTTTATATGCCCGTCTGAAGCAGGTGATGGAGCAGGTGGGCGAAAGCTTTGAGCTGGTGCTGGTGGATGACGGCTCGAACGACAAGACTTACAAGCTTTTGGAAGAGATTGCCGCGGTGGACAGCCGCGTGCTGGTGGTGAAGCTGCGCCGCAATTTTGGACAGACGTCGGCGCTGGCGGCGGGTTTCGATCACGCATCGGGCGATTTTATCCTCGCGATGGACGGCGATCTGCAGCACGATCCGAACGAGATTCCGAACTTCCTTGAAAAGCTGGAAGAGGGATACGACGTGGTGTCGGGCTGGCGCAAGGAGCGCATCGACAACTTCGTGATGCGGCGGATTCCTTCGCGCTGCGCGAATTGGCTGATGGCCAAGCTCTCCGGCGTGGACATTCACGACTTCGGCACGACGTTCAAGGCGTATCGGCATGAAGTGATCCAGAACATTCCGCTGTATGGCGAGATGCACCGGTTTATTCCGGCGCTGGCGAGTTGGTACGGCGCGTCGATCTGCGAGATTCCGATCAAGAACGTGCAACGCGAACGCGGCAAGAGCCACTACGGCATCGGGCGCACGTTCCGCGTATTTTTCGATTTGCTGACGATTCGGTTTTTGTTGAAGTACATGAGCCGTCCGCTGCACTTCTTTGGCAGCTTTGGCGCGCTGGGAATTCTAGCCGGCAGCTTTATTTCGGCGGTATTGCTGGGAATGAAGATCATGAATCCGCATCAGAATGTGATGGACGTACACGGTCCATTGTTTGTGATTGCGGGCGTGCTGATCCTGGCGGGCATTCAGATGCTGGCGATCGGGTTGCTGGGAGAGCTGCAGGTGCGGCACTTCCATACATCGCAACAGCGCGCGCCGTACACCGTTGATCGCGTGGTGCGGTTGAGAACGCCGGAGGAGCCGAGCATTTTGTCGGACCGGCGGGATGACAGGTTTTAGAAGCAGGGAATTTAAGAACAGGGACTAGGAACTAGGAACTAGGGACTAGAAAGACAAGACCCCGCTGGGAGAGATCCTGGCGGGGTTTTTGTTTTGTCTGTGCGGTTGTGGATCAAGGTCGATTGGTTCGGATTCACAGGCAAATGTGAATATGCCGGGAAATACTCTGCTTGCAGTTTTTGGGTGTAAGGGTGCATTCTTGCGCATATATGAACGCAATACAGATACAGAGTACGGGTGGGCCTGAAGTTCTTCAGCTCGCCGAGTTGGAGATTCCTGTTCCAGGTCCCGGACAGGTGCTGATTCGCGTTGAAGCGATCGGCGTGAATTTCATCGAGATCTATTTTCGCAAGGGCACGTACAAGGCGACGTTGCCGCTGATTCCTGGCAGCGAGGCTGCGGGAACGGTGGAAGATCTTGGCTCGGGTGTGACCGGATTCAAGCCCGGCGACCTCGTGGCATCCGTCGGCGTGTTGGGCAGCTATGCGGAGTATGCCCTGGTGCCGGCGTCACAACTGGTTAAGGTTCCGGATGGGTTGACTCCGGAACAGGCAGCGGCGGCAATGCTGCAGGGAATGACGGCACATTATCTCGCCACGTCGACGTATCCACTGAAAGCCGGAGAAACGGCGCTGGTGCATGCGGGCGCGGGCGGCGTGGGATTGCTGCTGACGCAGATGGCTTCGCGGATCGGTGCGCGCGTGATCACCACCGTGTCGACGAAAGAGAAGGCCGAATTGTCGCGCGAGGCCGGTGCGGCGGAAGTGATTCTCTACACCGAGCAGGACTTTGTCGCCGAGGTGAAGAAGATGACGGGCGGCAAGGGCGTCGACGTGGTGTATGACTCGGTTGGCAAGACCACGTTTGACGGCAGCTTGAATTGCCTGCGGCCGCGAGGGATGTTGGCATTGTTTGGCGGATCCAGCGGCCCAGTGCCGCCGTTCGATTTGATTCAACTGAGCGGCAAGGGATCGCTGTTTGTGACGCGGCCGACATTGTGGCACTACGTTGCGACACGCCAGGAACTGGAATGGCGAGCAAACGAGGTGCTTGGCTGGGTGGCGAAAGGCGATCTGAAACTGCGCATGGAACATATGTTTCCGCTGGTCGAAGCGGGGCAAGCGCAGACGGACATGGAAAACCGCAAGACGACAGGGAAGATTCTGCTGGAACCTTAGAGGCAGTGAAACAGTGAAACAGTGAACAGTGGACAGTGATTAGTAAAACCTTGGAGTTTTTCGTTGGGAAAGATTGTCATTGGGTCCGGGGATTGGGTTTTTGTTTTGACCGGAGCGGGGATCAGTGCAGAGAGTGGTCTGCCGACGTTTCGTGCTTCGGATGGTTTGTGGGCAGGACATCGCGTCGAGGATGTGTGTACACCGGAAGCGCTGGAACTGAATCCGGCGCTGGTGTGGCAGTTCTACTCAGAGCGGCGGGCGCAGGGTGCGAAGGCGGACCCGAACCCGGCACATATTGCGCTGACGGAGCTTGAGGCAAAACTCGGCGACCGATTTTTTCTCTGTACGCAGAACGTGGACGATTTGCACGAGCGAGCCGGGTCGAAGCGGCTGGTACACATGCATGGCGAGTTGGCGAAATCGCGCTGCGAGGATGAGTGCGGACAGCCGCCGGTGACAGATCGCGCCGTATATACAAGCCTGGACGAAGTAGGGCGCTGCGCGTGCGGGGCGCGGCTGCGGCCTCATATTGTTTTCTTCGGAGAGATTCCGCTGGAGATGGAGCGGATTCAGCGGGAGATTGGCAGGGCGACGCTGATGGTGGTGGTGGGGACATCGGGGTCAGTGTATCCGGCGGCGAATTATGTGCAGTGGGCTCGGCAGGGTGGCGCTCGGACGGTGTATGTCGGACCGGAGCCGCCCTTGAATGCGCATGCGTTTACGAACGTGGTGGAAGGCAAGGCGGGGGAAGTTTTGCCGGGGTTATTTGTGGTGGAGACTTAAGTCACAATTCAAGGCGGACGTTCCGCAGTTCGCATCCAGAAGCAGGTTCTTCACTTCGCTTACCCCTCGAACGTTCCGTTCGCGGGGCCCCTAACCGCTACGTTCAGAATGACAGCGCTGAGGAGTGGGGCAAAATTCAGAAATGGAAGCGGTAGCGGAGTTGAGCGGAGAACATTCTGGGGTCGTTGTAATGGAAGCCGCCGATGGTGACGGAGTTGTCGAGCAGGATGCGGCGGTTGGTGGCGTTGAGGACGTTGGCGGTGACGGTCCAGTTCTCGCGGAAGGTGTGGCCGGTGGAGATGTCGAAGGTGGTGTGGACGGGGAGATAGGCGGCGTTGTAGGGGCCCGTGTCGGTGCCGGCGAGACCGTTGGTGAATCCTGAGCCGTAATAGACATTGCCGGCGAACCACGTGTGCATAGGAAGGTTGGCTGTGAAGCCGGTGTTGAGCGTGTTGCGCTGATCGTGGTCAACGGGAGTGTAGCCGGGTCCGAGATTGCAGGCGGGGTCGTTGGGGTCAGTGCACGTGAATCCCCCAATGATGTTGCCTCGTTGTTCGGCGATCTGGTTGGAGTACGTGACATAGAAGCGGCCGAGATGGGCAAGTTCGGGCGATCGCATTGACATCTCCCATGCGCGAACGAGGGCGCCGTCGACGGCGACGGGGAAGTACATGTTGGATTCACCGAGGTTGGAGTGATCGAGGAAATTGTCGATGCGGTTTTTGAAGGTGTCGACGTCGAGGGTCCAACCGCGCCAGGGTATCTGGATTCCGAATTGATGTTCTTCGTCGCGCTCGGAGCGTAGGGGTGTGAAGGTGTTTTCTCCGCCAGGAAGATTGCTTGCGTAGTTGAGTACGGAGGAGGAGACGGTCTGGATCGGCGCGGGCTGGAAGAAGTGTCCGTAGAAACCGCGGAGAACCCAATGGAGACGGGGAATTTCGATGCTGGCGCCGATGCGGGGATAAATTGCTGTTTCGTCGATACCGGCGCGGTAGATGGTGAAGCGCTCTCCGCCGAGCAGCGTGACATAGCGGCCGAAGCGCAAATCGTCGGCGAGGTAGAACTCGGTGATTGCTGCATCGGCATTTGATTGCGTATTCGGTTGGGATGGTGCGGAGTTGTCGTTGATGAAAGTGCCGAACAGGTCCGTTTCGGATTGGTAGAACGTGTAGACACCGGCCGAGAAGCTATTGGGACCGATTTCGTCGTGAGCATCGGCCTGGCCGCCGATGTAGTTAGAGGTCTGATGCCATGTTGTGGCGACGGGCAGGTCGGAGGCGCGCGAATCGTAGTTGGATTGGTTGAAGTGGTAAAAGGGCGCGAAGGAGAAGAGCGCTTTGGGTGAGAGGGTGTGAACCCAGTTGGCGATGACGAAGGAGTCTCGCTCAGTTTGCCCGTCGCGCAGGCCGTAGGAACAATAGTAGTCGGACGCGCATTCGTAGTCGGTGCTGCTGGGATCGTAGGGGACCTGGAAGAAGTCCTGGCGGTACTGCGCGTCTAGTCGCAGCTGATCGCTCGCCGTCTGGTTGCGAATGAGGGAGACGAAGCCGCTGCCGGAGTTGGTGGCGTCGTGGAGAATTTGGGGAATCGGCGTGGCGAGGCCATAGTTCGAACGCGAACCGGTGAGGCTTGTGTACCAGGCGGTGCGTGCGGTGTGGTCGCCAAGCGAGATCTGGGCTTCGCCGGAGTAGAAACTCCCGGCGTCGAGGAGGAGTTCTGCCTGGCGGTTGCGCTCGAATCCGTTGCGGGGCAAGACGTTGAAGACGCCGTAGGTGCGATCGCCGATGTCGGCGGCATAGCTGCCACGCTGGGTTTCGAGCTGGTCGATGTCCTTGGGGTCAATCTGCGGTCCGACGTTGGAGGCGATCTTGGTATTGGGGATGGAGACGCCGTCGATGAGCCAGCTGGTTTGATGGCCACCGCGGATGTGCAGCATATCGTGCGTCATGTAGGAGCCGGGCACATAGTTCGTAATCATCTGCATGCCGGTGGTTGCGGTGGCTCCCGGAGTCTGGTCGATCATCTGGCGCGTGATCAGGGTTGTGGGGGTGACCGAGTCTGAAGAGGAGACTGAGCCGGCGTCGGCCGTGACGGTGACGGACTGCGTCGCGGCTCCGAGGTCGAGCGGGATGTGGAAGACAGGGTTGGTGCCGGAGGCGACGGTGATGGTCTGCAGTGAGGAAGCGAAGCCGGGAGCGGAGGCTTCGAGGGTGTAGATGCCAATGGGGACCTGGGAAAGCTGGAACTCGCCAACGGAAGAGGTCACGGCGGTTAGCGTAAAGGCGGAGTCGGCAGCGTTGAGTTTGATTTGCGCGCCGGCAATGGGGCGGTGTTGAGGGTCGTGGACGACGCCGTGAATGGTGGCGAAAACGGAGGCGCGCGCGATGATCGGGGCAAACAGAAGCCAAAATCCAAATAGGATGCGTGACCGGCTCATGGTCGAGTGACCTCCACGGCGAAGGCAGTGGCGCACTCGCGCGAGGGGATCGCGCGAGCGTGCATGGAAGGAGAAAGTGGAGTTAGCTGGCGAGTGTCAGTGCCGGAGGGCCGCGGAGTGCAGGTGTACGGAGATGGATGCTGCGCGCATGCGCGGCGGACGGGGCGACAGATAGCAATGCTGGAATTCCCACGATCGCGGTTTCGGGCGCGCGGGCAATGGCCAGGGTTGTCGACGGCGCAGCGTTCCCGCGTGCGGGGTATTGCGGGCAGTGGCTGGGAGCAGTGAATGCAGGAGTGCTGAGGGCGGCCTGGATCATGTGCGCCAACATTGCATCGGTCATTGCGCAATGGTGTGCGCCGTTGCGGCGGCAGCAGGCGGGTAGGGATGTGTTGTCTCCGCCATCGATGAGGACAACAAGGGGTCCAAGACCGAAGAAGAGAACGAACAAAATGGAGAAGGCGCGGCGCATCTCGCCTTCATAGTACAGGAACTTTGGAGTAATCCGCGATTCGAGAAAGTTTGAGGCCTTCAGGTATCATCGATGCATCTCGAATTCCCGATACACACTGAAAGGTTGACTGCCGTCTCACGTGAAGAATTCTGTCTCGGAAAGAGAAGCCTCGGTCGTTGTGTCGAATGAGCGGCCACCCTTGCGCATCGCGCTGTTCGGATTTGGTACGGTCGGCAGCTCGGTCGCGCGGATTATCCTGGATTCGAAGCCCGAGGGGCTGGAAATTACGCATATTTATAACCGCAACGTTGCACGGAAGAAGGTCGACTGGGTTCCGAAAAGCGTGGTTTGGAGCGAGGACTGGGAGTCGGTTCTGGCATCGGACGTGGACGCGATTGTGGAACTGGTTGGTGGGTTCGACCCAGCGGGGACATGGGTGCGGCGCGCGATCGATGCGGGCAAGAGCGTGGTGACGGCCAACAAGAAGCTGATTGCCTATCACGGGGTGGAACTGGAGCGGCTGGCCGCGGCGAAAGGCGGACATCTGAAATATGGCGCCGCTGTGGCGGGGGGCATTCCGGTGATCCCCGGACTGGAGCAAGGGCTGGCCGGCGACCGCATCGCGCGCATGGAAGGGATTCTGAACGGAACCTGCAACTTCATCCTGAGCAAGATGGAGGCCGGGGCAGAATATGCGTCGGTGCTGGCTGAGGCGCAGGCAAAGGGCTACGCCGAAGCCGATCCCACGGAGGATGTGGGCGGATTCGACGCGCGGTCGAAACTGGCGATCCTGATGCGGCTGGCGCTGCGGGTGGTGGTGGATCCCGATGAGATTGTGCCGCAGCCCATCACCAGCGTGACGGCGGTGGACTTCAGCTACGCGCGGGATTTGAATTGCACGATTCGGCAGGTGGCGCGGGCAGAAGAACACGACGGCGCGGTGGCGGCGACGGTGGGTCCGATGCTGGTAGACAGGAATTCGCCGCTGGCCTGGTCGCGAGGCACCGAAAACATGGTGATCCTGACGGGACATTATGGCGGCGATGTGGTGTTTTCAGGTCACGGTGCGGGGGGACATCCGACGGCGGTTGCGGTGGTGAGCGATCTGCTTGCGCTGGCGCACGGGTCGCGCCGCGTGGCAATTCCTTCGGTTCCGGCGAAGATCGGCGCGGAGTTCGAAGTGCCGCACTATATTCGATTCCTGGTGGCGGATCGGCCGGGGATCGTTTCGGAGATCACGGGTGCGCTGGCGCGGGAGCGGATCAATATCCGGGCTATCGTGCAGAAGCCGGGGTATCCGGCAGAGGCGCTGCCGTTTGTGGTGACGGTGGAGCCGTGCAAGTCGTCAGCGATGAAGCGGGCCCTGGCGGAGATCGGTAAGATGGATTGTCTGCTGGAAGCGCCGTTGGATTTGCAGATGCTGGAGTAGCAGTGGACAGTGAAAAAGTGAAAAGTGAAATAGTGAAACAGTGGACAGATTGGTCGGAGGTTTTTTGGTGATTGACACGGTTTATCGGTGCGAGATTTGCGGGGAGGAGAGCGACAGGCCTGTCCGATGGATCGTGATCCACTGCAGCGACGCACAGTTGACGGTTTTTAAGTGGACCAAGGAAGCGGCGGACAAGCCACACGCCCGGCACTACTGTGGCGAAGCGCATGCGCAGGTGTATATCAGCCGGTGGTTCCAGTCGTTCTGCGGATAGGCGAGTGAATCAGGAAGTTGGCCGGGTGCCTGCCGGGCCAGTGGATTCGCGCACAACCAGTTCAGGCGCCATCACAATTTCGGCAGCATAGGGCGCCTCTCGATTGGCAATGCGCTCAAGCAGAATCTGTGCTCCGCGCTGGCCCATTTCAAAGAGCGGCTGGCGCACTGTTGTGAGGGATGGCGTGGAATAGGCAGCTGACTGAATATCGTCGAAGCCGACCACCGACACATCCTCAGGGACGCGCATGCCGGCATCTTTCAAAGCACGAATGGCGCCGATGGCGGAGATGTCGTTGAAGCAGAAGATGGCGGTGAAGTCGCGCGTTTTTTCGAGCAGGCCCTGCATGGGCTTGTAGCCGATCTCCGGCGCCATGGGATGCTGGCCGGTTTTCATGGACCACCCGGCGGAATCGATGCGGATGACCAGCGCGGGGTCAATGCCGATACCAATTTCGCCGGCGACCTGCTGGATGCTCTGCCAGCGATATTCGGAATCGGGAATTGCGCGCGGACCGCGCATGAAAGCGATGCGGCGATGGCCGAGCGAGTGGAGGTGAAGAAGGGCGGATTCCACTGCCTTGTGATGGTCGAGAACGATATTGGTGACGTTTTGCACTGCGCTGTGTGCCGAGATGGCAACCACCGGGACAGGTACTTCGATTTGGTCGGCGGGCGTGTTCAAGAGCAGGAAGCCGTCGACGGCGCGCTCGACCAGCATGCGCGGATACTGCTCGATGAGTTCACGCTTCCAGTCGTGGCAGGCGGTGAAATAGAAGTAGTGAGCCTGGGTGAGTTCCTGGACCACGCCGCTCATGACGCGAGTGAAGTAGCCTTCGCTCAAATCGGGCGCGAGAACGCCAACAGACATGGAGCGGCTTTGGCGCAGGGACCGGGCGAAGTAGTTCGGCCGGTAGTTGAGGCGCGTCGCCGCTTCGAGGACGCGGTTGCGCGTCTCCTGCGGAATGGACTTTGCTGAAGGTGAGTTGTTGAGGACCAGTGAGACCGTGGTTTGCGACAGCTCCAGGTGTTCAGCAAGCGTTCTTAAATTGACGTGCCCTGATGGCTTTGTCTCTGTACTTCTTGCCATGTTGGAAGTTGTAGCACGTTTACAGGAAACAAGGAACAGGGATTCAGCGTTAAATACATCGATTTTCTTTGGGAGTAACCAGCGAAATCATCTTTGTCATTTGGCCTGGATTTTGTTGAGGCCGGGCATGAGCTGCCGGGTTTGCCCCTTGTAAATGAAGCTGCCGGTCAGTCCGCTGGGGAGGGTGATGGTTGCGGCCAGGCTCGGGCCCTCGCGGCGGTATTCGACCTTGATGTCACCCTGCGGGTGGGGAAATGTGGCTGACAGGTGATCGAGCGCACCAAGATGGGGAGCGATGCGCACGGTGGCGAAGCCGGGGCTTGCAGGTTCGATTCCGGCGACGAGGGTGAGCATGTCGTAGATGGGGTGGGCCGACCAGGCATGGGAGTCGGAGCGGGTGTCGCCGGGTATTTCGGGCCAGGTACTGAAGTGGAGGGGCAGGAGTTTTCGCCAGGGGTCGAGGGATTGGAGGTAGCGGACGGCCATGCCGGCGTGGTCCTGATTCGTTCTTTTGTCGACTTCGTCGAGCGCGCGGGCGAGGTAGTAACGGAAGTAGTAGGAGGCGGAGAGAATTCCGTCGGGAGTGGTGCCGGGCTCAATGGCGAGGATTTTGCGCAGGACCGACTGCTGCTGGTCCTGCGGGACAACGTCGTAGAGCACGCCGAGGATGTTGGCCTGCTGCGAATAGATCTTCTGGTCGGGATTGTCGGCGAGCAAGCCGCGTGACGCGACCCAACATTTGGAAATGAGGCCGGTGCGAACGTGGTCGGCGCGGGAGTGATAGCGCGAGGCTAGCTCAGTGTCGCCGAGATTGCGCTCGAGATCGGAGGCGTCGATAAGCGCGCCGAGATATTGGAGCGTGGTGACGCAGGACTCGCCGTGCGCGTCGTAGGTGGGGATTTCGCCAGAGGGCACCCAATCGATGAAGCTCCACCACGGAAGTTCTTCGAGGAGGCCATCGGGAGCCTCGTAACGCGAGAACCATCCGAGAACATCGCGCGTGCCGGGGAGGTGGTCACGAACGAATTGGGGATCAGGCCGGTACATCCAGTAATCGTGGAGCATGCCGATCCAGAGCAGAGAGAAGGTAGGGATGTTCTGCGGAAGGGAACTGGGATATCGGCTGCGCGTGATGCCTTCGGGAATGCGGGAATCGTCGAAGGCGGTAATCGCCTGGCGGGCGAGGCGGTCGTCGTCTGCAACGGTGTAGGAGATGAGGGCCTGGATACGAGTGTCGCCGACGTACTGGAGCTGCTCGTAGTAGGGCGTGTCCATGTAGGTTTCGTGGGCGTCATCGCGGGCGGTACGCCAGGAGATTTCCCAGATTTTGGCGAGATCGGGATCGGGGGATTCGAACTTGGCACGCTCTTCGAATGGGTAGGCGGTGAAGTATGCCTTCAGTGATTCGAGGGTGAGGGGTTCGGAGCCGGTGGTGATGTCGAGGTCGAGATAGCGCCAGGTGCGCCACCAGAGGGGCATGAAGACGCGATGCGGGCCGCCGTCTGGGAGGAAGCTGTCGGTTAGGCCGAGGGCTTGGCGGTTGGCGACTTCGTCGCGGTCGCCTTTGTGTTGATTCTCGTCGTAGAGGGCTTCGGAGTAGGTGAGGACGATGTGGGAGCCTTGGCCGCCGGAGACGATGAGTTCAGGATAGGCGGTGGTGAGAGTTTTGCGGTCTAGCAGGATGCGAACGTGGGAACCGGCGGGCATGCTGACGGCCGAGAGCGGAAAGGTCTGCAGAGATGGGACGGTGATGGCTGACAGTGGAAATGACTTTTCCAAAGCGACTACACCCGTCCTGACAACCGTACCGACGGAGGTGCCTGAGTATTCCATGTGCGGCAGTTCATCGGGGATCAGGCCCCAGGGGTTATCGCCGGTGGTGTCGGCGGAATGGGCGTGGTTGGTGCCGGGGAAGATGCTGTCGCGCATCGGCGAGGCTGCGGGAACCCAGTGTTGGCCGACGGTGGCGGAGTCCCAGTTCCAGTCGTATTTGGAGGCGTCGATTTCTTCGCCGGGGCCGGAGGCGAAGTAGGTCTTGATGGTCACGGTTGAACGGTCGAGCGGGCGCTGGCCGGGTTCTTCCTCGACCAGCCAGTCCTTGGGGGTGCTGATGTCGGTGGTGCCAGAAGCCTCGCTTTCGAGCAGGAAGGCGGTGCGATCGCTCATCTGAGCGATGGGGGCAAAGACGCCAAAGTTCCAGACGGTGGCGGTGATGAGGTTTTGACCTTGCTGGAGATAGGGCGCCAGGTCAAACCGCTCGTAGCGCCAGTGGGTCAGATCTCCGCGGGCGGGTCCATCTCCTACTCGCTTGCCATTCGCAAACAAGATGAAGCGGTTGTCGGCACTGACGCGGACGATGTAGCTGGCGGGGACGACGGGCAAATTGAGGATGCGGCAAAAGTGGAGGACCAGAGGCTCGCGCAGGGGCGCGGTGGGATGCGTGATCCAGGAGGCCCTCCAGTCGCGATGAGGTGCATCGGGCTGCGACGGACTTTGGGACAGCGCCGCGATGGTTGCGGTGAACAGGAGGGCGAGCGCAATTTTACGCATGGGTTTAGCCTAATAGCTTTCAGTGCATCAGCTTACAGGAGTTGGCGCGTCTTTGGTACATCGGGGCGAAGTCTGCCGTTTCATTGCCGCTGTGTCACGGTAAACATCGAAAGGGAAAAGGACGAGACGGAATTCAAGCAAATCGAGAAGATTTCCTCGCAGAAGTGCGTTATATGCGTTTGATTTAGCAGCCCTGTAACCTTCTATTCATCTTTGCCCGGTAGCCTACTGACGGTGACAGCTCACGTGCCCGAGATTCGGATCTCTCAACCACAAGTTAAAATGCAACCCGATGTTCCGAGTACCGCGCAGGCAGCGGAAGCGGGCAAGAGCGAGGTCTCCGCAGTTCGCAAGTTCCTGCTTTCGCGCGGAAATTCGGCGCTCGCCGACCGCGTATTTCATGTGCTGATGGTGGTCTGCGGCCTGAGTATATTCGGAATCGTGATTTTGATTCTCGCGGAGCTGGTGGAGCGTTCTAACCTCGCTTGGAAGACGGTCGGCTTCAAATTCTTCGGCAATTTGACTCTCAATGGCAGCTTCTGGGACCCGGTGAACGGGCACTTCAGCGCGCTTCCGTTTGTGTATGGGACGCTGGTTTCGTCGTTTCTCTCGCTTTTGATCGCGGTTCCGCTTGCGATTGGCCTGGCGATCTTTCTCACGGAGATGTGCCCGAAGTTGCTACGCGGGCCGCTCGCGTTTATTACCGAATTGCTTGCCGCGATTCCAAGCATCATCTATGGATTGTGGGCCTTTTTTGTGCTGGTTCCACTGCTCAGGGAGCACGTGAATCCGCTGCTGATCAAATACCTGGGGTGGACAGGGCTCTTTGAAGATACCAATCCGACAGGTCTTGGTTATTTTGCCGCTGCTGTAATCCTGGCCATCATGATTTTGCCGATTATTTCGTCGCTGACGCGCGAGGTGATGACAGCAGTGCCGCACTCGCAGCGGGAAGCGGTGCTGGCATTGGGAGCGACGCGCTGGGAAATGATTCGCATGGGCGTACTGCGCAATGCACGGATCGGAATTGTGGGCTCAGTCATTCTCGGGTTGGGGCGGGCTCTGGGCGAAACGATGGCGGTGACGATGGTGATTGGCAACACGCCGCAGATCAGCAAGTCGCTGTTGGACAACGGCAATTCGATGTCATCGGTGATTGCGACCGAGTTTACTGAGGCCGTGAGCGACCTGCACCGCAGCGCGCTAATCGAGATTGGATTGGCGCTGTTTGTCTTGACGATTATCGTGAATGGGTTGGCTCAGCTGCTTGTTTGGGCGGTTACGCGCGGCGCACCGGCGCGAGTGAATTGACAGGCGTGGGAATCAGTTTTCAGTCATAACGGCAGGGAATGGAGACGACGAAAGTGGCGATGACGGGGACCAGTTTTCGATCAGGATTGAGGGCGGTGACCGATCATACGGTGACGGGCCTGGCAATTCTGGCTACGGTGCTGGTGATCTTGCCGCTCGTCGCGATCTTCATTTATCTGATCCTCAAGGGTGCGAGCTCACTGAACCTGGCTTTCTTTACGCAGAACCCCGTGCCTGAGGGTGAAGTGGGCGGCGGCATGGCAAATGCCATCGTCGGGTCGGGAGTATTACTCGGCATCGCCAGCATCATCGGGATCCCGATTGGGATTGGAGCGGGAATCTTTCTCGCGGAGTTTGGACGCGGCACGAAGCTGGCCAATGGGATTCGCTTCACGGCAGATGTGCTGAACGGAGTTCCTTCGATTGTGATAGGGCTTGCCGCTTATTCGCTGATCGTGGTCCCGCAGGGACATTTTTCGGCATTCTCCGGTGGAGTGGCGCTTGGCATCATGATGATCCCCACGGTAGCGCGAACCTCGGAAGAGATGCTGCTGATGGTGCCGAACAACATTCGCGAGGCGGCACTGGGATTGGGGCTGCCGAACTGGCGCTCTGTTCTTTCGATCACCGTGAAAACGGCTTCGCCGGGGATTATCACGGGCTGCATGCTGGCTTTTGCACGCGTGGCCGGAGAAACGGCGCCGCTCATCTTTACAGCGCTGGGTAATGCATTCTGGAGCACGAACCCGAATCAGCCGATTGAAGCGCTGCCATTGCAGATATGGATTTATGCAACCGGACCTTATGAGGACCAACACAGGCTGGCGTGGGCGGGTGCGCTGGTGCTGATTGCATTGATTGTGATTGCAGTTTCAATGGTGCGTTATGTGACCAGTCGCGGAGTTCTGAAAGGGGTAAGCTAACGTGGGTGTCGGCATCGAGGTGACGAACCTGAACGCATGGTATGGAACCAACCACACGTTGCAGGACATCAACCTGAATATTCCAGCCAATCATGCCACGGCGCTGATTGGTCCGTCGGGGTGCGGCAAGAGCACGTTTGTGCGGTGCCTCAATCGGATGCATGAGACGAATCCGATCGGCCGCGTAACGGGGACAGTGCGGATTGGCGATTTGGACATTTACAACGATGCCAAACCGGTGGAAATCCGGCGGCGCGTGGGGATGGTATTTCAACGGCCCAATCCGTTTCCGACCATGTCGATTTACGACAATGTGGCGTCGGGGCTGAAGTTGAATGGGTTCAGGAATCGACGCGCGCTGGATGAGATTGTCGAGCGCTCCCTGAAGAACTCGGCGCTTTGGGACGAGGTGAAGGACGATTTGAGGTCGAAGTCGGGCGCGAGTCTCTCTGGCGGCCAGCAGCAACGGTTGTGTATCGCGCGGGCGTTGGCGGTCGATCCTGAAGTTCTGCTGATGGATGAACCCGCGTCCGCTCTCGATCCGGTATCTACTTCGAAAATAGAAGACCTGATTTTTCAGTTGAAATCGCAGTACACTATCGTGATTGTGACCCACAACATGCAGCAGGCAGCGCGCGTGGCAGAGAAGACCGGGTTCTTTTTGAACGGTCGCATGGTGGAGTTCGATTCGACGCACAAGATCTTCACCAACCCCAGCGACAAGCGGACTGAGGATTACATTACGGGCAGGTTCGGATGACACGTATTCGCTTTCAACAAAGTCTCGACCAGCTAAAAGAGAATCTGCTGGTGATGGCCGGCTTGGCCGAGCAGGCGATTCAGCGCGCCATTGAAGCCTATCGTGTTCGCGACCTGTCGATCTGCGACCTCGTGAGCCGGAGTGAAGTTGCGATCAATCGGCTGGAACGCGATATCGACCAGGCAGCGCTCGACCTGCTGGCGATGGAGCAGCCGATGGCGATTGATCTGCGCTTCATTCTGAGCGTGATCAAGATCAATGCGGATCTCGAGCGTGTGGGGGATTCGGCGAAGAGCATCAGCGAACGCGTTCGCAACATGGAGCAGATGCCGGCTGTTCCAGAATTGCCGGTGGACATTCCGCGGATGGCCACGCTTTCAGCGGAGATGGTGCGGAAGAGCCTGCAGTCGTTTATAGACGCCGATCCGGAATTGGCACGCGCTGTGCTGATGATGGATGACGCTGTGGACACGATGAATCGTGCGGCGTACAAGTCGCTGACAAAGGTGATGGAGGAGCAGAGCCATATCGCTCCGCAGGCTCTGAATGCGCTGATGATTTGCCGGGCACTGGAGCGCGTGGCGGACCATGCGACCAATATCGCCGAGGACGTGATCTTCTGGATCGAAGGCTCGGATGTGCGCCACCACAAGAGCGTGATGGCACAGAAGAAGGCTGCCGAGGCTGCCGCGTCTTCAGGCTAAGTCATCCCTCTTTCCGCTATAGCGTTGCGCTCTTCACGACTGCGTTAGTCTTGAGGTAGGACGCCGGAGCGGGGCATGAGCGCAACTGAGACTACGCAACCAGAGGTTGAGCCGGCTGTACTGTATGCCGAACGTCTGAAGCAGTTGCAGCTTGAGCAGGCTGCAGACCAGAAACGGGAGCGGCAGCTTGGATACGCGAAAGTTGCGGTTGCCTCTGTCGCGGTACTGTCCGCAATTATTCTTCTCTACTACACAAAACTGATTTGGCTGCTTCTGCTGCCGGTTGCGGCCTTTGTGTGGCTGGCGGTGTGGCACGAGAAGAAACTGCAGTGGATTCGATGGAGGCAGCGCGCGCTGACCTTCTACGAACGCGGAATCGCGCGCATCGAGGATCGATGGGCGGGAGCCGGCGAGACCGGAGATCGCTTCCTCGATGAGGCCCACCCGTACGCGCGCGATCTGGATTTGTTTGGCAAAGCTTCGCTGTTCGAGTTGCTCTGTACGGCGCGCACGCGAGCGGGAGAGGAAACGCTGGCGGCGTGGCTGCTGGCGGCCGCGCCCGTGGCGGAGATCAAGGCACGTCATGCCGCGGTGCGCGACCTGCGGGAGCGGGTGAAACTCCGCGAAGATTTGTTTTGCATTGGGGAGTCCGTCCGTGCGGGCGTGCAGCCTGACAAGTTGGCCAGATGGGGCGAGCAGAAGCCTATCCTGAAAAGCACGTCGGTTCGGGTGATCACAACTTTGCTGGGCATGCTGTGGATTGCGGCCATGATTACCTGGGCGGTGTTGGGATGGGGTACATTGGCGCTCGCAATTTCCGCTCTGAATCTGGCCTGGGCGCACCGGATCTTCCAGCGATGGGATGCTGCCGCTGACGCGATTGAGGAGGCGGCGCATGATCTGGATATTCTTGCCGGCGTTCTGCGCCTCATCGATCAAGGACAGTTTTCGGCGACCTGCCTGAAGGAAATCCAAGGCCGCCTGAGGCACGCGGAATATTCTCCTGCCGATGCAATTCGCAAACTGGATCGCATCGTCGGCTACGTCGAATCGCGGCGAAATCCAGCGCTGGGCCTCTTCAATGTGCTGATGTTCTGGAATGCGCAATGCGTGTTTCTGGCAGAGAGCTGGCAACAGGAGTTTGGCCCGCAGATTCGCGGATGGCTCGAGGCTGTGGGCGAGTTTGAGGCTCTGACGGCACTGGCAGGGTATGCGTTTGAGCATCCCGACGACGTTTTACCGGAGTTTGTGGAGCGCGGTCCGTTGTTTGAGGCGAAGGAAATTACGCATCCACTGCTGCCGGCAAATGTGGCTGTGCGCAACGATGTGAAGCTGGACGGCGCAGTGCAACTGATGGTGCTGAGCGGGCCGAACATGGCGGGGAAGAGCACTTTCATTCGCTGCCTGGGGGTGAATGCTGTGCTTGCGCAATGCGGCGCGCCGGTGCGGGCTCGTTCGTTGAGGATGTCGCCGCTCGCCGTGGCCGCTTCGATCTGTGTGCTCGACTCGCTTTCTGGGGGTACTTCGCGGTTTTATGCGGAGATTCGCAGGCTGAAGGTTGCCGAGGATCTTTCGGCGGGGCCGATTCCGGTGTTCTTTCTGATGGACGAATTGTTATCGGGCACAAACTCGCATGATCGGCTGGAAGGAACAAAGCTGGTGGTGCGGAGCCTGATGGAGCACGGAGCGATCGGTATTGTGAGCACGCACGATCTGGCGTTGGCAGAGATTCCGGCAGCGATGAATGGCCGCGCCGTGAATTGTCACTTCGAAGACCGGCTTGAGGATGGGAAGCTGATCTTCAATTACAAACTTAAGCCGGGCGTGGTGAAGACGAGCAATGCGCTCGAGCTGATGCGGTCGATTGGGCTTGGCGCTGCGACCGAAGTGCGCTAAATCTCCCACCAATCAAAGAGCGACATGCGCGGGAAGTAGAGGCCGGCACGGAGTTGAACCTGAGGGCCGTACAGATTGCGTAGTACATCGGCGTAGGCCTGGAGCTGGGGTCTGTAGGTTGCGTGGAATTCCGGGAGTGCCGATTGTGCGTCGAATTTGTCGGCTTGCGCTGTTTTGTAATCGATGATCCAAAGGGCGTCGTCGCCGGGCTGCAGCGGTTCGAGGCCGGCGCGGAAGAGGCGGTCGACCCGCACGAGGCGCAGACTGCCGCCTGCGATGCCGGCCCATCCGGATTCGCTGGCGGCTTCGGAGTGCGGGGAGAGGATCCATTGTCCGAACGTGTCGCGGGACGCGCTGCGAGCGATGTTGAATGCCTGCGACGAGATGTCTTCAGCCTGTGTGAGGGAGATGCCGGTAGAGCGCACCGTGGCTGTAATGCGTGGCCGGATGTTTTCGAGTGCTTTCAGCGAGGAATCCCAATCGAGTGACAGACGCAAGCGAGCGAGTTCCTCGAGCAGCTTGTGCACGGCATTTCCCAGGCTGCGCGAGAACAGGCCGCCTTCGTGGCGCTGGTAGGCGGCTTCGCCGAGGCCGATTACCGATTCAATAGGCGAGAGGCTCGCGCCGACCGTTGTTGCGGCTTCAAAATCAGGCGGCAACCGGTGCATGATGGTAGGACGAGACATGACGGTGACGTTATTTTCGCCAGCGGCAATGGTAGTGATTTCTCCGGGTTCGGCATCCTGTCGTACAGACAGGTTCCATTGATCGAAGCGATTTCTGATTTCTTCTTCCAGGGCGGGCCAGGCCGTGTGGAGCAAACTGTTACGAGGCTCCAGCAAGGTGCGCGAATCGTCTTCTTCGATTTTGTATGCCGGTTGCGCGAAGAGATGCAGCTCTTCGCGAGCGCGGGTCGCGGCAACATAGAGGATGCGACGCGTTTCCTGCAATTCACGTTCGCGCCTCACGCGGTCTACCCAGCTCTTTGCCTGGCCGTGCTCGGATCCCTTGAATTGAAGGGGCGCAACGAGGAACTCGGTGAGGTCGCCTGATTCATCCGGTTCGACGATGCCGCGCTCCAGCCAGGAGAGAAGATCAGGTTTATTGCTGCCGCTCCGCGCCTGCAAATCGGGGACGATGACAACTTCAAATTCGAGGCCCTTGGATTTGTGAATCGTCATGAGCTGAACGCCGCACTCGCTGCTGGATGCAGGGTCAGGTAGCGAGAAGAAGTCTGCGAGGGCGGCTTCGAGGGCAGGACCATTCAGATCCTGTTCGCCTGCGGGAAGATTGTCGAGCAGATTCCAGAAAAGGTCGAGGTTCGCGCGGGCACCTGCATCGACGCATCGGTCACCGCCCAGCGATCGCCAGAGTTGCTGAAGGTGCGTGCCGAGGGATGCGGTGGGAAGTGTATTTCGCAGGTGGGGAACGGATGCGAAGGCCGCAAGCACGCGCTGGGCAGCTTCGCGTGAATCGGGTGAGAGCAGGTCGAGGCGCTGATGCAGCAGTTGCGGAATTGTGTTTGGTGCTTGCGGCCGATCGTCTGTTCCGGCAACGGCATGAAGTTCAGCAAGGCTCAAACCACACCACGGCGCACGCAGAACGCCGAGCCAGGCAACGCGATCTTCAGGATTCGCCAGCGCCCTTGCCAGCGCAACCGCATCCAGAATTTCGGGACGCTCCTGCAGGTTTTCAAGCTCAACGGCGCGGAAGGGAATGGAAGCGTCACGCAGAGCTGCCGCGATGGGAGCGAGTGCCGTGCGAGCGCGGCCGAGCACAGCGACACGATATTTCTCACCGGCGTCGCGGGCGGACTCCATGCGCTGAAGGTGGGTGCGAATAAGAGCGACAACCTCGGCGATCTGCGCCGCGCGGACGGCTTCGCGCTGCGAGGCGATCTCTTCCGCAGAGAAGCTCGCGCCGGAAATGGTGGACTTCCTCGGCTTCGATTGGGGAAGGAATGCGATGTGAAGTTCGAAATGCCTGGAGTTTTGGGAAGAGGCTCGCGCGGGCTCTGACTCGTTGAACTCGATTCCGCTGCCGTCGGGATCGGCAAAGACCTTTTCAAACGCATCATTCACGGTTGAGACGAGGCGCGGATCGGTGCGGAAGTTCGCGGTGAGGCGGACCAGATCAAGCGGGAAAGACTCGTCCTCGCTGAATTCAAAGCCTCTCTCCTGAACGCGTCCAAAGAGTTCGGCCTCGGCATCGCGGAAAGAGTAGATCGACTGAACCGGGTCGCCGACGACGAAGATGGTGCGACCGGTGCGTTCAGGCCACGCGGCGATGAGCGCGGAGATGAATTCGTGCTGTCGGCGGCTGGTGTCCTGGAACTCGTCGACGAGGAGGTGGTGAATATCATCGGCGACGGCAAGGGCCGCGTCGGTGGGCAAGTGATCTTCGTCGCGGAGGACCTGCCGGGCGATCTGGGCGACTTCGACGAAGTCGACGGTTCCGGCGTCGGCGAAGACGGCCTTCAACTCCGCGGCTGCGTGGCGAAGCAGGGTGAAGCTTGCGCGGACGATTTGCCAATCTTCGTCGCTGTAACGGGCGGGGGGAAGCTTTCGGACGGCGGCGAGAGCTCGTTCGAGGCCGGACACGGTGGAGAGTTGCTCGCTGAGATCTTCAATGCGCAGCTTTTCTTCGGTGTGTTCCTTTGGAAATCCGAGAGTGATGTTGAATTGCCGGCGGAAACGATCTTTCTGTGTCAGCAGCAGTCCTGCCAGGCAGAGGTAGGCGTTCCGGGCATCTTCAAGAGCGGCGCTGTCCTGGTGCGGCCCGTAAGGGAAGTTGGCGAGTTCGGCGAGATCGCGATGGAGATCGTTTGCGCCGTGGAGACACGCAAATTGCGCAAGGTCGATCGCTTCATCGCCTGCACCTGGAACCAGCTCCATGAGTGACTTCAGGCCGTCGAGTGCGATGCGCACAGCATTGGCGAATGGTCGTTCGAGCCACTCGCGAACTGCATTCCAATCCGGTTCCTGGCTCAGCACAAACTTGTGCATCCAGCGATCGCGCTGGCCGAGCATCTTGACCAAAAGCTCTTCCAACTCTTTCCAGCCGTTATCGCGCCACAAGAGGAGGTTGGTGATTGAGTCACTGAGTTCGGGAAGGCGCGAATCGCCGAGTTTCTCAAGCGTGAGTCGCGCCGCACGGCGATAGAGATCGGTGGGTCTTTCGTTGATTTGTAAATTGTTACCGATACCGGAGTGTATCGGCTGCTGGATCGCAAGTTCGCGGCAAAAAGAGTCAATGGTGGAAATGCGCAGTCGTGAGGTTAGATCGAGCAACTGCCAGCCGAGTTTGTGCGACTGGGCAAGCGCTCGATCGGCAAGCGTTTCCATGGAAAAGTCGTCGTGCACTTCAGCGGATGGTTTGCGCGACGCGGCCTTCTCGAGTTCTGAGAGAATGCGGTAGCGCATCTCGGCCGCAGAGGCCCTGGTGAAGGTGATGGCAACGATCTGCCTGGGATCGTCAACCTCCGCGAGCAGACGAAGGAATCTGCGGGTCAGAAGATCGGTCTTGCCCGAACCAGCCGGCGCCTGAACGAGAATCGAGCGATGAGGATCGAGTGCTGCGATGCGCTGAGCCTGATCGGGAGGAGTGAAGAGCACGGAGCTATCCTTCATCATTCTCCTCGGTGATCTCATCCTCTTCAATTTCCGCGCGATTTTCGGGATCTTGAATCCGGCACACGGATTGAAGGCCGCAGCGCTCGCAAGTCTTCGGGTAGTCGCGTGGATCGACGGAGGCGCGGCCATGGATGAAGTCTCTGGCCAACTGATCGATGTATTCCTTCCACGTTGACTCGTCTAAACCTGTGAGCCTGCGCCGAACCAATGAGCTGCTTCCGGTGAGATTTGGATCGATCGTTTTCTGTGGGTCGGCAACGCGACCAGCAAAACACGTATCGCCTGGGCGAATCCTGGCAAAAACCAGTCCTCCGCTGGGCGGACCGCCGTAATTGTTAAATAAAGATGGTTGCAACGGCTCGAGGCCAAAGACTTTGTAAAGCGGTAACTGCAGATCCTCGGGTCGGGGAAGGTCCCACGACTTCGGGCCAACGTTGCCGGTCTTGTAATCGATGACGAGCGAGGAATCATCAACGAGTCGATCGACCCGATCGAATCGAAGGTTCATGGTGAGGCCGGCGATGGTGACGGTGTGGACGGCTTCCGTTTCTGCGACGGTGAAGGGAACACGCGCGGATTCGAATTCGAGCCATTCGGTGATGAGGCGAATGAGGCGCGATTCTTCGAGGTCGATGTAGGGTCCGGGCATGGAGCCGCGCACCGCCGCGGGAACTTTTTTCTTCAGGACACTTCGAACATGGGTGCGGACGAAGGAAGCGAGATCTGTCACTGCAATCAGATCGGAATGGCTCCGGATGCCTTTGGGTGGGCCGGACCAGATGGAGTGGAGAACATCGTGGAGGAGTTGACCACGTTGCTTTGCAGAGAGGCCCACTTCCGCGGCGTCCCAATCCTTCGCATCGAGACGCGCAGAGGCGAACGCCTTGAAAGGGCACTGCGATTGGAAGGAGAGAACGCTCGCTCCACCGCTGAGACGATCGCGCGCGAAGGCGGCGCTTGTGGAATCGATGAACGGAATGGCGACTGGTTCTTCGTGCGAAGGCGGAACCTGGTTTGCCGGCAGTGGCTGGGGGACGCACGGGAGTTGAGCGATGAGGCGCGAGGGCCGGGTTTCTGCGTCGTCCTTTTGCGCTGCGAAGCTGAAATGGACTTCCGGGGCGGTGGAGAGCAGGCGGTTTGTGATGGCAGAGGCGAACTGCCAGTCCAGTTGATGCGAAGAGTGTGGCATCGCGGATTCGCGTCGCACGTGAGGGGGCAGGAACGGATGCAGCGACGCGACAGGCGGCCAGGACTCTTCGTCCGCTCCGAGAAACCAGACAGCGTCTGCGGTGAGGCCGGCGGACTCCGCGGGGCCAGCAATCTGGATGGGCGCATCAGAGGACTGAGGTGAGAAAAGAATGTCTGCAGCCGCGTGTTCGAGCTCGGAGAGAAAGTTTTGCCATGGAATGTGGCGCCCATCGAAGCCGAGAGAACCGGCGGTGTCCAATGCCTGCTGCCAACGGCGATGCATCTGGAATTCAACGCTCGTTTTCGATTCAGTGCCGGGCCAGCCGATGGTTTCGAGCAGATGGGGAACCTTGTCGGCCCATTCGATGGGACTGAGCGATGCGCCCAATTCCTTCAGACTCCGCTGAGCCGTGATCACGCTGCGTTTCCATGGCACCGGGAGCGCTGTGGCAATCGGACCCTGGTTAAAAAAGCCTTCCAAAGGCCATTGAAGGCGCTGCTGGTCGAGGTGGCGCAGTCTTCGCATGGAGGATTGCAGCGCCGAAGATTCCTCGGGTGACGCAGCAAGTCGGCTTGCGAAGAGCCAGTCAAGCTCGTTTTCGCTCAAGGCTTCGCCAAGCCAGCGGAGAAGCAAAAGAGCTGAACGCACCAACGGCACTGTGGTGAGCGGAATGCCGAGCGAGAACTCAAAAGGAAGAGGGGCATTGGGTTCAAAAAACCGAAGGAAGGCACGCTCGATTTCTCCGCGGCGTTGCGATGCATCCTGCGTGATGACAAGAATGCGTGCATCGGGTTTGGCGGCGAGGCGCGTGTGACAACAGTATGCGCAGGATTCAAGCTCCGTCTGGCTGTCGGGGGTCCGGTAGAAATGTGTTTGTGCCTGCTGACCTTGGATTTGAAATTGCTGCCACTGACCCCATGCGTCGAACAGTTGCTGCTGCACGGGGAGCAGGCGGTCGAAGCCGGCGAGACGAAGCGGTGGACGAGAGGCGGAATCTGCCTGGAGGAGAGGGATCAGCTCAAGAGGAAGATGGCTGGCGGAGATGAAGCTGTTCCTGTCGCACCGCTCATCAAATTCGGCGAGCCATTTGCTGAATTCGCCGGAGTCACGATCCCAGCCGATCCGCGACGCAGCGCGCAGGAACCGGGGGGCATAGGAACTGAGGAGTTCGCAGGCTTCGACCGCCATCGTAGCGAGGCGGCGTACCGAGGCGCTCAGCGTCGTTGGGAGGTGATGCTCGCTGTGAATGATTTCGCACCACACAGAGAGTTCCTGCGCCGAATTCAGGAGAAGACGTCCATCGAAATTTCGATCTTCCCATGCCTTGCGCGTGAAGGATTTCCAGTCAACGATGTCGGGCGTGGGCCATGCGGTCAGTCCCTCATTACGGCGTCGGCGATGGAATTCGGCCTGGAGGGCACGCGCAGCTCGATCGCTTGAGGCGACCACGAGTCCGCCGCCGCGCAGCCATGCGTCGATCTCTCCCCAGGATTGGATGTCCATATCTGCGTTATACGCCGTCGAACCGTGAAGCGGAACGAGTGCGGGCTGTGGGAAACAGGGAGGGTTGTAAACTGGGGAGTGATACTGAAACTACTTGCGGTTGTAGTCATCGGAATGGCGGTGATTTCAGGGTGTCATCGTCAGCAAAATGGGGCGGAAGATTCAGCTGCCAACTCGTCTTACAAGGTCTACAAGCTGCGCGGGAAGGTCGTCGCGAACAATCCTGCTACGGGCGAGGTCACGCTGAATCATGAAGCCATCCCCGGCTTTATGGACGCGATGACGATGCCCTACAAGCTGAAGGATCCCAGTGTTCTAAGCGAGCTTCATCCCGGCGATATTATTACGGCAGACGTGCTGGTTTCGCAGGGCGCCGATGCCAGTGTTCTGCTGGATCACATCGTGGTGGTCGCGGAGGGTAAGCCGGATTATCGGCCTGCGGTGATCTATCATGTGCCCGCAAGGGGGGATGCTGTTCCGGACTTCAAGCTTCGCAATGAAGATGGGCACATCATTCATCTGAATCAGTTCCGCGGCAAAGAATTGCTGATCACGTTCATCTATACGCGGTGCCCTCTTCCCAACTTTTGCCCCCTTGTGACCCACAATTTTGCAGTGATCAATCAACAACTGTCGTCTGATCGTGCGACGAAGGACAAGACGCATCTGCTATGCGTGAGTTTCGATACGGAGCACGACACGCCCGACCGCTTGAAAGCCTACGGAGAGGAATACATCGGCAGTGATGCGAAGACGGCGTTTGCGCATTGGGATTTTGCCGTTCCCGAGAAACCGGTGTTGACGGAGATGGCGAAATACTTCGACGTAGGGATGACCAACGCGGCCGATGGAACGATTACGCACACGCTGTCGACAACCTTGATCGGGCGGGACGGCAAAGTATTGAAGTTCTATCCCGGCAATGAATGGACTCCGCAACAGGTGGTAGCCGATGTGAGGCAGTCGTTGGGAGAATAGCCGCGAAGCACCCTGGTGGAGTGGTTGAATCGGAGGGTTTAAGGAACATGAGTGACGGGATGAAGATTCGCAAAGATGGAGAGATCGATTTTCTCTCCCTCGGAGCTTTGGTGCACAGGCTCGATCCGGGAATCATTCCGTTTCGCAAGGCGACTGAGTGCCAGATTCATGTGAGCGGCGGCGAGTTCAACGTGGCGGCGAATCTGTCAAATTGCTTTGGCCTGAAGACATCGATTGCTTCGGCCATGTCGGACTACCCGATCGGCGACCTGATTGCGGAGCGCGTTTTGGCCATGGGCGTCAAGCCGATCTACAGACACTTCAAACATGACGGTGTCTCGGGGCCGAATATGGCGACAGTGTACAGCGATCGCGGATTCGGTGTGCGCGGGCCGGTGGTGTTTTACAACCGGGCAAATGAGGCGGCAGCGCAGCTGAAGCCTGGCGACTTCGACTGGAAGGCGATCTTTGCCGGAGGCGTGCGCTGGGTGCATTGCGGCGGTATTTTTGCAGCGCTTTCAGCAACAACGGCGGAACTGGCCGCGGAAATGATGCGCGAAGCGAAGGCTGCAGGAGCGGTCACTTCATTTGATTTGAACTTTAGAGAGAAGCTCTGGAAGATTCACGGTGGCGACAAGCGCGCCGTGGAGACAATTGCGAGAATTGTGGAGAACGTAGACGTGCTGGTTGGGAACGAGGAAGATTTGCAGAAAGGGTTGGGGATTCCAGGGCCGGAAATTGCGGCGAAGTCGAAGCTCGATCCAAGCGCGTTTTTCGGAATGATGGACGAGGTGGTGAAGAAACTGCCGCACGTCAAGATTGTGGCGACAACTCTGCGCGAGGTGCACTCCACGAACCGGCATAGCTGGAGCGCGGTGGCATGGATGGAAGGCAAAACGTACATGGCGCCGACCGCTGAGTTGGACGTGCTGGATCGCGTGGGGGGCGGAGACGGGTTTGCGGCCGGTTTCATCTACGGGTTGCTCGCAGGCGAGGCGCCCGAGATTGCGCTGAAACTGGGTTGGGCGCATGGCGCATTGCTGACGACCTTCCCGGGGGACACGACCATGGCGACACTGGACCAGGTGCGGGCGTTGGCCCAGGGCGGATCGGCGCGCATTCAGCGCTAAGCGCAACATATTCTTCGCATCGCACCCGCAACGCAAAACATCCATTTGACTGATATCCTTGACCTCAGCCTCAAGGAGAGGTTTTCTGTTGGCAAAAGTCACCCTGGTATTTGCGGTTCTGCTGATTGCGCTTGGACTGATCGGGTACTTTGGCACGGGTGCGCTGCATCCGACGGCGCTGATTCCGACGTGGTTTGGCGTGGCTTTGGGCGTATTCGGGCTGCTCGCCATGAGCCCCAGTGAGTCACGACGCAAGCTCTTTATGCACGTCAATGTGACGATTGGGCTGATCGGATTTCTGGGCGGCGCGGTTGAGGCTGTTCGCGGATATTTGCACGCAAAGTCGGCGGGCGTTGCCGTGGATGAGATCGCGCTGGCGTCGAAGCTGACGATGACGGGACTGCTGTTGCTTTACGCGATCCTGTGCGTGCGGTCGTTTATTGCGGCGCGGCGTTCGGGGAAGGTTTAGCGGATGAGCACAATGCGCGGCGGAGGAATGGGGCTGAGTGCGGGCGCAGAGCGGTCGCCGCGAGGAGGTTCTCGTGCGAGTGCGGCCGAGCTTCCCAAGCGAAAACCCGATTTGAAAAAGCTGTGGCCGCAGATCTGGGCGCTGGTGGCTCCGCGCAAGGGACTGCTGGTGGCGGGTATGGCGTTGATGGCCGTAAACCGCGTGGCCGGGCTGGTGCTTCCGCTCGTATCGAAGCCGCTGCTGGACAAAGTGCTGACGCCGGTTCATCCGCAGCCGAAGCTTCTGCCGGAGATTATCGCGGCGGTGATGATTGCAACAATTGTGCAGGCGATCACGTCGTATTCGCTCACGCAATTGCTCTCCGTAGCCGGTCAACGCCTGATCGCCGAGATGCGGCGCGAGGTGCAGCGGCATGTGGGACTGCTTTCCGTGGCCTACTACGACGAGAACCGCACGGGAACGCTGGTGGCCCGCATCATGACCGATGTGGAGGGCGTGCGCAACCTGGTGGGAACGGGCCTTGTGCAGTTCGTGGGCGGAATGCTGACGGCGGTGCTGGTTTTCTTTTTTCTGCTGTATCAAAGCGTCACGGTGACACTCACTGTCTTCGCCGTGGTCGGCACGTTCGTTTTTGTGCTGCAATACGGCTTCAAGGTCATTCGGCCGATCTTCCGCGAGCGGGGCAAGATCAATGCGGAAGTGACAGGAAGGCTCACGGAGTCGCTTGGCGGCGTGCGCGTCATCAAGGGGTATCACGCGGAAGAGCGCGAGCATAAGGTTTTTTCCGCGGGGGTCGACCGGTTGCTGGACAACGTGATGAAGTCGCTGACCATGACCAGTGTGCTGGGGTCGGCGTCTACTACGGTCCTCGGAATTGTGTCGGCGCTGGTCATGTGGCTGGGCGGAAGCCTGGTGCTGAAGAGCACGTGGACCGTCGGGTCCTACTTTCAGTACAACGTGTTTCTTGCGTTGATGGTTGCGCCGGTTTTTCAGATTGTGAATGTCGGTACGCAGTTGACTGAAGCATTTGCCGGGCTTGACCGCACACGCGAGATCATGGCCGAAATGGAAGAGAACCAGGAGCCTGGTCGCACCGTGAAGATGCCGCCGATCAATGGCGAGGTTCGGTTTGAGGATGTTGAGTTTGCCTATTCGCCGGAAAAGCCGGTGCTGCACGGTGTGAGCTTTGCGGCCGAACCGGGTACCGTGACGGCGCTGGTGGGATCGTCTGGATCGGGCAAATCAACTATTATCAGCCTGCTCTGCGCCTTCCACACGCCGCTCAAGGGCCGGGTGGTTGTAGACGACATTGATTTGGCGACTGTTGATCTGAACACCTTCCGGTCGCAATTGGGCGTGGTGCTGCAGGATTCGTTTCTTTTCGATGGAACGATTCGCGAGAATGTGATGTTTTCGCGGCCCGATGCGACCGAAGAGCAGTTTCTGTCTGCGTGCCGCACAGCGCGCGTAGATGAGTTTGCGGAGCGGTTCCCTGAGTTGTACGACACCATCGTTGGCGAGCGCGGCGTAAAGCTTTCCGGCGGCCAGCGGCAGCGGCTTTCGATTGCGCGTGCACTGCTCGCTGAACCGCGCATCCTCATTCTGGACGAGGCGACAAGTTCGCTGGACTCGGAGTCGGAAGCCATGATCCAGGCTGGACTGAATCAGTTGATGGTGGGGCGGACGACATTTGTGATCGCCCATCGTTTGTCGACGATTCGCCGCGCGGATCAGATCCTGGTGGTCGAGCAGGGAAGAGTTGTGGAACGCGGAAACCACGCAGAGCTGTTCGCGCTAGGCGGCCGCTATTACGACCTCTACACACGGCAGCATGGGCTTGAGGAAAATCTGTTTCTCGCTCCCGGTGAAGGAGACGAGGTCCCGGTGTAGCTCTTAACCGCATCTTTTGTGCGCTGGGTCTTCCAATCGAAGAAATCGAGGTCTATATCTATCTCATTTCAGTTGGTTTCGTCCCATTTTCTTGACCTCATGTCCCATAATCTGAGAAACTGCAGCTGTACTTCCAGACGGAATAGAGGACCAAAATGCGAGACACCGCCCCTCAAGGGACATACAAAGTGCAGGCACTCGATCGTGCCTTTGCCGTACTTGATTTGCTTGGCGAGAGCGAGGTACCGCTAGGATTGGCGCAAGTGGCCTCATCGCTGCAACTGCACAAGAGCACCGCGCACCGTTTTTTGATGGTGCTGGAGCGGCACCGGATGGTCGAGCGGACGACGAATGGGAAATTCCGCCTTGGTCTGCGGCTTTTTGATTTTGGAAATCGTGCCATCGAACAGTACGATCTGCGGGAGCGTGCACAACCGCACCTGCGTCGCCTGGTTGCCGAGACTGAAGAGACCGCGCACCTCTGCATTCTGGAGCAGGCGCGCGTAATCTACATCGACAAGATCGAGCCCGCCCGCTCGGTTCGCATGATTACGCGCGTGGGTTCGAGCAATCCGATCCACTGCACTTCGGTAGGGAAGGCAATGCTGGCATTTTTGCCGGAAGACCGCATTAACGAAATCATCCGGAAGACGCGGTTTGAAAAGTTCACCCATCGGACGATCGCCACGGCAGAAGCGCTCCGTACGGAGATTGAAAAGACGCGCCGCAGAGGATATGCGGTGGACGACGAGGAACTGGAAGAAGGCCTTCGCTGTATCGCGGTTCCACTGCTGGATGCGCAACGCCAGCCAGTAGCAGCGGTCAGCGTGTCGGGTCCTTCGTTCCGCGTGACCGCGCAGAAGCTGCCGTCGATCGCCAATCACCTGCTGCAATGCGTACGCGGTATTTCGATGGACATGGGCTTTACCGCTGCAGCGCGTGGGAATCGCGCGGCCGCGGCCTGGACAGCCTAGGGAATCCAGTTAGGGGCAATCAGAATGCGAAGCTTCTCGGGGGCGGCCCACGGGGCTGCTCCGGAGAAACGCTTAACCCGCGCGGACGCCTACCCCGATGCGGACGCGATAAGGCGTCCACGCAGGTGATAGCGCATCGACCATCAACGCCTAACTTGCGCCAGGGTGCGGGCGAAGTGCCTTGCAGCAACCTCCTGGAACGGCGACGACTAGAAGTAAAGACGGTGGCGACGAAGTCCGGTTGCGCACTTCGAGTGGATAGTGAACAAGCCGAAATTCTCACGCTCCGGAATATATACGGTCTCATCAACCGAGTTTATGCGCTCGCTCGGAACCTCGGGCCTTCCCTCCTGTTTTCAGATAACGCGACAAGGAGCCAAGCGCAGAGGGTGGCCGCAATCCTGTTTGATGACAATGGGTTGGCACGGCGAAGCCGGAGGCGGGAAACGGGTCGTAATATCCGGCTGTACAAATTCTGCCCCCGACGCGGCATCCAACCTGCCGTAGAGGTATAGAAATGAAGAGATTTCCCCGATATTTATGGTTTACGTTGCTCTCTGCAGGGATTTTTGCGAGCGCGGGTGCGTGCAAGAGCAATCCAAGTCCCGAAAGTGCGCAGGTCCAGGCGCAAGATCAGAATCCTTCGCAGGACCCGGCCGCGGAGAATGTCGCGCCCGTCTCGGATGCGTCGTCGCAGGGCGGAAGCTACGATGCGGGCGTCTATCCGCCGAGCGCTTCCGCCAGTAGCTCGGCCCAGGGGCCAAGCGCAAACGATTCAGGCCAATATCCGCAGGATCAGTCAGGGGACTACGACAGCGACGATCAGCCGGTCGAATATGCGACGCAGCCCCCGCCGCCGCTGCCGGAGTATGACCAGCCGCCATGCTCGGGTGATGACTACATCTGGACTCCCGGTTATTGGTATTGGGCGCCGGATGGCTACTACTGGGTGCCGGGTGCCTGGGTGTATGCGCCGTATCAGGGAGCGCTTTGGACGCCAGGCTACTGGAGCTACTATCGCGGGCGGTGCGGATGGCATCGGGGATACTGGGGCCGGCATATCGGCTACTACGGCGGGATCGATTATGGATTTGGCTATATCGGATTCGGCTACCAGGGCGGGTACTGGCGAGGGGATCACTTCGACTACAACCGCTCGGTAAACAACGTGGACACGAATGGGGTTCACAACGTGTACAACTACCGCGCGGAGAACCAAGCGAGGAACGGAAACCGTTTGAGCTACAACGGGCCGGGCGGAATACAAGTGCGTCCGAGACCAGCGGAAATCCAGGCACGACGCGAGCAGCACACGCCTCCGATGAGCGCGCAGATGCAGCAGGTGCAGGCGGCGCGGAGCGACCGGGGCAACTTTGCCAAAGAGAACCATGGGCACCCGCAGAGAATGGTAGCTGCGAAACCGCTGCCGGCAGACCACAACATTCATGCCCCAGCGCCGGTTCCGATGCGCAACCAGCCTAACAACGGAGGGAATGCCAGGCCGGGTCAGCCTGCGCCGCAGCCAAGGGGGCACGAACCGACCGCACGTCCCGAACAGCCGGCGATGAGGCCGCAGCCGGCTCCGAGGAGGCAGGAACCGACGCCACAACAGCGGCCTCCGGCCCCGGTGCAACATCCTGAGCGCCAGCAGCGGGCTCCGGAGCGCCAGGCGCCGTTGCAACATGCGCAGCCCGC
>NZ_JBAUUO010000169.1:0-10903 GCF_049582745.1 Occallatibacter sp.
CTCCATGATCAGAATCAGAGACTATTTCTGTCCGAGCTTCACCATTTTTCGATGCTAAGATTGCCTGTCGGACTCGAGCATGAATGAGAACTGCGACAACAACGAGCCTAGAAATCGAACTAAATACACGTACGACGCAAATAGCAATCTTCAAACAAAGACAGATGCACGCAGCATTCAGGTGAACTTCGGAAGCTATGACGGCCTGAATCGCTCTCCGGGAAAAACATTTTCTAATGGTGATCCGGCTGTCACCTTTACGTACGATGCCACGGGGTCGGGCAATTACGGAGTAGGTCACCGGACGGGCATGTCTGACGGCTCCGGATCTACAACGTGGACATACGAGAAGATGGGGCGGGTTTCCAGCGAGTCCCGCACAATCTCGGGCATCAACAAGACGGTCTCAACGACGTACACCCCCGACGGCACACCTTGGAAGATCACCTATCCGAGTCCGAGCAATTCTGTGGTCGAGTACAAGTACAACAATGCCGGCCAGATCCTCTCGATCACCGACAACACTCACACAATTCCGTACGCAAGCAGCGCATCTTATGCGCCGCCGGGGGGATTGGCATCAGCCATATTTGGCAGCGCCGGCATCAGCGGCTCGAATACATATAATTCGCGACTCCAGCCGTTGGCGATTACAGCGACAGGGCCACACGGCACGATCATCAACCTCAGCTTCAACTATCATCTCGGAGCGAGCGACAACGGGAATCTTTTCGCAATCACGAACAGCAAGGACACAACGCGCAACCAGGCGTTTACATACGACACACTGAACCGCGTGTTGCAGGCTACTTCCGGTACGACCTGGGGAACAGCTTTCGTCTACGATCCTTGGGGTAACCTCTACCAGACCAATACTGTCCCGGGTACCGGAACAAATCCCATGTCCCTCAGCCAGGCGGTAAACACTAATAACCGATTCACGTTGGGCGGTTTCGGATACGATTCGGCCGGGAACGTCACGAGCGACGGCATCAACACGTCGGGCTGCAGTTCCGGTGGGTACGCATGGAATGCCGAGGAAATGGCGTCGTGCACTGCGGGGGTGACCTATACCTACAATGGCGACGATGCGCGGGTCAAGAAGTCCGGGGGAACCATGTACTGGGGAGGCGAGCAGGGCGATGCTCTAGCCGAGAGCGATCTATCAGGCAATCTGACCAGCGAATACATCTTCATGGGCGCCAAGCGGCTTGCACGCCGCGACATCAGCAGCGGAAACGTCTACTACTTCTTCTCTGACCATCTTGGTTCGTCCAACGTAGTCACGGATGCGAGCGGAAGCATACAAGATGAATCGGATTTCTACCCGTTCGGAGGCGAGCGTCCAATCACGAACTTGCTCCCGAATCACTACAAATTAACCGGCAAAGAACGCGACACAGAGTCATTCAACGATTACTTCGGAGCCAGATTCTATAGGTCGACAGTGGGCCGGTTCATGTCGCCGGACTGGAGTACAGTTCCTGTTCCCATACCCTTTGCTGACATTACAAGTCCGCAGAGCCTGAACCTCTATGCGTACGTTTGGAACAACCCCCTTTCAAGGTTCGATTCAGATGGGCATGTAGTAGTAGATAAAGGCGTAAATTACGTCTACTATCGCGTCACTGGAGCAACCGCTAAAGAGGCGCTTGCTAGTGCGAACCAACATTTCGATGGAAAGTATTCGGGAATGACAACACCGCATTTTGAAGTCAACTTCAAACCAACGATGAGCGTGACGGCCTCCGGTGAGAACACAAAGGTTACCCTAACCGCTCCTTCTGATGACAAAGTCACGACGACCTTGTCGCAGACGATCCAGTTACCCGAATGGAAGAGTTCCGATCCAGCCGAGCAAGCGGCGTTCGACAAGTCAACTGCCCATCTGAAAGAGCACGAAGAAACTCACGCCGCCGATAACCTGTCTGTTGCAGAGGCGTTAGATAAGTCAATCCCCGGCACAAGTGCCTCCGCTACGAGTAAGAATCCCCAGAATGCGGCCAATGCTGCGTCAACGAAGCTTAATACAAAAGTTGGCGACAAGTTGAACGCGGCAGTGGCCGATTCAGTGGAAAAAGCAAGAGTCTTAGATGATAATACGGAGCACGGGACAAAACCATGAAGAGTCTTGCGATATATCTTTCTATTTGCGGTCTGAGCCTAGCGTTACCGAATGCCGCCGGCGAAGTGAAGGCTAACTCCTCCTTGGAGGTAAAGGTCTCAGCTCCACGCTCTTCTGTTTGCGTGGGAGATAAAGCCATCACTATCGACATCACAATACTCAATCATGGGCAATCGAATATCGGCTTTGACAGCCACCATCTGCATGTCAACGTAGGATACGGAGCCCTTTTCGACACAACTACCATGAAGCGTCGAACTGAAGGGATTGCTATTCAACAGGATCGGATGGCTTCCGGATCCGATCAGCAGACAATCATCGCGTTAGAACAAAACCAAGCCTACGTTCGACAAGTATCTTTTCCTCTCCCAAGTTCATTTTTCAGTCAACCGGGGTTCTACTTGCTGATGCCATCGGTGTCAATCGATGCATTTTCTCTCAAACCCGATCCGAAGACAGGGATCATCTTCGAGGTTCGCGACTGCGACTAGAGGTAATCATCTTCCGCGATCTTGCTGCATCGTGAACAAGCCAGGCGTTCGTGACCCGTCCAGCGAACACCGCGCTGCCGGCGGCATCAGGAACGCATTTGACAGTAGCCAGGACTCGCTGACATGCCTTTGCGCCGACTTACTGGTTTTGTGTTGTGCATAGGATTCGTTGCCACCCTCGCGTTGGCCCCTCGATCATCTTTTGGGCAGGTTACGCGGAGTTCCCTTTCTCAGTTCGTCTCACGGGTGCCTCGCATCTCCGGGAACGTTGACGACAGCCGTTTCACGGCACTCAGGGGCAACACGATCTTGTTCGCCAACGCTGCGAATGATCATGGAGCAGCAATACAGGACTTACCGTTGCATCGTATGCTGATGCTGCTGTGCCGCAGTCCTGAGCAGGAAGCCGCGTTGAATAGTCTTCTTGAGTCGCAACAGAATCCTAGCTCACCGCAGTTTCATCAATGGCTCACTCCGGAACAGGTTGGGCAGCAGTTCGGACCGGCGAAAGAAGATATCCAAGCAGTCAGCGATTGGCTTGCATCTCACGGGTTCACAAACATTAGCTTGAGCAAAGCTGGAACCGTGATTGAATTCAGTGGCAACGCCAGCCAGGTTGAAAGTGCATTCCACACGGAGATTCATCGCTATGAAGTGAATGGAGCGATGCATCTGGCGAACGATCGCGACCCGAGCATCCCAACGGCGCTCGCCCCCGTGGTTGCAGGTGTGGTCTCTCTGAACGACCTTGGACGTCGCTCGATGGCGATTCGTGGGCCGGCCCTGCGTGAAACAAAGGGACAGCCGCGTCCAGAACGCGTGCCGGGGGCCAATCCAGACCTTACCCTCAAGGGGCCTACGCTCCTCAGCAGCTTTTTTGGGGTGGCCCCCTACGACTTCGCGACGATCTACGATCTGTTGCCGTTGTGGAATGCAGGATTCGATGGAACGGGACAAGCAATTGCGATCGTCGGCGAGACTGATATCAACCCTTCCGATCCAGCCTATTTCCGTGCATTCCTTGGGCTCCCCAAAAACGACCCTACCGTCATCATCGCCGGCGCCGATCCCGGCTTTCAGGCGGATGAACTCGAGTCCGATCTCGACGTGGAGTGGGCAGGGGCCGTGGCCAGGGGAGCACATATCGAACTCGTCAGTGCAGCCAGTACAGAGACAACGGCCGGAGTGGATCTAGCCGCGCTCTACATCATTGACAACAATCTAGCGCCCGTGATCAGCGAAAGTTATGGCGACTGCGAGTTGTTCCTGGGAACAACGGGAAACGCGTTCGAAAAAGCAATGTGGCAGCAGGCTGCCGCCGAGGGGATCACGGTGCTGGTCTCTTCAGGCGACCAGGGCTCGGCTGCTTGCGACCCAACCGGCCCGAATCAGAACCTGGCGATTCACCCCATGGCGGTCAGCGGACTCGCCTCGACTCCATACAACGTGGCGGTCGGCGGCACCGACTTCAACCAGTACAGCGTTTGGACGAACTACTGGAGCCTGACGAGCGATCCGACAACCAAGGAGTCAGCGCTTGGATACATCCCGGAAGTTCCGTGGAACGACAGTTGCGGCAGCTCCGTGCTCGACGCGACAACCGGAGATAACCCCGTGACTGCCTGCAACAACGGAGCCGCGGGCTCTCTCTATCTGGATACAATCGCCACCAGCGGGGGGCCAAGTTCCTGCGTGACGTCAAGCGGCACGAGCGCAAGCTCATGCGCCTCGGGGTGGCCCAAACCAATCTGGCAAGCTGGTTCGGGAGTGCCGGCAGACGGTGTGCGCGATGTGCCGGATGTCTCTTTGTTTGCGAGTAACGGCGTATACAACTCCGCTTATATAGTCTGCGATGCGAATGCTACTGCCCCCGTCGGCAATTGCGATCCTTCGTCGTCGTCGCAGTACTTTGTTGCCGTCGGCGGGACCTCAGCGAGTACTCCTGCGATGGCTGGTGTGATGGCCATCATCAACCAGAAATACGGACGCCAGGGGAATGCCAACTTCACACTGTATCGACTGGCATCGAGCGCCCAACGCGCCTCGATCTTCCATGACGTCGCTACAGATGGAAATCGCGTGGCATGTACCAGTTTGAGTTCCGACTGCGAGATTCCTGCGGGAGCCGCTGAACCGATCGGTAGAATGAAGGGCCACGATTCGACCATCGGATATGACATGGTTACGGGCCTAGGCAGTGTCGATATTGCAAACCTGGTGAACAACTGGTCGAGCATTGCTTTTACCCCGACCAATACGACGCTCGATCTGAACGGCGGAATCGGGACAGTGACCGCCATTCATGGCACGGCGATCAATGCGGTCGTCGATGTGAGGGCGTCGTCCGGGAGTCCCACCGGAGATGTCTCTCTGCTTGGTACGACGGAAAGCGGTTCAATCTACCTGGGATCGCTGCAAAGCGGTGCGATTACGGGCCAGGTAAATTCGTTTCCCGGCGGGAACTACAAGGTCACTGCACACTATGCCGGCGACACGCAATTTGCCCCCAGCGATTCAGCTGAGGTGAGCGTGAGCATTTCTCCGGAAGCAAGCACAACCAAAGTCACAATCCTGAACTACAACACTTCCACGGGGGTATTCGGCCCGCCGCCTGCTTCCGTTCCGTACGGGAGCCTCCTGCTGCTTCGTGCGGACGTGAAGGGGCAAAGCGGATACGGAAATGCAACAGGCTCGGCGACATTCACCGACGGAATCAACTCACTCGGGCAGTTCGCCATTAACGCTCAGAGTTATACAGAGGACATTCCGAGCAATCTACTCTTGGCTGGTTCGCACACAGTAAACGCCTCCTATGGAGGTGATCCGAGCTTCAATGCAAGTAGCGGAACAGCAAGCATCACTGTCACTCCCGCGCAGATGAGCTGCAATGTGACAGCGAATACGACCATCCTCAGACCGGGATGGAATCTCGTGTTGAATCCTTATGCCCTGCTTTACCAGGCCAAGCTGGCTGCAACGTTGGGCAACATGGTCGCTCCAACTGGAACGATCAGCGTCTACTCAGGGTCAACTCTCATTGCCGGGCCGACGACTGTGACCGGCAATGGGAGTGGTTCCTTGTCTGGAGGAGCATTCCAACTTCCGAGCGCGACGATTGCCCAGCTTACGCTCCAGGTCTCACAACTACCATCGCCGATCGGTCCGATTGCAATTACGTACTCCGGCGATTCAAACTATGCAAGCTGCACTAGCGCGCCGCTGACTCTTACATATTCAACTGCTCCGGTTCCCTCCCAAACTACGTTTTCATTGTCAGCATACGGGGGCATCCTTGGCGGGACACCGGTCAACATGATTGCGAGCATCATCGCTACAACTCTGCCACCCCCTTCTGAGCCTTCGTATCCAACTCCAGCCGGAACGGTGCAGCTCGCAATCGACGGAACGAATGTAGGAAGCCCGCTGTCAGTGACCGCCGGCCCCAATTTTGGAGCGGAGTTGACTGGTGCTGCAAATCTGACAATCCCCACAGCCGGGCTTGCAGGAGGGAACCATGTAGTGACTCTTAGATATGGTGGAGATTCAAATTATCTGGCAAGCACATCGGGTGACGTGATCATCGGGATTGTCGTCCCGGACTTCACCATCTCAGTGAATCCCAATAACCTCTCCGTAACCAACGGGCAGACAACTACCCCGACCGTCGTTCAGGTCGGATATCAGAATGGGTTCTTGGGAACCGTGAACTTTTCTTGTTCTGGACTGCCAACAGGCGCGGCTTGTGTGTTTTCACCCAATTCAGTATCAGGTTCTGGCAGTGCTTCCCTGACGCTCACCACAGCGCAAGCACAGTCAGTAAGTGCGGGACCGACTGCATCAAATCGGCCGAGACACATCCGATGGATAGCTAGCCTCGGCAGCATCTCCGCGGCATTTGTCGTGTTTGTCGCGGTCCCGGTGAAGAGACGGAAGAATCTGCTTCTTGCGATTTGTGCAACCGGGTCGATCTTTATCGGCGTTGCGAGTTGTGGAGGCGGCGGAGGTGGCGGCTCAACGACGTCGCCCACTCAGTACTCCACGTCGACCGCGTTGACTGCGAGCTCGAAGACGCCCTCAAAGGGAAGCATGGATACTTTCACAGCAACGGTTAAAGCGATCGGTTCAACGTCGGCTCCGTCTGGAACGGTGCAGTTCAGTGTTGACGGCGCCAACTCCGGGTCCCCGGTCGGGCTGACAAACGGAACGTCTCAATTCCGGACGTCTTTTTCAACTGCCGGCGCGCATACAGTCACTGCGGCTTATTCCGGCGATACTGCCGATCTGAGTTCGAAGAGCAGCGCGTATTCAGTGACAGTGCCCTACACGACAGGATCGCTCCCCGGAAGCTATGCTGTGACGGTGACGGCAGCAAGTGGGTCGGTGACGCATTCGACGATCTTGAATCTCTTAGTTCAATAGTCGCCCTTTGCTGTATCCGAAGCTACACCTTTTGACACGGCCGGATCGTTGAGATCCGGCCGTGCATTTTGTGGGGTTTACGAAGCGGGTTTTGTGACCCCTTTTGTCACAGCGCTGATTCGCTTGTGAGCGTCGAAGAGGACGCGGCGCTGTTTGTCGAGCGAGCAGTCGATCTTTTGGGTGTTGGCGAGGACCTGCTGCAGAGTGAGGCGCATTTCGTAGACGGCTGTGAGCGCATTGATCTGACCACGAGTTGCCACATATATAAGGATGGCCAGCACGACGATGACGGCCAAGCAGACAAGCAGAACAAGAAGATGTTCGGTCATGCGGCATGCTCCTGAGTAGTTTGGGCGTGCTTGCGAAGCACACGTTGCACGGTAGCGGTCGAGATGCGATGGCCCTTGGCGATCTGGCGGATGCTCTGGCCACGTTGACGGTCTTGCTGGATAGCGGCGTTGTCCAGGACCAGCGGAGTTCGACCGATACGGATTCCTTCCAAGCGCGCGCGCCGCATGCCGGCGCGCACTCTCTCGACGATCAGCGAGCGCTCCAGTTCGGCGATGGCTCCGATGATGACCACGATGGCCCTACCCAACGGGCCTCCCGTGTCGATGTTTTCCCGGAACGAGACGTACTCGACCCCTATCCGGTTGAGTTCGTCGAGCACATCTAAAAAGTGCTTTACCGATCGTGCGATCCGATCGGAAGCCCAGACAAGGACAACATCGAACCGACCGCGGCGGGCGTCGGCCATCATCTGATCGAGCCCGGGCCGCTTGGCTTTGGTGCCGCTGATCCTGTCTATGTATTCGTCAACGATGGCATAACCACGCTGTGCTGCCATCTGCCGAAGGTCATGTAACTGACTCTCCGGACGCTGATCGAGGGTCGACACCCTCATATAGAGAGCGGCGCGTTTCACCGGCGCCGCCCCTTGGGAGAGTGCTTGGCGACGTAGTTCGTGATGAACTCCATCAAAATGTCGGTCATGTTCTGACCTTGGGCAGCAGTGGTCGCCTTAAAGGCGTTATGAAGTTCGACGGGTACGTTCAAGTTCATTCTTTTCACCTTCTGTTCCGTTGGCTTCCTAATCTGACTCACCTCCCTTCTCAGGAGATGAGGTTATCCGGTTATGAGTACGGATGCCAGAGTCTCGGAAGGCCCTGGCCCCCGCAACGCTACTAGCCCCAGGCCTCGTGACAGAAGAGGACGAGCGGGGTTAGCCAACTGCGATCGATCCCCAGTCCGTCGGCCATGCGGCGGACCTGCTCCCAGTTCTCGGGAACCTGGCCGGCTTCTACGGCCTCCCACTCCGCTACTTCCATCCCCGCTGCCTGGGCCGCATCCTCGACGGAGCGGCCCCTTTCCTCCCGGGCATCGCGGAGAAGACCACCGAACATCTCGCCCCAGACCTTGCGGCGGAATGGGGTGCTACGGCGGGACCGGGGAAACGACTGAAGCAATCGACTCATATACTCATCCTTTAGAAGGCATCCCGTCAAGACGAGCCTGCCTGGATTTAGCTACATGATGAGTATGTACTCAGGAGACGTCTCAGCCAAAGCCCCACGACACCGGTGTTGGAACCATGATGCTGTTTGGATCTCCTCCAGGATGGGCGGCACTGATCACATGCAGTGTTCTGGCATTCGGAGGCATCCTCACGACCGGCTACAAGAACGAGAAGGCCAACACCATCCAGATCCTGCCCCTGACCCGCTACGGGCGGCCCTGGATCGGTGGACTGGAGGGCTACCAGATCACCGACTTCTGGTACAACCTCAAGAACGACTTCACCGCATGGACCAGGGATGAGATCTATCCACCAGGTCCCTTCCTCGCCGCGCACAATATATTTTCGCGCGCGCGGGGAAGGGCCGAAGCCGCTTCCTTCCCCGGCAGGATTCCCGGCCCAGTATCCCGGCAGGCTCCCCGGCCAGGCTCCCCGGCCAGATCCTCGGCGGTCCCGGACCTTCTATATATGTCGCCATATGTCGTCCTCTCTTGCCGTCATCCTCTCTGTCACCCGGCCGGTGCTCCGGTGCCCCAGGCTGTCCAGCGATACGGCCGACGTTCTGAACATCGCGTGCTGCATGGTGTCTCCGGATCGCAACCACATGTCTTCCGGATCAGGGTCAGGTAAACGATGGACATGCTGAACAAGGGGAAACAACCAACCGTTGCCGTTCAGCCGCGGCCGCCCAAAATCAGCTCTCACAATCTGGCCGACAAAATCACATCAAAAAGGCGGGGGAACACATGTTCCCCACCAGAGCACTGTGAGTTATGGACCAATTTCCGGGTAAATCGGGTGTCCTAGTATAGCGACTTGGTCGATTTGTCCCGGATTGACTCCATCAGACGTCGAAAACAGGAATCGCTCATCTTCAACTCTCCCACCGCCACCGTTGTTTGGGTCCCTCTTGGTCAGACTTGGGCGCTTTACCTTCCGAAAGGTAGCGCGATGCGTTGCCACAGCCCAAGAGTGTTGCGCACCTGCCGAGAATTCGCCGCGCAACAGCCACATTTCCCCAACTTTCGTTGCGCATCGGGAAAATCAGACCTGCGCAACACCCGGGTTTGCAACGGAGATTGCTCAGATTCACGGCCTCTGTTTTCAGCACCGCGTTGCTCACAGACTTGGCGGCGAACTAGGAGTACTATTGCTCGTTCCATTGCACATTCATGACAAACAACGGCATTCCTGCATCCATTGACGAACTGGCATCGAAATGGCAACACCTGAACGACGTCCAACGCGGCGAGGCGCTCTTCAACGTTCGCGGGAAGACAAGCCTGCGCGCTCTTGCCAATAGGTTGCCATGCAGCGAGTCGCATCTTCGTAATCTTATTTGCGCGGGGCAGGCCCCGCTTGCGGACCGCATTCTTGCGAGCAGAGGCGAGATCAGCACCAGGGAGCTTATGCAGCGATCGAAAGCTGCCAGCAAGACCTGCGCCGCTGCGGAGGCCGAATCGCTGGATCGCAAGCGCACGCAGGATGCACAAAAGTGGTGTGAAGTGATATGCGAATGGCTGAAAACTGAATGTTGGTTTTGCTCACAGGGCGAGGTGATCGTGGATGAAGCCAGGAGAGAACTCTTCCAAGCGGAGTGTGCCGGCGAGCTTCCACAAGGAGGGCCGGCGAAGGATCTGATGATCCAGGAAATCATCCAACGCTCCCACCCACCCCGACCGCAATTAGATGAGTTCAGCGAGATCGCCTGGTATGGCACCTGGTTGGGTCGATGGACCTATTTCGCTATAGCCGATACAGTCGTACGGGATCGGGCGCTCGGTCTTGCGTGGCATAAATTGATAAAAGGTGAACTCGCGAACGAGTCCATGCGGTAGAGGCAATTAAAGTGTAGCAACCCTCACCATGGCTGATGTGACTCACGGCATACACGTTTCCAGTATTCTGACGCCCGAAAATGACCATTCCTCGGCCATCAGTGTCCAATCGCTCGACGCTTCTTCCTTGAGCTGTCCTTACTCTCAGGGTGCACAGCGTGCTTCTCTATCAGGACTGTACCGGCAGACGAGTAGGCATCGACTCCGATTTTGAACAGATACCAATCAGTCAGCGCCCGGGAATATGATTTTCCCGGGCGGTGAGGCACAACCGAATCCGTGAGCAATGATTTGCTAATCGCGGAAGTTCTTTCGGACAACGGCAGGCTGTGCACGGCGGACTTCACTTCCCTCTTCGTTTGAGTGATTCTCCGCTCTTGTTGCACAGTAAGCGTACGGCCAGTCCCTGTTGACAGTTGGAGAGTGTGTCATGAGGTGTCCGCTTGTTTTTTATGGTGGACACCTGATGAGTGTGTCTTAGGCGGCTTCAGATGTGCGGGTTTGGAGTGAGGGC
>NZ_JBAUUO010000170.1:0-107859 GCF_049582745.1 Occallatibacter sp.
TGCAGCATGCGCTGGCGAAGTGGGGTCATAGGAACCTCCTCCTATGACCACTCACCCTAAACGGCGGACCTTGCTGCGCTAACCACAACTCTCAGTCCGTCGCGCCAGCGACTTCGTTCAAACCGGCATTTCGTACAAATGACCCTTAAGCCACCTGCCGGCTTACCAACCCAAGTATTGAACCTGATGGCATACGCTACCCGCTGTCAACGGAGACTGGGCGTACGCTTACAAAAACATCAACAACCCCATCCCCTTCTCAAGGGGATGGGCGGTGCGGACACGCTCCTTGATGTCTTTGAGCAGGGCAGCATAGTCAGGCGGTGCTTGAAGCGCTTTGGTCATCGTCTCCTCAAGGGTATGACAACGGCTGACTGTCCTGTGCTATAGGGTCGCCTCGGCAATCGTGCAACAGGTTATTGCACAAGTACAGAAAGGTAATGAAAGAGAATGGGCCGATCCCACACGGATCGGCCCTTTGGCCCGCTGCAAATGTTTGTCGCATCTTTGTCGCAAACAGCGCCGATTGTGCCGGTTTTGCCGACTCAGCCGACTTCTAAGTGCTGTGCCGTCTATAATTTGCGGTTTTGCTCATTCCATGGCATGGAAGAGGTCATCGGTTCGATCCCGATCAGGTCCACCAAAAGCCCCCCAAAACTAATGACTTATAGCGGGTGATCCAGATTGCCTCTCCGTGCGTGGGAACACGAACGAACAATAGCCCTGACCCTGCCGCGCTAAGTTAAGGACAGATTGCTTGACTACCTTCCACTCTTAGTCTCCGTGACTGAATGCAGATTCATCGACTGAATGCAGATTCATCGCGCCTCTCGCTTAATCGGTTCCGCGTTGTATTCCGATGGGGAATGGACTCTCGCCTTCTTCCGCAATCCATTCGTAATTCTGAGTTGCGGCAGAAGTTCTCCAGCAGGCAGGTGTTCGGGTCTGCATCCAATCCAACGGTTCGCTGGCCGGTTTTGCAACGCAGCGTTCGAAAGCCTCGCGAAGCGATTGTTTCTGTTCGTGGCCGATGGCCCTGGGATCGGGCGAAATCAAAAGCACGGTTCCGCTGTCCGCAACTGCCTGGAGCCACTGGCGAGTCAGAGACCAAGGCACATCCGGGGTGATCGCGACACAGTCAGCGTCGAGTGAATAGAAGGTCTTATGCTGTGGCCCGCGAAAAGCCAGAGTGTTGATGCCCGTCCGCCGTGTTCTTTCCCATTCCTTGCCACTCACGTCATCACCAGTGCGAGAAGCATCGAACAGACCGGCCGAAAGATGTCCTACCGTGTTGCACCCCAATATGACGCGGTCTTCCCCGCAGGTTGTGCGAAGTTGTCGATACAACCCAGTCACGATTTCAGCATTGGTGACCGTGTGATCATTGAAGTGCCAATTGCCCAGGGTGGGAGAGGCACCCATCTGACTTCCCCATTGCCCGAACAACTCCCAGGTTGTGAAGTCGTGCTTGATCAATTCAAAGCCCCACTCGCAGGCCTCGGCTGCGACAGATGCAACGGCGTGAAGCGCTTCGGGGATGGTGGGATCGTAGGCTAAGGGTGCCCGCTCGTTTCCTGATCGGATACGCCGCGAATCCGGCAGAAGCAGATTCCAGCGCGTCGCTGATGCCGCGCGCAAAGGACGAATCCATAAGCCCGGAATCACATTGCGGTTGCGGATTGCAGAGGCAAGCCCAGGCATGCTTGGAAATCGGGATGGGTTCTGATAGCCGTCGTCGATTACCGTGAACGGCCGGGGGCCGCCTGCAGGCGCAAGAGATGCCACGAGATCGGCGTCACGCAAAATGCCGTCGTGTGTATTTTGTCCATATGCGTAGTACCAATCGTTACTGCCATAGATGGCATCGATTTGTTTTGTGCCCCGTCTGGCGGCTACCGTAGTGCCATCAGCCATTGCTCGGCATAGACGTTGCGCGACCCCGAAGGCGGTTTCATCCCCACCGCCTTTGCACATCACGATCGTGGCTGCTCCAAGCCTGCGGTTCCGCAGCGATACACCGTTACCCCCATTGCGCACGTCAAGCCACAGCGAGATGCCGGCTGCATCCACTTGCCAAAAGGCAAATGCGGCGGTCCCCGTCTTGATTCCCATGCCGGACGTTCGCCCTTGTGAATGAAGGAGCGCGTACCAGGGCAACACGCGTTCCGCCTGCAGCGGTCGCCATTCCAAGTCCCCGTAACTGCGTTCCCATGCGTCGCCGAGCGCAAGAACATCTTCTGCCAGCCGACGTTTCCAGCGAATCTGTATGCGCTGGACAGGCACCGCGGGGGATTCGATAGAGATTACGGCCTGCTGTCTTGCTAACGCGATATCCACGTTTAGTCCTGCAGCCCGGTTATTTCCCGTCCACATGCTCCCTGTTCTCAAAAGCCGATACCGCTCCACCTCTGAATCGCCGATGGATGCAAACACCCAGTCAGGTTGTGCGAGGACCGGCAGATCGAGGTCATCGTGAGCAGCGCCGGACGAAACGCTGTTGCATTGCCGTGCCCAGGAGGCAGCAGGCGTCAGCAACGCCGCAACAGACGGCGCACTTTTCAAGACACGCCTGCGCGTTATTGGTTTCAACGTTTCAAACATGTCACTCTCGGCTGTCGATCCTGCGATGAGTGTTTCCGGTCCGGTTTAACGAGTGCACCTCAAGGGAGTTGGCAGCAAACTTCTCTCGACATGCATGTTGAAAGCTGGCGTCGGCACGGCAAAGAGGAACCCTTCTCTTGAACGCTAGACTTCCTCGCGGGGTGCCGAAAGCAGCTTGATTTCGATTTTCTGCTCACCGAGTCGTGGATGTTTCGCGGTGACTCGCAGAATGCCCGGCTCTTCACCGGCACGAATCCATACTGCCCCCGTTCCGCCCACAAGCGAAAATGGATTGTCGCCGATCAGCTTCCCGGGACCCTCCAGCGTAAAGATGATCGGATCGTTTGCATAAGTGCGCATGGCGCCGAACTCATCGGTTACGCGAAAGACGACCCGAGTGGTATCAGCTCCGTCTGCGTGGAGTTCTCGGTCGTCGGCAATCAGTGCAAACTTTGTGTCGACGCCCCTGCCTGAGAGCGATTTGGAGATAACCTGCTTGCCGTTGAGGAAACCGTCTGCCCGCAAATCTCCCCAGGGTGCCCCGAGTTTCTTCAGATCGATCTTGTTCAGTTCAAGGACAAACGGCGGGTATTTGAGGTGTTCGAACTCCGCGCGATCCGGATCGATTTCGGCAACGAGAACCCATGGATTTGCAGGGTCGGAGTTTGCGCGTGCGAATACCTTGATGTGATCGCAGTTCGAGCAGAATACAGCCTTGGTGAAGCCGATGGACTCATCGCCACGCGCCCAGTGGAATGCAGGCTCGAGCACGACCTCTTCTGCCGGGTCGCATTGCGACTTGTAAAAGCCGGCAGCAGGTTTCGGCTCGCGGAAAATGTCGGTAACTCCGTGATAGCAGATCCGATCGCCAGCGCCAAAGTTGGAGTGGGTGTTGTAGTCGAAGGCGCACCATCCGATACCGCCCGCGTATTGAGGGTTCGACGCAAGTTGATTGTGAATGCGCGCATGGCGGAGAGTGTGCTCGCGCTGGCGCTCATCGTCATCGGTGGTCTTGGTGGGAAAAGTGTGGCCGACAAACTCAGTATTCAGATAGCGGGGATGATTCGGTGGCTTCAATGGAAAGCCGAAGTCGTTCATCGTAAAGACGTCTTCGAGGAACTCCGACTCCTGGAAGTAACGGATGCCGCCGGTTTGGCGTGAATCATCGAGGGCGTGGGCCAGTGCGTTGGTGCGCGTGTAGAAGTCGTGATCATCGAGAGACTCGTTGATTCGCACTCCCCAGAGAATGATGGAAGGGTGGTTCCAGTCGCGGCGGATCATGCGGCCAACGTTGTCGATGGACACCTGCTTCCATTTCTCGTCGCCGATATGCTGCCAGCCGGGAATCTCTTCAAGCACGAGCAGGCCGATTTCGTCGCAACGATCGAGGAAGTGGCGCGACTGGGGGTAGTGCGAAGTGCGGACGATGTTGCAATGAAGTTGCTTGCGCAGAATGTCGGCATCCTGGCGCTGGACGCGGGCCGGCATGGCCTGACCGACAAATGGAAATGTCTGATGCCGGTCGAGTCCGCGCAGCTTGATGATTTTGCCATTCAGCGAGAATCCATGATCGGTGAACGCCGCTTCGCGGAAGCCCACCCGCCGAGTGTCCTGGTCGATAACCTTGCCGGCCTGGGTGAGACGCACGTGGACCGTGTAGAGATGGGGCTGGTCCAGATTCCAGAACTGGATGTCTCCGAGATGCGTGAGAGACACGGTGTAGCGCGCAGGATCCTCAAGCGTTTCGATCGTGGTGTAAACAGGGGCATCGGTGTCAGGATCGAGTCCGGTTGGGGAAATGGAGGGATTGGCCGCGGAGGATGAACGCTCAATCGTGCGGTTTGCTTTCGCGATGACCTTGTCTCCGTCGCGAAGCTCTGCCTCGAGCGAGATGGAGCCGCCCCCCGCAACATCACCAGCGAGAAAACAATTGACATCGAGTGATGGACTCGCACTGAGGACATCTTTGGGTTGGGCGAAGATGTTGTCGATGTAGAGATGGGGAACGACGCGAAGAGAAACTTCGCGATAGATTCCGCCGAAGGTCATGTAGTCGATTTCGTATCCAAAGGGGGGAATGTCGCCGCGTTCCGTTGAGTCGAGTTGCACCGTTAAAACGTTTTCATTTTGAGGACGCAGGTGTTTTGTAAGTTCAAATGAGAACGGTGTAAAGCCACCCTTGTACTCGCCGAGAAGAACACCGTTGATCCAGACGGTCGAAGCAGTCATGGCGCCTTCAAAATCGACGAAGACACGCTTGCCTGCGGCACCTTGAGGCAGCTTGAACCGACGACGATAGGTGGAGACGAATTCGTAATCCTTGTCGTCGAAGCTGTGCCAGGGTAAAGCAATGTTTGTATGCGGGATGATGACTTGTTCAAACTTCGAATCGTCGAATCCGACTGCTTCAGCGCCCGCAACTTTTGAGGGGTGGTAGCGCCAGTTGCGGTTCATGGGGAGAATCGATCTCCCCGACGAAATCTGCTCTTCGGCAAGTGCGCGAGAACCAGACAATGCGGTAGAGGCCAGGACTGCGCCTGCCGTCTTGATAAAGTCGCGTCTGATCAATGGATGACTCCCTTCCGAGATAACGCCTTTGGCAACCTCAAAAAACCTCGTTACAACACATGGGAACTATAGCAGCAGGAAGCGGGAACAGAGCATGGAAATCCGCAGCAGAGCAATGGAATCAACTTGTTAATTATCAATCTGATATGGCGCGGTGTTTGAACCAAAGGACGAAGTGATCGGCAATACAGAACGAAACCGAAAAACTCAAGAAAGCCATGTGGAGAGTGAGGTGCCAAGCTGCTGCAACGAGACCGTATCTGAACCGCGCGTTATGGTGAATTCCGGAGGAGCGACGATGTAGGCCTGGGAGATGCTCTCGGCGAGACAGACGCAGACCGTGGAACGCCGATATTCGTCGTAGCGCTGAGCGGCGAGCCATATATAGAGCGCGAGCATTTCAGCGTCGGCCGCGCTGCCGGGCACGTCGTCGACAGAAGGCGCGGGGTTGACCTGGTCTGGATTGTCGAAGACTGCGACGCCCGTGAATGGTTTCGGCTTGGCGCGAACACCAAATTTCGCCGCGAGAAATGATGGCCGGGCACGGCGGAACGCCTCAGACGCTCCCCACTCAACAAAAGAATTGCCGAAGATGACGGCACCGTTTCCCGCGAGGTAAAGCGAGCGTACGAATTCGCGAACCGCAGGATCGGCGGAGACTTCAGGAGGGCTCCACGCAGTAACATCCACCGTCCGTAGCCGATCGAAGACCGCGTCTGCATCGGCGAGATCTTTGCGCATGGTGTTCATCTCGCGAGAGAAATTTTGGCGGTACACGGCCAGGCGTTCATAGCTGAGGAGAATCGAACTTGGCGCACCCATAGACACTGTCGCGTGATTGAGGACTGCATCTACTGCGCTGCTTCCTGCATCGATCACCCATGTGTCTGCCGAGAATTCGTCGTGACCCGGATTTGCTGGAAGTAATTTAGATGGATTGTCGTTCTCGATGGGCATCCCGCCAAGAAGGACTTCGAAAGGACCGAGTGTGCTGCCGGAGAAGCCCATTTCCAAATTGACCGCCTTGCCGATTCCTTGCCATCGACGCCATATAGTCGCCGCATTCACGGGAAGTGGCCGTGGGATGTCGAGCAGGACGAGACGCTTCACTGACGAGCTTTCCGATTGGAAAGGTTGTTGGTCGACAGTGTCGAAGACCGCCTGCACCGCTCGCCGCCACTCAAGAAAGTAGGACGAGCGCGCCAGTTCAGAGGAGTTCTGGATAGTCTGCTCCGTCGCGGAGAATTGCCAGTGACGGACGCCCATCTTCTCTTCCAACTGAACTACATTCTTGAACAGCGCGGAAGACTGCTCGGCGTTCAAACCGTCTACATAAAGGAGCAGTCTCTGCACCGAACGCCGCTCGTTGGGGAAGAGATATTGCCACTTTTTAAGCTGCTCGTTGACGAAGGGAAGGAACGTGAGCGGCAGGCGCTTCAACACCCCGTTGTTCAAGGCGTTTTGAAGATCCTGCGATAACCCGTCTGCGGTTTTCATACTTTCTTCCTGCGGACTGGCACAGCTATCCGCGAAGTTCCGCGAGCTTTGCGCCCTGTGATTCAACTCCCTTGCACTTCAGGATCTCCGTGAGTGTGGGGCAAACATCGATGTGACGAATCGGGCGCTCTATGATTTGAGGCTTGTCGACAGAGGCACCGATCGCCATCATCCATGTGTCGCGCGTTGAGTCTTCATTGGCGCGATGATTGAAGAAGCCGTTGGTTGATGATCCATCTGGATCGCGGCCGAATTCCGGGAGAATCAGCATGGTGGTTTTGCCGCGATAGTCTGGGTTTGATTCCACTTCCTGCCACAGCTGATAGGCAAGCCGATCGGCAGTACGAATACCGGAAACGTGCAGTGAGTACGAGCCGAAGTGTGCGGCTTCAACATCGGAAAATACTACGGTGAGCACACCGGGAGCGAACTTGCGCATGACTTCGCGGGTCATGAAGAAGGTGAGTTCGTCACCCGAGGTTGGGCCGCCGCTGCGAACAAAATTGGCGATGGCGACTTTGATGCTGCTCGCGACGCGAGGGTCAAGCTGGTCAGCCGCATTAAAGACGTTCCAACCAAGGCCTTCAAAATTATTGCCTTCCAACGCGTTCTGCAACTCCGTTTCGACCATCGCACGGTCGGCCATGTTGGCAGTGCGGCCTGAACGCAGCGCCTCTTCAACTGCGGTGAGCATGAGTTGCTTCGGAAACACGACGTTTGCACCGTAGGCAGTCCCGTAGCCCGCTGCTGAACTGGCGCCGATCAGGCTGGTGAGCGCCTTGTTACTGGCCACCACCCATGTATCGCTTCGGTCGGCGCGCCTGGCTTTGCGAAACTGCTCGAACAAGGTCGGAGTGGTAGGCGCGACCTTGCCCCAGTCGTCGACGCGCTGCCAGTTGCCTGTAAGAATGCTCGAGATTGCGTTGAAGTGAGCAGTCACACCCTCATTACGTGTGTGCGCATAGAAAACCGATCGAGGAAGAAGGTCCTGTATGAGATGAGGTATGTTCTCGAGTCCCTCGGGCGAGACGCTCTCTGCGCGACGCACACCACCGATCACCACGAGAATGACTTTATGTTCAGATGCCGATGCTGCCCGGTCTGACCGGTCTGCGCGCGCCTCCGGCAGCACAAGCCCCGCGACAAGGAGCCCCGCAGCGCGCAGGAAGGCACGCTTGGATTCGTCGACGAGAATATCCGAAGCCTCGGCACACCGAGACTCGAGCGAGGGGTCTACGTGATCACCAATCTCCATGAAACTCTCCTCTGGCGCGATGCCACGGGAGCCCGGCGTCCCCGCAAAACAAAGACTTGAAACAGCGTCATTGTAGGCTCAACGCGAAGGGCCCCTCCATGTCGAGGATCACAAGAGGTAGTGAACACGCAGGCGAAGAGGATGCAAATGAAGTCTTCGCTTCCAGGCGTGGCGGCGATTTAGTTGACAGCGAGCGCCGAGAGCTGCCCGAGGTCCAGGGATGAGCTTGATTTCGTTCCCCTGGGTAAGGCAGGAGCGATCACGAGCGCCTGGTTGTGGCCTTCGAACCATACCAGGAATGCTGACTGATCGTAACCCTGGAGCCGCTGTTGATTGATCCAGTGATAGTAAGCGCCCATGTCTGCATCGACGAGGGAGCCCACAGGGTCGAGCTCTGGGTTCCTGCTGGCATTCGAGAGCAGCTCGTTCATCGGGCGCTGCCTCTGCCGCGGCGAGAAACGAACCAATAATGTGAGCGGCTCGGCGCGGCGGAGGGCTTCGCGGGTCGCCCACTGGGCAAACGTCGTGGCAAAAATCTGTGTGCCCGAGCCTTCTGTGATGATTTTTAGCTTAAAGCGTTCGAGCACTGCATCGCCCGTATCGTCCGCACTTAGATCGGAAGGAACCATCCGGGCGAGATGCGTGCGTAGCTCTTCAGGACCCATGCCCGGGCGTTTGATTTGCGCTTGAATGTCTTTCAGAAGGGCCGTGCGCATGGCCTGCATGCCTTGATACGAGACGCAGGTCAAGAGCGGACTGTGCTCTGCTTCAGCTCCTCCGTCGACGTACCAGTGGCCGTATGGGACGGGATGGACCTTTGCGCGAGTGGCTGCGGCCGCAAGAAGGAGTTGCAAGCCGTTTTCGGGTTTGATCCGGTCGAAGTAGGTACCGTGTGCCCGCAAATTGCGAAATAACTGCTCATCGTAGCTGGAAACACCTTGGCCAATAATTGCAATGCCGAGTCTTTGCGAAGGCAGTGGCGTTTGCACCACGGCTGCTTGCAACCGCGCACCATAATCGGTTGCAGCTTTGCGAAACGCATCCAGTTGGTGTGTGCTCCACAGATAGGCAGACTGTTGCTCAATGAATTGCGCGGGTGAATTGATCCAATCGGAGTTTTCGAGCTTCGAAGAGATTGAGATGGACTGGAACGGCTGAAACCACTCTCTGATTTGCGACGGAGGGAGCGCGGCGATCGTCGAAAGCTCGATCTCGATTGCCGCGCGTTCTGTTGGGAATTTGAAGTCGTACTCAATGACCTCGCGCAACAGGCTCGGCAGGAAGGTGATGGGAAGCTGTCGGATGGTCTCGATATGATCGAGGGCAACTTTCCTGGCCTCCGGCGGATACGCCGTGAAATTCTCGGGCTGGAGATTGCGCGGCAACATGACTACAAAAGTTCCTTCATTGGCTTGCCCTGCGATTGGGCAGATGAGAATCCCATGATGGCGCCGAGACTTGGTACTAAGTCGATGGACTGCATGGGCTCATTGAAGATCACGCCCTCGCGAACGCCGGCTCCGAGCGCCATCATCCATGTGGTACGGCTGGCAACGTCGCCGGTACGATGGTGCTGGAATCCGTTACCGCCGGCATCGTAGTCGGAGTCGCGTCCGAAATCGGGAAGAATGAAGAGCGTCGTGTTACCGGCGTATTCGGGATTCTGTTGAACTGCCTTCCACAGTTCTGCGCAGAGGCGATCGGTGCGTCGAATACCTTCGATGTAAAGCGAGTATGCGCCGGAGTGGGCCACGTCGATGTCGTGCATCGTGATCCACAGAAGGCTGGGCGCCTCCTGTTGCATAAGGCGCTTGGCAATATAAACCGAAAGTTCGTCCGGACTCGAGAGTGTTCGCGCGTGCGCCATGAAGTCTGCGACCGAGAGTCGGAGGATGCCGTCGAGTTGCTGCAACTCGAACTCGCCGCCGCCGAGTTGAGGCGTGTAGAGCGGATTTTCATAGTTGTCGCGGAGCAGGTGGTCAAAGTCCGCTGCGCCGCCGGAGGTTGCGGCGCTGAGCAGATGCTTTGGAAGAATGACGGTTGCTCCGGTTCCGGGGCCATAAGAACGGCAATCGCTTTCGCCGATGCGGTTAAAACCATTGCTCGGAGCCACTACCCATGTATCCGAGGCAGGACGCTTAAGGTCCTTGCGAAAGTACTCGAAAACAGTGGGGTGCTCGGGGGCAACAGCCGAGAAATTATTGAGGGTTTCGTAGACTCCCGTCGTGAGGCTGGCGGTCGCCACGTAGTGGCCGAGAATTCCGCCATTGGTGACGTGGGTAAAGAAGCTCGATTGAGGAACTAACTCGCTCAGCAAATGAGGAATGTTTTCCTGACCTTCGGGCGCGAATGTCTCCTGGTCCCTCGCGCCGCCTCCGAAGGTCACGACGATGACCTTGCGCCGTTTGCGTGCGATCTCCCCGCGCAGAAAAGGGCTTGCGCCGGCGAGCGTGGCTCCCACAGCAAGGCCTGCCGTACTGCGCAGGAATTCGCGGCGGCTCCAGCTCAAGCCGAAGGCGATCTCCCGGGGATTGCGTCTGGCACCGGCAGGGAATACCGGGGCAAGTGCCTGAGTGAGTACCGACCTGATCATCAACTCAACTTATCCAATCTGCGCGCCTGTGATGCAACTGTTGCCGATCTTGAATGCCGGGCGAGTTGTCTGCCTGCGCTTGGGGAATTCTCAATCACGGCTTGCTGGAGGAATCCGATTTTTCCGAATACACGAATTGCTGGACTTCCGCCCTCTCTTTGTCCCTCTCTGCCAAGTGTTGTGCACGTAGTTTTTGATATACGGCAAATTCTTGCTGGGCCTGACCCTTTTGTCCTACGTGCACGTAGTCGGTGCCGAGCCGGTAATGCGCATCCGATAGATTTGGATTCAGCTCAAGGGCACGAACATACTCGGGAATGGACTTGTCGTATTGGTGCTGACCCGCGTAGAGGTCCCCGAGTTGCACATGAGCCTCAGGAAGCTTGCCGTCGAGGGCGATCGACTTTTGCAGCAGGGCCTGAACAGTTTGCAGATCGACGTTCGTATCTCCGGCTCGCTTTCCTTTCCAGAGGCTCATTGCATAGTAGTACTGAGCCCGGGCATCGTTGGGACGGAGCTCTGCATAATTGTGAAAGTGCTGAATGACGTCGTCAGCCTGTTTCGGGGAACTGTCGTAGGCCTTGGATAAGAAGACATAGCACCGAGGATCGGCGGGGTCTAAATCTGCAGCGGTGAGAAGCGCCCGCACAGCCTCGTCATATTTGCCGCGTGAATAAAGCGCGAGACCCAGACCGATGAAGAGTCGAGGTGACTTGGGGAATCGGGCTGTTGCCTGCTCGTAGATCGCGATTGCGGGCTCGTAGGTTCTGTGAAGAAGCATTTCGCTTCCCCAATCAAACAGGTTGTCCTCAGTGGGATCGAGGTGTGCTGCCGTTTCGAAGTCATTGGCGGCCGCAACAAACTTACCGTCCTTCTCGTCGATTTGGCCGAGCAGATTGTGTAGTTCGCCGGTCTGGTGCGTCTTCAGGATCTGTTGTGCCACTTGCCTTGCTTCGGAAAACCGTCCTAAGAGGAGGTCCGCCATCGCCAGGTCGTAGCCATTTTCGTAGGAATCAGGCTTGATGTGCTGTGCCTGCTCGAAAAGCGGCTGCGCTTCAGCAATCTTTCCAACCTGAATATAGTACTGACCCATGTTTCTGTTCTCGTCGAAGCTCTTTGGTTCCAGTTGCAGTGCCTTGAGGAACTGTTCTCCTGCGAGAGCTGTCTTGCGTTCATGGAGAAGGTTGGTCCCCAGGTTCGTTCGTGCGACCGCAGAGTCGGGCTTCAATTGGACGGCCGTTTTGAGGTGCAACTCTGCCTTCGCATCCTCCGAGAGCGAAGCGTAGACCAGTCCGAGAAGTTCATGGATCTCGAAGCTGTTGGGGGCATACGGTAGGAGACGTTCCAATTGATCCGCCGCCAGCGCATATCGCCCCGCATCATAATCTGACACCGCGGATTGATATTCGCGATCGAGCTTCTGCTTCTGCGGATCCTGCGCAAGGGAACTGATAGCGAAGGCCAGAATTGTCCCGATAAGCATCAGCCCATATCGAGACTTCTCGCTCACCGCCCGCCTCCCTGATTGCCGCGTGAGCATTGTGCTACGCAGAAGAAAGCCCCGGGGAAGGCACCCAGTGGGCGTGCAGTCCCGGGGCGATTTCATTCTAGCCTAGTAGTACAGCTTGAGAGCAAATTGAATCTGTCTCGGATCATAGGGAGCATCGCGTGTGGATCCAATTGCGCCAAATGTGCTGCTGGTGTAGGTGCCGGAACCGCCAACGGCGACTACACCGTTGCCACCGAAGTTGGGAGCGTTGAAGTTCGGGTGATTAAGAATGTTGAAGAATTCCGACCGGAACTGCATTGAGAAGCGTTCGCTGATTTGAAACGCCTTGAACAGTGAGAAGTCGAGGCGATGGTATCCCGGCCCGTCGATCTGGCCGGCCTTGCCGCCCAGAGCAGCCGCGCCGCTATAAGCCACGCAGCCTGTGGGGGAGTCTGGGATCGGCGCGATAGCACCGCCCACATTGCCCAACTGGCAAGGTTGGCTGAAAGCACTGGGGTTTCCGATCCAGAATGGACCGTGATACCCACCTTGTGTCGCGACCTTGACACCAAGCTGCGGACTCTTCCCGGGAAGGAGGATATCGTTGCAACTCGTTCCCGAAGTTGTGCCGGTGGGGCAACCAAAGTTGATTGGCTGTCCACCCTGCAGAGTCACAATCCAGTTGGTGGACCATCCACCGAGTACTTGATTGGCGACTCCACCGTGATTCACGTATCTCTTTCCCTTGCCGACCGGCAGTTCATATCCGCCACTAAAGTGAAGTACGTTGCGGAGATCGAAGTCTGCCCTCGCATAATCGAACTTGGGACCGAGACCAGGAACGGCGTAGGCGCGCAGAGAGCCTGTGCTGCCGCCGTTGAGGAGGTCACCTGCATCCGACAAGGTCTTCGACCAGGTGTAGGTGAGCAAGAACGTCAGGCCGTTTGCGAGCTGCTGTTCGAGTTTCGTCTGCAAACCATGATAGGAACTCACACCGTAAGTTGCCTGGTAACTGCCACCACCAAAATCAACGAATGGAATGCAGCTATTCTCCGCAAAGGTCGCGTATGGGCAACCCTTCCCCGTGCTGATGCCTGCTGGCAGAATCTGGGTTACATTCTGATAACCAACGCCACCCTGGAGGTCTTCGCCGTGGGTGTAAACATACGACGCCGTTGCCGAAATCGTGTGCGTTACCGAATATTGAACGGTGCCGTTTACGCTGAGGGTGCGCGGCGTTTGGTAGTCGAACTGAAGTCCCTGAAGACCCAGTCCCAACGAATTAACAGCCGTGGGCGTAAGTGGGATACAAGAGAATCCGGACTCAAACGACGCGGTACCTCCCGGACCTGCCGTTGGGCACCCACTGTAAGGCGTGTTGTAACTGAGCGGAGCCACCTGGGATGCAGCACTCGGATCGGCGGGATTTGCATGAATGGAAGGATTGAGGTTGAACACGAAGGGATAGTTCTCTCCGATATTCGGCCCGTACCCCTGGTTCTCAAAGGAATTGAAGAACAGTCCAAGGCCTCCGCGGGCTACCCATTTCGGCGTGATTTGATAGGCAAAGCCTATGCGGGGAGCATAGTTCGCTTTTTGCGTCTGCAAGAGCCCTTGCCCATACTTATTTGTACTCAGCAGCGTGATACCGTCCTGAGCCAGAAGATCGACGAAACCGGCACATCCGATGCCCGTGCACGTGGAGTTTGTTGAAAGGGCGCGATTGTCTTTTCCGGTGGCAGGAATGATGAAGGTCGGACCTCCGATTCCCCTCTCGGGAAGAGCGATCGGAACAAAGTTGGCCTGACCTCCGTTGGTCTCGTTGATAGGTCCAAAGTAGTCCCAACGAAGACCAAGATTCAGGGTAAGCTTTGGCGTCATCTTCCAGTCGTCCTGGAAGTAGGTGGCAAAGTACACCTTTTCGTCGTATGTCTTGTTAATGTTCGAAGCGTACACGTTGTCGGCGCCGCCCGAATAGCTAAAGCCGTTCGGATTGGCATTTCCGCCAATTGTGGCAGGCGCTGCCGTTGGAGGCAGCAGCATCTGGGCCATACCGCCGTTCGTGCTGCCCAGGTTCGGGATATCGGTGAAGCTGCCGCCGTAATTAAAGGCGCCGCGGGACCATGCCGGCTGCAAAGTGGAGAACTTCACGTGCTGATATTCAATGCCCATTTTGAAGCTGTGCTTCCCGTAGATCTTTGTGAAGTCATCTGTGACCTGAATAGTCGCGCTGACTTCGTCGGAAGGCAAGAAGTTGTTGCTGCCAAGGTTCGTCAGGTTACTGATGTAGAAATTCGGCAAGCCGCCGTTTTCTGAAACTTGCGGGATGTCCTGAATGCCGTATTGGTCAGGAATTCCCATTTGACCGCCGACCGGTCCGAAGCGAGTCGTGTGCAAATGGGCAAACCCTCCGCGCAACTGATTGATCGTGTTCGGATTGAAAACAAATGTGTAGGCTGCAACCATCTGAGCGGATTTCGCGGTCTGGAGGCCTTGTTGGAAGGCGCCTCCATCTGCTGCGCCTGCGAAGGGGCCAGGAATGAACTGTGGGTCATCCGAATAGCTGAAGCGGGCGAAGATCTGATTCTTCTCGTTGGGGTTGAAATCTTCGCGCGTATCGAACGTATTGGAATGCTCGTAAAGTGCCGGGCTGTCTTGATAGGTGCCCAATCCGGCATTCGGAACAGGGAAGAGATTCAGCAGCTTGATTGCATTCGCGTCGAGACGGCCGGCGGGAAGCATATTGAGGTCTGGGCAAGCGGCCACGGTGAAGGACTTGGTGCCGGGTCCGCATGCGCTGCTGAACGGATCGCGCACGTAGCCGTCAGCACCGGAATTATTTGTCAAGCCCGAGACGGGGTCCTGCGCACCGTTGGCGACGAAGCGCGTCGTCCCGGGATCAAGGATCGTGCCGCGTTGAATGGAGCGTCCCAAAATGTCGGTCCTGGCCGTTCCAGCCTGCTGGGTAAGGATGTCGGTCAAGTCTGTGTATGCGCTGGTCCTCTCCAGAGAAGTCGGAACAGAGCTAGTAAATGAAGTTCCCTGCACACGGCGTTTGCCTTCGTAGTCGCCGAAGAAGAAAAACTTGTTCTTGATGATCGGGCCGCCTATCATCGCGCCGAACTGATTCTGCCGCAATTCGCCTTTGACGGGCGTGGTCGAGTTGTCTTCGAACCAGTCCGCGGCGTCGAGTTTGTCGTTGCGGAAGAACTCCCACGCTGCGCCATGAATGCTGTTCGTGCCGGACTTGATGGTCGCGTTGAGCACCGCGCCGGCAGAACGGCCCAGTTCTGCGCTGAAGTCTGCTGTCTGCACCTTGAATTGTGAGATGGCGTCTACTGGAGGCAGAATGACAAAGTTCGTTCCGTTGAGGAAGTCGACGGCGTTTGAGTTGTTGTCGATGCCATCGAGAAGGTAGTTGTTTTGCGCGGGACGAAGACCGTTGGCAGAGAATGCACCTGACGCAGCGTTGCCGCGCGTGTCCGCCTGCGGTGTCTGCATGCCCGCTCCCAGTTGGGCAAGGAACGTAAAGTTGCGTCCATTTAGCGGAAGAGCATTCACTTCCTGCCCGCCGATCGTCTGGCCTACCGAAGCTTCTTCAGTCTGAAGCTGTGGAGGTGCGGTGGTGACTTCAACGGTCTCGGTTGCTGCGCCGAGCTTCAAAGAAACATTGACCTGAAGCACCTGAGCAACGGCTACAGTGAGGTTCTTCTGGGTTGTCTTGGCAAACCCTTTCGCCGTGACCGAAATCTGGTAGTGTCCAGTCCTGACAGGCGAAAAAGTATAGCCGCCGTCTCCGCCCGATTTGGTTTCCAGGGTAATGCCCTGATCGGTATTCAACAGGATCACCTGCGCATTGGGTACGACCGCGCCAGTGGAGTCCAGGACGCTGCCGGTGATTGCTCCTTCATCCACCTGGCCGAATGCGGATCGGCTTTGGACTAAGAAGAGGCAAAAGCAACTGAGAGTTGTGCAAACGGCGACTCGTAACCAATTGGAAGTTCTGCGCTCACGGCCCATCCCAATACCCTCCGTCTTCCCGTTCTCAGCTTCTGCGTGTCGATTGCTGGGGGTCGAAACTGCCCGTTTTCATCCGTTTTGTAAACGGTTTCATTGGCGTGCGAGGAAGCGTAGGATATTCGTACAAACTTTGTCAACCAAAAGTTGTAGATTCCTCTTCGCCAAATGGTTGACCGATTGGCCAAAATCCGGATATTACGCATTGCAACTGCCGAATACTTCCCATAAGTATTTTATAATGATATGTTTATGCTACGAATAGAGATGCAGTTAAAAGGTTGCTCATCTTGAGCCGGAGACCTGTAACACCATTGGATTTGGACGAGACACGCACATCGAGAGCGCCTTCACCTTCGTTCCTGTGGAAAACCGCTCAGTGAGTTCCGCGACCGGCTCTTACGGAGTAAAACGAGAGCGCAGGAGCGATCCCGACGAGTCCCGACCGTGGTGCTATTATCCCGTCATATTGTGCGCTCTACCTACCGCGGAATGAAGTCAAACCCCCACAACGTTAACCCGCGCATTTCTCGCCGGGAACTTCTCAAAAATATGGGGTTCGTGCCTTTACTACTCCGCCCTGCGCCTTTGTTCGGATCACGCCTATTTGCCGCGCCAGAGAATCCGACGAATTCGCAGGCGGCATTTCCGTTTGCAGACATTCGCTTGTTGCCGCATTATCCAGCTCAATCTCCGCTTGCAGATGTGCTCAAACTCGTTGTGCCAGGATCCGATCAATTCGCCACAGAGAAGTATGCGTTTGAAATTGAATCCGTGATGAAGCAATGGAGCAACGGCCTGAAGAACTCGACGCGTGACCATTCCGCGCTGGCCAGGTTCGCTGATGATGCCATTCAAGCAACACCGTTTTCCGACGTCAAAGCAACGAGAGTGCGGTCTTCCTTCGGCATTGACGTGGTCAGAAGAGAGTTTGCGTCTACACCGGTGACTGGACGCGAGCGATTGCTGAAGGAGATCGATGTCTGGCTTGAACCCCTTGAGCACTTGGACACTGTGGAGTTTGAGATTTTCGGGATCGAAGAGACCGTACATGCGCCACTCACGGTTCACATCGACGTTCGCTACGATCTTGTTGCGCGGCGGAGCAATGACAGCCGCGAGGAGCGAGTGGGATCGTGGCACATGGTTTGGTCGCGCGAAGCATCCGAGCCATGGAAGGCAGTGCGATGGGAGGCCGCTGAAGAGACACTGAGCGTGGTCCACGGACTCGCGTTCATTGACGTGACGACTCAGGCGATCGGCCAGACGGAGTCCTACGCGAAACATTTGGTGCATGGAGCCGATTACTGGCGCACAGTTCTGGATGGAGCGATCGGCGTTGACGTTTATGGCAATAATGGCGTGGCAGCCGGAGATTTCGATAACGATGGCTTCGACGATTTTTACGTTTGCCAACCTGCTGGACTGCCAAACCGCCTCTACCGAAACCGCGGCGACGGCACCTTTGAAGACGTCACGCAAAAGGCTGGTGTGGGTGTACTAGACAACACGGCTTGCGCGATCTTTGCTGATTTCGATAACAATGGCCGGCAGGATCTTCTTGTGGTTTGCGGGACGGGGCCACTCCTGTTTATCAATCAGGGCGACGGCGCTTTTATATTGAAGCGCGATGCGTTCAAATTTGCGCGGCAGCCGCAGGGAACCTTTACGCATGCAGCCGTTGCGGACTATGACCGCGATGGACGATTGGATATTTATTTCTGCATGTACATGTATTACCTGGGCCTCGATCAATATCACTATCCGATTCCCTACTACGACGCGCGCAACGGTCCGCCGAACTGCCTCTTCCACAACGAAGGCAATGGGAATTTCGTAGAGTCCACGGGAGCCGCCGGATTGAACGCAGACAACGACCGCTATAGTTTTGCCTGTGCCTGGGGTGATTCCAATTCCAACGGACTCCAGGACCTGTTTGTTGCCAATGACTTTGGAAGCTCGCAACTCTATCGCAATGACGGCGACGGAACGTTCACCGTTGTGTCGGCACAGGCAAACGTTGAAGGCGTCGGCGCAGGCATGAGTTGCTGCTGGGCCGATTTTGACAACGACGGCCGGCAAGACATTTACGTGCCCAGCATGTGGGAGGCCGCCGGGCAACGGGTTTCAGAACAGAAGCAGTTTCACGAAAACGCGCCGGAACGCATTCGTGAACTCTATCAGCGGCATGCGCGCGGCAATGCCCTCTATCGCAACCGCGGCGACGGGACATTTGAGAACGTGGGAAGGCAGGCTGCGGTTGAAATGGGGCGATGGTCATGGTCTTCTAATTCCTGGGACCTCGACCATGATGGCTATGCCGACCTCTATGTTGCGAACGGGTATCTTTCAGGAACTCAACGGGCCGATCTTGCCAGTTTCTTCTGGCGGCAGGTGGTCGCTAAATCCTCTGAGAACTCGACGCCGGCACCAGCCTACGAGCGCGGATGGCAAGCGATTAATGAGTTGGTTAGATCTGACAATACGTGGCACGGTTATGCGCGCAACGTGATGTTCGCAAACAATCGCGATGGCACATTCACCGAGGTTTCCGGCGCAGTTGGCTTGGATTTCCTTGAAGACAGCCGTGCTTTCGCACTTGCGGACCTTGATCACGACGGAAGGCTGGAAGTCATTCTCAAGAATCGCAACGCTCCACAAGTGCGGGTGCTTCACAATGCGATGACAGAGATCGGCGATTCGATCTCGTTCCGGCTGAGAGGGTATGAGAGTAACCGCGATGCCATCGGTGCGGCGGTGACAGTTGAGACCGGAAATCTGCGCCAGACCAAATACCTGCAGGCAGGATCGGGATTTCTGTCGCAGCACTCGAAGGAGCTTTTCTTCGGCCTCGGCAGTCCGGAGGGGACGGTTCGTGCGACGATTCGCTGGCCCAATGGGATGTCTCAACAATTTGAGAAGTTGCCGATCAACCATCGCATCGAACTCGGTGAGGGTCGTAGCACGTTCAAGGCAACGCCCTTCGGCAAGGCGCCGCCAGGCTATGCGCGCGCCGGCGAAGCGCCTCAGCCGGAGTCGTTGCCTTCGCAAGTGGAGACTTGGCTCATTGAACCGCTGAAAGCTCCTGGTTTTTCGTTGCCAGATCTCGCTGGGGGGGCGCTCGATCTCAATTCCCTCCAGGGTGGATTTGTATTGCTGGTCTTCTGGGCGACAACGGCGCCCGCTAGCCTCGAACAGCTGAAGCGGCTCCATGAGTATCCGACCGCGTCAGGTGCGGAGCGGATTTCGATCCTGGCGGTAAACGTTGACAGTGCGATCGAGGTGGAAAAGGCGCGCGCTTTTGCATCACAGGGGCAATTCTCGTTTCCTGCACTATTTGCTGGCGATGAAGTTGCAGGTGTTTATAACATCATTTACCGCCATCTCTTCGACCGGCGCAGAGACCTGCCGATTCCAATTGCATTCCTGCTGGATCGAGAAGGCATGATTGTGAAGGTTTTTCAAGGGCCGATGAACCTCGAACACTTAAGGGCAGATTTGAATTCCGTGCCTACCACTCCGGCCGGCCGCATGGAAAAGGCGCTCCCTTTCAAAGGACTTCTCGCGCAAGATGCTTTTCAGCGCAACGACTTTACCTATGGTGTGGCCATGTATCAACACGGTTTTCTTGAGCAGGCGGCAGAGTCGTTTCGGCAGGTCTTGCTGACAAAACCAGACAACGCCGATGCCTACTACAACCTCGGCACGCTGAATCTGAGAAAGAACGATTTCCAGCAGGCCCGCCAGTATCTTGAGAAGACGATCGAGTTGCGGCCGGGTTATCCCGAGGCGTGGAACAATCTCGGCATGATTGCAGCCCAACAGGGACAAATTGACGAAGCGATTCAAGATTTTGAGAAATCGCTTCAACTTCGGCCGGGATATGCAATTGCCTTGCTGAATCTCGGAAATGTCTACCGCCGTCAGCGGTCGTTTAAGAAGGCGCAGGAGTGTTTAGGCCGCGCACTTCAACTGCAGCCAGATGACCCGGAAACAAATTACAGCATGGGAATGCTTTATGCGCAACAAGGCGACGTGCCGCACGCAACCGAATCTCTGCGCAGGGCGCTTGAACTCCGCCCTGTTTATCCTGAAGCGCTGAATAATCTCGGCGTACTCTTTGTGCACACCGAGAAGTACGCAGAGGCAGAAGACCAATTCAAGACTGGAATCCGCGTGGCGCCGAATTTTGATCAGTCCTATTTGAATCTCGCGCGACTTTATACGATGCGCAACGAGAAGGAGCAGGCAAGAGATGTGCTGCTCGCTCTGCTGCGCGTGCAGCCGCAGAACTCAACTGCGAAGCAAGCGTTGGAAACGCTAAAATGACCGTCTGGAAACGGACAATGCAGTTTTTTTTCAAAACGGCGAACGTCGCCGCGTCTGTGCGAACCGGCGTCGTTACCGGGTCAGATTTCAGATTTGTTTCTTTCTTTGTTCTGGCTCTTGCGTTCAATGCCTGCGTTGTCGGCTTGGCGCAGCAGGCCCCAACCAAACATTCTGACGACTTCGCTGAAGCCGCGATGCTGGCGCAGCAGGGCAGGATTGCGGAAGCAAAGACGGCAACACTGGAAGCGCTGCAACACCATCCCTCCAGCGTTGAGGGCTATAACCTGCTGGGCATCATCGAGACGAATCAGCAGGATTATGAGGGCGCACTGGAAGCTTTCAAGAAGGCCCTCCGGATTGCTCCCAATTCCGTGAAGACGTACAACAACATCGGCAATGCCTACGTGGCGATCAAGAATCTTGCTTCGGCGGAGAAGGCATTCCGCATGGGGTTGCATCTGGATCCGGAGAACCAGGACGGCAACTACGACCTCGGAGTTCTGCTCATGATGGAGGGCAAAGCGGCCGAGGCCATACCTCACTTTCAGAAGGTGTCAACGCAGAATCTTGCCGCACGTTTCAACCTGATTCGCGCGTACTTCGAAAACAAGCGAGATGCAGATGCGCTTCGCGTCGCAACGGACGTATCGACGCAAGGCAAGAACGATGTGCAGGTGCATTTTTCTCTTGGCGTGTTGCTTGCTTCAGAGAAACAGTACAAAGCTGCCCAGCTTGAGTTGGAGAAAGCCGATGCCCTTCAACCGGAGACGTTTGAGATTATCTACAACCTCGGACAGGTCTACCTTCGCGATGGGCAGAATCCAAAGTCGGAGCTTGCTTTGAACCGCGCGCTGAGGCTCAGGCCTGAGTCGGTTGATGCGATGTACCTGCTCGCGCAAGCGTACACGAATGAGGGTCGTCCCCTGGACGCGCTGGATCTCCTGCTGAGCGCGCACAAGCTGGCGCCCGAGAATGTCGATGTCATCTTCCTGATGGCGCGGATCAGCATGTCGCAGAATTATTTTGAAGACGCGATCCCGTTATTGGAGTCGGGAATTCAGATTGCTCCTCGACGGGCTGACCTGATTGCGGCACTCGGCGAGAGCTATTTCATGGCGGGCAAGGTTGACAAGGCGGTTGACCAATTTACGAAGCTGGTGAAGATTGAGAATTCCGCGCGGTCCTATTCGTTTTTAGGGCTTTCCTACAGGAACCTCGGAAGGTTCGACGAGGCGAAACAATACTTTGAGGAAGGGATCAAGCTTGACCCTCACAATACATCGTGTCTCTTCAATCTGGGATTCATAGCCGAGCGCCAGGGAAATGCAGCCAGCGCGGAGAATTATTTTCAGCAGGCGCTTCGCTTCAATCCCGATTTTCCTGACGCGCTGCTCGAACTCGCTAATCTCCGAATGGCCGCGAAAAAACTCCCTGAGGCCGAGGAACTGCTGAGGCGATACGTCCGCGTAAGCCGCGACCCGGCCAACGGCTACTACAAGCTGGCGATGGTTGAGCGCAGCCGGCACGAGACTGCGGCCGCGGATCGGGATTTGAATTCGTTCAAGACTCTGTCAAAAAATGCCTCGACTGGTCCCCTTCCTTTTGAGAACCTGTTTGACTATCTCAACAATCGCTCCAACCTTACCCCCGGCGCGCGTAGGCGGCTGGACCTGACTGAGTTGACCAATGAAGTGAAGAAACATCCGGATCAACCTGAGAATCTGTATCTGTTGGCCGAGGCGTATCTGAAAGCCGGAGACGTGGAAAACGCGAAGAGCACGATTGCACAGCTCGACCAGCTCGCCGGTGGAGACTTTCGCACGCTGACCGGAATGGGCGTCCTGCTCGCTCGCTTTCACCTGTATGATGACGCGATTCAGCACTTTCAGCAGGCACTGCAAACGAATCCAAACTCAGATGATGTGAAATTCGATTTGGCCAACGCATATTTTCGAAAGCGCGAGTATTCGCAGGCACTCGACATTGCGCAACAGGTTTCGCCCGATGAGCAAAAAGACGATGCGTATATGGCTTTGCTAGGCGACATTTACGCGCACATCGGAAACGCAGAACCGGCGCGCAAGATATTCCAGGATGAAATCGTCCGCAACCCCGACAATGACCAAGCCTATCTTTCCCTTGCGCTACTGGATTTGCGCAATGGAAACATTGCGGAGGGGAGGCGGATCCTGCTGCAGGGCCAGGCCCGCATTCCTGGGTCGGGCAAGCTCTTTTGGGGGCTGGGGCTTATCGCGGCCATGCAGGGAAATCTCAATGAGGCCGCGGCAAATCTCGAACGCGCCGTCGATCTGCTGCCCGAGTGGGCGGGAGGTTATTCGACTCTTGGCGTGTTCTACTTTGAAACGGGACAGGTCGCGAAGGCCAGGGGCGTGCTGGATCGCTTCAAAAACAGCAGCGCAAATGCGAGCCTGGACATCGACAGGATTGCGCAGGTACTGGACCAGGCCGCACCGGCGAACGCGGCAGAGAGTGGGCCCACGGCGTTGGCTGACAAGGCACAGTTTCTACAGTTGGCGTTGTCGCTTGCAGACAGAACACTATGAGATCCATTTGGCACTTTCCCCGCGTTGAAAAAACAGTGCGACCGGTTGGATCGCGAGGCCTGCGCGATGGATCACCTGCTTTTACGTTGCTCGTTGGCTGCGTTCCTGTTTTGCTCTTCGCCATGACGGGCCTGACCGGCATTGTGAAGACAGGCGCGCAGCAACGGGCGAACGTGCAAGCTGCTCCAATCGGCGTTCGCTTCACCGACATTCGCCAGGCGGCGGGCATCACTTTCGTGCAGGATTCTACAGAAACGGATGAAAAGTACTACCTCGAAACCATGGGCACCGGAGTGGCGTGGATCGACTACGACCAGGATGGGCTGATGGATCTGTACTTCGTCCAGACTGGCGCGACTGATGCCTACAAGCCCGCGAGGCCCCTGCGCTCGGCTCTCTATCACAACAATGGCGACGGTACATTTACCGACGTGACAGAGAAGGCTGGCGTGGGCGGCGTGGGTCACTATGGACAGGGCGTCGCGGTTGGCGATTTCGATAATGACGGGTATCCCGATCTGTTTGTCACTGGCTATGGGCGCGCAATTCTGTATCGCAACAACGGCAATGGGACCTTTACCGATGTGACTGCGAAAGCCGGAGTGGCGGATGAGAGCAAGTGGTCGACGAGCGCGGCATGGGTCGACTTCGATAAAGATGGATGGCTTGACCTCGTGGTGACTAACTATCTTGATTGGTCGCCGCAGAGTAATGAATGGTGTGGCGAGCGCACCCCGGGCTATCGCTCTTACTGCAGTCCCAATAACTATCATGGACAGAAGACAAAGCTCTACCACAACAATCACGATGGCACGTTCACTGATGTGAGCGGGAAGTCGGGAATTGGCATGGCTGAGTCGAAGGGTATGGGCGTGGTCGCGGGTGACTTTAACAACGATGGCTGGCCCGACATTGCGATTGCGAATGACACCTGGCCCAACTTTTTCTTCGAAAATAAGCACGACGGAACTTTTTCAGACGAATCGCTGATCTCGGGACTGGCGGCGAGCGAGGATGGTCGCTACGAAGCGGGAATGGGTATCGATGCCGCCGATGTGGACGGGGACGGGTTTCTCGACGTCTACATCACGCATCTGGATTTTGAGTTGAGCCGCCTCTATCACAACAACGGGGACGGTACATTTACCGATGTCACCTACAGTTCAGGCATCGGCAATAAGGCAATCATGCTGAGCGGTGTTGCCGCGAAGTTCATCGACTACGACAATGACGGTTGGCCTGATATTGTGCAGGCGAACGGGGCCATGGTTGACAATGTAAAGCTCTACCACAGCGAGGTCTCCTATAAAGAGCCGCTGCTCATGTTCCATAACATGGGCGGAGGCCACTACGAGAAGATTTCAGACCCGCTTGGTCCTGACTTCAACCGCCCGGTGGCGGGTCGCGGCCTGGCGACAGCCGACTTCTTCAACACTGGTGCGGTCGGCCTCGCGGTGGTTTGCAGGGGCGATTTCCCTGAACTGCTGCGCAACGATGGCGGCAATGCCAACCACTGGCTCGAAGTTCTCCTGATCGGCACAAAATCCAATCGCGACGGAATTGGTTCCGTGCTGAAACTGACTTCGGAAGGGCTCGTTCACGTGGAGCAATCCAAGGGCGGAACGAGCTACATGTCTGCCAGCGACCCTCGCATACATTTTGGGCTTGGCAAGCGAACGAAAATTGAATCATTCGTCATCACGTGGCCGAGTGGGCAGGTGGACAAGCTGACGAATGTACCCATCGATCGGATCATCGCCGTGAAAGAAGGTGTTGGGATTGTGCCGCATCCTTTTCCCAGGGTCCCTCGCAAATGAGGAGAGAGCGACAAATCGCTCCACTCGTCCCTGGTCGATTCATGAGACAGATATGGGTAACCTATAATCAACGCATTCTATGATCACTCCGCGGCGCAGCTTTCTCGGGACTTCCCTTTTCGTGCTCGGCAGTTCTTTGCTCGACCGGCTTACCACTCCCCTCTGGGCGTGGAATGGAAGATACCGGCTTGAAGCGACGGTGGCAACTGCTCCAGAGTCTCCGGTTCAATTTATCGACGTTGCGGAGAGGGCCGGCCTGAACATCCCGAATGTCTGGGGAGGCGTCGACCACAAGCGAATCATCATCGAGACGAAAGGCAGCGGCATCGCCTTCTTTGATTATGACAATGACGGATGGCTCGACATTTATCTGACCAATGGAAACCGCCTCGACGCGCACTGGGCTCCGGGGAAAGAACCCACAACACATCTTTTCAAAAACAATCGCGACGGCACTTTTACAGACGTGACGGAAAAGTCCGGACTTGCACGATCGGGGTGGCAGACCGGCGTGTGCGTGGGCGACTACGACAACGATGGCTGGGATGACCTGTTCTGCACGTTCTGGGGTCACAACATTCTCTTCCATAACAACGGCAACGGGACCTTTACCGATGTGACACACAAGGCTGGTCTCTACCAGGAGCACGGACGGTGGGGCACAGGTTGTACGTTTTTCGATTACGACCGCGACGGCCATCTCGACCTTTTCGTCTGTCACTTCGTCAAGCTTGACCCCGATAAGCCGTTGACCGTCGATCAAGCGAGTTTCTGCCAGTGGAAGGGTGTGCCTACCATGTGCGGCCCTCGCGGACTTCCCGGCGATACAAACATCCTGTACCACAACAATGGAGACGGCACTTTTGCGGATGTATCGGAGAAGGCTGGGATCCTGAAGCCGGGGCTGCGGTATTCCATATCCTCGGTCTCTTACGACTTTGACAATGATGGATGGCCTGATATTTATGTAGCGGTCGATTCCGAGCCAAGCATTTTGTTCAAAAACAACCACGACGGCACGTTCACCGATGTCGCGGTGATGGCGGGTTGCGCGTATAACGATGACGGCCATGAGCAGGCTGGAATGGGGCTCGGGGTTGCAGACTACGATTGCGATGGCTGGCTCGACATCTTCAAAACGAACTTCGCCGACGATACGTGCAACTTGTACCACAACAACGGCGACGGCACCTTCACCGACCTGTCATTCGATTCCGGCGTCGGCATCAATAACAGCTACGTGGCATGGGGTTGCGGCTTTATTGATTACGACAACGATGGCTGGTCCGACATTGTTCAAGTGAACGGGCATGTATACCCCGAGATCGACCACTATAACTTTGGCGAGACGTTCAGGAATCCCAGGCTGGTTTACAAGAATCTTGGCAACGGGCACTTCAAAGATGTTTCGGCAACGATGGGATCCGGCATAACCGCAAAATATTCCAGCAGAGGCGCGGCATTCGGCGACTTCGATAACGACGGCGGCATGGATGTGTTGATCCTGAACATGAATGAGTTGCCCTCTCTGCTCAAAAACGTCGGGGGCAACAAGCAGAACTGGATCAAGATCAAGCTGGTGGGCACGAAGTGCAATCGAACCGCGATCGGCGCGCGCGTCCGCGTGGTGACTGGAAAACATATCCAGATGAATGAAGTAAGTAGCGGCGCCAGTGTCATGTCGCAAAACGATCTCCGCCTTCATTTCGGACTCGGGACCGTGGACACGGTGGACCTGATTGAGGTCAAGTGGCCTACGACGCAGAAGCTTGAGAAGTTTACACAGGTAAAAGCCAACCAGATCATCACGATTCGCGAGGGCGACGGCATCGTATCGACGATGAAACCGCATACGAGCTAGAGAAGCAATCCATGCGCGTCAGTTGGCATGCGGAGACGGAGGGCCGGCGGGAAGAGCGATGACGAATTGCTTGACGTCTTTGCGCTGTCGTTGAATTTCAGCCGCCGTTTGTCTTTCAATTTCTTCATGCTTCTGAAACTCGAACTTGGCCTTTTCCTTTTCGCCGACATGTTCATAGGCGATTCCGAGGCGATAATGGGCTTCGCTCAACTGCGGATTGACCTCGATGGCCTTGGAGTAGAAGCCGATCGCCTTTTGATATTCGTGCCGCGAAACTTCGAGATTGCCAAGCTGCAGGTAGGCATCGGCGCATTTCGGGTCGATAGTGATTGCCTTGGTCAGCATGGTCTCCACCTGCTGCATTGTCGGCTGGTCCGTCGACGTGCCGTTCTCTTTCCAAAGAGCCATCGCAAAAAAATAATTTGCGAGCGCATTATCCGGTTGCAGTCGAACAAACCGCTCCAGCTTCTGGCTCACACACGCCAGGGGGTTGGGAGCGGCAATCTCGATCTTGCCCATGAACGTGTAGGGCTCAGGGTCTGCCGGATTGAGATCCGAAGCTTCGCAGAGACGATGTGCTGCCTCGTCGTAGAGTGCACCCGCGAACATAGCTGCACCCAGAGCGGTGAGCATCCTGACGGATTTCGGGTAGGTCTTCACCCCTTGCTCGAAAACCGCCTGCGCCTGCCATACTGCCCGGTGATAAAGCAGCTCGGAGCCCCATTCGAAGTAGTTCTGTTCGCTGGGATCCATGCGTACCGCCTGTTCGTATTCGTGAACCGCGGTCAAAGGGTCGCCGAGTTTTTCATCGATTGAGCCGGCGAGACGGTGCAGGTCCGCTCCGTCGTGATTTGCCAGCAGATTCTGCACATGATCACGCGCCTGCGACAGGTCGCCGACCTTCTCGCAGGCTTGCGCCAGATCGTATTCATTATCAAAGTCGCCGGGCTTGATCTCGTACGCGGTCTTCAACAACGTAGCGGACTCGGGATATCTGCCCTGACGCAGATAGAACTCTCCCAACCGATGGTTCGCTTCAAAATCCCCGGGCGCGCTCCTGAGCGCTGTGCGAAGCCTTTCTTCTGCAACTCTGGCGATACCTGCCTCAGCGGGTGTGGCTGCCGCGCCCGGGCCGGCAGAACCGGGCTTGAGCGTGAGGGTCTCTCGTGTGAGCGCCTCGCTTGTGCGCAGACTGGTGTCTGACCCATGTCCGCCGGCAGCAGTCCAATCCGTGACACCGGCAACTGCGAAGTTCGGATTATCTGCGAATTCCATGGCCTTCACTCGGGCTGCCGATTCGGAGTCCGATTTGCCGCCGGTCGCCGCCGGGCCCTCGAGTCGGAGATCCACATGGAGCTGATCGTGGAGCGATGAGATTTTCAGTGTTGCGACACGGCTGCGGACACCCGCCTTCTCGGCAATCAGGACATAGGTACCCGTCGCAAGCCCGGAGAATCTGTATTCGCCTCTTGCGTCTACAACGGCTTCAGCCCGCGAAGCGCCATCCTGCTGAAGATAAACGGTTGCGCCGGCAACCAGATTACCCGCTGAATTCACCACCCTGCCGTGAACAGTCGCGTTTGTTGAAACATTGGATAAGTCGGTTTGCGCTGAAGCATTTGGATTGAATGCGCCGCACTCCATCCCTAAAAAAAGCGCAGCGCAAATAAGAATCCTCTGACAAACGATTCCCAATGGAAAGTTTGCCCCCGGTGAATCCACAGCCGCAGCAGATTCTCTTACGGAGTGATGTTGATCGATAGTGGTTGCAACCTTGAGAACCATAGTCGGCCAGACAGCTTACATATTAAACTTCAGCCCGTTTGGCCGGCGATGCCGGGGTTGCGCACGAACGCCATGCAGCCAAAGGCCCCAAAAAGCTCATCGCAATGGCGGAGAAGCAACAATCTGCCACGCCGTGATTCTGCTCCAATTCAGCCGTGTGGAGAGCATGCCACTCATTTGATAGCCAAAACTCAATTCAGCTTCTTCAAATCCGGATACCGTTTATAAATGAGCCGCTGACAGTCCGGAGGCAGTTGGCCCAACCGCATTGGCTTGTCCTGGGAACGTGTTCCCTTCTGGTTCAGCACGTTCATCAGGCTCCATTCGCGCTGAAGTCGCTGCGGTTCTTGCGCGGGCATGTCGTACCGGGTGAAGTCGATCACCATCTCGGGACTCTCCGTTTTCCAGTCGCGGAGCAACGCCAGCCGAAACTCCCGGTTCATGAACCACCGAATTTCCAATTCCTTTTCTGAGCCGGGCGCACCGGTTCCTTTGGCATCGAAACGATAGTTGAGCGACGCGTTGCTGGGCGTATGTTTGCGCCACTCCATGCCGAACGCTCCTTCGCTGAGCACTTGTGTGTCCGGCCATCGGCTGCTGACCGCCTGCAGCCACCACGCGAGGTCTTTGTCGTGGTGGATCGATACTTCCCAGATTCCAGTGACCCAACCGAATCCATTCAGAGCGTAACCCTGATCAAAGTGCATGGCGGTAGTAGCCATCATCTCGTTGCGACCGTTTTGCTCACCCAGGTTTCCAACTGTCTCGATCGGACCCACGCCCATGCGGCTGTTAAATCCGCCCTCGAAGCCGTTACGACGCGCCGCAAGAAAATCGCATGTCCAGCCGTCGAGGCATACACAGTCGATGAAGTCCCCTGGGCCTTGAGCCGGCTTCAGATAGTGCTCGCGGCTGGGATAGTAGGGATAGCAGATGCCGCCGTCGCCATCGCCGTTGTCAATGCCGTGCTGGCTCCAGATCTGGCCCTGGCAGACATGAATGCCCTCTTCGGTGGCGAGGAAACGCTGGTTGTCAGCGTCCATAAAGCCGGCGACGAGGCACTCCGGACGATATCGGTTCCCGACCATCTCTGAGATCAGTTGAAGCGACTTGTGAATGGTCGCCCGGATGTTTTCCCGGGTGTCGAACATGGGTGCGAAGTAGCCGCCAGGAATGAAGGTGATTTCATCGCCATATCGCTCGTGATAGGAGGCAAGCAGGCGGCGCGCATCTTTGTATTCCTTGCGAGTGTCGTTGAGTGCCAGCCAGCTGATCGCCCAGGTCATTTTGCCATGGGGACTACCGCGCAGAAACGCTTCGCGCCGCGAGCGGATCTGGTCGGGGCTATTGTCCGCGGCCTCGTCTTCGCCGATCGCGCGGCTGGGAGTGACCTCAATCTGATTTACGCGCACCACGGAGACATGTGTCAGGAATCGACCTTGGAGCGCCGGCCTCACTGTTCCGCCCGCCAGCGCGTTTTTGCTCAGCGGCGCAAGCGCCACGGTGGCCGCCGCCCCTGCTGCGCGGTTCATGAATTTTCGCCTCGTCCAGGAGTGGCTCATTGTCTTTAGTTCCCATCCTGCCTCGCCCCTAACGCCATCGTCTGGGCTCGCATCATGGTCCCTTATACACCGCGAACATGAGCATGATCGTGACGAGGACAACGTCAACCCTCCGGTGACTCATCAATGTTTGGCCGACCAGTGGCGAATAAAGAGAACGCCCCGATTGCGCACGACCTCCGCCACTCCGGGTGTATAACGTCAACGTACAAAAAACTTGGGCAGATCCGAGCCTGTAGCACACCCAATTGGAGGCATAATGAAAACCTTTTCACGCCGCGATGTTCTGAAGACCAGCCTGCTCGCGCCTGCCGTCGCTGCCACGGCCCACGCACTTGGCACCATCGATCCCGCCGTTCATGCCGCCGCAAGCGAAGTTTCCGGTCCGCTTAGTGCGCCGGCCAGTCTCGCCTCTGCCACGCCCGGCGCTGGCCGCGAACGCCGCCTGCTCGACTTCGGGTGGAGCTTTCACTTCGGAAATGCCGACGATCCCGCTAAAGACTTCGGCTACGGCAGCGCGTCCGCCGGAAACTTTCAGAAAACCGGAAGCTTTATGCCGGCCGGTTCCACTTCCTTTGTTGACGAGGACTGGCTCCGCATCGATCTGCCCCATGACTGGACGGTCGAGCTGCCCTTCAAGAATGATCCCGATCTGCAGAGCAAGGGCTTCTATCCTCTCGGCCGCAAGTATCCCGAAAACAGTGTTGGCTGGTATAGGCGAGTCTTCGAGCTGCCCGCCGAAGATGCCGGCAAGCGCATCACGATCGAGTTTGACGGCGCATACCGCGAGACGACGGTGGTGTTCAACGGCTTCTACATCGGCCGGCACACCGGTGGCTACGATTCTTTCGGCTTTGATGTCTCAGACTTCGCCAATCCCGGCCAGCCGAACGTGCTCCTGGTGCGGGTCGACGCCACCGGAAGTGATGGGTGGTTTTATGAGGGCGCGGGCATCTATCGACACGTGTGGCTTGTGAAGACGCACCCTGTGCACATCAAACAATGGGGCACCCTGGTCCGCTCAGAGATTCGCAACAGTAGCGCAAAGCTCTCCATCCTCAGTGAGGTTGAGAATCACGGCAACGCGTCGAGCAATGTGCGCGTGATCTCCACGATCGTGGATCCTTCAGGCTCACCCGTCGCAAAAGATGTTTCGGCCTCCGCCGCAATCGGAGCCCGCGATCAACACGACTTCTCCCAGAACATCGCGGTCAGCCGCCCTGCGTTGTGGTCGCTCGAAGAGCGCAACCTTTACAAGCTTCTGACGGAAGTTCAGGTTGACGGCAAGGCCGTCGATCGCTATGAGACTCCATTCGGTATTCGTTCCGTGAAGTTCGATGCCGAGCAGGGATTTCTCCTCAATGGCGCGCCCGTCAAACTGAAGGGCACGTGCAATCACCAGGACCATGCTGGAATCGGGGTCGCGTTGCCTGACGCAGTGCAGTACTACCGCGTCCGCAAGCTGCAGGAGATGGGATGCAACTCGCTGCGCACCTCCCACAACCCACCAACGCCTGAACTGCTCGATGCCTGCGATCAATTAGGCATGCTTGTGATGGACGAGACACGCATGATGTCCTCCAATCCGGAGGGTCTGAGCCAGTTCGCCGACCTCGTCCGCCGCGACCGCAATCATCCCAGCGTCTTCACGTGGTCCTTAGGCAACGAGGAACCCACGGCCACCAACGCCAAAGGCGCCAACATCGTCACCGCCATGCAGCAGACGGCCACTCGCCACGACGGTTCGCGCCCAACCACCATTGACGGCATGATCAACGGGGAAGCAGCCGGCAGCGGCACCGGCGGCCTCGCCGTTTGCGACGTCATCGGCTATCACTACGCCGACCCGGCGGCCGAAGCCTTCCACAAGGCGCATCCAGAGAAATTCGTGCTCGGCACCGAGACCGTCAGCGCGGTCTGCACGCGCGGCATCTACATCACCGACAAATCCAGGGGCTTCGTCAGCTCCTACGATCCGTACACCACCTCGGGTCGCGCCTCCGCGGAAGGATGGTGGAGTTTCTGCAACACGCGCCCCTGGCTCGGCGGCGGTTACGTGTGGACAGGCTTCGATTATCGCGGCGAGCCCTCGCCCAACGGATGGCCCAACATCAGCTCGCAATACGGCATCCTTGACATGTGCGGGTTCCCCAAGGACTCGTTCTTCTACTACCAGTCGTGGTGGACCCAGAAGCCCGTACTCCACCTATTCCCGCACTGGAACTGGCCCGGTTACGAGGGCAAAAAGGTCGCGGTCTGGGCCTACTCAAACCTCGACAAAGTGGAGCTGTTTCTCAACGAAAAGAGTCTCGGCGCAAAGGATGTAAAAAAGGACGGACACGTCTCCTGGATCGTCGAGTATGCTCCCGGCACCATCGAAGCCCGCGGTTGGAAAGACGCCAGGCAGGTCATGACCGCGCGCCGCGACACCACCGGCTCCGCCGCCAGATTAGTGCTCACGCCCGATCGCGATTCGTTGTCTGCGGATGGTGAAGACGTGGCCATGTTTGCCGTCGAGGTACAGGACGCAAGCGGGCGCACAGTACCCATCACCGACAACCTCGTCAGATTCAAGGTAACCGGGCCGGCAAAGCTTATCGGCACAGGCAATGGGGACCCCACCGATCAAACCTCGGACAAAGACGCGGCACGCAAAGCATTTTCCGGATACTGCATGGCCCTCGTCCAAACAGCAAAGACTCCGGGCAACATCACCGTCGAGGCAACATCCCCCGGGCTCACCTCGGCGACCGCAACTGTTTCAAGCAAACAGATCGAATTGCGCCCGCAAGTCGCTGTCTGGCAACGACCGATTCCCAAGGGCGCGGGCATCACCGGTCTGTGGATCGCCGTGTCTGCACCTGGTGCAGGCATGGCGCCCTCGTTCCTCGGCTCCCCGCGCATCTTCACCCTCACGCAGGACGGCGGAAAACTCACCGGCACCGTGGAAGGCCCGGGCGGTTGGTTTGGAGGCGACGATGCGCCTGCACCTGTTGTTGACGGCGTCGTTCAGGGCGATAGTGTGGCCTTCAAATCCGGCATCAACGTCTTCGAGGGAAAAATCAAGGGAGAACAGCTTGAACTCCAGCGCACCGTCAATCTGCCGTGGAGCATGCCCGTTCCAAAGAAGCCGGATCCCAACGGCCCCGTCATCGGCCCTGCACCCGACGGTTCCGATCCTTCCTTCGACATTTCCGATTTCGCCAGCGTTGGCAGCAGCATGTCCGTGGTGTTGAAAAGGTCAGAACGATTCAATCCAAGTCGCTAAGAGACTGCCGTGTCGATCTGCTCGCGGAACGAGACGAACTGAACCCCACGATGATGAGAGCTTGTTTCAAAAGCCAGTTTTGTAACAAGGGCACGGCCTCGGAGAACCCATTGATGGGTCGCGAGCCGAAAGGAGCTATGAAATAAGGGGTTTTACAGGGAGCGGAAAAACTCGTTGCTTTGAAAGGGCATGGCTTCAGCCATGCCGTAAGCAGCACATCCGCCAAAGGTCGGTATCGCCCGCAGCACGCAGAACTACTCTGTTTTAGTGTTCGCTCCCACGCGAATGACTGCCTGGAAGGCAAGTTTGGGCTGGCCGCTGCGATCGAAAAGCAGCGGATAGCTGGTGCGCCCCTTCACCGGCCAGTCATTCCGCCATGAATCCGCGTCCGTGACTCCCCATAGCGTTACCCTGGTGACTACATCGCGGTGCTTGAGATAGACGCCGAATAAATCGGCATAACGCTTTGCGAGTTCCTCCTGCACCGATTGCGGCAACCCATTGGCGTACGGATTAAGTTTCGGGTCCTGTCCCACCTTCATGGAAACGTCGGCGGTTTGCTGTTTTGTAGCCTGGGGCAGCACGTCGATGTCCAGTTCCGAGATCACGACCTTGACTCCAAGCTTTGCGAAGGCGGAGATAGTAGCATCCTCGTTCTCCACTGAAGGCCATTGCAGACCGTCATGCCCCTGTATGCCTACGGACGTAACCGGAACTCCCTCGGCCTTGAGCTTTTTGATCAGTGCAAGCGCACCGTTACGCTTGGCCTCATTTTCCAGCGAGTAGTCGTTATAAGTTAGCTGTGCCTGAGGATCGGCTTCGTGCGCGTACTGAAAGGCCTTCTCGATATAGTCTTCGCCGATGATCTTCAGCCACGGAGACTGGCGCAGGGTCCCGTCTTCGTTGAGCGCTTCGTTCACAACGTCCCAGCTTTGAATGCGGCCCTTGTAGCGGCCGACAACAGTTTGAATATGATCGTGCATCCGCTTAAGCAGGGTATCGCGGTCGACGAAGTTTCCTTTGTCATCGCGAAAGACCCAGGCCGGAACCTGGCTATGCCACACCAGGCAATGGCCTACGATGAACATGTGGTGCTTCTCGCCGAATGCCACGTACTGGTCGGGAAGATCGAAGGCGTACGTGACTGGCTCAGGATGAACCCGCTCCCACTTGAGCACGTTTTCCGGCGAGATCGAATCGAACTGCTCGCCGATGATCGCGTCCCCTCGCCGGTCCTGACCCGTGATCTGGGCGGCGTTGATGGCCGCTCCAACCACAAATGCACCCTTGTAAGCCTCTTTGAGAGAGGTGGGCTCCTGTGTTGTTGCCGCGGTAAGCGTGACAATGAGTGCCGCTAACGCCGCCAGCCCAAGCTGTTTCCGAGTTCTTGTTGACATGATCGTCCTTTCCCGGACTTTGGCCGGATCGATGCCGGCCTACGAGCCTGTGTTTGGGGCAAAAGCCTTGCGCCGTTGAGACAGCTCGTTGGCGATCTTCTGGTTGCCCTGGCGCGAAATCGGGTAGAAGAACAGGCAGGCAGCTACAGCGAAGAAAGCGAGTCCAGCGTAGATACTGGCGGTCAAGAGAATACCGGATTGTGCATGTGCCGACTGCACGTCTGCTCCAGATACGAAACCGTAGAACGAAAAGAGCCAGCCGGCAATCGCACCGCCGAGAGCGAGACCTGCCCATAAGGCGAAGACAACAGCCGCCGTAACCGTGCCACTGGCGCGACGACCCGTCTTCCATTCACCGTAGTCGGCTACGTCGCCCATCATCGCCCAGATGATGGGGCCCGACAATCCGTAAGCGAACTGGCGTAGCACTTCCACCGCAATGATCGTCACAGTGGAGCTGGGAGGAATGATAAACAGCGCCATGTTGAAGATGCCCGATATCAACATGCTGCCAATAAAGAGCTGGCGCTTGCCTACGCGCACAGAGACAGCGGTGGAGCAGGCAACGCCAACGAGCAGTGCGGCGAGGCCGAATCCGTTGAACCATGCGAAGAGGTCGACGTTGCGGGCAACAAACCGGAAATAAGGCAGCATCACATTGCCGCGGATGACGATGGCCGTGAAATAAAACAATGTGGCGAGAAACAACACCACCCAGGGACGGTTTTTGAAAAGGTCGGAGAGGTCCTGGCCGAGATTGGTCTTCTGCTGCGGATCGGGCTGGATGCGCTCTTTGGTAGCAAAGAAGGCAACGATGAAAAAGATAACGCTCAGCGCCGACAGCAGACCCATAGTGTATTGGTATCCGCGCGCGTCGTCGCCGCGGCCAAAGAACCTGACCATCGGGATAGCGAGACTGGCGACAATGAAGCCTGCGGAGTTAGCCGCGATCTGCCGGTACGACGCGATGCTGGTTCGCTCGTCGGGATCTTCCGTCATGACCGCCGTAAGCGAGGCATACGGTACGTTGTTGATCGTGTAGATCACTCTAAGCAGGATGTAGGTGGTCCAGGCATAGATGATCTTTCCGGCGGGGCTGATATTGGGCGTGGTGAAGGTGAGGACTCCGATGATGCCGAAGGGCAGCGCCGACCACAGAAGCCAGGGACGGAACTTTCCCCACTTGGTGCTGGTACGATCGGCAATCACGCCCATGACTGGATTGAGACACGCCACGCCCAGGCCAACGACAAGGAAGAGCGTCCCTGCCTGCGCCGCTGTGAGGCCGAAGGTGTGGGTGTAAAAATCCAGTTGCAGCGCCAGCATGGCCTGAAAAACAAAATTGGCCGCCATGTCGCCCAGGGCGTAGCCAGACTTCTCTCCGAAGGAAAGTTTCTCGATCATCACTGCCTCGTCTTTCGCCAGTGTTCCGGGACGGACTACCGTGTCACTTGTAAGGTCAACGTTTGAAGATCGGCATCGCGCGAAGAATTGCCGACCATGATTGCAAAGTCTCCAGGTTCCACGACGTACTTCATATTCACGTCGTAGAAGGAAAGCAGCGCCGGAGTGATATCGAGCGTGACCGTGGTTGTCTCGCCCGGCTCGAGCCACACCTTGCGGAAGCCTTTCAGTTCCTTGATTGGCCGCGTCACCGAGCTCACCAGATCGCGGATGTAGAGTTGCACCACTTCCGCTCCAGTGCGCTTTCCCGTATTGGTGACATCGACGGAAACCTGTGTCGATCCATCTGTACGAATCTTCTTTTTTGTGAGCCGTGGATTTGCGATGGTGAAATTGGTGTAGCTCAGACCGTAGCCGAACGCATACAGCGGGGAGACATCGTCGAAGAGATATCCGCGCCGCGCAGACGGCTTGTAGTTGTAAAACGCGGGCAGATGGCCCACCGAGCGAGGCACTGAGATCGGCAGCTTCCCGCCGGGGTTGGTATCCCCGAAGAGCACGTCGGCCACCGCGTGTCCGGTCTCCTGGCCGAGATACCAGCATTCGTAAATCACGGGGACATTCTCTGCCACGTAGTTGATGGAGAGCGGCCTGCCGTTAAACAGGAACACGATCACCGGCTTACCCAGCGCGAGCATCGCTTTTACCAGTTCCTCCTGGCGTCCAATCAGGTCCAGGCTGGTGCGATCGCCCATATGATTCAGTCCCCATGCCTCGCGGGATGTCTGCTCGTTTCCGCCGATCGCCAGCACGATGACATCGGCCTTCTTCGCCACGCGCACCGCTTCTGCAATTGCCTTGCGATCTTCTTCCGGATCGCTGGGCACCACTGCATCCTGGTTCCACGAGCCGCCGATCGTGATCTTGCATCCTTCGCTGTAGAGGACCTTCACCTTCTTGCCCGCCTTCGCCTTGATGCCATCCAGCACCGTGACGTTGTGTTTCGGCACGCCGCTGTAACCGCCCAGCAGGCCGCGGTCCGCGTTGGGTCCGATCACCGCGATGGTTCCGATCTTGTTCAGATCGAGAGGTGCTATGCCATTTTCGTTCTTGAGTAAGGTGATGGCTTCATGGGCCGCCGTCAGCGCCAGTGTGCGATGCTCATCGCATCCCACCGCACGGTCCGCTTCTTCGGGATCGACATAGGGATCGTCGAACAATCCCATTTCGAATTTCCAGAAAAGCATAGGCGCGACCAGATCGTCGAGCTGCGACTCCTTCAGCACGCCTTTCTTGACCAGCTCCACCAGGTGCAGATAGCAATCCGGATCGGGCAGCTCGATATTGACGCCAGCCTGAACTGCAAGCGCGCACGATTCCTTTTTATCTTTCGCGACATTGTGGCCGTGCGTATCGGGGCGGTAGCCCAGCTCCCAGATCGCGTAATAGTCCGACACCACAAATCCCTTGAAGCCCCAATCCTTGCGCAGAAGATCCCGCAGCAGCCACTTGTTGGCGTGCGATGGGACACCATCGATCTCGTTATACGAAGCCATCAGCGTCACGGCTCCCGCTTCGCGCAAAGCTTCCTTAAACGTGTAAAGGAAGGTCTCCTGCAAAACCCGCAGCGATACATTCGAGGGAGCGCAGTTCATGCCCGATTCCGGCTGTCCGTGTCCTACAAAGTGCTTGAGCGTTGCCAGCACATGCTGCTTGTCGCGGAAGTTCTTCTCTCCCTGGAAGCCGCGCACTGCCGCGATTCCCAAACGCGAAACCAGGTAAGGATCTTCTCCGTAAGTCTCTTCGACGCGTCCCCACCGAGGCTCGCGGGCTACGTCGACCACCGGTGTGAGTGCGTGATGCGCGCCGCGCAGACGCGCTTCCAGAGCCGTCATCGCGAACAGCGACTCCACCAGCGCGGGGTTGAAGGTCGCCCCCAGCGCAATGGGTTGCGGGAAACTTGTCCCGCCCGGCGCGGCGTGGCCGTGGAGGCACTCCTCATGAAACATTACCGGGATTCCAAGACGGCTGTTCTCGAGAAAGAACTTCTGGATGGCATTGGTGAGCACGGCCATGCTGCGAGCGTCCTTGCCGCCGCCTGCGTCGCTCGGCCGACCGACTTGTCCAAGTCCGCGGCCATTGCGAAACGACTTCTTCGCCTTCTCGAAATCGAAGTTTCCTTCCGCATTCAACATCGTCTGGGCCTTCGATTGCCATACACACAACATCTGTGCGGCTTTTTCTTCCAACGTCATCCGCGAAATCAGATCCTTCACTCGCCTCGCGGAGGGAAGCTTGGCGTCGTTATAGGAGAAAGAAGCTTTGCGGGCGGATACGGCAACTGCGGACTTCTGCTTTTTCATGCGATCCATTCCTTGGGTTTCATGCTCGCGACAATGCACGGCGATTCGTAAAAAGGAAGAGCCTGACTTCCGGCGCACGCTTCCGAGACGGACAACAGGAACAAAGAGCCCTGCAGAACCAATCAACTCCCAGTTCCGGTTGCAGCCGTACCGGACCAGCTGCGAAGGAATTGTCATTGCTGGGAATTGGATTGACGCAGACACTCGAACCAGCCGGACAAGATCCCGCCTTGCGGTCGGCAACAACGGCGCACAATCGATGAGAAGAGCCCACCTGCACGACTCCGGACGGAAACAAGCTGTTCAACGAGGGTATGAATCCGCCCGCGGTGAAAGGCTGCTCTCCGGCCCCCATAAATCTAGTTGCTCACGGTGGAAAGAGCAATAGAAAAATCGATTTTCTTGGAGATTTACTCGCGGAAATGTGCATACGCACGGACTCTTTCCAGAGTCCGAATCCGCGAAGGCAAGGTGCTCGTGTGGAAAGGTTTTTGCCGAGGGATAGTCGGGTTTCGACGCAGTACCGCTGCTCAGTTCCGTATCTCGGGTCGCATGCGGCCGAGCTGCCCTGAAGATAGTCGCGGTTAAAACAGAGAACTTCTACCCCGCCGATGCAGGATTTGCTTTGCGGCCCCTCGTCAGCAAAATGGCAGCGAGCAGCATCCAGATGAAGCCGACATACCGCGTGATCGGGATGAAGAAGTTCGCCGGAAAGGCAATCAGACTGAACCAGGTGAGTTCTCCCGTAATGGCGAGAACAATTCCAAGGAATGTGAGCCAGCGCGGAAGCAACCGCGTAAAGTGGCTGGTTACCGATACCCCCGCCGCGAATAAGCCGAAGCCGATTGCGTAGACGACTCCGCCGCACAGAAAACTGAAAAAGTAGATCGCCTTCACGACCGCGATCGAATCGGAGACATCCGGCACCGAAAGCATCCAACCGGCAATACCGGAAAAGAACAATGCAATCGTTGCTATAAGTCCGCCAAGTAGCGTGATGTTCGTTCCCGCTGCGCGAACGCCCATGTAGCGCAACCGGCTCACAGTCGTCACCGCATAGATGCCAAAGGGGACTGCGGAGCCGAAGAGGAAGAAACTGCTCACCCGCACTGCCATCGGGCTTTGGTTGAAAAACATGCGCACCTGCTCGGCAGGTGCAAACGGGGTGATAAATGAGGCGCCATGACGAAGCACCGACCCTGCCACCAGACCGGACACAAAAAGCAGGATGTGAACTGACGCCAACACGACGATGGAAGGACCACGGAATCGGGGAATAGATTTCATAACATAATCATTATTATCATAAATGAATATTATATGTAATAATTATTTTGAGATGGCTCACGAGAGAATGGAAAGAGGAGAACCGGCGTTCCTCCTCGCCCAACTGGGTGCGCACGCCGCTTCGCAATTTGCTGAAAGATTGAGGGTTCTTGAACTGGCACCGGCCGACGCCGGCATTCTGCGCCTGCTGCGGATTGCCTCCGGACCGAGCCAGCAGGAGCTTGCCGGCAGGTTGAAAATCCACCCGAGCCGCCTGGTGGCGATTCTGGATAACCTCGAAAAACGGGGCTTCCTGGAGCGGAAACCCAACCCCGACGACCGCCGCTTGTATTCGCTTCATCTAACAAAGCAGGGAGAAGAGGTCCTCGGAAAAATCGGGAAAGTGGCTCGGGAGCACCAGGACGCTTTGCTTGTCGCGCTCACTGGCGAAGAGCGCGCCGCACTTGGCTCCCTCTTATTAAGGATTGCCGACCAGCAGGGACTCACGCGGGGAGTCCATCCGGGATATCGGCTCACCGGCGCATCCAGACGCCCGGCCGCGAACACAGCGCAAGACGATCCGCAGTCCACGTGAGAATCAGGACCGTTTGTCGCCATTCTGCATTGAAGCTGAAGCTCAAGGATCTGCAACTGGACCTCTTTCGAATTCCGTCTATAGCAATCCCGTGCGTGATTGAATACAACCACGAGCGCAGTGAACCAGGGTCCTTCAGCTTGCGAATGCCGCGAAATGTTTTGATCCACACTTCCTATGTCGAGAGAAAGTGGTGTTCGGTTCATTTACGGTGAGAGATTTCTTCTGCAAAAAGAAAAGCGCGTCCGCTGGAACGGATGGCCCTCGCGATGGATGCCAGGATTGACGACCGCAGCCTTGAATCACGCGGGAATTACGGCGGAATGGCCTTGCTTTCGTGCAAACTCGTATAACGCTCTATCGAACGTTACAAGAGCTGCTTGATTTCCTGCTGCCAATGCCAGAAGCCAACAGTCCCCTACCCACTTTGAGGCGGGTTTGGAACTGAATGGCTCGGTTGCTTTCCTGAATTCGGCGTCAACGCTCCGCGGCTCTGGGTAGAATTCGACGCGTGGGTCCAGCAACCAGCGGTCGTAAACCGCCCACGCCTTCCTTAAAACCTGGGTCTGATCGCCCATTACGGCAGGGTTGGTCAGCAGGCGCAGCAAACCGATTTGTGTGTATCGCGAAAAGATCAGTCTGGAATCTGTCGGCAGATGTCTGAGCCAGCCCCACGCATCCGAACTGTGGGAATGACCGCCAACCGAGAGCGCGAGCCACACGTTTAGATCAGGAAAAAACAAGGTCATGCGGGTTCTCGTCCTCCGGGAACCTGGGTCCCAGTTTTCCTTTATCGCGCACCAGGGGTTCCGTCACCGGTTCCTTCCCTCCAGTGTCCATATAGGTCTGCTCAAGCGCACGCACAATCAGAGCACGAATGGATGTGCCTGAAGATTCCGCACTCCGCCGAAGCCGGTCGTGCAAAGGAACAGGAATGTCGACGGTTGTCCGGATTGGCATGACATGATTATGGAATTGATGACATGCTTATGTCAAGATGCGAATTAAACATACGACACTTTGGCGCCGCAACAAATCAGGGCCGCTCCCAAATGTAAGGAGCGGCCCTGATTTGTTTTACCTGAATTGCGGCTTACGCCGGGCTTGGCGATCCCTCCGGGAAGCCGCCGCCGCCGCGCGTATCGGGCTTCAGCACCTGCTGTCCGCCGGTGCCGCTGCCGTCGCTGGGCGAAGCCAGGATGCTCCGCATCGGGGGCAGTTCCTTGCCGTCGATCAGCATCTTCACCTCTTCGGCGTCGATGGTCTCGCGCTCCAGCAGGGCTGCTGCAATGCGATGCATCGCGTCCTTGTGCGCTTCGAGAATGCCGTGCGCCGACTGGTAAGCTTCATCGATCAGGCGCCGAACTTCCAAATCGATCTGCCGCGCCGTCTCCTCGCTGAAGTCGCGATGCTGTGCGATCTCGCGGCCGAGGAAAATCTGCTCTTCCTTCTTGCCGAAGGTCAGCGGACCGAGGCGGCTCATGCCGTACTCGCACACCATGCGGCGGGCGAGGTCGGTAGCGTTCTCAATGTCGCTGCCCGCGCCGGTCGACATCTGGTTCAGGAAAATCTCCTCAGCCGTGCGTCCGCCGTAGGCGATAGCGAGATTCGCTTCGAGATATTCGCGCGTGTAGTTGTGGCGATCGCCGGGCAGGAAGATCGTCACGCCGAGAGCCATGCCGCGCGGAATGATCGTGACCTTGTGGATGGGATCGGAGTGCTCGTGCTTGATCGAGACCAGAGCGTGTCCGGCTTCGTGATAGGCCGTGACGCGCTTCTCTTCATCGGTAAGCAGCATCGACTTGCGTTCCGCGCCCATCAGCACCTTGTCTTTCGCAAGTTCGAAGTCGTACATCACCACCTGCTTGCGATTGACGCGGGCTGCATTCAGCGCGGCCTCGTTGACCATATTGGCCAGGTCGGCACCCGAAAATCCAGGCGTCCCGCGGGCAAGAATGTTCAGGTTGACGTCATCCGCAACGGGAACCTTCTTCACGTGTACGCGGAGAACTTCTTCGCGGCCACGCACGTCGGGCAGTCCCACCACCACGCGGCGGTCGAAACGGCCGGGGCGCAGCAGCGCGGGATCGAGCACGTCGGGGCGGTTGGTCGCGGCGACCAGGATCACGCCGTCGTTCGACTCGAATCCGTCCATCTCGACCAGCAACTGGTTCAGCGTCTGCTCGCGCTCATCGTGTCCGCCGCCGAGGCCTGCGCCACGGTGACGGCCCACCGCATCGATTTCGTCGATGAAGATGATGCAGGGCGCATTCTTCTTGCCCTGTTCAAACAGGTCGCGAACGCGGCTTGCGCCGACGCCGACAAACATTTCAACGAAGTCCGAGCCGGAGATCGAGAAAAACGGCACATTCGCCTCGCCGGCAACCGCACGGGCCAGCAGGGTCTTGCCGGTCCCCGGAGGCCCCACCAGCAGCACGCCCTTGGGAATGCGCCCGCCGAGCTTCTGGAACTTCTGCGGCTCGCGCAGATATTCGATGATCTCTTTCAGCTCTTCCTTGGCTTCATCCACGCCGGCCACGTCTTTGAACGTGACCTTCTTCTGCTGCATCGACAGCAGGCGCGCGCGGCTCTTGCCGAATGAAAGGGCCTTGTTGCCGCCCGACTGCATCTGCCGCAGCATGAAGAACCAGATCGCGCCGAGCAGAACAAACGGACCAACGTTGAACAGGATCGGGAGCAGCAGATTGTTCTGCGCGTCCTTTTTGCCGAAGCTGACGTGGTTGGCCAACATCGCCTTATCGAGGTCTTCGTGCGATTCTCCGACCGTTGTATGAAACTGCTCCTTCGGCGTGGCTTTCATGTGCCCACGAAGGTCCGTTCCCTGGATCTGTGCGTCCTGAACCAGGCCTTGCTGCACCTTGTCGTACAGCTCGGAGTAGTTGATTTCCGTGTCTTTACCCGCGCCGAGGTTGCCGTGCGAGACAACGCCCCACAGCAGCACAAGGCAGATCAGTATAAAGACCCAGAACATGATCGTTTTGACGGTCGAATTCACCAGGATCCTCTTTCCCGGCGGGGAGAAGCCGCTTAAGAACTTCCAACACCGCCTACATCATCCCTTTAGACGCCCGTACAGTCCTTGAAGTCACAGAAAGTGCAGCTTCTCTTGAACGGAGACACAACACACTTACCGCGCGGATGTGCAGTAAGTCAGATTGTACTCCGAAGCGGAATAAAGTTTGAAGAAGTGAACGGCCCCACACCGTGGGAATCCTCCCCGTCAACGGGAATTCCCTGAGCCAAATCTGCCGTTTGGCGAAACCGCTAAGCGGATACAGGCGGCAGTCCGCTGACAGAAACGCGCACTTCCGGGTCTGGCTCCAGTTCCACCCCCCGCATCCAGATGATCCTCCCGGCCACTTCAACGACCGGCCAGCAGGCGCGATCGTCGCCCGTAACCTTCATTCGCTCAAGCACTTCCTTAACTTTCCGAGGCCCAGAGGAGTAGCGCAGGCGCACCCGGTCGCCGGGCTTCCACGAGCGAACGACCGCCTTCATCCCGCTCCCGCCGGAAGAAGCGGATGCCCGGGAACCGGTCGCCGGCTCAAGCGAAATCCGGCACCCAAAGCCAGGGGCGATCACCTCCCCGGGGATGACACATTCGTACCGTTCGACTTTGCTCGGAGCGTCGCCAGAAGCGGGTTTGGGGGTGCGGGTCAAGCGAATTTCCCGGTGGGTACGGTCGGCGCGCAGGCCGCCGGCGAACTCGAGTTTCTGGCCCGCCCTGCCGATCAGCGTCAAGCTGCGGAGCGCCTCGGTCGCACCATAATCGAGCGCGGATTCGAGTTGCGCAGCGGCAAAGCGAAGCAGCCGGCGCTGCAAAGCGACGGGCTCTGCCTTCAATCGGCCGATGTCGAGGGCGACGCCGTCCGCCGTCGTGGTGGCGCGGCCTCCGCCACGAACGGGACGGCCGCGAAGAATGACCTGCGATGCAAGCCGGGCGACCTCCGATTGCCACCAGGCTTCTTCGTCACGGGCAAGTTCGGCCATCTGCGCCAGGTGATCGCGAAGCTGCGGATTCCAGGTGCTAAGCCGCGGAAGCAGTTCGTGCCGGATGCGGTTGCGCGTAAAGGTGAGATGACGGTTGGTGGAGTCTTCGCGCCAGGGCTGATTGCGCGCGTGCAGAAAGGCTTCAATCTCGGCGCGGGTGGTGCGGAGCAGGGGACGGAGGATTGCGCCCTCCGGGTATTCGAGTCTTGGATGAATTCCCGATAAGCCTTCCGTCCACGCGCCGCGAAGAAACTTCGCAAGCACTGTCTCGGCCTGGTCATCAAGCGTGTGCGCAGTGGCGACCGCATCGAGCGCCACTGCGTCGGGCAGGCTCTTCGACAGGAGTTGTCGAAACCACGCGTAACGTAAGCGGCGGGCGGTGCCTTCGATCGAGTCCGCTGGAAGAGCATCGGCCAATTCCGCGCCGCGGGCTTGCGGCACGCGGCGCGCTTCGGCTTCCGTATCTACGCGCGATTCATTGAAAGGCAGATCGAATCTGGCAGCCAGGTCGCGACAGAACTCCAGATCGGCGTCGGCTTCCGCTCCACGCAGCCCGTGATGCAGATGGGCGGCATGCACCACGATGCCCAGTTCCCTGCTGCGATCGACAAGCCCACACAACAAAGCCACGGAATCGGCGCCACCCGAAAGCCCCACGGCAATCCGCATGCCGGGCTTCAGCAGGGTTGTGTCGAGCGGAAGTGTCGGCTTTGATTGCACGAGAGGATGATAGTGCACCCGCGCCCACACCGGGGACAGAGGTCTTTGCATCGGAATTTCCATTGCGCGAGCATGATTTATTCGCTATTGTTGAGTTAATGTCGGAGCGAAGCTATCTCGGTGAGTTGGAATTGATGCTTCTCCTCGCGGTGATTCACCTTGGTGAGGATGCGTACGGCGTCCCGATCTCCCGCGAGCTGGAGAAATACCGCGGCAAAGATGTTGCGGTGGGCAGCGTGTATGCGGCGCTGGAGCGCCTCGAAGCCAAGGGCCTGATCACGTCCATGCTCGGCGATCCCACCCCGGAGCGCGGCGGCAAGGCAAAGCGCTTTTTCCGCATTACCAGGGAAGGACTGCGCCAGGTACACGAGACCCGCCGCGTACTGACGCGCCTCTGGAAGACGATTCCCGACCTGAAGATGGATGTGCCGCAGGAGAGCTGATGAGACGTAGAGAACCTCCGCCGCTTGCCACCTGGATGCTGAGGCACCTGACAGCCGGTGATCGCGATGAGGCGCTCGACGGCGACCTGTTTGAAGTGTTCTGCCTCGGCCGTTCCAACGCCTGGTACTGGCGGCAAGTCACTGCCGCCTGCGTTCATTCGTGGTACGGCAACCTCTACGCCCGTGGACCCGTCCTCGTCTTTGCGTTGATTTGGTCGTTGCTTTCCCCGGTGTGGTACGCGACTCTCGAACGAATCGATACTTCTCGGAATTTCGATAAGGGTGAACAGATATTCGGACCGCTCTGGCTGCCCCTGGCTCTTATCGGCTGGATCGTTCTACATGCGGCGTTCCTCTGGGCCGGATTACTGATCTATCAGCTCGCGCATGCTCTTCTCAAGAAACCCGTCCCACAAAAGGACCTGCTTCGCGCCTTCTGGATTGTCCCGCTGATCTTGCCGCTGGCGAACGGCGCTATTTTCCTGCTCGCGAACTTGTATTGGTATTCGCTGCCAGGTCTCGCGCGCGCACAGCTTGCATCGACATTCTTGGGGCAAATCGCGGATCTGGGAATTTTGCCGAACCTCATTCGCATTCCCTACTTTGTCACCATGGTGGTTGCGCTCTGGGGAACAGTTCACCGCATCAGGCGCAATGAAAACCCGCTGTTCGCCAATTCCACTCCGGATTGGCCCCCAACGGAACCGAACGCAGTTGCGGTTACTTTGATATCGGATCCAACGAGAGTTAAGCGCTTTTTCGCGTTCATGGTCGCGCTTGGGCTCGTGAACTCCATGATCGCGGCAGTGTTTCTTTGCCGCTTACCGGATTCGCACTCCGTTGATTTTGGTTCGCTCCTTGTGAACGCGATGATGTTTGTGGCAATCGGAGCACTCGGCGGAGTCACGGGATCGTGGCTCTACTGGATCAGTCCCGCGAGCCCGCTTCGCGAAGGATCGCCCATACCCTTCTCGTTATTTGCATTGACCTGCACCACAGGATGGATGTGGGTGCCCGCCATGATGCTGTTTGCAGAGCAGGTTTCAGCAACAACGGCGTTTGTCGCCATGGTTGGTGCTTTCATCCTGTCGAAAGGCTTGCGAAGCGCCACATATTTTGTATTAGTCCCGGCTCAGCCGCAGACACTGCGATGGGAACAAGGGGACCTGTTTGCGGAGTCGCTCTCTCGGCCTCCTTTTGAGGTGCACGGCTATGTAATCGCGCTCAGCTTGTTTGCGACAGGCGCGGCGCTTGCGACCCGTTCCAATTACACCGCCGCCTTGTTGCTTGCAATGAGCGCTTTCATTTTTGCATGGCAGAATACCGTGCCGCGGCGTGAGGACTTCGAGCGCGAGGTTCAAATCAAGCGGGCGGTGACCCGGGTCGCGACCGCCGCTGTTCCCGCGATTCTGCTGACCATGTGGGCTTTGCTCGATGGCCTGGCCCATCGAAATAATGAATTCGCGCCGGCAAGCGCGGCGGTAAACACCGAAGCGCATGCATCAACGACCGTGCAGGCCAAGACGAAGGCATCTCTCTCCAGCACAGGAACTGGTGGGTTCGAAAGCATCGTCCTCTGGCCCTATCCTGAAAAGAAAGAGATCGTGCCGCCGCTCGCTGTAGAGGATTCTTGGCTCGCCCCCGGTTCAAAGCGGCCCATCATCATTCGTTTTGATGGCCCATACTGGATTCTGCAGCCGCCTTCGAATCGGCCCGGGCCCGATGCCCACGTCGCGCACGGCACCCCCACCAGCGAAGACGTCGAATCGAATAACGCTGTCGAATTGGTAATGAACGCACATCAGAAGCTGGCGCGATCCATCCCCATCGCGCGATGCCGCGAGATCGAGATTGAGATCGAGAATCGCGACAACAAAGCCGGCCTCGTTTCCCTGGGCGTGTTGCTCACGGACGAAGAATCGTCGCCGAAGCGAACGATGTACCTCGGACAGCAGCCGGTTCTGTCGACCGACCTCGACCATTTCTCCGTCAAGAAATCCCCGGCTCACGAGACGGTTCGCTTTTCCGTGCCGTCCCATGCGCCGCTGCGCAAGTTCAATGAGATTACCGTGATGTTTCTGCCGGATTTTGAGCACGCGTTCGTAGCTCCCAAGATTGCGATTCAGCAGTTCGAACTATTGCCACGCCGATCTGCAACCAGTGCCGGCAGCGGTCCTGTTTCCCTATACTCGATTCATGCTCGATACGCGGAAAGCCACGATTGACGATGCAGGGTTGATCACGCGCCATCGCAAAGCAATGTTTGCCGATGCAGACAGCGCACCGCCCGCGGTATTAGAAGAGATGGGACGAAACTTCGAACCATGGGTCCTTCGCATGCTCGCCAGCGGCAAATATGCTGGCTTCATCATCGGCGACGGTAATCGCGATATCGCATCGGCCGGCCTGCTGGTGCTGGACTGGGCGCCACACTTTCTTGATCCTGCCGGAGAACAGCGCGGCTACGTGCTGAACGTTTTCGTGGAGCCGGAGTATCGCAGACGCGGGCTCGCGCAGGCGCTCATGAGCGAATGCATGGACGAAGCCCGGCGCCGCGGTATTCGCGTGGTGGCGCTGCATGCGTCGAAAAAAGGGCAGCCTGTCTACGAAAAGCTCGGATTCACCTCAAGCAACGAAATGCTGTACATCGGCGACCCCGCCGAGTAGCCTGCGTCCACCGCTCGCACTCGCCGGCGCTTCTACTTTTTCGCCGAGCAGACAAAACTCTCGGCGCTGTTCGGGTCGCCACTGCCCTTGTACTCCGCCGTCTGCGGATAAGGGCACAGTGGGCGCGTCATCGTGACGGCCCCTGTTGGTGCGCCGCCCGCATGTTTGCTCGCAATGAAGCTTCCCGGCGCGGTCCCCTTCTCCACCCAGTTCTCCAGTGCGACAAACGCGTTATGCTGCGGATCGTTGTGCCCCGATACTCCGAACTGCCCGAAATCATCCGGGCCGGTTCCTCCGCCGCAATGCTGCATCCCCGGAATCATGTACAGCCGCACAAACGAATCCGCATTCGTCTGCCCCATCTTCGCGAGCACCTCGCTGTAGTAGTTGACGGTATTCAATGCCGGGATCGCCGGATCATTCCAGCCGTGATACAAGATCAGCTTCCCGCCGCGAGCCTGAAAGGGCGTCAGGTCGGCATTGACCGCATCGAGCGCGCCAGCCGTCTTATCCTTCGCCGTCTGAATGCCGCTGTCGACTGCGAACGATTTGTAGTCCCATCCCCGCTTCTCATAAACCATGTTTGAGAAATAGCCGATGCCGAAGAAGGCCTGTGCGCTCTTCGCCGGCGCCGGCCCTGTAATCCAGGTCTCCCATCCTCCACGGCCTTCTTCGGCCCCGGGCAGATATCCAGGGAATATCTGTTTGCCGCTCGCGTCCCGCAGACCTGCATAGATCGCCTTGAGACTCGCAACCTGCGGTGCGGTGAGGCACTTGTCCGTAGCTTCACCGGCCTTGCACTCAATCGAAGCGGGATCGAAATGGCACTGACGAGGATCATTGAGAATGCCATCCGCCGCGCCATCGAGTTTGTCGCACGCAGCAAGCACCGCATTGGCGATCACTGAAATCTTGGCGGGAGGAATGAAGCTCTCTGGTGTTGCAGTCAGTGCCTGCAGATCGACAACCGCCGTTGAAAGCAGTCCTGTCCAGTAGTTGGCGGGCGCGCCGGCGAGGATGCCGTCATAATCAGCGGGATAGCGCTGGGCCTCCATCAATGCTTCCCGGCCTCCATCGGAGCACCCGATAAAGTAAGAGCGCTTCGCTCCCGACCCGTAGAACTTCTCGACGACAAGTTTGCCCACGCGCGTCATCTCGTGAATGCCGCGATGTCCGAAGTCCGCAATCTTCGCTGGATGCCCCATGGCCCACGCGGCATCGATGGGCGAGCCGGAATGGCCCGTGTCGGTGGCAACAGCCGCGGACCCATGGAACATCGCTCCACCGAGTCCCTCGTAAGCGATCTGTCCGGCAAAACCACCATTTCCCAAACCTTCAAGTTTGCCGCTCCAACCGGAGAGCGGCATCCAGAGTTCGACTACGATATCGGAGTCGGCACTGGGCCTGGCATGCACCACTACGCGGCAGAATGCGGGCAGCAGCTTGTAGAAGGCGGACAAGTCTCGCCCGGTGAACTCCTCTGGCGGCCCAACAAAAGTACCTGCGGCCACCGCCTTCGCCATCGTGATGCTCGCGTTCGGAAGTTCGAGCGAAGCGAGACGCTCGCAGCTTTCGCTCGAAACCGGCGCGGCGCTCTGGACCTGCGTTTCACCGGCGGATGCTGCGATGACGGAATGGCTGCTCAAAAGCAAAGAGGCTGAAACAGAAAGAACCGAAAGAATCCGCATTGTGCTCATCCTTTGCTGAATCAGAAATAAATCGGGAACGCGATCATTCTATGCCGATCTGCAGAGATCGAAACGAAATATTGACCGACCAGGTTCGCCGGAGCGATGAACCTCTGCTTTGAAGCTAAATGCAGTTCCCTGCGCGCGATGCGATATACTCCAGCCGGTATGCAGGTATTCGCAATTCTTCCCGCTGCAGGACTCGGCACGCGCATGGCCGGTCCGCAGCCCAAGCAATTCCTTTCGCTCGATGGCATCCCCATACTGATCCATTCGCTGCGCGCCTTTGCGGCAGTCCAGCGCGTCACGGCGATTTATGTCGCCGTCCGCAAAACCGAGCTTGAACGCGTGCAGGCGCAGATCGCCGAATATGGTTTCGCCGATCCGGTCCACGTGGTCGAGGGCGGAGACTCCAGGCAGGAATCGGTGCTCCATGCCCTCAATGCCATCCACGCGAACCCGGACGACGTGGTTCTCATTCACGATGCCGTGCGGCCGCTTATCGACGTCGCGACGATCGACCGGACCATCGACGCGGTCATCGAACACGGCGCCGCCATTGTCGGCATGCCGGCCACTGACACCATCAAGCAGGTCGAACGCACCGCCCATGGTGCAATCGTTACGTCAACGATCCCGCGCGAATTTATCGTCCAGGCGCAAACACCACAGGGATTCCGCTTTGGACTGCTGCATAAGGCGATGACAGACGCCATGGCGGACGGGTTTGTAGGGACCGACGAAGCCTCAGTCGTGGAACGCGCCGGATTTCCAGTGGCCGTAGTTCACGGTTCTCAGGTTAATCTGAAGATTACGCAGCCGGGCGATCTGGAACTTGCGGAGTTCTACCTCCACCAGCGCGCTCGCTGATTCCGGCGAAACCACCAACAGGCACGGAGACCATGGAAACACGAATCGGATTTGGCTGGGATTCCCACGCGTTCAAGGCGGGAATACCGCTGCGCATCGGCGGCTTGACGCTGGATCATCCCGAAGGCCTTGCCGGGCACTCCGATGGCGACGTGCTGCTGCATGCCGTAACCGACGCGCTACTGGGCGCTGTTGCCGCCGGCGATATCGGCAGCTTCTTTCCGCCAGGCGATCCGCGCTGGAAGGATGCGAATTCCGCCATCTTCCTGAAACTCGCGATGGAAGAGTTGCAGCACGCGGGATTTCGCATTGTGAATGTGGATACGACCCTGATCATGAATGCGCCGAAGATTGCGCCCGTCGCCGGCGAAATGCGATCCACCGTGGCCGACCTGCTGGGGATCGAAATGGAACAGGTCAGCATCAAGGCCAAGACGCCGGAAGGCCTCGGCCTGGATCACGTCGCGCAGTGCCACGCGGTGGTGCTGGTGGAGCGCTCAATTGAACCCGACGAGTTGAAAAGCATGAGCGCCGTGATCGAAAGCCAGAAGCAGCTTGAAGATGTCGTGGACGACCTGCTCGCTTCCGTTCATGGACTGCCGAAAAAACGGCCCACCACTCCCGTGTACGATACAGAAGACATCACCTAGCAGCCATACGACCCGACAGGCCGGTCGCAAGTGACAAGATATTGTCGGCACAAGCCAGGTGGTCAATTTGTGTTGCTGGAACGCGGCTGAACCGCGTATCCTCCCGGCATACCAATCGGGCCGAAGAATGAAAGACCTCGGTGGGGCGAGGCCACTTCCCAGATGCGCGTGTTTCGGTTATCGGTAGCAAGCACGAAGATATCCATATTCGTCGCGGCCATTACACTTGGCACGATGTCCTGCGCCCTTCGCGCAGACTCCTCACCTGTGCCCCAGAGCGGCAATCCTTCCACAGCCGAAACAGCCCCGACACAGGTTTCGCATTGGGCAGAACAGGTTGTCCTCGGTTCTTCGACCGTGGATTTGACCGGCCCGTGGAAGTTTCATAAGGGCGACAACATGGAGTGGGCGCAGCCGGACTACAACGACGCCGGCTGGTCTTCGATGGATCTGACGCCGCCGGCCGGTTCTTACGACCCGTTTCTGGGCACCAGCGGCTTCGTACCCGGATGGACGGCACTGGGCGACGCAGGATACACGCGATACGCCTGGTACCGGCTGAAGGTCAATGTTCAATACGATCCCGGACTTTCAGAGGGCGGTCTGGAAATCAAGATGCCCGACGACGTCGACGACGCCTACCAGGTCTTCGTGAATGGAGAATTGGTGGGGCAATTCGGAAAGTTCACGCGGGACGGTGTAACGACGTACCTCACGCTGCCGCGCACTTTTGCGTTGTCCAGGGGAATCAAAAGCGGGCAGGCCACGATCGCTATCCGCGTGTGGATGGACCCCTCGACTCCTCTGACAAACCCGGATGCGGGCGGCTTGCACGGACCACCGATTCTGGGTCAGGCCGGCCCGATTGAGCGCATGCTCCGGCTCGATTGGGATTCTGTCAATCGATCCCAGATGAGCCGATTCCTCGAGCTCGCCGTGCTGCTGCTGGCCATCACGGTGGCGCTGGTCCTGTTCTGGCTCGATCGCAACGAGAAGGCTTACCTCTGGCTCGCTCTGGCTTGCGCCGGCGTTGCACTGCAGACCATCGTTACCCTGATCGGAAGCTACACGGCGATCGTTCCCGCAACCATTTTTTTCCTCCTGACCGATGCCATTCTCGTTCCCGGAGTCATCGGGCTCTGGATCATCTTCTGGGCTTATTGGTTCCGGATGGGCCGCATGCCGCGGCTGCACAGGATGGTCTGGGGCTTCACGCTGGCTCTGGCTATCACCATCGCCATGCTGCGCGCTCCTCTCTATGGGCGCGTGATCCACGTCCATTCGGTTGCACTCCTTTCGCCGCTGACCGTCTTCATCAAGTTGCTTCTAGGCGGATTGCTGCTCTGGGTGGCATGGGAAGGCATGCGCAAGGATCATACCGGCGCCGGGCTGGCGATGCCCGCCGTGGGATTGGTAATCGTTTCGCTCTACCAGCAGGAGTTGCTGGTGCTGCACGTGCCGCTGCTTTTCTTCCCGTTTGGAATGGCGGTAGGAATCAGCCAGATCGCAGTCGTCGTATCGCTCAATATCATCACCATCCTGCTGATGCGGCGCTTCCTGCGGTCGCTGAAGCTTCGGCAACAGTGGGAGGCGGAGATCGATCAGGCGCGGCAGATTCAGCAGTTGCTCATTCCCGAAGCGATTCCCACCATTCCTGGATATGTGCTTGAGACCGAGTACAAGCCCGCACAGCAGGTGGGAGGCGACTTTTTCCAGATCCTGCCGGACGGGCGCGGCGGGGTTCTGATTCTGCTCGGCGATGTGACCGGCAAAGGTCTGCAGGCAGGCATGCAGGTGGCGCTGATTGTCGGGGCTATTCGCACCATTGTTGAAACAAGCTATGAGCCGCACGTAGTTCTGGAAGCGCTGAACCGCCGGTTGTGTGGTCGCGGCCAGTCGTACGCTACCTGTGTCGCCATGCAAATCGGCGCGGATGGCAAAACCATCATCGCGAACGCCGGTCACATTGCCCCGTACCTGAATGGCAAGGAACTCACGATGACCGGCAACCTGCCGCTTGGGCTCAATCCCTCCACCACCTTTGACCAGGTGACCATCCAGCTGAAGCAGAAAGACCGCCTCCTGGTCATCACCGATGGTGTAATCGAAGCCAAGAACGCGAAGAACGAGCTGTTCGGATTCAACCGCGCGCGCTCCATCAGCCACTTGCCCGCCGCGTTCATCGTAAAGGCAGCGGAGATCTTCGGCCAGGAAGACGACATTACCGTGGTCTCGATCTCACGCTTGGCGCAAGAAAAAGAGGGCGAGATCTCCGCTACCCCGCCGATGAAATCCGAAGTCGCATAGAGAAGCTGCGGAACCTGGTCGCGCGACCGACGTGTGTCAGGGCACGACTTCACAGCCTGGTGAAAAGTCCCAAGGGAGCCACTCTATCTCGAACGGGCCGAGAAGCGTCAGGGCACGACTTCAGTCGTGCCGCAAATGGTACAAAATCAGTGCGGGCTTTAGCCCCTGCGACATTCTTTTCCTGCCTATCTCGCAAATCTCGCCCTTTTCCGCAGCCACGCAAAGGCCGTAGCGCTTGCTCCCGAATTCTATCTGCACTTCCCTCAAAAGAAACTGATTGCGAAAACCGGTGATTCGACGTAGCTTGGCTCAGAGTTCTATTCCATCTTTGGAGTACGTGTATGCATCTGCTTGCGATGTTGTTGCAGGACACCCCGAATCAGCCCAGTCCTGAAATGATTCAGCACGTTGTGATGGCGATGATGGCGATCATTCCCATCATCATCATCGTCACGATTGCCATTGTGATGATTCCGTGCTGGTTCATCCTGAAGAAGGCGGGGTTCTCGCCGTGGCTTTGCTTGCTGTGCCTGATACCTTCACTGGGCACGCTGGTGCTGCTGTATGTACTGGCATTCGCCGAGTGGAAGGTTGTTCCAGCGCCGCAGGCTGGATATCCGCCACCGTATCCTCCGCCGCCGCCGCCGCCGTATACACCTCCGGCGTGAGACGGGCCGCCTGATGCGCCGGGGAGCAGATGCTAGCATCGTCATTGGAAAGCAACCGAAACGATGCCGGATCTGACTCCCTCACAATCTCTGCCTCCCCGGGTTCGATTTGCGCCTTCGCCCACCGGCTTTCTCCACGTCGGCAGCGCGCGCACGTTCATCTTCAATTGGCTCTATGCCCGCCACAATCACGGCACCATGGTGCTGCGCCTCGACGACACCGATGTCGAGCGGAATTCCGACGCAAGCGTCCAGTCCATCTTTGAGGGACTCCGCTGGCTCGGTCTTTCCTGGGACGAAGAATACAAGCAATCCGAACGCCTGGACCTGCATCGGAAAGCAGCCCAGGCAATCTTCGCCAAGGGGCTCGCCTATCGCGATTTCACGCCCGCACACGCCGCCGAAGGTGAAGCATCGAGTTCGCAAGGGGCATGGCTCTTCAACCCCGGCATGCGCGAACTCGCTCGCGAAGAGAGCGACCGCCAAGCCGCTGCCGGCGAGCCGTTCGCCCTGCGCTATCGAGTCCCCCGCAATATCGATCGCACCCTGGCCTTCAAAGATGCCGTTTACGGAGCCCAGTCGAAACTCGCCGACGAGGTCGAAGACTTTGCTCTGCTTCGTTCAGACGGAAATCCGACCTACCATCTCGCCTCCTGCGTCGACGACGCCGACCTCCGCATCAGCCACATCATTCGCGGGCAGGACCACCTCACCAACACCTTTAAGCACCTGCTGATCTTCGAAGGTCTCGGTGTCGACCCGCCCCAGTTCGCCCATCTTCCTCTGCTCGTAGCCCCCGGCGGCACCAAGCTCTCCAAACGTAAGCACGGCCCCGTCGTCAGCGTCACCACCTATCGCGATGCCGGCTTCCTCCCCGACGCTTTCATCAATTTCCTCTGCCTTCTCGGCTGGTCGCCCAAAGACGACCGCGAGTTCCTGACTCTCGAACAACTCACCGCCGCCTTCACCCTCGGAAACGTCAACCGCTCCAACACCGTCGTCAACTTCACGGAGGAAGATCCCTTCGATGCCAAGGCTGTCCATCTCAACGGCGAGCACATCCGCGCCCTTCCCATCGAACAACTGTGCGCCAGGCTCCAGCCCTTCTTCGCCGAAGCCGGCCTCGACGCCCCAGCCGACAAGCTGCTGGCCGTCACCCCACTCATCAGCGAACGCATTAAGTTTTTGAAAGACGCCGTCTCCGCCGCCGACTTCTTTTTCCTCGACCAGCTCCCGCCCTACGACCCCGCCGAACTGATCCCGCAAATCAGCAAGAAAGAGTCCGGCGATGCCGCCCTCGCCCGCAGAGTTCTTCAAACCGCGCTCGAAATTCTGCCCGCAACTCCGTTCGATCACGATTCGCTCGATAAAGCTTTGCGCGATGCTGCGGCCTCGCTCGGCCTCAAAGCCGGACCCATGTTCCAACCCATCAGGGTAGCCGTCTGCGGACGCAAAAACGCGCCACCGCTCTTCGAAACCCTGATCGTCCTGGGCCGCGACGTCTGCCTCACCCGCATCCACCAGGCCATAGAACACCTTCAATCGCTTGCTTGAATCGCTGGCTTCAATCTCTAGAAGCCGGATGGAGCGCTAGAAGCGTCAGGGCACGACTTCAGTCGTGCCATAGAGCTGCAAAAAATCAGTGCGGGCTTCAGCCCCTGCTTCCACCTGCTACCAAAGCCCTCCGCTCGCCACCAAAGCTCTTCGCCAGCCACAAAGCGTCAGGGCACGACTTCAGTCGTGCCGCTAACGGCGTCCCTACTCCGCGGGCTTTAGCCCCTGCTTCCGCTTCTTCAAATACGCCGTACCGAACGGATACTCTTCGGGTGTACTTGCCAATCCCGCCTTCACCGGATTCTTATCGATATACTCGCGATGCTGCCGAAAGCTTCCGTCCCCCAAAATCTGCACATCCAAATATCCTCGCTGCCAAATCTCACCCCCAAACCCCAGTTCCGTCCTCGCGCGGAAAGAAAAACTACCTTTGATCAACTGCATCGCCTTCTCAACACTCGTCTCCCCAGACAGAGTCATCAAGACATGAACATGATTGGGAATGATCACGAAATCATGTATCGCCATCTTCCCTGACCGCATATTGTCCCGCAAAACCTCAATCAAGAGATCCGCCATCCGATCCGTCTGGAAGAGCGATCTTCCGGCCGCCGTTCGCGTCGTCACAAAAAACGTTCGCGGCGCATAAGACGCGATGGATGAATCCGAAGGTCGACACGGTTTCGACATCGCAGGGGCTGAAGCCCTCTACCTTTCACACATCGCTAGCGGCACGACTCAAGTCGTGCCCTGACGCTCCGGGGCTCGGTCCACTTATGCTCACCGATATCGGCCCTCCCCAACGTGACGATCGATACACCTGACATCGGTCTCCACGCACCTGAAGCAAACCACAGCCGTTCCGTGGAACAATAGAATCATGGCAGCCACGACCAGCTCGAACACGGAAACCCCGGAAACCCGCACCTCCAATTTCCTCGCGGACATCATCGCCGAAGACGTCCGCACCAAAAAATACGGCGACGCCGTCATCCAGACCCGTTTCCCACCCGAGCCCAACGGCTACCTCCACATCGGCCATGCCAAGGCCATCTGCCTGGATTTCGGTCTCGCCGACGAGTTTGGCGGCAAAACCAACCTCCGCTTCGACGACACCAATCCCGAAAAAGAAGAGCAGGAATACGTCGACTCCATCCAGAAAGACGTCCGCTGGCTCGGCTTCGATTGGGAGCGCCTCTGCTACGCCTCCGACTACTTCCCCCAGCTCTACGACTGGGCGCTAAAGCTCATCAGAGCGGGCAAAGCCTACGTCGACGACCTGACGGCGGACGAAATTCGCCAGCACCGCGGCACCCTGACCGAGCCCGGAAAAAACAGCCCTTATCGCGACCGGTCGGTAGAAGAAAATCTCGACCTCTTCGTCCGCATGAAAGCCGGCGAATTTCCCGACGGCTCGCGTGTGCTCCGCGCCAAAATCGACATGGCCTCGCCAAACGTGAACATGCGCGACCCCGTGATGTACCGCATCCTCCACGCCTCGCATCACCGCACCGGCGATACGTGGTGCATCTACCCCATGTACGACTACGCGCACGGCCAGTCGGATTCGATCGAACACGTCACGCACTCCATGTGTACCCTCGAATTCGCCGACCATCAGCCCCTCTATCGCTGGTATATCGAGAACCTCGGCATCTTTCCGTCGCAGCAGATTGAATTCGACCGCCTCAACCTTACCTACACCCTGCTCTCCAAGCGCAAGCTGCTCCAGTTGGTTCAGGAAAAACGCGTGAACGGCTGGGACGATCCGCGCATGCCCACGCTCTCCGGCATTCGCCGCCGCGGCTTCACGCCCGAAGCGCTTCGCACCTTGTGTGCCCAGATCGGCGCGTCCCGCACTAACGGCTCCACAGACATCGAAATGCTGGAGCACTTTCAGCGCGACGACCTGAACCACCGCGCCTCCCGCGCCATGGCCGTCCTGCGCCCGCTCAAAGTCGTCATCGACAATTACCCCTTGGGCCAGGAAGAAATGGTCGAGGTCGCCAACAATCCGGAAGACCCCTCAGCCGGCACACGCCAGGTCCCCTTCTCGCGCGAAATCTACATCGAGCAGGACGACTTCCGCGAAATCCCGCCGCCGAAGTATTACCGTCTTTCTCCCGCCAAGGAAGTACGCCTGCGCAACGCTTATTTCATCACCGCGCATTCCGTCCAAAAGGCTGCCGACGGCAGTCTCACAGAAGTCCATTGCACCTACGATCCAGCCAGTCGCGGCGGCAACTCGCCCGACGGCCGCAAGGTCAAGTCCACCATGCACTGGGTCTCGGCCGCGCACGCCATCTCCGCCGAAATTCGCATCTACGAGAGGCTCTTCACCAAATCGGACCCGCAGGATGTGGAAGAAGGCAAGACCTTCCTCGATAATCTCAATCCGAACTCGCTAGAAATCATCGCGGGAGCCAAACTTGAGCCCTCTCTTGCAAAAGCCAAACTCGAAGACCGTTTTCAATTCGAGCGTGTAGGCTATTTCTGCCTCGATCCCGACTCGACGAAAGACAAGCTCGTCTTCAACCGCACCCTTCCCCTCAAAGATGCGTGGGCAAAGATCGAAAAGAAGTCCGGATCCTAGCCACCTGCGGTGGGGGCAGGCGCTCGCAGCTGGTTGCTTGCATTACCCACCGTGCCATCCAGGGCCCCAAGAGCCGGACCTTGGAGGGCCTAGCGCCATGCCTCTGAAAAACGGCTAGCTAGTACAGCACATCGGCGACCGTTTTGGATCAGGGCGTAAAATTCCGTTATGAATGAGACCCTCTACAAGACCAGTTCACCAGAAGAAGAGAAGTCCGAATGCTGCGAGATTTTTCTCGAGCCACTGCCGGGAAGCGGCACGCGAGTCTACACCTTCAGTGAAGACCATGGGTGGTGGGACGAAAGTACAAAGAAGTTCGTTCACCAGGTCACCAGAATCAATACAACCGAAGAGGGTGTCACGTATGAAGAGGCGCACGCTATGTACTTGAAGGCGAAGACGAAGCTGGCACAAAGTGGGTTCATCCATAGCTTTGCCCCGGACCCTTACAGCTACAAATCCCACAAGTATGAATTCATACAAACAAGGCACGCCGGCTGACGAAAGCGAAACGCCGACCCCACCGCCGCCATTCGCGGGCGGCCGAGTACCCGACCCGTGCCGCTTCTTCTTGCGCCTAGTTTCAATTATAAAAACGTAGATATAGCCGGAAACGAGGAGAACATGAAGATACCGTGGGGGAAGATCAATCCAGTCGCGAGTATTGTTGCAGTCATCGTAGGAGCGGTCTTGTTCAGTGATTGGCTGGTTACCGGAGCATCGTGGCTAAAATACCTGATTCTCTGTTTCGCCTTCGCATGGGTGCTGTTCTTGCTCTACGCCATCCTCAACGCTTTCAAACAACACGAGTTGAAGCTGGGCGTAGAATTTGACCGTATCCATGGGACGATTCAGATCTTGAGTCTTGACGTTGGTTCCAACTATCTCAAACTGAGTACTGCTATCGCCCAGCTTCAGCGTCTCCGCGATGAGGGCTCTCTCAAGCCGCCTAGCAATGAGACAACTAGCGGGCGCCTCTAGTCCATGGCGGGAGCTGGGTGCTCCAGGCCTCGCTTCTAAGACCTGGGATCACGCGGCACTCCCCCTACGGAATCAAAAACGACCCCGGAATCCCCTCATCCAGCGTGGCAAGAATTGCGTCATTTGCAATTGCGAGCTGCACCAGATGCCCGTCTGTGATCTGCGCTGGAGATTTCACCCAGGCCGGAAGAGCGGAGATGTCGTTTGCATCGAAAAGAAAGGTAAGTGGCTGGGTTGCGTTTGTCTTCATTCCAAGAAGCAGTGCCTTGGCCTGCACCACAGTAAGGCCGTACATGGCCACGCTTGCAACTACCCGAACAAAGCCAAGCTCCGCAACCGAACACGTCAGGAATGTGGAGCCGCGCTTCGACCGTATCCAGTTGACGACTCGCTGATGGAACTGATGTTGAGTGATGCCGAAAGCAATGAGCGCATTCACGTCCAGAAGATATTTCATGGAAATTCCGCGAGCAGCTCTTTCACCATCTCACTGGTCAAGGTCGGCGCATCCGGCCCCAGGTCGATGGCAATGAACCCGGTAACCGGATCCTCCACCATGCGCGCATCGTACTTCGGCTTACTGGCATGCGTCATCACAATCCGATCCTTCTCGACGGCAATGTCGAGGGTATCGCCCGCTCGAATGCCCAGCCTCCGGCGAAGCGGTCCGGGAAGAACAATCTGGCCTTTGGTCGAAACCTTAGTCCGCATGGTAAGACAATCTTACCATGAAGTGGCTTTTCTTGAGAACGGACCGGTGGGCCTGACTGCTGTTCACTTGGTCGTGAACACAAAATCGCCGGTATCGAGGCTGGCCGATGGCCGGATCGAGCCGCGCAGCGGAGTGTACTGCGGGCTTTGGCCGGAGCGAGCAAGGACCGACTTGCGAATGGAAACGAACAGGTCGTCGGCTGTGAACGTTCCCCCGCTCCGGGATTGCATGGCCTGCAACAGGAGAGCTGCGAAGACGGAGTGTCCCTGAGAGCCCGAGTCGGACACGGGCTCGTCACTGCCGCTGGCCATCAGTGTGCGTGAGGGCGCGCGCTCCATGCGGTGGATGTAGGCCAGGTTGCCGTCTGAAGGCGAAAAGTCGCCGGCGTCGCGCGAGAGGTCGCCGGAAAAACAGCTATCGGAAATGATGATGACGTGGCGGGCAGCCAGTCCGCGCACCTCTGTGATCAGGTCGTCTGCCGAGATGTCGCGCGACGTAATCAGAGGATCGGAATCCGCGTCCACGGGCAGCCAATAGCCCTTCTCGGTTGCGCGATCGTACGATCCGTGGCCGGCATAGTAGATCAGAAAGCTGTCGTTTTCAGCCAGGCTCTTGCGGAAGCGGGTAATGGCATCCAGGATCTTGTCGCGTGTGGCGTCATGGTTCAGCAGAGTGGTGACCTGAAAACCATATTTGTTAGCCAGCAGGCCCGCAAACGATTTGGCATCATTGACGGCGGTCTTCAGTTTGGGGAGAGGTGCGGCATAGTCATCGATTCCGATCACCAGCGCAAAGTTATTGCCCGGTTCAAGGCCGCCCTCGTCGGGCGCGGGTTCCGCAACAAGGCCGCGTCGTTGCCGTCCCGGTGCCGGTGCGCTCGCATTGTGACCGGAAGGCCGCGGAGGTAACGCGGTAGCGTCCGGCTGTGCATGGGGAACGGAACCTTGCGCGAAAGAGGTGCTATCGCGTCTCCAGGTCACAGTTTGACCCACTGCATTGTTGCAGATGACCGTATCGGCGTTCACAAAATGATAGGATCCGCCATTGTTGGGAGGCGCAGCGGCTGCCATCCATATTCCATTGGAGGCCGAAAATGCACCTGAGCCGGCGAACGTGAGGCCGCTCGGAGTTTGAATGTAATTCTTGTAACCGTCGGCGTCGTGTACCGAAATGATCGTGACTGTCTGGCCGTTGTTCGAGACGGTGGTTTTCCATTGCCCCAAAAAGCGAGCCGTATCGTCTGCGGCGCGTGCTGCGTGCGCATTGCCAACCAAGCCGATCACTGCGCCTGCAAATGCACCGTTGAGGCACAGTCTGATCCACGGCCTCACGATCTTGGTTTCTGAATTCGCCATCTCGCGGTAACGAACGGGAAATCACTCCGGGAAGTGCAAATAGGATACCGGTTTCCGAGGCTTCGAATCAGGAATTCTATTTGCCGCTGAAGGTCGCCGCGGGCGGGACAGAACTCACGGGTCGCTCGGATAGACAGGCGAGCTTTCCCACCCGTCAAATCACGCCCACCAGAATCCGCATCCCTGCAAAGTCAAGCCCTGTTTGTGCGACCCGGCGCCTAAACCACTGATTTCAAAAAGAAGATTCTTGCAGACATTTTGCAGGTAATTACCCTTACATGGCGCACAATGAGATTGCATCCAAGTTGAACGCAAGACCAACAAGTTCGTTGCCGCTCTTGATAAGTCTCGACCGCACGTCAAAATGTGAGACATCGTCTCGGAAACGTCACGAGTGTCATGCTCAATTCACGCTCTAAACCCTTTGCCAAGAACACTCTGCGAATTAACTTCAATACATTGAAGACTTTGCGGAACCCCCTCCGCCTAAGCTTTTTCCGATGAACACTTTACCAAAAAGGCAATTTTGAAAAAAGCGAAACGCAACCGTTCGGTTGCATATCCGGTTCCTGCCGCCTCGGCGTTTCGACCGGCTATTTCCCAACCACGTCGATGGGCACAGTGATCGTCTTCGGCGGCATGCAGGCGTTCTCGTCGCAGGCCTGGTAGTGAAGCTTCGCTTCCACAAGATGGTCGCCGGCGGTAGCGACGATTCGCGCGTCGATGGTGAAGTCGCCTGTGTAGACCGAAAGCTTTTCGCTGGGGTCCACCGGCAGCGTGAAGTCTGCGCCGGCCGGATAAGTCGCGCCCGCGAGACGCACGCCTGAGGATTCCGGAATCGAGAAGACCGTGGGGATCAGGTACTCTTCACGCGGAGTGTGCGAATTGATGTGCAGATTCTGCCGGATGCGAAAGTGCAGCGCGAGCGCGGCAGGCTTTCCAGCGGGAACGGTCACTTGTTCTGGATAGAGATACTCGACAGCTTCCAATTTGAGGACCGAGCGATGCGGAGACTCGCTCAGCGAATCCTGCGCCCGCGTCGGCACGCAAATCGCGCCAATCAGAATGCAGCTCGATACCCAGATGAGGGCCGCCTTCGCGTCGATCAATTCCCTGCTCCTCAATTCCCCGGCCCCAGCGTCTTTTCGATGTTGGCCACCATGTCTTCTTTTGACGTGATCCCAAGCTGCATCGCAACCACCTTGCCGTCGCGATTGACATAGACCGAAGTCGGCATCGCGTCGAGGCCGCCGTATTTCGTGGCCAGGCTGTCGCCGTTAATCAGGACGGGATACTGCATGTGATATTCCTTCACAAATTTGGCAATCGCCGTCTTGTCGCGCGACCAGCCATCGGCGTCGCCGGGCTGCAGGTCATCGCCTTCCGTCGAGATGCCCACAATTTCAAAACCCTTGGATGCATACTCGTTTTGCAGTTCGATCAGCCAGGGAGTTTCGATCTTGCACGGGCCGCACCATGTTGCCCAGAAGTTGATCAGCAAGGGCTTGCCCTTGAAGCTGGAGAGCGAAACGGTCTGCCCGCTCAGGTTCTCGAGCACGAAATCGGGCGCCGGCTTGCCCACAAGGGACGTCTGGCCCTGCGGAACATCGCCTGCAACCGTGGGAATCAACTCGGCATGCGAGGCGGAGGCCAAGGCACGTTCGGAGGCCTGTTTCCGATACTCCCAATTAGCCCAGCCAGCCCACGCAAAGGTGGCCAGGATCAAAAGTGTGACGCCGAGGACGATGGTGTTGCGCTTCACGGGGGAAAGACCTCTCTCTACTTATTGTACGAGGATGCGGAGTCGCCAGTGAACAGTGCACAGAGAACCAGTGATCAGTGAGCAGGATCGCGCTCCGAGGCTCGTCCGTTACTCCCAACTCCCCACTCCCTAGTCCCTGGTCCCTAGTCCCTGATCCCTAATCCCTCCGGTGTTAAGATCAGAAGCCGATGAACCGCAAAGAGGATGAGAACCGCCTGACGCCGGGAGCACTGGTGCGCACCGAAGCTTCAGCTCTGCTGGGATTGGCTGCGCGGCTTGATGGCGCGATGGCGGCGGACTTCGAACGGGCGGTCGATCTGATTGTGCGTTGCGGCGAGGGCAACGGGCGCGTAGTCGTTACCGGCATGGGCAAGAGCGGCATCATCGCGCAGAAAATTGCCGCGACGCTAAGCTCCACGGGATCGGCTGCTCTGTTTCTGCATCCCGCTGAGGCCGTGCACGGAGACCTGGGCGTTCTGATGCCGGGCGATGTGGTGATCGCATTGTCAGCGAGCGGCGAGACGGAGGAGATTTTGCGCCTGCTGGCAACACTGAAGCGCAAGGGCGACGCGCTGGTGAGTTTCTGTTGCAATCTGCAGTCAACGCTGGCGCAGGCGAGCGATGTCGCGCTGGACTGCTCGGTCGAACGCGAGGCCTGCGTGTTGAATCTTGCGCCCACAGCAAGCACCACCGCCATGCTGGCGCTGGGTGATGCGCTCGCCGTTGCCGTAAGCCTGCGCAAGGGATTCAAGGCGGAGGATTTTGCGGAACTGCATCCGGGCGGCAAGCTGGGAAAACAACTCGCCAAGGTCAGCGACCTGATGCATGCGGGCGACGATGTGCCTGTGGTGGAAACGTCAACACCCATGACCGATGTCATCTACGAGATGTCGTCAAAAAAGCTCGGGATGACCACGGTGCAGGAGGCCGGCAAGCTGCGCGGCGTCATCAGCGACGGCGATCTGCGCCGGCTGCTGGAGCGTGAAGGCGGCGCCGCGCTGAGCAAAACTGCGGGCGAAGCGATGAATGCGGCTCCACGGACAATCGCACCGAGCGAGCTGGCTGCGAAAGCGCTTGCAGTTCTAGAAGAACGCAAGATCACGTCGCTGGTTGTGGTGGATGCAGAGGGGCACGTTGAGGGTGTGGTGCATCTGCATGATTTGTGGGGCGTGGAGTTGATATAGTCTTTCGGCTTTGGAGGCAAAACTGAACATTCTTCTCAAGAAGGTTTCCTACGAAAGCCTGAATAGCCGTCAGCAGGAAACATACAACTTCCAAAAGATCTCCGGCGTTTTGGCAGATTTCGGATATCTAACCATCCGTCTAAGCGACGACTGGAACGGAGCAGATTTCATCGCGCAGCATTTCAAATCAAAAGAATTCCTAAAGGTACAGCTGAAGGGTCGCCTTTGTTTCTACAAGAAATACCAAGGTAAGGATCTCTATATCTGTTTTCGAGAAGCGAGTTTCTGGTATCTATATCCTCACGACGAACTGCTGCCTAAAGTCCATTCCTCCGGCAGCATGTCCGGAACGAAATCGTGGGACAAGCTTGGCGGCTATAGCTTTCCGTCGATTCCAAGGCAGCTCGAAGGACTAGTCCTTCCATACCGCATTCCCGCAAAGATTGATGCATAACAAGACCGCCCTGATCACCGGCGCCTCCAGCGGCTTTGGCCTGCTGACCTCCATCACCCTCGCCAAGCGCGGGTGGCGCGTGCTGGCGACGATGCGCGATCTGAACCGGCGTGAAAAGCTGGAAACCGCAGCGCGGGATGCCGGTGTGCTTGATCGGATCGAGTTTCACGCGCTCGACATCACGCTTGCCCCGCAGATTGCCAAAATCGCGGACTTGGTAGCGGGCCGCGGCGAGCCGCTTCATGCGCTCGTCAATAATGCCGGCTTCGCCGTACCGGGTTTTGCGGATGCAGTAACCGATGCAGAGTTGCGCGAGCAGTTTGATACGAATTTCTTCGGCACGGTCGCGGTAACGCGAGCGCTGCTGCCGCTGATGCGCCGGCAGGGGTTTGGACACGTGATCGTGGTGACCTCGATCTCAGGGCGTATGGGCTATCCGGGCGTCAGCAGCTATGCCGCTTCGAAATTTGCACTCGAAGGATGGACCGAGACCTTGCGCTTCGAGATGCTGCCACTTGGCATCCAGGTCGTATTGGTCGAACCCGGTTCGTTCGAGACCGACATCTGGACGCGCAACGCAAAGCAGACCGCCGGCCTTCGTAACCCGGACGCGGCAAATGCAACGAGAGTGACTCGGTGGCGCGCTAAGTTGGCAGAAGGCGCAAAGAACCGGGCCAATCCGCAAGTCGTCGCAGATACGATCGCAGGCATTCTTGAGAATCCAAAGCCAAAGGTCCGCTACGTTGTGGGTAAGAACGCAAAGATGGGGCTCCTGATGCGCAGCCTTCTGCCGCAAGGCGTCTTCGAGCGCATGATGATCAAGATGACGGGAATGGATGGCTGACCCAGGACGTGTGTCATCGGATGCACACGTGTGTTGCTCCTGACACGACAGCGACCAGCGGCTCACATGTAGCTTCTTTGTTTTCAGTTGCCAACAAATGGCCCTTCTCCTGCACCTCCCTGCGCAGAGGCAGAAGAGAAGGAGCAGGGCAAATGGAAACGTCAGTCGCAACGTGGTTTGCTTTGGGAGGCACCGCACAGGCGCCCCCACGATACCCCGAAGACTACGAACATTTAGAATGGTCGCTGGTACATCCAAACGCCTTGCGTCCGAGGTCCAACCGGCGGCCCAGTGTTCCAGTGCGCCCCACTCAAACGGACGGGAAAGCATGTAAGCCCTTATTTATGCATCGATGGTCGAAGCTCTTTGTTCCTACTCTTCGCGAGGCGCCGACAGACGCCGAAGTGGCCAGTCACAAGTTCCTCCTGCGAGCCGGGTATATCCGGCAGCTTGGCGCGGGCCTTTACAACTATCTCTTTCTCGGGCAGCGATCGCTGAATAAAGTGATCGGCATCGTGCGCGAAGAGATGGACAAGATCGGGCAGGAGTTCTTTTTGCCGGCGCTGTTGCCCAGGGAACTTTGGGAAGAGAGCGGGCGCTGGACGGGCATGGGCGACAACATGTTTCGCCTGAAGGACCGCAAGGGCGCCGATCTCTGCCTCGGTATGACCCACGAGGAGATCATGACGGCGATCGCGCGCAATGAACTGCGCAGCTACAAGCAGTTGCCGCAGATCTGGTACCAGATCCAGACCAAGTTCCGCGATGAGCCGCGTCCGAAATCGGGATTGCTGCGGGTGCGGCAGTTCATGATGAAGGACTCGTACTCCTTCGACCTGGACGCGGCGGGGTTAGACAAGAGCTACAGCCAGCACGATGGAGTCTATCGCGCAATCTTCAAGCGCTGCGGGCTCAAGTTCGTCGCTGTCGAGGCTGATTCGGGCGCCATGGGCGGATCGCAGTCGCAGGAGTTCATGGTCTACACCGACGCTGGCGAGGACCTGATCGCAAGCTGCCCGGTATGTGGCTACGCCGCCAATCTCGAGAAGGCAACGTCGCGCCTCGAGGCGGTGGCGGAGATGGAGCCGACGGGCGATGGCATGCCGGAGCTGGTTTCCACCCCCGGATGTGCAGCCATCACCGATGTCGCCGCATTCTTCAAGATTTCGCCGGCATCGGACATCAAGTGCGTTGCCTACATGGCGCTCAAGCGCGGTGCCGGCAAAGCAAAGGATACATGGCACGGTGTTGCGGTCTTCCTGCGCGGCGATCACCAGGTGAATGAAACCAAGCTTCTCGGAGCGATCAAGGGTGCGGAGCTTCGCACCATGCAGGCCGAGGAGTTGGAGCAATACTTCAAGGGCCCCGCGGGTTATCTGGGACCGGTGGGCCTGACGCACGATGATAAGCCGCTTGGTGAAGGGCTCACCGTTGTGCTGGACAAATCGCTCGAAGGTCGAAAGAACCTCGTCTGCGGCGCGAACAAGCTGGACTATCATTTGCGCAACGTGGTTCCAGGTCGCGACTTCGCCTGGACTTTGAGTGCCGACATCCGCAATGTAAACGAAGGCGAATCCTGCCCCGTCGATAACTGTAAGGGCGTCTTGGTCGTCGGCAGGGCTGTCGAAGTGGGCCACATCTTCAAGCTGGGTTACAAGTACACCGAGTCAATGGGTGCGCGCGTACTTGATGTGAACGGCAAAGAAGTCATGCCGATCATGGGTTGCTACGGCATCGGCATCGAACGCATTCTCACCGCGGCTATCGAGCAATCCAATGACGCAAATGGCTTCTGCCTGCCGTCGTCGATTGCACCGTTCACGGTGATCGTCACGGTAACAAACATTGCCGATGCGATGCTGCGCGAGACCGGCGAGAAGATCGCAGCCGAGCTTGAAGCTGCAGGGCTTGACGTACTGCTTGATGACAGAGACGAGCGCGCAGGCGTCAAATTTAAAGACGCCGACCTCGTGGGAATTCCATACCGAATCAATGTGGGCAAGAAGACGGCGAGCGGCCAGGTGGAACTGGTATCGCGCGCCAAGGCGAGCAGTGTGGATGTCGCGATTCCAGAAGTAGTGGCACAGGTGAAGCAGCGCGTACTGGAGGAGAAGCTATTGGCTGAAAGCTCATAGACGCTCGGCCAACGGCTTCTCGTTGTTGACATCGGGAAGTGCATGGGATGGGACACTCCCGGGTCTGTGCGGGGTTCTCTATCACGTCGTGATGGAACAAATGCTTGAATCATGCGTAGGGAAATTGGGGGATTGGGAATGGCATTGAAGATCAGATTGAAGAGACCGAGTTTGAAGCTCTCCTGGTCTTCGTGGCTGGTTCGCGGCGCTGTGGGCGGCGTCCTGCTTGTTGCGCTGGTCGGGTTCTCGGTTTTCACCTTCTACTACAACAAGTACGCGCGCATTGTCGACGAACGGCTCAAGCAGCCGCTCTTTGCCAATACCGCGCAAATCTATGCGGCGCCGCGCGAGGTCCGTCCGGGACAAAAAATAAGCGCCCATCTTATCGCCACGGAATTGCGGGAAGCCGGTTACACGGTCGACGGACTCGCGCATCCTGCGAAGATCGGCACATTCACCGAGACCGCCGATTCGATAACCGTTCACCCCGGTCCTGAGTCGTATCACGCGCCGGATTCGGCCACGATTCACACGCGCAAAGGTGAAGTGGATACCATCTCCGACGACCACGGACAATCGCTTTCCAGCTATGAGTTGGAGCCCTTGCTGATAACAGGGCTCAGTGAAGACGCCAACCGCACCAAGCGCCGTCTGCTGACCTACGATGAGATTCCGCCAAACCTCGTGCAGGCTGTTCTCGCCATCGAAGATCGCAAATTCTTCGAGCACGGCGGCGTCAACTTCTCCAGCATGATCGGCTGGGCTTGGCACGACATGATCGGAGACCGCAAGCATCGCGGCGGCGCTTCAACATTAACCATGCAACTTGCCAAGCTGCTCTTTGTGGCAGATACGGGAACCATCAAGTACAAGATCACGCAGATCCTGATGGCGTTTCATCTCGAGAGCCGCTTCACCAAAAAGCAGATATTCGAAGCGTACGCGAACCAGATCAACCTGGGCCAGCGCGGCAGCTTCTCGATTGATGGATTTGGTGAAGCGGCGCAATCCTACTTTGGTAAGGACGTTCAGCAGCTTGATCTGGCGGAGTGCGCGATGCTGGCCGGCATTATTCAGCGGCCAAACTACTTCAATGCCTTCCGGCATCCTGAGCGTACGATCGAACGGCGCAATCTTGTGCTCGATTCGATGGTGGAAACCGGCGCCATCAGCAAGGATCGGGCCGAACGCGCCAAGGATGAGCCGCTGCACCTTGCGCCCGCCAGCGTAGACGCCAGCGAGGCTCCCTATTTTGTGGACCTGGTGCGCGATCAGTTGGTCCAAAAGCTTGGCGATCGCGACTTCAACCGCGAAGGTTTGCACATCTACACGTCCCTCGATCCCGAGTTGCAGCGCATTGCAACGGACGCCGTGAATGAGATCGTCCCCCAGATCGACGCGCAAGTTGAAAAGCGGCACGCCAGGCTAAAAAAACTCAATGAACCGATCACCTACCCGCAAGTTGCGCTCATTGCGCTCAATCCACACACCGGCCAGGTACTTGCGCTGGTGGGTGGCCGCGACTACGGCAAGTCCCAGGTGAACCACGCTGTAGCTCACCGGCCTACGGGCTCTATTTTCAAGCCGTTTGTATATGCAGCAGCGTTTCAAACCGCCGTTGAAGGCACGATGCTGCCTGGCCAGACTGCATTGTTTTCGCCCACAACCATGCTGAACGATCAACAGGCCACCTACGGCGAAGGCACGCAATACGAGTACACCCCCCGCAACTATGAGGGCGTGTTTTACGGCGAGATGACTGCCCGCTTGGCTCTGATGCGATCGGACAACAACGCCACCATCGGCCTCGCTTCCATGGTCGGTTTCGATCGCGTGGCTGCACTGGCGCGCGACGCCGGCATCAAGAGCGCCGTGGGTACGCCATCCATGGCCATCGGCTCTTATGACGCCACTCCGCTGGATATGGCGGGCGCCTATACGGTCTTCTCCAATGGCGGTGTACATATCGATCCGTGGTTGCTGGCCAGCGTGCGCACGCCCACCGGCGACGTCATTACGGACTACACGCCGACTACACGGCAGGTCCTCGATCCTCGCGTCGCCTTCCTCACCACGTACATGATGGAGGCAGTCCTGCAAGGCAACGGGCACGAAGGCTGCAAGGTCAATGGCCTGGATTACTGCGGAACAGGTGCCGGCGTCCGCAACATGGGGTTCACCGCACCGGCTGCGGCCAAAACTGGTACCAGCCACGATGCGTGGTTCGCCGGCTTCACCAGCAGCCTGCTCTGCGTGGTCTGGGTGGGCAACGACGACTATACCGATATCAAGCTTGAGGGCGCCCACGCCGCCGCCCCGATCTGGGCCACGTTTATGAAGAACGCGATCCAGTTGTCGCAGTACTCCGACACCAACGAGTTCACGCCGCCAGATGGCGTGCAGATTGTGACGCTTGATAAGGTGACAAATCTGCTTGCCGATCCGGCGTGCCCCGAAGACTACTCTGCGGCCTTCCTTGACGGCACCGCACCGACGGATACCTGCGATCATCCAACCGATCATCGCAACATCCTGCAGAAGATTTTCGGCCTGGGCAAACCCGGGAACTGAGAATCTCGTATGGAATGGGCATCAAGTCCCCCGGTCAGCTATGTCATTCCGAGCGAGTCGCCACGGCGACGAGTCGAGAAATCTGCGGCTGTCTGTTTTCGTGTGTTGCCTCAAAGGCTGAAGAAATACTCGTTGCCTTGTTCGTCTGGAGTAGTTTGTAGAGATTCTCCCCACTCGGGGGTACAGCCAGGCGCAACAGGTTGACTGACGATGATGCAGTCTCAATTGAAATGCAGAATGGTGATGGTCGAAGAGCGATTATTCGACACGATGACGGAATCCTTTCCGCGATGACCGAGGTTGCCGACAGTGAGTCCGCCCCATCCTGTTGACACGCTTTGACTGAACGAGCGGAACGTGCCGTCACTTTTCTGCAGGAAGAAGAATATTTTGTCGTTCTGAGCGCAGGAGACCACAATATCGCGAAGTCCATTGCCGGTCAGGTCACCTGCGGCCACACGATCGGGGCCGTTGCACCCTGTGAGAGAAAGAGGCGAGCCGGGCATGGTGGTGAGGCCGCCTTTGCCGTCGCCGAGCAGGATGGTAACTCCAAGCTGCTTGGGATCGCGAAGGTCGGGTTCGTAAGGGATCGTCAATACGTCTGGGTTTCCATCTCGGTTGATGTCGTCAATGGTGAACGCCCACGAATTGGCTCCCCCGGGAAATGGTGAACCGGGTGCGGGCCGGAAACCTCCCTTGCCATCACCAAGGAGAAGACCGACGGTATCCTTGCTGTGGCCATTCGTCACCAAATCGAGATAACCGCCCTTGACAAATGTACCGGCCCGAACGCCCTGATCGTAATAACGACCGCTGGCGGCGATGAGTCTTCCCGGGAGAATCAGATTGCCATGCCCGTCGCCTGGAATCAGCAGGACTTCTCCACTTCCCCAGCTATCGGTCACCACTGCAAGCTTGCCATTTCCCAGGAAATCGCCGACAGCCACACCATGCGGGTGCGGATGAGACTGGGTGGCAAAAGGTGAATGCGCCGCAGGCTTGAAGCCTCCTTTGCCGTCTCCGAGCAATACAGTGATGTAGGGCGTTTGGTGATTGGCGATCACCATGTCAGGATGGCCGTCGCCATTCATGTCCGCAATGGCGATGTCGTTGGGATTCGCGTTGCATGGGAAAGGAGAACCCAGTGCGGGCTTGAAGTCTCCATCGCCATCGCCGAGCAGAACGCTGACAGTGCCCTCATCAATATTGGCGACGAGGAGGTCATGGTTGCCGTCACGATTAACGTCGGCGACAGCAACGAACCCGGGCGCTTTACCGACGCGGATCGTCTGCACCGTGAAGTCGGGCGGCGCCGGAGCCGTAGAGCGCCGCATAGCGAGCCACGCGGTAACCACCGCTGGAATGGCCAATGCCGCAGCTAATCCAACAAAACCGTGTCTCATGCCGGTATGAGTGTAAACCTGCATCCTAGGGGGTGCCTTCCCTCTTTTTGCTATCCGTCAATCTCACTGCGGTCGGGCATGGGCTGGCAGGTCTGGCACCAGAAGGTGACGCGCGCGTCGGGGCCTTGCAGGCGATGGCGAACTGCGTTGCCGCAGCGGCGGCAGGGTTCACCGGAACGTCCATAGACCCACAAGCTCTCGCTGGGATCGGAGCGATGCGTTGTACGTCGCTGCTGGCCGCGATAGGTCACAATGGCGTCGGCGGAATCTTCCAGCACATTTGCTGCGACAAGACGTTGTGAAGTGCGAATGAGCGCGGCAACCTGCTCATCGTTCAGCGCAGATACCAGGCAGAACGGGTTGACGCTCTCAACGAAACAAACCTCCGATTTAAAGACATTCCCGACGCCAGCCAGCACCTCCTGATGAAGCAGTACATCGCCGACTTCTTCGCTCGCACAGGCTCGAAGGCGCGCCGCTGCTGTGAGCGGATCGAAGTCTGCGTTGAGAACATCGGCGCCCGCAGGTGGAATGCGCGTCTCGCGTGCCAGCGCCTGCGCGGAGTAGATCCGAGCGACAGGGACCGTGAAAGCAACCGCCTGGTACTCGCGATTCTCCAACACGATGCGCATGTCGCGCGATGGTTTTTGCCAGCGCTCACCGATGCGATAGAGGTGCCACGATCCATTCATCAGCATGTGCGTGGCAAGCGTTGCTCCGCCGGAAAGATGAATCAGGAGCCACTTGCCCCGGGATTCAACGCGGTCAACGATCTGGCCGGTGATGGGTGTGTCGTCGTGGAAACGCGTCAGCAGCGGGTAATTGGACCGGAAGCCCGTGATTGGCCTACCGATAAGTGCGCGGCCCATGGAGCGCGCCGTGCGGAAGATGGTATCGCCCTCAGGCATGGTCTATTGCAGTTCCTCGGGTGCCGGGTCGGCGGCGTGCGGGTCGTGATGGATGGGAATCGGAATGCGGCGCAGGTGCAGGCCGAGAGGTCCGGGGTGGAAGCCGGCATCCATCAGAAAGCGCGCCATGGGATGGGCTGCGACAGGCTGGCCGTTAATCGTAGTGATCAGCACGCCCTGGTGGCTGCTCAAGCGCATGCGCTCCTGCCCGCGTGCAGACAGGAAGTGCGCAAGCCCCGCGGACACCTTCGACCGCTCCGGTTCATCGGCGGGGAGAAAGACGAGCAGGTTGGGATTGTGACGGCGCAGCCATGCAACGAGTTGGCCATTGCGCAAGATCACCTCAGCGTAAACCGCGCGGGTTAAGACTCGCGGCGCACTTTCGGCATCGTCATCCATTGCCGGCAGATCGGGCCAGCGCAGCACAGAGCCATACGGATTGGCTGTGTCTGTTGCGGCAAGCTGGATGAACTCCGGCTTCTCGGCCGGAGGCTCGGTGCGCAGTTGGCGCAAAAGGTCGACAGCGGCCGGCAATGCAAATTGAGTGGCGCCGAGGCCGGCAACAAAGTAGCCGCGGCGAATGCGGCCACCCTCCTCCAGCGCCTTCAGCACATCGTAGACGGCGCTGAATCCGCCCGGAACATTTTCGGCGCCCACCGCTTCACGCGTAAGAACGCCGTAGCGATTGAGCAATTGCAGGGCAAGGGCGTGGCTGGCTTCGGTCTGGGTGGGAACGATTTCGGTTCCCTTCTGTGCGCGCAGCGGCAACAACGACCAGCGGCCTTGCGCGTTCGGCGGTGTGGTGCGGCGAGAGCGAAAGACCACTCCCGTGTGTACGCGTCGTTGCGGGCGCGAAGAATCCGGCCGCACGATGTAAGCGCGAAGAGCGTGGAGTGAATCGTTCGTGACCAGGCCGCGCCACACCAGGCTCCATAATGCGTCGATCGTCTCTCCCGGATATCCGCCGCCCACCGCCTGGTGCAGCGGATCGAAGAAGCTGGCTCCGGCGGATTCGAGAACCGCCAGAACTTTCTCTTCACGCTCGGTGAGAGGATCGGCGAGTGGCCGCTGCTGAGCAAGCAGCGGCAACTTGTCCGCAAGAAAAAGGGCTATGCGTCCGTCCCGCTCGCCGATGGGGTCGATCCCGGCCCACGCAACTTCACCCGCGGCAATCAGCGTATCGAGCCCTGTCGGTTCGTATCCGGCGACGCGTGCGGGAAGGATGGAGGTTTCCAGCAGCGACGCGGGAATGGGAGCTCCCTGCAGGCTTTCGATGGAGTCGAGCAGAACATCGAGATGCGCGTGCGAGATGCGGCGTGGCGAAAGCAGTCCCTGCCAATGCGTAAGGAATCGCGCCAGCGTGTGCTGCTCGACCGGTTCAACTTCCCGGCGAAGCCGGGCCAGCGATTTGCGGCGAATCTGGCGCAGAATCTCCGCATCGCACCACTCACGATGCAGGCCCCCGGGACGGAAACCTCCCTCAAGAACTCGGCCCTCCACCGTGAGCTGATGCAGGGCAGTCTCAACAACCGCGGGGTCGAGTGCAAAGCGTTCAGTGGCTTCCCGCAGCGTGAAAGGACCATGCGTTCGAGCATAACGGCGCACCAGTTCAAGAACCGGATGCGCCACCGGATCGATCAGCGAGGCAGGCAGGCCAGGAGGAAGCGGGATGCCGAGTGCGTCACGGTAGCGAGCGGCATCTTCCACGGCGATGAGGCGGCGGGTGTTTTCACCGCTTGGGGCAATCCGCAGTTCGAGCAGGCGCCGCGCGCGCAACAGGCGGTCAAGGGACTCGAGCAACGCAGAGTCTGCTACACGCCTTGCAAGCTCGGCGCGTGAAAGATCGCCAAGCCGCAGCAGCAAGTCGTGAATCCCATCCGCGGATCGTGCGCAATACGATTCGGCGAGGCACTGGGCAGCTTCTTCGACTTCGGCGATGGCGTCGGCATCGAGCAATTCGCGCAGATCCGCCTCGCCGAGCAGTTCGCGAAGCTGATCCTGATCGATGGTGAGGGCCTGCGCTCGGCGCTCGGCCAGAGGCGCATCACCGTCATACACAAAGTTGGCCACATAGCTGAACAGCAACGATGACGCGAAGGGCGAAGGCTTGTGCGTCTCGACCACATGCACGCGAAGCTGCCGCTGCTCGATGGCGCGCAGAGTCTCGATGAGCGCCGGCATATCGAAAACATCGCGCAGGCACTCGCGATAAGCCTCAAGCAGCAGCGGAAACGATGGATAGCGCGAAGCAACGCTCAGCAGGTCATAGGAGCGCTTGCGCAGTTGCCAGAGCGGTGAGCGCTGATCGGCACGGCGGCGCGGCAGCAGCAGCGCGCGACCCGCGGCTTCACGAAACCGGCCGGCAAACAATGCGGTCGAGCCAAGCTGGCGGAGAACCATCTGCATCGCTTCGGCCGATTCAATGAGGATCCAGTCAGGATCGGGTGGCTCGTCGGTATCCGGAAAACGCAAAACGAATCCATCATCCCCCCAGAGCGTCTCCACTTCGGGTCCGCCCGTGGCACGGATACGCGCACTGATGGCCATGGCCCAGGGTATGTGAATGCGGCTCCCGAAAGGCGTCAGCACGCACACGCGCCAATCGCCCAACTCATCGCGTGTCCGCTCAATCACGATGGTCTTGTCGTCGGGAACCTGCCCCGTTGCGGCCTGCTGATCCTCGAGGAATTGCAGGAGATTTTCGGCAGCTCCTGGATCGAGATCGTGATCGACGACGAGGCGCGTGAGGGCTGCCGGCTTGGGCAGCGCGCGCAATTCGCGGACCAGCGCACCGATGCGGCGGCCAAACTCCAGCGGCCGGCCGGGACCGTCGCCCTTCCAGAACGGCATCTTGCCCGGTTCGCCCGGAGCGGGAACTACCAGCACACGGTCGTGCGTGATGTCTTCGATGCGCCAGGTGGAAGCGCCCAGGATGAACGTCTCGTTGGGATGCGATTCGAAGACCATCTCCTCGTCGAGTTCGCCCACGCGAATCGACTTCCCTTCAGTGTGCGCAAGAAAGACGCCATAGAGACCGCGGTCGGGAATAGTGCCGGCGTTGAGAATGGCGAGACGGGCTGCGCCATCGCGGGCCGTAACGACATTCCGGATGCGATCCCACGTAAGACGCGGACGGAGTTCTGCGAACTCGTCAGAGGGATAACGGCCGCTGAGCAGGTCGAGAACGCCATCGAAAGCTGCGCGAGTGAGAGCACCAAATGGCGCGGCGCGGCGGACCAGGTCGTACAGCGCATTGACGTGAACTTCGGGCTTCGGCTCTTCTGCCGAAGGAGTCGAATTTTCCCAGGTCTGAAAATCCAGACCTGGCGCACCCAGTTTGTGGGTTGAGCGCGAAGCGCCAATACGGCGCTTGAGCTGCTTAGGTCGTATAGATGCCTTGTAGCCCGGTGGGTGGGCAACGATAGCTACAAGCTGCTGGCAAAGCACGTCGAGGGGATTGCGCGGAAATCGGGTGGACTCAATGTGCCCCTCGTGCATGGCGCGCGTGACAGCGGCGCAGGCGACGAGATCCGCGCGGTATTTCGGAAAGAGCACGCCCTCACTGACGGCGTCGACAGAGTGGCCGGCGCGACCGATGCGCTGCATGCCGCTGGCGACCGATGGCGGCGCCTCGATCTGGATGACGAGATCGACAGCGCCCATATCGATGCCGAGTTCAAGCGTCGAGGTGGCGCAGAGGGCCTTGATCTGTCCGGCCTTGAGCTGCTCCTCAATCACCGAGCGCTGGTAGGCAGCGAGCGAGCCGTGGTGCGCCCGCGCGATGGCCTCGCCGGCAAGATCATTCAGCGCGCCAGCCAGCCGCTCGGCAACCTGCCGGCTGTTGACGAAGAGAATGGTGGAATGACGCTCCCGGATGAGTTCAAGCAGCCGCGGATGAATCGCGTTCCAGATAGAAACCCTGCGCGGCGTTTGCGAAGCCGGGCCGGAAGGGATTTCCTCCATCGTCTGGAGCCGCGCCATATCCTCAACGGGAACTTCAATCCGCAGCTTCAACTGCTTGCGTGCAGAGGCATTAATAACAGTGACCGGACGAAAACGCAGTGAGCTCTCGCTCTCGGCGGTCCTCAGGGAAGAATCGTCCGCGTCCAGTTCTGACGGGTCGATCAGACCGCCAGATTTGGAATCCGCGAGAGGCTCAAACGCACCAGAGACACCTGACGCTCTGTCACGAATTCCTGAATCGCTTTGTTCTTCTATGAGAACAGTTTGTCGATTGAGATCTGAAGTCCGGCTTTCCAATTCCCGAGGCTGCGATCTGACCAGGAGCGGCGTTGTCGACGCAACCTCAACTCCGCCGAGAAACCGCGCGACCTCTTCCAGCGGCCGTTGCGTCGCGGAGAGGCCGATACGCTGCAACCGACGCCCAGTCAAGGATTCGAGTCGCTCAAGTGTCAGCGCAAGATGAGCTCCTCGCTTGGTAGGCACGAGCGCGTGAATCTCGTCGACGATGACCGTATCGACGGTGCGCAGTGCTTCGGCAGACTGCGAGGTCAGCAGCAGGTAGAGCGACTCAGGAGTGGTGATAAGAATATCGGCCGGGTCGCGGCGGAAGCGGGCACGTTCCTGCTGCGGAGTGTCTCCGGTACGAATGCTGATAACAGGATCGTGGAACGGCACGCCTTTGCGTCGGGCGAGGTTGGCGATCCCCACCAGAGGGGAGCGGAGGTTGCGCTCGACATCGACTGCCAGAGCTTTCAGCGGTGAAATGTAGACAATCCTGCAGCCCTTCTTCTTCTCGTTATCCACATCGTGCAACATCAGGCGGTCAAGACACCAGAGGAAGGCCGTAAGGGTCTTGCCTGTGCCGGTGGGCGCGAGGATCAGTGCGCTTTCGCCTCGCGCGATGACAGGCCAGCCCAGCCGCTGCGGCGCGGTCGGTGCATCGAAGACTGCCCTGAACCACTCCGCCGTGATCGGGTGAAAACAGGCGAAGCTATCCGTTTCAGGAGTCGAGTTTGGCAAAAGGGGAGGCATCTTTTCCATGGACGCTCTTAGAGCATAACGCGCGCAATGGGGAAAGAAAAGGCGAAGAGGCGATTATGCGAAAAGATCAACTCGAATGAGAATTCGCCGATAACTTCGATCGCGCCGACGCGGTCATCGGTTTCAGTTTGCCATGTCACTCCATCGAGCGACCGAAGCAGAGCTGTGGCAGTCTGGGAAGTACCACACTGAAACACAGGCTGGTCATGCGGCGCTGCTAGGATTCGATTCAGGAGTAAGGTACGTGCGCGAGCACCTGGCCACGCTGGTGGATGATTTCAAGAGACATGAGCGCGAGATTGCCATCGTGCGCTTCCAGGGTGTGCGGCGCAGGGTGACGACCTACGGTGAACTCGCACGCCTGGCCGGCAGGTTCGCGGCGCTGCTTGAAGACCGCGGCATGGGCATGGGCGATCGCGTGTTGCTTTGGGGCGAAAACAGCGCGGAATGGGTTGCTGCGTTCTACGGGTGCCTGCTGCGCGGGGTGATGGCGGTTCCGCTCGACGCTTTCGGGAGCGCGGATTTCGCGAACCGAATTGCAACCGACGTGAAACCGGTGCTGGCGGTTGGAGACGCGGGTTTGCTTCAAAAACTGCAGCCATCCGGCACGCCTTCGATCGCGTTTGAAGTGTGGCCGGCTTCCCTTCCCGCGCGCGAGGCAGGGGCCGTGCCGGGGCTGTCGCATGAGACGCCGCTGCAAATCCTGTTTACCTCGGGGACAACCGGCGATCCCAAGGGCATTGTGCACACGCACGGCAACGTGCTCGCGAGCGTGGGACCGATTGAGCAGGCCGCGCAGCGATACCTGAGGTACGAAAAGTATGTCCATCCGTTGCGGTTTCTGCACACGCTGCCGTTAAGTCACGTATTCGGACAGACGATGGGGATTTGGATTCCGCCCATCTTCATGGCGGAAGTTCACTTTGAAACGCGCCTCGTTGCGCCGAGGCTGGTGGAAACGATCAAACGGGAGCGTATTTCAGTATTGGCCGCGGTGCCCCGCGTCATGGAACTGCTGAAGGCTCACCTGGAGAACACAACGCCGGGGCTGGCCGAGCGCGTTGCGGGTTCAAAGGGCATCGCCGCGTGGAAGCGGTGGTGGATTTTCCGCGACGTTCATCGCATGCTGGGTCTCAAGTTCTGGGCTCTGATTTCGGGTGGAGGAGCTCTCGTGGGGGCGTTGGAGCAATTCTGGAACGCGCTCGGGTTTGTCGTGGTGCAGGGATATGGCATGACAGAAACCACAGCGTTGATCACGCTGAATCATCCTTTTCATGTCGCCAGCGGAACGATCGGCAAACCTCTGCCGGGGCGGGATGTGAAGATCGGTCCGGACGGCGAAGTACTGGTGAAGGGAGCGATGATTTCGACCGCAACCTGGAGCGGCGGCGAGCTTCGCCAGCGCAACGATGAGTGGCTGGCAACGGGAGACCTGGCCGAAGAACAGGTAACCGGCGAGTTGCGTTTTATGGGCCGCAAGAGCGAGACCATCGTCACCGCTGCGGGAGTGAATGTGCATCCCGAGGATCTCGAAGCCGCACTTGAAGAGCAGCACGAAATCGCAGCAAGTGCGGTTGTTGCCGTTGAAACCGCGTCGGGGCCGGAGCCATGCGCGGTACTCGTCGTGCGCGGAGGTGAAAAGCAGGCGGCTGAAGCAGTGGAGCGGGCCAATACGCGCCTGGCGGAGTTTCAGCGCATCCAGCGCTGGATGCTGTGGCCGGAGCCGGATCTGCCCCGAACGTCGACGGGCAAAGTGCGGAGAAAACCCATTGCCGAGTGGGTCGCAAGGCGCGCGGCTGACACTGCCGCGGACCCCGCAACCAGAGCCACCGCGCTGCGGAACGAGCGAAGCGGAGACTGGCTGTATGCGCTGGTGGCGGAGATTTCAGGCGAGCATCCCCCGGGGGAAGACGACTTGCGGCTGAGCGAAGACTTTCATCTGGACAGCCTGGGACGTGTGCAACTTGCAGCAGCACTGGAAGAGCGGCTGACCGATGCTCCCAGGGAGGGCGTTGTCGATGCAGCGAAGACCCTGGGAGATTTGAGACGGATCGCCGGCGGAGTCCGCAGCTCGGAAATCGCTAGGCGAATTCCGTCCGAAGGGCGGTTGAAACGCGAAGGAGAATTCGATACTGCGGATCGAAACACTGAAACCACCACCTCCCCATCACAGCATGCGAATGTCGTTCGCGGTGACGAGGCGGGTGCGAGTATGACTCTCGCGACCGGCTCGCAACCCCAGGGGATATCGGCTGCCAGTCCGGATTTCAAGTATCCGCGGTGGCCGTGGTGGCGGCCCATGCATTGGCTGCGAGCCGCCTTCCTTGATTTGGTTGCACAACCGCTTGTCTGGTTCCTCGGATCGCCGCGTGTGTCGTTGCCGCCCGTCATGCGAACCAGCGAGCCCGTGCTGATCATCTGCAACCACGTCACAGCCTATGATGGCGCACTGGTCGAGTATGCGCTTCCAGGACGAATGCGACGTTGGGTTGCGGCAGCGATGTCGGGCGAAATGCTGGAGGACTTCCGGCACTTCCGCGATCCTGACTCGCAGCGTTTTATGCTGTTTGGCCCTGCGGCATACTGGTTGGTGACCGCGCTTTACAACGTCTTCCCGCTGCCAAGACGGCAAGGTTTCCAGCGCAGTTTTGCCCATGCGGGCGAGGCAATGGACCGCGGATACAACGTGCTGGTGTTTCCCGAAGGAACGCGGTCCGATGCGGGACAACTTGCACCGTTCAGGCCGGGAATTGGCCTGCTGGTGAAACAAACCCATGCTCCGGTGCTGCCCATAGCGATTCTGGGATTAGGCGAATTGAAGGCGAGCGATCGCGGATGGTTTCGGTCAGGAAAGATTCACATCCGTGTGGGAGAGCTGATGCGTTTCGATCCAACCGACAGCGAAGGCGCCATTACTGCGGCTCTTCATGCGAAGGTGGCCGATCTGATGGAAATGAAGCCGCCAGCCGTAAACAGTATCCGGTGAACAGTCTCAGTGGTCCGCGGCTGGAGAAGGTGGCTGCGGACTCTCTGCGGAAGCCGGCGTTGCACCCTGGGCAGCGTAGTAGTCGTGCGGCGCACCGCGGTGACCCTGGCAACGGGCAAACAATTCCAACCCGAGCGCCGTAGGCGTAAGATTCGCGTCCTGTTCAAAGTTGAAGTATTTCGACTTTACCCTGGGCTCGAGCAGACCGAGGTTGGCAAGCTGGAAGATGTTGCGATCGATCTTCATCAGATCGTGCGCTCCGGCGATTTGCATCAGGTCCTGTGTCGTGCAGATAACCGGGTGGGCTGAAACCGCTCCGGAATTTGCAAAGATCTTCTGAGATTTTGTGCAGGCCGTGGTGAAGAGACGTCCATCGATGGTCGCGAGCTCGGCGAGCAGGTCGATATAGGGGAGGTTCGATTCGTCGTCGCCCATCAGAGTGCAGGCGGTGGCAAGGATGCCTGCCCAAAGTTGTTGGGTGATGCCATCTTCAGCCCACGAGCCTTCCTGGACGACACGCATGACAACATTTTGCGGGGCACGGAGCCTGTCGAAATCGCGCTCAGCGGCGAGCATTGCCTCGGCGCGGTGGGTGATTCCGATGGCGTTTGCGACGCGAATATTGCTGAGCCCTTCACGAAACAGGAGCTTGAGTTCCTGCGTTGCCGAAGGACATATACGTCGCAGAAAGGCAAGCGACCGGGCAAGTCGGAATTCACTGAGAATATCTTCCGGTTTGATGAGGTCGTCGGTCTTCCAAAGCCACAAGTCCATGCATTCCGGAAGTATGAAGGTGAGGCCCATGCCGTCTTCGCCCCAGCGCACCGCTTTTGTCTGCAAGGTGACCTGGTGATCCGGGCTATCGTCGGCCAGTTCCGGATAGACGAGACGAACGGGATTCACTTCTCCCTCGGGCCAGCGTTCCCGCGTGACCAGATACATACCCGTCGCGCTGATGTTTCTAACAATGTCGAGGCCGGGCGAGGATCCGGTCCAGTGAATGGCTTCGAGGCCGGGCACCGGGCGCCGTTCGGCACGGGGCTGCTGGGACTCCTCATGCGGGAACGCCTTTTCGAACCAGCTCCTCAGAGACCTCACTCCATCCTCCTCGCATCGCGGCGGCTGTCGGATAAAGCTTGCGGGGCCTGCGGGCCCGCGAACTCGACCCAATGGAAAATTGTTACTGAGTGCATCCTACTCCCGCAATTGCCGCTTCGTAATGGGGAGGTAATTACTTAGGCAGTAGGCACTCGAGCGACCTGTGAACCCATATGGTTAGAGCACCCTGGAGGTTCTGAAACCATCCTCGGTTCGGGGCCTCAGCCAACCGCAACCGTCTCCGCGCCAGAGCATGGAGCGTAGAACTCTTCAGCGGTGCGGCGATGACCGTGGCATCGCGCATAAAGTTCAAGAGCCAGTTCCGTCGGCGTAATCACAGCATGGTCCAGAAGGGAGAAAAATCTCCATTTCACTGTCTTTTCGATCAGACCAAGTTCAACGAGACGCTGAATATCGCGTTCGATGTGGACGCGATCGTGCGTGTCCGCGATTTGGATGAGTTCCAGGGCGGAGCACGTAAGCTGGCGAGCCGATACGCGGCCATCGCGATGAAAGGACTTGGTGGCACGGACACATGAGCCGGAAAAGATGCGGGTTTGAATGGTCGTAATCTGGCTGAGCAGCGATACAAACTTCAGGTTGCCCTCGATCGGCACATCCGGCGTGCACGAGGCTGCCAGGACACCGGCCCAGTAGTGCTGGATCCACTCGGTCTCAGCCCAGGACCCGTCTTCAAGGATGCGGAAGACAACCGCGGGGTCCGCATGCAGCCGCATGCCATCGCCCTCGAGGGCCAGCAATTCCTCGCAGCGCAATGCGATCTCGACGGCGCTCGCAATGCGGAAGTTGCTGAGTTCTTTTCGCAACAGGAGCTTGACTCGATCGGTTCCTTCCGGGGCGATGCGACGAATGAAGGCAAGAGCGTTTGCCAGACGGAATTCCCGCACGACATTTTCAGGCTCGGTCTGGGGCACTTCTGCCCTAATTACGCTCTGCCAGAGATGCAGATCTGAGCCGCATGGCATGAGAAATTGAATGCCCACGCCCTGGGAATCACGGCGAATGACTTTGACCTGAACGGTAACACGTCGCGAACCGGCGCTCTCGAGCGCCCCCGACCGCTGCAGAGTCAACGAACGGATTTCGCCAACGTTCCATTGCCCTTCAGTGAGGAGATAGGCGCCGCTGCGACTGATATTGGCTATTGGGCTTTGCGAGGGGGCGGGGCCACTCCACTGGAAGGCTGCGAGTGCGGGCGATTCGCGGCGCTCTGCGCGCGAACGATAGACGAATGGCAGACGAAACCAGCTTCTGGATGAACCCACCCAACTCCTCTGGCACAGATGGTCTGAGATTGGCAGTTCGCCGGAACGCACCGGATATGGAGCCGAGCACCTTGACCATGTTGCACGCCTTATTGGGATGGAGTTTATGGTGGGTGTTGAGCAGGCGATTGTGTCGCAGGTCACGGTTCAATGTGAAATGTTTCAACGTGGGATCTGCGAGGAGAAGAAAATGCCCGTGCGGGCTTTCAAAAGAAACGCACCCATCCCGCGCGCGTTTCAGACGCAATCAGGATGGGCGGAAGTTACAGCTCGAGAGCGAGGGCGCCGGCAGGAGTGATTCCAACGCCGTAGAAGCCCTGCGCGGTACCGCGATGACCATTGCAGCGGGCGTAGAGTTCCAGGCCAAGACCGGTGGGCGCAACGGTTGTGTCCGTCATTTGCTGAAAAAATGCCGACCTTTCCCGGGCCGCGATGACTCCCATATCCGCCATGTAATTCAGCTCGCGATCCAGCTTGATCAGGTCGTGAGAGCCCGAATACTTCATGAGATCGGCGGCTTTCCAGTTCAGGGGACGCGTAGAAATCATGCCCGGTCCGGTAACAAGCTTGGTGGCCTTGGTGCATGACGCAGCAAGGATGCGCAGATGGAGAGCCTTGAGTTGGCCGAGCAGGTCCACAAACAAGAGGCTCGACTCGTCGCCGCCAGAGGCGGTGCAGGACGCGGCCAGAAGCCCCGCCCAGAACTGAAGCATCCACCTGTCGTCGGAAGACCATGACCCGCCTTCAACGATGCGCATCACCACGTGAGGAAGCGCGTGCAGATGATCGCCTTCTACCGATGCTCCGAGCATCTTTTCCGCCTTGAGGGCAATTTCGACAGCATTTTCAAGACGGTAATTGCTGAGTTCTTCATGAAGCAGGATGCGAACCGAGTCGCCGGTCTCAGGCGATATACGGGAAAGAAAAGAGATGGCCCGTGCGACGCGGAATTCGCGCAGGATGTCTTCCGGCTCATTCTGCTCAGCCGCGCTCTTGAGAGGACTCTGCCAAAGACGAAGGTCGGCGCCGGGGGGGAGAACGAACGAGATCGCCACGCCATGGTCGTCCCAGCGAACCGCTTTAGCTTGCACGAGAAAACTGTTGTCTTTTTCCAGCGGACCGCTGCGCTGAAGGGTCAGAGCGATCACTTCGCCCGGCTCCCAACGTTCCTGTGTCACCAGGAATGCACCGGTCGCGCTGATGTCGCGGACACTGTTTTGCCGCGGGATGGCGCCCTTCCAATGATAGGCGGCAAGTGACGGCGAAAATCGCCGTTCCGCCCGGCGGCGTTCTGCAGCGAAGGAACCTTCAGAATGGGAAGTCGTTGGATTCATGCGGCCCTCGGAGACACTATTCGATGCGAGCGATCCATCGGGAGAGAAGATGTTCACCAGTTCCGAGCCCACGTTCCCGAAGGTGCCCAAGCGTTCTACAACTCACAATCTTACTCTCCTTTATCCCACTTTTGTGGGATTGGCAGCCATTACTTTAGGCACCTTTTGCCGGTTTCTGGGAGTAGACGAATCGGGGTACGTTGCATAATAGGAATCATCCTGACCGTAGAACCTGAGTGTTGGACCCTACGGCGAATGCTGCGAGGTTTCTGTGTCGTTGTTGCTGCTGACGGAGGTTTTTGCTGCGGGCAGCCTGGCCGCCGCAGGGTGCTGCTGCCTGCTTGAGGTGGCAATGATCCTGGAGATTCGCCGCAGCCTGGAGGGTTGGAAGCTGGCGCGGCTCGAGAGAGACATCGCGGTCATCTTTCGCAGCCATCGCCGGTTTTATCCGGGGAGCCCGCTCCGCACGGCTTTTGTAGCGTCTTCATTTCTGCTGGGGTGCTGCATCGCCGCACTGATCGTCATTCATCGTGTGACGCAAGGCATGTGAATCCGGCCCCCGGTGAAGGGCTGACGGCGAAGCGGTCCTGTGCCCGATCTCCGGACTGACCTTGGGGATTGGGAGATCTAAGCAGAGCGCCGCGGCCCGGGAGGGGCACAGGAGAACGAGAAACAAGGAAACAGGAAGACTGGAAGGGAGAGAAGGGGGGATCGGACAGTCAGTTCGCGGAGGGCACTTCCGCGCGGTCGATGACGAGAACCTCCACGGGGCCTTTCTGCGGCTCCAGCTTGAGGCCCAGCTGCTCCTGAAGCGCGGTGAAGATCGACGGGCCAGAGTCAAAAGCGGAACTGCTGGAAGAGGTGGTCACCCGGTCGTCCGGCGTCCATGTGAGTACAAGCTTGTACCGGCCCTCCATGCCGGTTTTGTCGACCACAACGCGGCCCAGTGCTTCGGCAAGCTCCTCGGCGAGCAAGGCGACCGTGTCGTCGCCGCCCTGAATTCGGATATTGCCGTTGCCGTGGTCGACCATTGTCCCGCTGGCTTGCGAAGACAGGAACTTCGGCCCTCCCTTGGCAACGACGAGCGCATAGATGGGCAGCTCGCGCGTCTCGGTGTGCGTCGCGAGCATGAACCGCTCGACAAGGAGAGATTGCACCATTCGACGCTTTTCGAGCTTGGCCTCGGCTGGGCTGTACGCCTTCTGCATATCGATTGCGTTCTCGGCCTTCGCTTCAATGTCCCACCGGCTGGAGCCGAGCCACGAAGGACCGCCGATGATGCGGCCCTCGGGAATATCGAAGGCCCATTGGATGATCGCCTTTAGGCTCACATTGAGCGTGGCGAATCGGCCGTTTGAATTCAGGATGTGCGAGCGCTCGTGAGGCAAAGGCTGATGGGGATGAATGGAAGCGACGTCAAATGCCGAAAGCGCCGCTGGTGCGAGGGACTTGCCAACAGGCTGCTGTTGCGCTGCGAGCGTCGCATTTGACGCTGACGGCTTGGCGCTCTGCGAATTCCCAGGCAACACACCGATCAACGCCGCGACCAGAATTATAACGATCCGCGCCACTGAAGGTACTATGGCGCCGGCTGGGGCGCAGTGCTTTGGATGTACATGGGGAACAGTCATGCATTAGCCTCAAGGTTCAAACTTGTCCAGACGAGGATGCCATGATGAAGACGAGCTTAGCCCAGGACGCGCTCGACAATCTTGTGGAAGAGGCCACAAAGGCGGCGGAGAACTCCTATTCGCCGTATTCGGGATTCAAAGTGGGCGCAGCGCTTCGCTTGCACGACGGCGCCGTGGTCACCGGCACCAATGTTGAAAACGTCAGCTTTGGGCTCACGATTTGCGCCGAGCGCTCGGCACTGGTGCGTGCGGTGAGCCAATATGGCCCCGGCATTCGCATTGACGCAGTGGCCGTGGCAAATCTGAACAATGCCGCCAGCCCTCCATGCGGCGCATGCCGCCAGATGCTCGCCGAGTTTGCCGCTCCAGACGCGCCCATTGTCTTCCCTGCGGCCGATGGAACACGAACGATGCCATTCGAAGAGATTCTTCCCCTCGGCTTCGACATGAAACTGAAAAAGACCGGGAACAGGGCATAGAAGGCGTGCGGTACGGTCTAATGCCTCGAATTGGTTTTCTTCTACCTTGAAAGAGCACGACAATGAAGCCTTGCCTCGCAGTTGGATAGGGGATTGTGCTGGCGCTGGCCAACATTCACGTGTTCGTGCGCCCAAGGCAGAAGGAGCAGCAGCGCCAGGCAGGCTATCGCGCGAAAGTGACGTCCATCGTTCCATCCTGAAGCCTGAAATGACGCGGGAACGGGTGGAAGCGTATCCGCGGCAGACGGGGAGGATCGGGCACGAAACGCCGGGATGGGTCTGCCGAAACTGCGATGTCGAAGTTTGAATTCAAGTTTGCAGGCGCGAATGAAAATGAAGGCGCTGCAACCGCGCGAGACAAGCTGAAACAGATAGACCTGTTTTAAAACGGCTCCTGCCTCTGATCACAGAGGCGAACACCGCCTCCTGCGATAATCTCTTCTGTCCCGAGAATTGAGGTTGAGCGCCCATGTCTGAAAAATCCGCTGCCGCTCCGCACATGATTGATCTGATTCGCAAGAAGCGCGATGGAGGTGTTCTGGATGCGCGCGAGATTGGATTCATCGTGGCAGGCACCGCCAAGGAGACGATTCCCCTGGAGCAGTTATCGGCCTGGCTGATGGCCGCATGGCTGAATGGCCTCACGATCGAAGAAACACGTGCGCTGGCCGTGGCGATGCGCGACTCCGGCGATAAATTCGATCCGTCGCGACTCGGCAAGCGAGCAGTAGATAAGCACTCGACCGGCGGAGTGGGCGACAAGACCAGCTTCCTCGTCGCTCCCCTTGCAGCCGCATGCGGCGTTGCGGTGCCCATGATCAGCGGACGCGCGCTCGGCCATACCGGCGGGACGCTTGACAAGCTGGATTCGATTCCAGGATTCCGGTCGGCGCTGACGCTTGGCGAATTCGAAGCAGTGTTGCAGCAATGCGGCGCAGCTATCGTCAGCCAGACACCGACGCTGGTTCCTGCCGATCGCGTTCTTTACGCCTTAAGGGATCGCACTGGAACCGTCGAGAGTCCCGGGCTGATCTGCGCTTCGATCTTGAGCAAGAAGCTGGCAGCCGGGTTGAATGCCCTGGTGCTGGATGTGAAAACGGGCTCGGGCGCCTTCCTGCGCAAGCGCGCCGATGCGGAGTTCCTCGCAGCGCTCATGGTGGCCACGGCTGAAGCTGCCGGAACGCATACTGTGGCTCTGATGACCGATATGAGCCAGCCCCTTGGCCGCACAGCCGGGAACTGGATCGAGGTTGCCGAATGTGTCGAATTGCTGCGCGGCGGCTCCCCGGCAGGAAATGAAGACCTCCGCGAGCTCTCCCTGCGCCTGGCGGGTTGGATGATTCATCTGGGTGGTAAAACCGAGACCGCGGAGCAGGGGTATTGGGCAGCAACCGGTGCGCTTGCGGATGGAACAGGGCTGAAGGTGTTCCTCGAAATGATCAAGGCGCAGGGTGGCGACCTCGCGGTCTTCGACGACCTGAAGGACTCACACAAGCCCGGCGCAACGCTGGTGCTGGAGGCGTGGAAAGACGGATACATTGCCGAACTCGACACGATGGAGTTGGGATGGGCTGTGCAACGCCTCGGAGCTGGCCGCGAGAAAGCCGGCGAGCCCGTCGATCCGCACGCCGGCATCGAGTTTCACGCCCGGCGCGGGGCTCGGATAGAGAAAGGACAGCCCTTCGCCACTCTCTATGCCACCAATGAGACGATGCTGGCCGAGCCATTGGAGCGCATCAAGCGGGCGGTCACATTGAGCGACGAGCCGCCGGAAGAGGTGCCGTTGGTGAGCCACATCTTTGCGCGCGAAAATGCGGAGAGATATCTACGAGAGATGGCTTCCAACTCCTAGCTTCGAGCCTTCAGATGTTTCCGGCCTCAATCTGCCGCGACTGCTGTTAGCCTGTTGGTATCGAAAAGTGCAAGTCAGTGAACGCCGCCAAGCGCCGCCGAAAGCAATAGACGAAGCCACGAGCTTGAATCTTGCAGCCGGAAGTTGTCTTTGAAGGAGCAAGGAATTGGGACGATATACAGGGGTGCTGGGGATCTTGGCCGTTTTGCTGGCGGCATGGCTTGGCTCAACGAATCGAAAGCACATCCGCTGGCGCACGGTGGCGTGGGGCCTGAGCCTTCAGATCATCTTCGCATTCCTGGTGCTGCGTTTCGACTTCGGCCAAAGGGCGATGTTCTGGGCCGGCGGCGTAGTGACGCAGATGCTGAGCGCAACAAGCGCGGGAACATCGGTCCTGTTTGGAAAACTCGGCACGCCCGACACTTCGCTGGGATCGATTTTCGCCTTCCAGGTGCTGCCCACCATCATCTTCATCTCGGCATTCTTTGCAGTGCTCTATCACATCGGGGTCATGCAGATCGTCATTCGCGGCATGGCCTGGTTGATGCTGAAGACCATGCGCATCTCCGGCGCAGAGAGCATGAACGTTGCAGCATCCATCTTCATGGGGCAGACCGAGGCCCCGCTGACCATCCGACCGTTTCTTTCCAAGGCCACGCGCAGCGAGTTGATGACGATCATGACCAGTGGCATGGCGCACGTCTCCGGCGGCATCATGGCCATGTACATTTCGCAGGGCATTGAGGCGCGACATCTTTTGTCGGCGGTGATCATGACTTCGCCCGGAACCATCCTGATGGCGAAGATGCTGGTTCCGGAGACAGAAGTCCCCGCCACTGAAGGCAAAGTCGTCATCCCCAAAGACGAACAGCACAAGGATGAGAATCTCATCGGCGCCATTGCGCGCGGCACCATCGATGGCGGTAAGCTGGCGCTGAATGTCGCCATCATGCTCATCAGCTTTCTTGCCCTCGTCGCGTTGCTCGACATGCTGTTGAGTTGGGTCCACATCCATGCCGGATTTCACTGGGTACCGGGTAGTCTCGGCCAGATTCTCGGCTATGTCTTCTGGCCGGTGGCCTGGCTCATCGGCGTGCCCGCGCAGGACTGCAGCCTGATCGGCAACCTGCTGGGCACCCGCATGGCTCTCAACGAAGTCATCGCCTACATCGCTCTCGGAGCCCATAAGGCTGCCATCCTGCCACGTTCGTTCACCATCGCGACGTTTGCGCTGTGCGGTTTTGCGAATCTCGGATCGATCGGCATGCAAATCGGCGGAATTGGCGCCCTGGTTCCCGAGCGGCGCAACGATCTGGCAAAACTGGGAGTTCGTGCGATGCTCGCGGGAACCATGGCCAACCTGATTTCCGCCTCAATCGCCGGCATTTTCCTCGGCTGACCAGCAAAAAGTAAGGACTCTGTCTGAACTTCATCTCCGATTAGCACTAACTGACCATCCGAGGGAGTGTGTGCTTCTCTCTCCGTCCTGCGAATGGGGATCTGCACGGCGCGGTTGCCGCGAATATCCTGTTAGCAAACTTAAATCGCCGTACACACTTCAGCGCACATAGGCGCCGGCTCTCACGAAAACACAGATGGCCAGGCTGGCGGTCGCGGGGCTGGGCGTTGCGGTCTCAGTCATGCCTGATGGACGCTCCTGAGAAGTTCTTGTAGTCGACAACAACTCGTCGGACAGAACATCTCGCGAGGGCAAGAACGAGGGTTCGCGATCGATAGTGGTGCAGGGAATAACCGAGATATCATTCGATGAGAGGATTCGATCACTTATTGGCGGGTGCGCTCGTTTTAACTGCCGACGCCGGATCGGCTGCAATATCGGAATTGCGCTGCGCTGGGAAGCGATTCAGCGAATTGCGAAGCTCGTGAATTGTGTTGATGACTTTGGGAAGCCTGCGGCGAATGGAGATCGCACTGGCCCGAGTTTCCTCGATGCTAAGCGGAATCTCTTTAATGCGAAATCCGCAACGCCATGCGAGAAGAATGATCTCTGTCTGAAATACTTCGTCCGTCGTGACGGCCTTCGCGCAAAGGCCCTGCGCGACAGGCGTCTGGAAACTCTTAAGACCGTGCGTATCGGTTCCGGGATATCCCATACAGAGACGAAGGAAAACAGTGTTGTATAGGTATGTGAGGGCTCGGCGCTTGAATGGCCGCCTGTCGACTGCTTCGGGAAGCCGCTTGGAGCCTACAATCACTTCCGTATCGGTTGTTCGGAAGACAGCTACGGAGCGCGCAACGAAGTCGCAGTCAAGAACATCGCACTCAAGGATGGAAAGATGGGTTCCCCTGCATTCGAGCATCCCTCGCTTGATTGCTTCGCCGTAGCTGCCGCGGGCAATGCAAACGGGGCGAACCAGCAATGGATAGCGCGACTCGAGTTTACCGCATACTTCCGATGTGCTGTCGGTTGATCCGTTTTCGACGAGGATGATTTCCTTCACAAGGACGGCAAGGTCCACGGGAAGGCTTTCAACAAAGCGCGACACCTGAGTCTCGAGGTGCGCTGCCTCATTGTGGACCGGAATGACTATCGAGTACTCCACGCTGCCTCCTCTGTGACGGCACGGCGGGCGGAATCAATGGAATCCTCCATACTGGTGTAGTCCCAAAGTCCGTAACGGCCGATGGGATGGACATCGTGCTCCTTCAACCGGGCGAGCGCCGCGGAGACAACTCGATCGCGCGCTGGCGTGTGGTGAACATAGGCACAGCGAATGGTGTGCGTGGCAACGCAGATGACATCTCTACGATCAATCCAGCCAAGGATCTCAAGATGAGCTAACACCTCGGGTTGAATCCTGCCAATGACGTCGACTTTGTCGGCTTCCTCCGGGGTCATACCGACTTCAACATAAGCGGCGCTATGACCAGGGGCGCAGGTGCCCTTGCTGATGTTGGAGTAAAATCCCACGCGATAGAATGGCATTTCGCGATCCGGAACATAGATCCAGTGAATACCGTGGAATTCCGGCTTGAGGGGTGTGCGAAGGCCGATGTTGAAACTGATGGTGGAACTGTGGGTGAGCTCAGAGGCCAGTTCACGCAAGATTTCGTCCTCAGCGATCGAGCAGAGATATTTCAGCGGCATACTGGAAAACAGAACATTCCAGCGATAGGTTTTGCCGTCAGAGGCGATGATGGTTCGCGATTTCAGATTGATTTTGCAGACGTCCGCATGGACGACGCACTCCTGAATGCCGCGCGAAAGCCCGGCTACAAGAGCGTCAATCCCCCCCTGCCTGGGATACCAGAACCGGGCGTTGTAGCCTAAATCGACGGCAGTCGGGGATTCCATGCCATTGCGAATCTTGGCCTCGTCGGGAGCAGGAAAGAAGCGGCGCACGGCGGCGCTGGAGAGCCGATCGAGCGACGTGGCCATGGTCTTCTCGTTTTGTGGAATCAGGAACAAATCAGCGAGACGCTCACCAAAGCCGGCAACAATGTAGTCGCGGAACGTTGCGTTCTGCGCGAACATCGACGGGCGCTGCTCGTAGGAGTGGATGCACTCAGTACGAAGAGGTTCCGGAACTTCTGCGAGGTTGTACTGGATTGGAGCGGCAACGAATTTGCCGCCGATGAAGCAGCAGGAGCGTCGGTCAACGGTCTTCCAGTCTTTATTCTCCAGCCCTGCATACGGAATGTCTGCTGGGGTACCGTAACGGGAAAGGTGCAGAAAATGACCGGTGTAATCGAAACAGAACTCCCCAATCTCGACAGTGCGCGTAAGCCCGCCTAGCGAGGGGCACCGCTCCAGGAGACAAAAGTGGCGGCCCTGTTCGCGAAGGGCTTGCGCTGCCGTAAGTCCGGCGATGCCTCCGCCGACAACAATGGCGTCGATGACGGTCGGGCTCTTCATCTGTTATGAGCCCTCAACTTGCCAATCTCCACTGACTTGAAGAACGAATGCCAAGATGGACGGCAGGCTTTGACGATCGTGCCTTCGTAGACGCTGTGAAAGTCCCATAGAGCATAAGGAGAAGAGACGAGTATGCGCTTCGGGTTGGAAGACAAGGAGGTCATAGGCAGGCTTGGCGCAAGCTTATCGCATTTCAATAATTGAAGACACCATGTATTTATGGGATTGACATAACGGAGGGAGCGAGCCGCGCAAATTTTGGCGCGACCGGAAAGAGGTTGTGAATCCGACGGGGTAAGCTTCTCGACTTGCTGCTATCCGGAATCTAGCAGCCTGCAGTAGAGATGGGCTACCTCTTCAGCGCGGGTCCAAGAGTCTTCATTTGCGAGACTTACAAGAGAAACACCGGTTTTGCTTCGACAGAGCCGCACTATAGAAGAGCGAGCGGCTCTTTCTTGAATTCAGATGATTAGGATAGGCTTCTCACACAGGGGAAGCATTGCGCTGAAGGCGCGGGCAACGTTGGGATAGCATCGGGCTTCCAAACGGCAAGGTCCGCGGGCTGGGAATCATCCACGGTTGCGTTTGCGGGTCTTCGTGAATCCGGAATAGCTCAACTTTGGCGAGACTTGCACCAGTTATCTCCGGCTGCGATGGCGAATTTATGGCTCATCCCTCATTATCGCCACCTCCATCCGGCAAGAACACTTCGCCGCCTTTGAAGGGCCGTATCCGGCGTGAAGTCCGCAGCATCTGGCATGAAGCCCCTCTCTGGGTTCACATCGTTATCGTCGCGGCGGGTGCTCTGCTCGCCGCGGCCGTCGTAATCATCAGCGCCAATTGGCCTTACCGCCATCGCAAGATCGCACCGATGCTTGAGGATGTGCTGGCAAGCGACGTGACTTTCACTGGGTATCACCGCACGTATTTTCCTCACCCCGGATTTCTCGCAACCGGCCTCACCTTGCGCCGCAAGTCGGCGCCGGACCTTCCGCCCCTGGGCCATGTGGACTCGATGCTTGTCCAGGGGACCTGGTCCGACCTCATCATGCTGCGTCAGCGTGTCGAACGGGTAGAGATTACCGGCCTCCACGTCGTAGTGCCGCCAATCGGCAGCAAAGAAAACCACGAAGACTTTCCGCCCGGCAGCAGCCGTGACTTCGAAGGTCCAGACACCATGATCGAGCGATTCGTGGTGCATAAAAGCCTGCTCGAAATCCAGCGTAAGAATGGCAAGCCACTCTCCTTTCCGATCAAGCAACTCGAGATCAGGAACCTGCACAAGGGGGAGGCATTGAGCTACGCGGTGGATATGCAGAATGCGCTGCCCACCGGCCACATCCTGGCCCACGGCAGCATGGGCCCGGTCGGAGGCACAGACTTCCTGGCAACCCCGATAAGCGGGAACTTCGCCTTCACGCAGGTGAACCTGCACGAGGTTGGCGACATCAGCGGCATCCTCGATGCGCGCGGTGTCTTCCAAGGCACTTTGCGGTCGATGGAGGTTGAGACATCCGCAGAGTCGAAGAACTTTGCGGTCGACAACGGCAAGCCTACGCCTTTGAGCGCGACCATGCAGAGCAATCTCTCCGGAGATAACGGCGACATGGAGGTCCATGCCATCGACGTTAAGATCAGAGAAACGAATATTCACGTGGTAGGCAGCATCAAGGGTGCTCCCAAGCTCACAAACTTCGATATCAGCGTGGACCATGGCCGCGCCCAGGACATCATGGAACCCTTCGTGCATAGCGATGTGCCCATCACGGGACCGGTGTGGCTCAAGAGCCATGCCTACGTTGGGCCTCCGGGCAATGGATTCATGGAACGCCTGCGTGTCACAGGCACTTTTGAAGTGCCGAAGGAAAAGTTAACTGACAAAGAGGCAGAGAAGAACCTGTCCGCCTTTAGCGAGCGCGCACGCGGAGATCGCAAGCCCAATACCGGCGTCGACTCCGACGACAAGCCGACCGACGCAACTCGAGATGTTCTCTCGTCGATCCGGGGTTCAGCCAGGATCGAGAACGGGGTCGCCTCGACATCGCACCTCACCTTCGCGGTCACCGGCGCGCAGGCAACGCTCGCGGGCACCTTCCGTTTTCACGGAGAGGTCGCGCATCTTACAGGCGATCTGAAAATGGATAAGGACATTTCGCACACTGCGACCGGTTTCAAATCGTTTTTGCTGAAACCGCTCGCCCCGTTCTTCCGGAAGAAGAACGCGGGTGCAGTGGTGCCAATCGCTGTCACCGGAACAGCCGGACACTACGGCGTCACCCAGGATATTGCGCACAACAAGTAAATTCTTGTCTCTGCATACGACTGAATATAAATAGCTTATGGATTGAGGGAGGCGCAGGACAAACCGTCCCTTTCCGACTGTGCATCTCACTTGGCTGGAGCTTTTCAAAGTGAAGATGCCCAGAACATTGCGGATTTCAATTACCCTGCTCGCTCTCGGACTTCCGGCAGGGATGCTGGCATTGTGCATCGTGCGGGAACGGTCCGATGCCAAAGCCGCACTGATTGCCGCTCCACCGCCAGGGCCCGAGTTGAAACCGGCTCCTTCGACCCCCATCGCGGAAGAGAGGGCCAAACTCGGCGATGACGAAACCTGGCTCCCCGAATGGGATGCAACCATCGAGAAGGCTTTGCCTGAAGAGTTGCTCAAGCCGAAAATGGGAGCAACGGTGCGGCAATTCTGCCCGCGCTTCCGGTCGATGAGCGTGCCGGATCGCCGCGCTTTCTGGGCTTATTTCTTCCAGGCCCTATCGGGCGTGGAGGCCGGTCTCAAGCCAACCTTGGATGTGCAGCACGCCGAGCCTCAAGTCGCGGTGACCGATCAAGTAAGTCATCGCATGGTGCGCAGCGAAGGCCTGCTGCAACTGACTTATGAAGATTCCAAACGCTACGGGTGTGACTTCGACTGGAACGCTGACAAACATCTGCCGGAACACGATCCGGACAAAACGATTCTGCAACCGGAGAACAACCTGCTCTGTGGCGTGAATATCCTTGAGAACCAACTTATCGTTCACAAGAAGCCGCTGATCACGATGTCGAGTTACTGGTCGCCCTTGCGCCCTGGTTGGCCCGGATACAAAGTGTTTCTCAAACAGATGGCAAACGTCCCTTCGGCTTGCGAGGGCCGACACGTTCCAAAACGGTCAGAAGGCGGAGCATCCTCGATGCTGACCGCTTCACGCTGACATCTCGCCTATCGACGCCTCAGCGCCCCTGACGGAGCGCCTGGTCTTTCGTGGGATCGTGACTCTGATGCAGCAGCTCAGCCTGAGCCTGTTGCAGCGTCGTTGAATCCGCAATCTGCTCGAAGTGCGTCTTTACATCGTCCTCTTCCTCCGAGATGGTTTTGAAGATGAGCGCGTGACCCTGAATGTGAACGTGAGTCTCAGTGATCTGCCAAACATGCGGCCGAAGCTCCCGGCGTTCCACGCCAAAGGTGCCACCAGCTTCCAGGTCTCCCAGCAGGCCAAAGGCGATTTTAACGTCGTGGATCAGGTGCCCTTTCAGGCTGGCAATGCGATGCTGTTCGCGGTCGATCGCCATATCGCCTTCCATGGCAGCGAAGACGCGTGCCTCGAGATCCGGCGGATGAAACTGCGGATTGGGTTTAAAGTGAAGCAGTATCTCATTTCCCTTCTCGCCCGCAGCAGTCCAGATGAACGCATTGGGGAGCATCTGCAGCAATTCGGCAGCCTGCTCGTCATCATGCTGGCCGCTCTTGCGCTGCTTCGACTGCGCGCCCGGATTATTGATGAAGGCGTTCATCTCATGGCGTTGCTCATTTTCAGGAAGTGTCTGTCCATTGCGCTCAACTACGCGGTCGAGACTTGACGATCGCGCTTGTGCGACCCACTGTTTTACGGCTTTGCCCGGCTGCCTGTCGATTTCGAAATAGAGCCAGTGCGAATGGTCATTGCGATTGGCCGCAAGTTCCGTCTGAACGGCCTGCTCGACAATCGCTTTGGGAGACTGTGCAAAGCTGCTTTGAGCAAGAGCCAAGAAGAACACAAACACGAAAAACCGAGCCCTGAACACAGAGGACCTCCGGTCGAGCGACCCTCCAACAATGGATTAGATGCAAACTTCGGCCGGGCAGCGATTTTCGGTTGGAACGTCGCCCTTAGTTGAGCTCCCTTAAGCGCCGGATTCGATAGAACAACGTCAGTGCGCTCACCGTTCCACAGCTCAAAAAGCTCGCCGCCATGCCGAGGATCAGTGACGGATCCCGCTGATAGATCCCATGCACGACCCCGATCACCTGCAGGACACTGAACCCGCCAAACGTGATCAGCGAGATTCCTTCGTCCGTCTTCTTGCGCCACACCGCCAGCACCTGAGGCACAAACAGCAAGGCGTTGCAAAGGAGGCCGAGTCCGAAGATGACGGCGACAATCTCCTTCATGGTGTAACTCTTTCGGGAAATCTCTGCGCATTGCGGAGACGTGCTTTCGCCGCCTCTTCTTCGCGTGTCCGAGCCGGCGCGTTGGTTTCGAGCGACTCCAGCAGTCGCGCTGAAACCCGGGCCACTTCGTCGACCGCTGCGAGGAATGCAGCCTCGTTAGCCTTCGAAGGCTTCGCAAAGCCGCTGATCTTCCGTACAAACTGCAGCGATGCAGCGCGAATCTCCTCCGGCGTCACCGGAGGATCGAAATTGAAAAGCGTTTTGATATTGCGGCACATGGGATGCTCCCCCGGGCGAGAGATTCGCCGGCGCTCCAGCCCGAGACGCATACCAAATCGGGAACAAGCGCAGTTGTAGAATCGCAGGAACGGACTTATCGGTACAAGCCATGAGCTACTTTGACGAGGTTTCTGAAGCGGCGCACTTCGTGCGCGCAAAACTGGGCAGTCTCAAGCCCCGCCTGGGTATCGTACTGGGTTCAGGATTAGGCGCTGCCGCGGATGCCGTGCACGATCGGGTAATTGTGCCCTACGACGACATTCCGCACTTTCCCAAATCAACGGTGGAGGGGCATTCCGGGCTCCTCGTTGCCGGTACACTCGGCGGAACTCCCGTATTGGTCATGCAGGGGCGCGTGCACTTCTATGAGGGATACTCGCTCAAGGAAGTCACCTTCCCCATGCGCGTGATGGGCGCTTTGGGGGTTCGCGCCGTCATCCTCACCAATGCGGCCGGTGGCATTATCGATGGTTACAAGATCGGGCAGCTGGTGCTGATCGCCGACCACATCAACATGATGGGGTGGAATCCGCTGGTGGGCCCCAATGATCCCCGTTTCGCTTTCGGCCGCCCCAACAGCGGACTCCGTTTTTTTGACATGTCCGAGGCCTATTCAAAACGGCTGCGCCAGGTTGCTACCCAGGCGGCAGAATTGGAGGGCCAGACGCTGGAAGAGGGCGTCTACCTCGCTGTCAGCGGACCCAGCTTCGAAACTCCTGCGGAGATTCGGGCCTTCCGCACCATGGGCGCCACGCTGGTCGGCATGTCGACCGTACCTGAGACCATCGTCGCTCGCCATATGGGCATTGAGGTGCTAGGTCTCTCCTGCGTCACAAACCTCGCCTCCGGCCTGAGCGCAACGCCGCTCAACCACTCCGAGGTCTTCGAAGCCGGCAAACTGGTGGAAAGAAAACTGGCGGAGTTGCTTGAGCGCATCGCCATGTGGATCGCGGCGCTGGTGGAAGCTGAGGCGTGAGCGACGAAGCACAATACCCTGAGACGGCGATGCCCAGGCTACCGTTCCCACCGCGCATCATCGGGATCGCGGGCGCTTCCGGATCAGGCAAAACCACGCTCGCCGCCGAACTCGCCCGCGAACTTGACGGCATTCACTTCCCTCTCGACAACTACTATTTCGACCTGTCGCACCTGCCGCCGGCAGAACGAGCCAAAGAGAACTTCGACGATCCGGCCCTGATCGAGAGTTCGCTGCTCATTGCGCAGATCGCCGCGCTGGGCCGGGGAGAGACCATTGAGCGGCCTCTCTATGATTTCTCGCACTATATTCGCGTTCCCGATCGCACCGAAACGATGCATGCGGGCGCATTCGTTCTGGTGGAAGGATTATTCGCACTCTATTACACGGATCTGCTGCCTTTTTATCAGCTCCGCGTTTACCTCGACACTCCCGACGATGTCTGCTTCGATCGGCGCATGAGACGGGACACCATCGAGCGCGGCCGCACGCCGGAGTCGGTACGCCGGCAGTACGAAGCGACGGTCCGGCCCTCCAGTATTGCCTTCGTCCGGCCTTCCGCGGTCCACGCCGACCTCGTCATCGACGGAACAGCGGCACTGGACTGGAAGGTCGAACAGGCACTGTCTGCAATGCGCGAACGCGGCCTGCTCCGATTACCTCGATAAAGGGAAAAACCGCGAAACCTGGCCAGAATTGACACTTTGGAGCCGCAAGATACATCCAAAGTGGTGCGGTGTGTGCTTGTGAATGGTGCTTATGCTTGTTGATGGAAGTCACAGTGCGCTTCCCGATCCTGCACCAAACTGGCATCAGGTTCGAATTTTGGTACCGTTCACTGAACTTTTACGCAACATCTAAACGGCAGCAGGTTTTGTACCGATAACGTAGGAATCATATGAGCAGATCACTCAGAGCGATGCGACAGAAAGCGGAGTCGTGGTTGCGGCAGGGCATCTCGCCGCAGCGGCTCGCGCTCACGCTCGCTTTGGGTTTTGCCATCGGCTGCATCCCGGTCATCGGAATCCCGACCGCACTGTGTCTGTTGGTTGCTCTGGGATTGCGGCTCAATATGCCTGCGATTCAGGCAGCCAATTATGCCGCCATGCCCTTCCAGATCGCGCTGATCTTTCCTTTTGTGCGCCTCGGCGGATGGCTGTTCTCCTCCAGTGTTCACCCGGTGCTCAACGCTTCGATGCTTGGCCATCAGTCTGCCTCCAGGCTCATCTGGGCGTCCGGAAGTCTGGCAGGCGAAGCGCTGGCAGCGTGGCTGGTCACAGCAGTTCCCATGGTCCTGCTGCTGACACTGGTGTTGACACCTCTCCTGCGCAAGGTACCCCAGGTGGCGACTGCCGAATCGGGAGACTGATTGAAGCAGCGAAGGGTGCCGCGGGACGAGTGGCGCTATTTAAGTTGCTCTCCTCATTTGCTCGATGAATATGGGTCCGGAACTGGGTTGCCGCTCTGGAGCCAGGCGGAATAGATCATGTCGCGCAGCATACTGGCGCCCGCGGCGAGCCGATCGGCGGTGAAATCCCGCGATTCCTGCGTTCCATGCCCCTCAAATCCGCCAATTTTCTCCAATTGGTAGACCTTTTCAACCTGTTTTGAGCTTTGCCGAAGATAGGCAATGTAGTCCGCGAACACGTCCCCCTCGAGAAGGTGCACCGCCGCCATGCGCGGCTGAACCTCGGACGCATGCAGGTTGGATCCCACAAATGGACCTTCAAATTGCCAGTGAATCGTGTGCGCGGTGGTATAGCCGTTAGGGTTAGCGCCCGTCCACCCGTTGTATTGAACGGTGGTGTGAAGCGGCTGGGAGGCATCGCCCACATAGTGGCCCAGCCAACCGGCGTAGAAGATCGCTGCCTGCTCCACGGCATGCGTGCCCTGATGTGCGGCGGAGAGACGGCGGTACTCGCGTAGCGCCGCCTTGAGCCGTTCCCAGACCTCGGTAGCTTCCCATGGCTGAAGGCCAATCTTTTCAGGGCGTTGGCCGGCGGCGAACGCCTCCGCCTCGAAATCGAACCGACGGCGGGGCAGCGGCCCGAGGGCGTCGGCAAGTTCGAGGTCTATAAAATGCTCCGGAGCCTGGGCTGCGTTCAATTCCGGTTCGCCGGGAGAGCGCCACCGGTCGGGCTCGGGGCCCAGGTATTCGATTTCTTCGAGTGCACCTGCAGAGCGGAGGAAAGCCGGACAATCGGGGGGCAGGTTCGAAATGGCCAAACGATTGATAATACGATGACCTTCGTTACCCCATGCATAGGCGAAAGGTGCATGCAAGAAGGCGCTTGCAAGCAGAATGAATACGGGTAGAACCAGCGTGTCCCAGGCAGTTGTCCGTCGCATGGAAGCAAGTATACGGCGCGCAGAACCGAAGGCCGCCTCGGCCGGGACTCAATCTCCGCGATGAATTCGCAGGGAACGGCGGTGGCATTTCGGGTACAACGGTACGCTGGTTCAGTAACATACGCTTGAAACCGAGGCTGATTTGTGGAAGGGTGCAAGATAAGCCTTATTGCGCTTGCGATTCGCCCGAGCTTGACGGGCTCTCGTACCTCGATACAGTCGAGGCAAGTTGGATGTATTCTCGCTTCAAGTGTGCGAGAAGAGAATTACGGGGATGCGGTCGATAAACCCCCAAGGCGCCTGCGCGATTGACAGCTTGTTGTGCAGCGGAAAAGCTACTCCGGTGTAACTGCGGCTCGGTTGAGATTGAGGCGCGGCGGAACCGGTGAACACGCAGGAGCGCGGCAACCCGATGGATTTACGCGAAGCCAGACAGTCGAACTTGGCCAGACAGTCGATCTGGGAAGGAGAGAATCACTCTCCGTCGATTTGGTCTTCATTGTCTGTCCTTGCCGTAGCGATGGCCGCTGGTTTCATCCTGGCAAGGCTTGAGGCGGGACCGAAGTTCGACTGGCTTTTGCTGATGACCGCGATGGGGCTGACCGCGGCGGTGTTGATGCGCGTGCTGGCCGATGTCACCGCCGAGCGCGAAGCGGCTGCACGGTATGCAGGCGATCCCCTCAAGGACATTCTGGACTCCGCGGGGACGATGGTGATCTCGATCGGCCTCGACGGCAATCTCACATACATGAATCCGACCGCCGAGCGACTGCTCGGCTACCACGCGGTAGAACTGGTCGACAAAGAGAGCACAGAAAAGCTGCTGGCGCCCGGTGAGGAGGATCGGCTTGTCTCCGAGGTCCGCCGGCTCTATGACATCAACAAGCCAGTCGAAAGCAGACAGGAAGGCAGCCTCGAAACCTACGCCGAGGTTGTCCATTCCCTGGCGCCAAGCCAGGTCCCGAGCTTTGAAACCCATCTGCGGCGCAAGGATGGATCGCTCTTTCCGGTGAGACTGCACATTTCCACGCTCCGCAATCGCGATGGTTTACCGACCGGGCTGGTCGCTGTCGCGCTCGACCAGTCGGTGAACACTACGCCGGGCGAAGGTCTGCGCATCCCGCGTGATCGATATCGCGACCTGTTTGAGAATTCGAGCGAAATGATCGCGACACTCGACATGGTGGGAAAGTTTCTTTACGCCAATCCCGCGTGGCGGCAGACGTTTCGTCTCGACAGAAACGCACCATTGGAGCGAGATTCGTTCGCCGATGTATTCGGGGCGGGTTGCCGTGAAGAAGTGGCTGCACTGCTGAAAAAGGCTCTGGATGGCGTGACGGTGGATCGAGCTCCGTTGCGCACCGAGACGGCAGACGGTCGCGTGCTTGAGCTGGAGATGAGTCTGCATCAGCGCCGACGCGCCGGCAAACCGCTGGCCGTGCAATGCCTTCTGCACGATGTAACCCAGCAGAAGCAGCGCGAGCACCGCCTGGCATTGCAACTCGTAGTAAGCCAGATTGTGGGCGAAAACATCTCGGCAGAGATTGCCACCAAGCGCGTGCTCGAAGCGCTTTGTATTTCGCAGGGCTGGGACGTCGCGGTGAAGTGGGACGTAAACGCTGAAGAAAACCGACTCGAATTCAACACGGCATGGGGTGTTCCGGGCAAAGGTGCCGAAGGTCTGATTCAGGAAAGCATGGGGATCACGCTGGCTCCCGGCGGAAGCCTGCCGGGACGCGCGTGGAAAGAGGGCCGTCTGGTTTGGGCATCCGATTTGGGAGTGCTGACAACCAGTCCGCGCGTGCAGGCGGCCATTCGAAGCAAGATGGTATCGGGCTGGGCTGCCCCCGTGCAGGTTGGGAATCATGTGCTGGCAGTGCTCGAGTTCTACTGCCACGCAAGAATTCGCGAAGATCGCGAGACCACCGCGGCCATGGAAACGGTAGCCGGGTCGCTGGCGCAGATGCTTGCGCGGACACGCGAGCGCGAACGCGCCGAGGAACTGAGCCGCCAGCAGGAGATTCTGCTGGGATCGGTGGCCGACGGTATTTGCGGTGTCGATCGCAATGGCCTGGTGCGGTTTGCCAACCCCGCGGCAGCGCGGCTTCTTGGTGCGCGGCCACAGAACCTGATCGGCAAGCCGGTTCACCAACTCGTGCACGGCACTGCGCCGCCGGACAAGAAATGCCCTGAAGATTGTCCGCTGAGGCGAGCTTCGGGACAGCGGAAATCCGTGACCGGGGAAGGCACAATCTTCCGCAGCAACGGCACCGGATTCCCGGCGGAGTTCTTCCTGAACCCGATTCTCGACCAGGGAAGATTCTCGGGATCGGTGCTCAGCTTCAGAGACATCAGCCAGCGGTATGCGCTCGATCGCATGAAGGACGAATTCGTTTCGACGGTAAGCCACGAACTGCGCACGCCGCTGACTTCGATTCGCGGCGCGCTGGGACTGCTTTCGTCGGGCATGCTCGGCGTGATCAACGAGAAGGCTGCGAACCTGCTGCGTATTGCGCTCAGCAACTCCGAGCGCCTCGTCCGGCTGATCAACGACATTCTCGATCTCGAGCGCACCCAGAGCGGCCGCGAGCCGCTCACGTTCAAGCCGATCCAACTTGGCGAAATCGTGCGCCAGGCGATCGACGGCGTTCAGCCAATGGCGGATGAGGCCGGGGTGCTGCTGATCCACGACAAGACACAGGTGGAGGTCACGGCCGATCCGGATCGCCTTCTTCAGGTGGTGACAAACCTGTTGTCGAATGCAATCAAGTTTTCGCCGGCCAATTCAGCAATCTCTGTGATGTTGCGCTCGGGCGCCAGCGGCGTGACGCTTTCGGTCATCGATCAGGGCCGCGGAATCCCCGCAGACAAGCTCGAAGCGATCTTTGGTCGATTCCAGCAAGTGGATGCATCGGACTCGCGCCAGAAGGGTGGCAGCGGCCTTGGACTGGCGATTTGCCGTGCGATCGTCCTGCAGCACAGTGGGAGAATCTGGGCGGAGAGAAATCCGGTTCGCGGATCGACATTCAGGGTCTTTCTGCCCTATCAGCCGGTTGCTGCAAAGACAGAGGAAGGTGAATCGAGCCCCGCAGCTCACGGTGCCGTGCTCGTAGCCGATACAAATGGCGCGACCCGGCCATTGATTGCCGATCAACTCTCACGATATGGATACCGCGTGGTGGAAGCCACGACCGTCGACCAGGCGGTCGCGGTTGCTCACGATGGCGTTTCAGCAATTGTGCTCGATACGACCATTGACGGCATCAACGGATGGGAGATACTGCCAATGCTGCGCCGCGAAGATCCGGAGGCGCACACTCCGGTCGTGCTGTTGGGCGTGGCGCATCCGCAGCCGGCGGCGGAACTGAATCACAAGGCGGACCGTCTCTTCCCGAGGCCAAGCGACGATGCTCTTCTAGGCGAACTGGTGAAGGTCCTCTGCTCTCCGGGGGAACAGGCACGCATCCTCGTCGTGGAAGACGATCTCGATCTTGGACAGGTTGTCGCCGAGATCTTCAGACGCGAAGGAATCGTCGTCCGCGTGGCACATACGCGCCAGGGAGCGATGGATGAGTGCCTGACTCTGCAGCCCCACCTCATTATCCTCGACATTGGAATGCCCAATGGAGATGGATTCAACGTGGTGGACTGGCTGCGGCAGCACGAAGATTTGAACCGGGCGCCCTTGGTGGCCTATTCTGCCCATGGTTTGACGCAGGCAGAACGTATGCAACTGGTGCTAGGCTTGAGTCACTTCCTGGCCAAGGCCAGCGTTGAACCCGAACAACTGGAAGCCCTGGTACTGACGATGCTGCGCAGTTCGCAGGAAGTCGAAGAGTCCGTATCCGAGGTTTCCGCCGGCCAGGGTTCCTGAGGCCGATTCTGGAGAAGTAGTTCATGCATCGCATCCTTATCATTGATGACGAAGACGATATCCGCGAAATAGCTGCACTGAGCCTTGAGACAGTGGCGGGCTGGGAAGTGATGGTGGCCAGTTCGGGCGCCCAGGGATTGGCGCGCGCCACGACTTACCAGCCAGACGCGATCCTGCTGGACGTGATGATGCCGGGAATGGACGGTCCGGCGACATTTCGGGAATTACAGAAGAACCCGGCGACGGCACACATTCCAGTTATGCTGCTCACCGCAAAGGTTCAGGCGACGGATCGCTCGCGCTTTGCCGATCTTGGCGTGAAAGCCGTGCTGGTGAAGCCGTTCGACCCGATGACACTTTCGCAACAGGTTGCCGGCATTCTGGGGTGGAGCTGAGGCCCGCCAGGTGAGCGACACGGTGGGATCGCCGCTGACTGAAGCCATGAATCGGCTGTGGACGAAGTTCCTGCCACAGATGGTGGAACGCGTCACGACCCTGCAGAAGGCGGCAGAGAGCGCCGCCAACGGTGCGCTTGGCGCCGCTGAACAGCAAACGGCAAGTTCCGACGCACACAAGCTGGCAGGCGTTCTGGGAACCTTCGGCCTGCACGAAGGAACGGAACTGGCTCGTGAAGCGGAAAATCTGTTCGCGGGGACATTGGACGGCTCCGCCGCGATTTCTGCACGCCTTGCACAGATTGCGGAACAGCTCCGGACGATCGTTGCCAGTCGCCCTTAGCCGCGCTCCCACCGCACCTCTCATCACACCTGAGCAATTACACTCGTAGTGGTGACTCGACAGGACATATCTGTGCGACAGCTCGACCTGACATTTGAAGCGCCGCCACAAATGCGCCGCATCTGGCCTGTGCGCGAGCTTGTCGAGCGCGTCTGCGAGCAGGTTGAGCAGCAGTACAGCGACATCTGGGTCGAAGGGGAGATATCGAATTGCCGCCCCGCGCCTTCGGGACATTTGTACTTCACGCTGAAAGACGCGGATGCCCAATTGCCAGTCGTGTTGTTTCGCCGACAGTCGGTTCTGCTGCGCTTCAAGCCGGAAGATGGACTGCATGTACTTGTGCGGGGACGCGTGAGCGTGTATGCGCAGCGTGGGCAACTACAGCTGGTGGGTGAAACCATCGAGCCTGTGGGCGCGGGCTCGCTGCAATTGGCCTTTGAACAGCTCAAGGAGCGATTGAAAGCCGAGGGACTCTTTGAGTCTGCGCGCAAGAGGCCTCTCCCGGCTTTTCCGCGGTCGGTGGGAATTGTAACTTCGCTGACCGGCGCTGTGATCCGCGACTTCCTTAACATCGCGGGACGCCGTCATGCGGGGTTGAATGTAGTTGTGTGCCCTGCGGCAGTCCAAGGTGAACAGGCCCCAGGTGAAGTTGAATCGGCTTTGTTTCAGTTGAACGCCAGCGGCCTGGTCGACGTCATTGTCATCGCGCGCGGCGGCGGATCGCTTGAGGACTTGAGCGCATTCAACAGCGAGCGGGTGGCGCGGGCAATTGTCGCGTCAAGCCTGCCGATTGTCTCGGCAATTGGACATGAAACGGATTTTACGATTGCGGATTTCGTGGCAGACTTAAGGGCTCCCACGCCTTCGGCCGCCGCGGAACTGATTACCGAGGCACAGCATCGTGTAGCCGAGCGCGTTGAATCTTTGGCGGATCGAGTGGAGCGAGCGGCGCGATTTCAGCTGCTGCACGCGCGGCAGTTGCTGGACAACGTTCCGCTGGCTCGAGCGGAACGGCGCGTGACGGCGATGCTGCATCGAGCTAGCCAGCAGCTGGACGATCTCGGGTTTCGCATGGAGTCGAGCGTAAGCGAAATGGTGCGCGCTCGACAGCGACTCGCGGCTGAACTTGCGGCCGATGTATTGCATCATGAACCCCGACAAATGCTGGCGCGTATGCAGGAGAGGCTTGGAGTGGGAGCAACAAGACTGGAACGCTCGCTCGAGAGGATCCTTCGCAGATGGGGTGCCCGAGTCGAAGCGCTCGATGCTCGATTGCGTTCGCTGTCGCCCCTGGCCGTACTGGAACGCGGCTATGCGCTGGTGCTGGACTCTGACGGTGCAGTGATTCGCTCGGTGAGTCAAGTCGTGCGGGGAGAGCGTGTCAAAACCCGCCTGCATGACGGTGAATTCAGCAGCACCGTTGACGAAGCATCTGGCAGGAGAAGACCTAAGAAGTGAGGCTATGAGCAAAGGAAATACAAGGAAGCTCTTCGGCACCGACGGGATTCGAGGCATCGCGGGCGAACCGCCGTTGGATGTGCGAACCATCCACGCAACCGGTTTGGCGCTTGGACACTCACTGCAGGGCCGTCATGAGCCAAAAGTCATTCTCGGCCGCGACACACGCGAGTCGAGCATGTGGATCTCAGCAACTATTTCCGACGCGCTGCGCAAAACCGGAGTGAGCGTGGAATCAGCCGGTGTGGTCCCTACTCCCGCGGTGGCGTTCCTCGCGCGAGCACACGGCTTTGATGCGGGAGTGGTGATTTCCGCTTCCCACAATCCCTGGCGCGATAACGGAATCAAGCTTTTCGGCCAGGACGGTTTCAAGCTTCCGGATGCCGTGGAGGCTTCGATCGAGGACGAGATTATCCGGCACGCCGAAGAGGCCATTGTGCCGGAGGTGTCAGGACTTCCGCGTGTGGACGACAACGCGACTCTTGCCGAGGACTATCTTCAGTTCCTCATCGATTGCGTGCCGGGGTTGAGGCTGGATGGTTTGCGTATCGTTGCCGACTGCGCAAATGGCGCTGCATCGGCGGTTGCGCCCGAATTGTTTGCCAGGTTGGGGGCGCGGATTCCGAAAGAATTTGCGCTGCTCAACATTTCGCCGGACGGCAGCAACATCAATGACGGCTGCGGCGCACTGCATCCGCAATGGGTTGCCGCGGAAGCTCAGAAGCGGCAGGCGGGAATCGGGCTGACCTTCGATGGGGATGCGGACCGGTGCATGCTGGCCGGCGCGCATGGAAACGTCATCAACGGCGACGGGATTCTGTTGATGGCCGCACGGGACCTGAAGGCGCGTGGAATGCTGACCGGCGATCTTGTCGTAGCGACCACCATGTCGAACATGGGGCTTGAAGCAGCGCTGAAACGATCGGGAATTCGCATGCTGCGCGCTCCCGTGGGTGACCGATACGTACTCGAGCAGATGCACCAACACGGCGCCGCACTCGGTGGAGAGCAGTCCGGACATATTCTCTTCCCTCACCTTGCAACAACCGGAGACGGTCTTCTGACAGCACTTGTTGTGTTGGATCTGGTGGCCCGCACGGGCAACAGCGTGGACGAACTCACGCAAGATTTGAAGGTGTTTCCACAAGTCATTGTGAACGTGCGAGTGCGCGAGAAAAAGCCGCTTGAAGAGATTGCGGCGGTCGCGTCGAGCATTCGCGCGGCGGAAGAAGAGTTGAAGGATTCAGGGCGCGTTGTGATCCGGTACTCGGGAACCGAAGCGCTGGCACGGGTAATGATCGAAGCCGAGAGCGAAGAGGCGATGCGGCGGCACGCCGATGCGATTGCTAACGCGATTCGGTCGGAGTTGGGGGCCTAGAGCATTTCACTAGTTACTGTGCACGGGGTCATTTGTGTTGCAAGCTAAAGGTGGCGATTGTCCGCACACCCAGATGCCGGAACCATACTCGAACGATCTGCGAGGGAAGTTCTTTGCGGCGTA
>NZ_JBAUUO010000171.1:0-94972 GCF_049582745.1 Occallatibacter sp.
GAACGCCGGTCGTCAAGACCGCAGGATGAACGGGAGCCGTCCGCCCGCGGGGGAGCCGATAACTCGGCTCCCCCACTGCAACAGTCTCAATGAAACTGCCGCCTATTCAGAGATACAAGGATGACACCCTGAGGTGCGAAAGACTGTGGGTCGTATCGATGCATTGCTCCCAGGTCTCAGAATCGAGACTTGGGGCACCCAGATTTGCCGGCGAACTGAATTCTATTGGTCTGAGGTTGCGAGGGCGTCCTGGCCGGCGACGAAGGTCTGGAGGACCTGCGTGAAAAGAAGCGCGGGCGCACCGACTTTGTAGAGATCGCGGTCGACGAGGATGAAGTCGGCGTCGTAGCCGGGGACGAGTTTGCCTTTGTGCTTCTCGGCGAATTGGGCGTAGGCCGAGCCTTGTGTATAGGCGTAGAGAGCCTGGCCGCGGGTGAGCTTGTTTTCAGGGTAGTAGGATTTGGTTCCGGCTTCGTTCATGCGGGTGACGGCAGCGTGGAGTCCGCGAAAAGGCGTGATGGGCTCGACGGGATAGTCGGTGCCGAAGGCGAGAGGGACGCCGGCGTCGAGGAAGGCTTTCCACGCGTAAGAGTAGGCAGCGCGCTTGGGACCGAGGCGATCGACGGCCCAGTTCATGTCGGTGAGCAGATGGTTGGGCTGCATGCTGGCGATGACGCCGAGTTTCTTGATGCGCGGGATATCGGCGGGATCGACGACCTGGGCGTGCTCGATGCGATTGCGTGCAGTGGTGGAGATGCCGGGCTGTGAGTAGGCGTCGAGGGCCATCGATGTGGCCTTGTCGCCGATGGCGTGGAAGCCTAGCTGGAAGCCCGCAGCGGCGCGTTCGACGGCCATCTTGTTGAGCTGGCCCTGCGTGTATTGGGGGAGACCGGTGTTACCGGGGTCGTCGGCGTAAGGGGCTTTCATCGCGGCGGTGCGGGAGCCGAGCGAGCCATCCATGAAGCCTTTGAGCATGCCGGTGTGGAGCAGGGGATCGTTGGCGTCGTGATGCGCGCGGTGGGCTTTCAATTCGTCGAGGGAGTCTTTGAAGGGGAGCCACTCGCTGATGCGCAGATGAAGCTTGCCTTCCTTCTCCATTTGCTCGAAGACGAGGAAATCCTGCCAGTCGCTAAAGTCCTGCACGCTAGTGACGCCGTGCTTGAGCGCATCAGAGATGGCGAGTTCATCGCCTCTGCGGCGCTCTTCAGGTGAGGGCGGTGGGATGACTTTGTAGACGAGGCTCTTTGCGGATTCGCGGACAATGCCGGTGGGTTCGCCACTGGCGTCGAGGTCGATGGCTCCGCCTTGGGGCGGCTTCGTCTTGCCGGTGATGCCGGCGGCGGCCAAGGCGGCGGAGTTGGCGATGGCGATGTGGCCATCGATGCGATCGAGGAAGGTGGGGTGGCCGCCCGTGACTTTGTCGAGGTCCTGGCGCGTGGGGAGAGCCTTTTGTTTCCAGAGCGTGTGATCCCAATTGCCGCCAGTGAGCCAGTGGCCTGGGGGCGCAGCGGCTGCGGCAGACTGGATCTTCGCGAGCATTTCGGAGAGGGATTTGACGCCGGTGAGGTCGACGTTGAGCTTGGTGCGTCCAGCGCTGCCGAGGTGCGTGTGGGCATCGTTGAAGCCGGGAAAGATGAAGGTGCTGGTGTTGGCGGAATCCAGATCGTTGAGGACGGTCTTGGGTCCAGCGAGGCGGGTGATCTCTTCGGTGGTGCCGATGGCGAGGACCTTGCCGCCACCAATGGCCATGGCTTCGACGGTTTGCGGCTTGTCTTCGGCAAATCCAACACCCGTGTAAATGACGCCGTCGAAATAGATGACGTCGGGGGTTCCGGCGATCGGTTTGGTTTTGGGGGAACGCGAGGATTTGGCGCGTTTCGACGGGTGGCCCGGGGTGGGTGCGGTCTGGGCTGAGCACAACATTGAGGCGGCGAGAGCCGTGGCAACGAGGGATGGGAATGTGCGCATGGGCGCAGTTTAACAGACTGCAAATTGGTGGTGGAGTAGATCGCCAGACCGCAGGACAGCAGATTTTTTTGGAGTGGGTTTGTGCTCTCCCACGTCTGAAAATCCAGACCTGGGGCACCGCGGTGTAGCAGAGACACCGGAAGCCGAATTGTTATTGCTCAGCGGCCCATTCCGTCATGGCAACGGTGAGGAGGAGGATGCGCCGCAGGCCGGTTTCACGGTCTTTGTCGCTGTACCACTCGGAGAGAGTGTGGGCGCCGCCGCCATCGCCGCCCGCGCCGATGGAGAGAGAGGGAATGCCGAGGGAGATAGGGATATTGGCGTCGGTGGAACCGAGGCGCGGATCGGTTCGAATTCCGAGATGGCGATCGACGGCGCGCAGAACTTCAAGAATGGGAGAGTCAACGGCGAGTTGCGCAGCGGGGCGGTCGCCGATTTTTTTGATGGTGAATGTAAGCGGGCCGCGACTACGGACGTTTAGATGTTTTGCAGCAGCGTTGGTTTGATCGACGGCATCCTCAACGGCGCGGTGGAGAGCGACTTCGAGACGAAGAAGTTCGTCGGGACTGGTGGAACGGAAGTCGATGGATGCTGTGGCGCTCTCGGGGATGGAGTTGACGCTGGTGCCGCCGGAGATGGTGCCGAGGTTAAGAGTGGTGCTGGGTTTCTCAGGCAGCGGCGTGCGCGCGACAGTCGCGAGGGCATCCGCCATTGCAGCGATGGGATTGGGCGTACCGGAATCGGTGAAGCTGTGGCCGCCGGGACCTGAAATCGTGACCTGGAAGCGCAGGCTGCCAAGGGCCTGCATGACGGCGGAGTCGGCGCCCGCACCATCGAGCACGATGTGGGCTGCGATGCGGCCGGCAAGGGCGCGCTGCTCGTAGAAATGACGGATACCGCGCAGATCGCCTTCGCCCTCTTCGCCAACATTTCCAAGAATGACGAGGGGGACGGCGAGTTTGACCTTGGAGTGGATGATGGCTTGCGCAAGAGCGAGCATGCCGATGACGCCTGCGGCATTGTCGCATGCACCGGGAGCGGTGAGGCGACTGGCCCCATCGTCGCGGGTGAGCCTGGGACAAAGCGGCGTGGCGGCGGGAAAGACGGTGTCGAGATGCGCGGAGAGGACGACGACGGGTCCGGTGCTGTCGGCTGGAAGATGGGCGGCGGGGATGAATCCGATGACGTTGCAGACGGCGTCAACTTGGACGTTGGTGAGACCGATTTCGGCAAAGCGTGCGGCGAGCCATTTGGATCGCGCTTCTTCTCCGAAGGGAGGCGCGGGGATGGCAACGAGTTCGGCCTGGCGATCGATGAGGGTTTTGGGATTGTTGTGCATCCAGGTGAACGCAGAATGTACGGCGCGCTGGGCGGCGATTGCCGTTACGCGTGTGAAAGCCGTGCTGCGCGAGAAGATTGCCATTTGCCTTCAGAGTAGCAGGAGGGACGGCGAGGACTTTGTGACCTAAGTTCATGGAGCGTGAGAAAGAAGATTTGTCTCGTTGTATTCGACAGAGTGGAGCAAGAGGCCGCGCGCAGGCGCGGTTGGACCGGCGAGAGCGCGATCATGCGCCAAGAGAACTGCGGGAATGTCGTGGAGTTGCCTGTAGCCGCGGGCGACGTCGAGCATGGTTCCGACGAGATTGCGCACCATGTGGTGAAGGAATCCGTTGCCGCGCACGCGATAGATGAGCAGGTTGAAGCCGTCGGTGATTTGTTGGTGCCACGCGGAGGAGTAGATGGTGCGGATGGCGGTGCGGGCTTCAACCCCATCGAGAAAGACCTGTCGCTGGGGACCCTTGGGCAGGGTTTGAAAGGCGCTCTCTTCGGCGTAGTCTTGCGAGCGGGTTGCAAGATCGGGATCGGTGGCGGCGAAGCTGCGAAAGTCGTGTTCGCCGACCAAGGCTGAAGCGGCGGCATTGAGGTCAGCGAGATTCAAGCGCCAGGAGTAGGGGTAGACATAGCGCGCAAGAAAGGGTGGGCAGATCTGAGGACAGGCGGGCTCGATGGGAAGAACGCGGTACTCGTAGGTTTTGGCGACGGCGGAGTGGCGGGCGTGGAAGGTGTCGGGAACGATCTGGGCGTCGAGAATGCGGATTGATCCCGGCAGGGTGCGGTTGAGGGCGCGGAGAAGATTGGGAGGCGGGATGCGCGCTTGAAGTTGGAAGCTGGCGACCTGGGCGAGCGCGTGTACGCCGGCGTCGGTGCGGCCTGAACCCTGGGGCAGGGGGGATTCGCCGACGACGCGGCCGAGGGCGGACTGCAACTCGCCCTGGATAGTGTGTTCGCCGGGCTGGATTTGCCAGCCGCGGAAGTCGGTGCCGTCGTAGGCGAGGGTCAATCTCCACGCGCGGCTTTGTTGCGACGCGGCCTGGAAAGCTTGAGTCACGGGTACCAGTGTAGATAACAGGGCAATCAACAGGATAATTGACCAAAAGCGACGATCCGGTCAGGGACAGCGAGTGGGATATACTCAGCTTTTCGTGTCAGAGTGCGCGCGGGCGGTCTGGAATCAATGGAACGAACGGCCTGCGTAGCGCGTAATGCTTGATGACCATACGGTCAAGTGAAGCAAGGGAACGGAAAGCACCGCGCAAGAGCACAAATTTGCGTCCGGAGGGGCTCTCTGGACGTCATGTAGAACGGCACCCCACATGCCTCAGCGACTCGTGGAGAGGAAACATGCAATTGTTCGGTATTCGTGTGTTTGAGGATCAAGCAGCAGCCGGCAGGCAAGTGAAGCGGAATGGAACGCAGCGATTGAGGGCCATTGCAGCGGTGATGCTGGCATTGACCGCGGGAGTTCCGCCGGGATTTGGGCAACAGCAAACGGGTGGGGTGAGCGGAGCGGGCGCGAAGCAGCCGGAGAAGCAGGCATCGCAGTTGCCCGCGGCTCCAGCGCCGGTTTTGACAATGCCGCTGGATTTGCGGCCAAGCGGCCGCAATTTCTCGAAGCCGTTTGGGCCGCTATTGGGCAATCCGATCAATATGTACCGGCCGACATCGATCGGGAAGGCGAGTTTTGCGAATTCGGTACGGCTCGACAACCTGGTGAAGGATGAGAAGATTTATCTGAGCTTGTCGGATGCGATTGCGCTGGCGATCGAGAATAACTACGACATCGCGATTGCGCGCTACGACCTGGACATTGCAGATACGGATATTTTGCGGACCAAGGCGGGATTTTCGCCGCTGGGTGTGTCCTCGGGAGTGGTGAGCGGCACGCTGGGCGGATCGGCTTCAGTGTTGACGACGGGTGGTGGACCTGGCGGAACGACGGGCGGGTCGGGCGGCGCGGGATCGGGCACGCAAGGATTGTCGCTGACAACGGGCGGCGCAGGACCAGCGCCGGAACTTCTTGATCCAAACGTCACGGGAACGATTGATTTTCAGCGCGCGCGGCAGCCGCAGTCCAACACGCTGTTTTCTGGCGGCAAGACTTCGCTGACGACGAACACGGACCTTTATCAGTTCGGCTACAACCAGGGTTTTGTTACCGGCACGGCGCTGCAGGCAACAATCACAAACGACCGGATCACCACCGACAACCCTTTCACGTCGTATAGCCCGGAATTAAGTTCGGTTTTCAAGGCTACGGTGACGCAGCACCTGCTACAAGGGGCGGGGATCTGGATCAACAAGCGGTTCATGTACCAGGCGATGAACGACCGGCGCATCGCAGACTCGTCGTTCCGGGAACAGATCCTTTACACGGTGAACCAGGTGGAGAGCATTTACTGGGGGCTGGTGGGCGCGTACGAAGATGTACAGGCGAGGCAGCGCGCTCTGGATCAGAGCACGAAGCTCTCGTCGGACACGCACAAGCAACTGGAGATCGGCACCATGGCGCCGCTGGACGTGGTGCAGGCCGACTCGACGGTGGCAACGGACAAACAGGCGCTGATCAATTCAGAGAATGTGCTGAACTATCAGCAGCAGGTCATCAAGCAGGCGATTGCGCGCAACCTGAACGATCCGGCGCTTGCGACGGCCCCGGTGATTCCGACGGATCGCATCGGTCTCGACACGATTGAGGAAGAGAGCCAGCCGGTAGAAGAACTGGTGCAGACAGCGTTCAAGAACCGGCCTGAGCTGGAACAGGCTGCACTGACGCTGCGCAACGATGAAATTACGCTGAAAGGTGCGCGGAACCAGTTGCTGCCGGCGCTGGATGTCTACGGTTACTATGGATCGAGCGCACTGGGTGGATCGCAGAGCCCGAACTGGACGAACTTCCAAACGGGGGAACCCAACCCGCCGGGCACGATTCCATCGAGTGGATATGGGACGGTGCTTACGAATCTGTTTAACAGCACGGCGCCGGATAAGGGCCTCGGGTTCAGCATGACGATTCCTATCCGGAACCGTTCGGCGCAGGCGCAGCAGGCACGATCGCTGATGGAGTATCGCCAGGCGGAGCTGCGGCTAGCTCAGCTCTACACGCAGATCCGGATGCAAGTGGTGAACGCGCAGTTTGCGTTGACGAACGATCGCGCGGAAGTGCAGTCGTCGCTGGCGGCGCGGGACTATGCGCAGCAGAGCCTGGATGCGGCGCAGAAGAAGCTGCATCTTGGTGCTTCGACGACAGCCGATGTGCTATTGCAGGAGCGCAATCTCGCAACCGCGGAGAACAATTTGATTGCCGCGAACGCGGCATTTGCAAAGGACCGTGCGGGACTGTACCAGATTCTGGCGACGACGCTGCAACACTACGGCATCAACCTGCAGGATGCGGCGAAGGGAACGGTGAATACGGCGCCGGCGATACAGGGTGTGCAGCCGGCGAGTACGATGCCGCAGCCGACGACAACGCCGATGCCGGCGCAGCCAACGCCTCCGCCATCGAGCAGGTAGATTATTTGTGCGAGAGAGGCCCGGCGTGAAGCCGGGCCTTTTTGTTTGGGAAAATCCTCAGGGCTGAAGCCCTCGTAATTTACGAGCGCTTATTCAGGGGTCTGAAGACCCCTGCTCCGTCCGGGAAGACTCGATCTTCCGTTCGGGAAGGCCCGATTTGCTAGCGTTCGGCGACTAGATCGAGGAGGTCGAAGAATTCGGGGAAGCTGATGGCAGCGGATTCGGCGCCCTGGATCAGGGTTTCGCCTTCGGCGCGGAGAGCGGCGATGCTGAAGGCCATGGCGATGCGGTGGTCTCCGCCGGAGTCGATGACGGCGCCATGGAGTTGCTGGCCGCCGGGGACATCGAGACCATCTTCGAATTCTTCGACTTCGGCGCCCATCGCGCGGAGATTACGGGCGACAAGGGCGATGCGATCGGATTCCTTGACGCGGAGTTCTCTGGCGTCGCGGATGCGGATGCCGCCGCTGGTGTAGGGACCGATGGCGGCGAGGACGGGGAGTTCATCGATAAGTTGGGCGGCGAGGGCACCGCTGATTTCAGTGGAGCGGAGGCCTTCGGGGTCGGTTGTGATCTGGACGGTGCCGACGAGCTCGGCGTGAGATTCCTCGATTTGAAGGACGGCGATGCGCGCGCCGAGGGTGGTGAGGACGTCGAGAAGCGCGGCGCGGGTGGGGTTGAGACCGATGCCGTCGAGGATGAGGCCGGAGTTGGGGAAGAGCGACGCGGCGCAGAGGAAAAATGCAGCGGAGGAGATGTCGCCGGGGACTGAAGCGTCGATGGCGTGAAGGGTCTGCGGGCCGGTGATGTTGATGGAGTCGATGGAGCGGGCGAGGCTGGCCCCGAAGGCGCGGAGGGCGAGTTCGCTATGATCGCGGGTTCGCAGTGCTTCGTGGATGGTGGTGGCGCCGGTGGTTTGAAGGCCGGCGAGCAAGATGCAGGTTTTGACCTGGGCGCTAGGGACGGGTGTGGTGAAGTCGATGGGGTGGAGTGGGGCGCCTTCGATGGTGATCGGCGCGTGGCCGTCGGTGAGGGTGAGGTGCGCACCCATTTCGGCAAGAGGCTTACGGATACGGTCCATGGGACGGCTCGTTAGCGATGCGTCGCCGATGAGGGTGAAGCTGCCTTGCTGCGGCGCAAGAAGGCCGGAGATCATGCGCATCGTGGAGCCGGAGTTTCCGCAATCGAGCGGGAGATTGGCGGGAGTGACGCGGCCGCCGACGCCGTCGATTTCGATGCGGCCGTCTTCGAGGTTGCGGACTCTTGCGCCGAGGGCCTGCATGCAGGAGAGCGTGGATGCGCAGTCGGCGCCGGTGGAGAAGTTGGAGAAGCGCGACGTGCCTTCTGCGAATGCGCCAAGCATGGCGTAGCGATGACTGATGGATTTGTCGCCGGGGAGACGGAGAGTGCCGAGGATGTTGCGCGCGGGGCGGATGATGCGTTCATGCGTGGTCGTAGACAATGGATCTCCGGGGCGGTTGGGGTCGTTCTTAGTTTACTAAGAAGGGAAGGGACGAAGGGACATTGGAACGAAGGGACATAGGGATACAAGGACACAGGATAAGGCCTATCGTACGCGGAGGACGATGATGGTTTCGTCGTCAAAGCGGTCCTGGGCGCCTTGGAATTGGGTGACGTCAGAGAGGATGGCGGAGGCGATGTGCTGGGCGGGGAGATCGCGGCTGCCGCAGAGCAGTGTGGCGAGACGTTCTTCGCCGTACATTTCGCCTTTTTCGTTTTCAGCGTCGAGGATTCCATCGGAGACGAAGACGATGGCGTCGCCCGGTTGTGTAGCGACGTTGAATTCCTCGTAGGTGGCATGGGGGAACATGCCAAGGGGAAAGCCTTCGGCTTTGACGGTGATGGACTCGCCGCCGCGGCAGAAGACGGGCTGCACAGCGCCGGAGTTAGCGACTTGCAGCGTCTGGTTCTCGTCATTCCAAAGAACAAAAAGCATGACGACGTATTGCGAATCGAGGCGGCGTTCCTGAAGCGCGTCGTTGAGTAGCGCAAGCATTGCGGCGGGCGCGAGCTTTTGCTGAGCGGCGGAACGCATGATGCCGCTGACGAGTGCGGCGAAAAGGGCGGCAGGAGCGGCCTTGCCGCTGACGTCGCCGAGAACGATGGCCGTCTGATCGGGCGAGTATTCGAGGAAGTCGTAGAGGTCTCCGCCGATGGTGCGGGCAGGGAGGAAGCTGACGGCGAATTCGGCGTGCTTGTGGACGGGCGGCGTGGTGGGCAACAGGCGCAGCTGGACTTCGCGGGCCATGGCGATATCGCGCTCGAGTTGCTGCTCCTGGCGCTTGACCCTTTGGTAGAGACGCGCGTTCTCGATGGCGATGGCGACCTGCGCGGCCATGGTGGTGAGAGTGCGTACGTGATCTTCATTGAAGAAGGCGGTGCGCGTGTGTTCAAGATCGAGGACGCCGATGACACGTTCTTTGTAGAAGAGGGGCACGACGAGTTCGGAGCGCGTTTCGGGGTTCATGGGGAGATAGCGCTGATCTTTGCGGACGTCGGGAACGTTGATGGGGCGCCACTCGCGCACGGCTGCGCCGACGAGTCCGCTGGTGACGGCGATGCGGCGCATGGGGGCCTGCGCGTAGCCGAAGCGCCAGGAGTAGCGCGTGATCAGCGTGTCACCTTTTTCATCGAGAAGCATGATGGTGAACATCTGGTAGTCGATGAGGCGGCGGAGGAGCTGGCCGACCTTGGCGAGGAGCGGATCGAGATCGAGGATCGAGGTGAGTTCGGTGGAGATTTCGTTGAGGACGGAGAGGGTCTCGGCCTGACGGGAGATGCGCGTGTAGAGGCGGGCGTTCTCGATGGCCTGCGCGATGCGCGAACCGGTGAGGGTGAGCAGATGGAGGTGCTCTGGCTTGAAGAAGTCGGGTTGTTCGCTCTCGAGATCGAGGACGCCGATGAGGCGGTTCTTGGCGATGAGAGGAATGGCGAGTTCAGAGCGGACGTTGGGGCTGGCGGGAATGTAGTGTTCGTTGCTTGTGACGTCATTGAGCAAGATGGGCTCACGGGTCAGGCCAACCTGGCCAATGACGCCTTTGCCCAGCGGGAAGCGCAAGCGTGCCGCTTCAGGGGTGTGGCCGATCTGGAAGCGCATACGCAAGTCGTTGGCGCGGTCGTTGAGGAGGAAGATGGCGAAGATGCGATAGGGGATGATGGAGCGCACGAGCTCGGAGGTTCGATTGAGAAGGGTTTGGAGGTCGAGCGTGGTATTAAGCGTGTCTGCCATCTGGGACAGGTACGCGAGGTCGGTGGTTTCAATGCGAGCGTTTTGCGGATCGATGTGAGCGTGCGGGTTTTCGGGGTCGGCGGGGCGGTAATCTCCTTCATACTCGGGTTCCGGGCGGGTGATGGGCGGGGTAGAGGGCATGGGGGGACTGGAGTCGATGATACAAGAGCGGGGAATGGGGACAGGGACTAGGGACATAGGGACATAGGGGCTCACGCAAATGGGGATAGAGGGACATAGGGAATCGGGAGACTTACGACGAATGGCGGCGGAAGGACAAGCAGGTCCTTCGTTTTGCTTGGGATGGCGCGGCAGAATTTATTCGGCGCCCAGTTCACGGACGATGGTGACGGAGGCGGATGCGCCGATGCGGTTGGCGCCGGCTTCGAGCATGGTTTTGACGTCGGCGAGAGTGCGGATGCCGCCAGAGGCTTTGACACCGCAGCGTCCGCCGGCAACGCCGCGCATGAGGGCTACGTCGGCCGCGGTGGCGCCGCCTCCGCCGAAGCCGGTGGAGGTCTTGATGAAGTCGGCTCCGGCCTGGATGGCGAGTTCTGCTCCACGGAGTTTTTCTTCTACGGTGAGCATCGCTGTTTCGAGGATGACCTTGAGGAGAGCGCCATTGTGATGCGCGACAGTGGCGGCGGCATGGACGGTGTGCTGCACGGCGTGGTGGTTGCCGCTCTTGAGCTGGCCGATGGGGATAACCATGTCGAGTTCTTTGGCGCCAAGGCGGGCGAGAGCGGCGGCTTCTTGCCGGAGCGTGGAGACGAGGGATGCGCCGAAGGGAAATCCGATGACGACGCCGACGGGGATGCCAGTGCCGGAAAGGATCTCGACGGCGGCGGGCACCCACACGGGATTCACCATGGCGCAGGCGAAACGATAGCGGATGGCTTCGTCGCAGAGGCTTTCGACTTGTTCGCGGGTGGCTTCGGGTTTCAGCAGGGTGTGGTCAATGACTTGTGCAAGAGATTGCCAGGAGGAAAGGGCCTGTTTGGTGAATGCGTCCGAATCGAATGTTCCATGATCGAATTCAAGATCTTCGTCCCGAATGGGGGTGATTGCTGGCATTTTCTTGCTCCTTCATTCCTACGCCGCTCTATGGATGGGCGGCTTGGTGGGTTGTTTCCGGTTGTTGAGTATAGCCCTTCGCGTTCGATTGAGCCAATGGCACACGATACGCGGGGATGACGAAAGGCATACCGGGCCGGCTCATTGGTTTTTGCGGCGTGCGCTTCCTATTGCTCGATATCCATGCGGGCAATCAGGCCGTCGCGGAATTGGTACGTATGGTAGACGGTAGTGTCGAGCAGCAGGTTGCCTTGTGTATCGTGGACAACCTGATGCACTTCAACCACCCAATTCCCATGTTCATCGGGTTCGATACGAATTGGTTCGACATGGGGATTGAGCGTGGTGAATTGGCGCGTCCAGTAGGCACGAACATCATCCTTTCCATGGACGTGGCCGCCTTCCATTCCGTTCGCCCAATCGACATCGGGGTGCATGCGCGAGATTACCGCATCAATGTTACGGGCATTGAAATCGCGGTAGGCGTTTTGGAGAATTTCGCGCTCATTGGTCATGGAGTTTGGTTTCCTTGGAGAGCTTGGACTGGTGCGTACATCATATTAATCAGGAAGTCGCAAAACAGACCCAGGGGCTATATAGCCCACCGCTTGTCCTGCCTCTTTTCGGCACGCGATCCAGAGGGTACCCCGAGTCATGCCCTGTTACAAGACTCGAATTCGAATGAGTCTGTCCACCGCCAGTCAGCTATTCGGGGTGGTCCGGAGCCATCAGGCAGATGTCGGGCAGATTGCGATAACGCTCGGCATAGTCCATTCCATATCCGATGACGAATAAGTTTGGTATGGAGAAGCCAACATAATCGGCGTCAATTTTCTCGATGCGGCGCGAGGGCTTGTCGAGCAAAGCGGCGATGCGCAGGGTCTTGGGCTTTTGCTGCAGAAATATTTTGCGGAGGTAGGCGAGGGTGAGTCCGGTGTCGAGGATGTCTTCGACGATGAGGACATGCTTGCCTTCGATGGGCTCATCGAGATCCTTGATGAGTTTGACGGCGCCGGAGGAGCGCTGACCTTTGCCATAACTGGAGACGGCGACGAAATCGAAGGTGGTGTCGACGTTGACGGAGCGGGCGAGGTCGGAGAGGAAGATGGCTGCGCCTTTCAAGACGCCGACCATCACCAGTTTTTCTTCATTGAGGTCGCGGGTAATTTGCGCACCCATCTCGGCGACGCGGCTGGCAATCTGTTGACGCGTATAGAGAACCTCAAGTCCCTGGTAAGTGATGGTGGCCATGGAAACAGTATCGCGCGTTGAGACAAGGGCCGGATCAGGATCTGTGAAAAATGTGTTCGAATCTGGCGAGAGGCTCGACCGGAGGTTTGAGAACCATTTGAATCCGGTGGCCGTCTATACTGGGAGAGAATGATTCCCTATCTCCATCTGAACCTTCATTTCTTTCATCCTGAGATTCCCACTTTTGGGCTGATGTTGTGGCTGGCGGCCGTTTTGGCGGCTTTTGTGATGGATCGCGGATTCAAGCGGGCGAGCATCGACGCCGATGCGGTGGGGATGGTGGCGATTGCCGTTCTGGCCGGGATTGTGGGCGCGAAGCTTTGGCATGTGATTGATACACCTAGCGAATTCCGCGAGATGGGATGGCGGGTGCTATGGGATACGGCGGGGTTCGCGTGGTTTGGCGGGCTGGTGTTCGGGATTTCAGCGCTGCTGTTTCAGGGCTGGTGGGCGAAGATTGGCGCTTTACGAACGCTGGACCTTGCGGCGCCTGCTGCGGCAATTGGGTACGGGATCGGACGGATCGGATGTTTCTTATCCGGCGATGGGTGCTATGGAATTGAAACGAAGCTGCCCTGGGGGATGAGCTTTCCTAATGGGATTGAGCCGACGGCGCCGGGCGTGAGGGTGCATCCCACGCCGCTGTATGAGCTTGGGATGGGACTGTTGATTGGGTGGTACCTGTGGTGGCGCGGCGGGAAAAAGCACGGAACGGGGGCGATTGTCGGCGAGTACCTGGTGCTTAGCGGCATTGCACGGTTCCTGGTGGAGTTTATCCGGCGCAACCCCAAGGTGATTTGGGGATTGTCGAACGCGCAGTTGGCGAGCCTGGGGTCTGCGGTCGTAGGAGCGGGCCTGGTGTGGTGGGCATCGCGCCAGCCATCACGCGATCCGGGTGCAGTGCGGGAGCGGCTCTCGAAGGCGGCTTAACCGGCGACGCATTGTCGAGCGGCCGGTGGAATTTCTGAGAACAATTTGGGTTGAAGCGCGATGGGATCGGTCGCTTTGTGCGCGACGGGTCTATTGGATCTCCTTGAGGCGGTCGAGGAGGACGCGGGGATGCACGGGCTTGGTGAGCAATTCAAAGCGGTGGCCGTTGGCTTCGGCGCTTTCGAGCAGGTCGGCGGTCGCTGCCTGACCTGAAAACAGGATGATGCGGCATTGGGGAACGATTTCGGTGATGCGGATGGCCGCGTCGATGCCGGTTATGCCCTCCATAATGACATCGCTAATGAGGAAATCCGGCAGAAGCTCGCGGGCGGTTTTGATTGCGGCTTCAGCGGTATAGACGGCGCGTGCTTCATAGCCGCTGCGGTTCAAAATGAGGGCCAAAGTATTGGCAATCACCCGCTCATCGTCGAGGACGAGCACCCGCTGTGCGGTGGGACCAGTCATGGTCGTCTCCGTTCTTTGTCGTGCTCGGCGCATGGAACCTCGAAGGAAACAGCTTAGCGAGACATCGTACTTAAACCATCCGGCACGATCGTGTCGGCGGTTTGATTGACACAGGAGTTGACCTGGCATTGAACAGGCGTTGTTTTCTGGCAGAGAGCCGACACGCAAGGTGCCTGGAATTGTTGAGATTCTCTCATCCTTGCATGAACGTCACAGCGCCTCTTATCGGTGAGAATCGGGATCCTTTGCCTATTTCGAGCTCATTTCGATCTGACTCTACGGGCGTCAGGGAAAGCCTGAGTTTTATTCTTCTCTACAGACACGGATTCTCGGAAAGAGTCTCGCTCGGGAATCTAACGTGGCAATAATCGGGCTTGGGGTGGGTAGGATTTGATCTGTGTAAGTTGATATTGAAGTGAGGTTTTCAGCGAAAATGGGATGTAGCGGATCAGTAGCGGATTGTGCCTATGAAATCCGCAGCGCCGCGCATCGGCAGCATTTGAAGAATTGCCGAATCCGGTGAGGCTGCACCGAGCGGAGGAGATGTGGGTGAAGAGGATAGCATGCGCTCTTTTGACGGCGATGCTCGTTCTGACAACTGCATGCGATCCGGGAATGATGATCCGTCAAAGCCCATCGCCTCATGCATCAAGCGGAGCCAGCTTATCCATTCACATCAAGACTAGCCATTCCTTCACCGGAGCGACGTGGTATGCGCCGGAAGTCGAGATCACCAACCCGTCCGGTGCACCGGTTACGGTTACATCGGTCGAGTTGATTGCAGGTCGAATAACATACCAAAACAAACGAACCGAAACGTATCATTTGAGGGTGACGCCGAAGGCCACGAAAGTTCTCGATGTTTGGTTCGATCTCCAGGAGGACGTGAAGAGGACTTTCCGACAACCTGCCGCCCTTCGCGTGAACTACCGGATCAATCATGAAGATGGCTTTGCTGAGTCCGGCATTATCGGCGGATCGCTGGATACAGTGTTCGCTAGGCCTTGCGCCCTACTCTAAGCGAGCTTGTAGGGGGCGCGGTATTCGCGGGTCATGAGGGCGGTGGCTTCGGGGTCGTTGAGAATCTTCTCCTGCTTTACATCCCAGTGGAGTTTACGGCCGACGAGCATGGAGATGAGTCCCAGATGGCCGGGAATCAGCGAGTGATGGGCAACGTCGACGGGCGTGATGGTGGGCTTGCGCGACTTGGCGCTGTCGAGGAAGTTGCGGCGATGCTCTGAGGATTCGTAGAGCGGGATCTTGCGCTGCGCTTCGGGAAGGCGATCCATCTTGACCCAATCGGGATTGGAGGCGTCGAAGCCGCTGCGATCGACCCAGACCCATCCGTCAGTACCGATCCACTTGGTGCCCATGCTGATGGCGGGAGAGCCACCGCTGATTGCAAACGACACGTCATTGGGATAGCCGGTGACTTCTTTGCGATAGGTGCACTCGACGGTGTATTTCTGCGCGACGTTCCAGACGGCGTTGGCGGGCGGGAATTCGCCGAAGCCCTGAACCTCTGAGGGGCCGGTGAGGTCGAAGCCGAGTCCCCAGTGAGCGATGTCGCCGTGGTGGCCGATCCAGTCGAGAAGCTGGCCGCCGCCAGTGTTGTAGTTCCAGCGCCAATTCTGATAGACGCGGGCGTCGATGTAGGGCTCCATTTTGGAGGGGCCGATCCAGGTGTCGTAATCGAGATCGGGCGGAGGTTGAGTGACGGCGAGATCCCATGCCGGCGTGCCGGGAACGACCTGAGAGGGATCCTTGATCTTGTCAGAGACCGTGGAGAGTCGCTTGAGGAAACCGGGAACGGTGTTGGGGAAGTCGTGCGGCGCGCCGGGGAGGCCGACTTCGACGTGGGTGACGTTGCCGATGAGGCCGTTGCGAACGATTTCCGCAGCTTTGTGGAATGGCGGTACGGAGCGCTGCCAGGAACCGGTCTGCCAGATGATGTTGTTCTGGTGGACGGCGCGGACGATGGCCTGCTGTTCGGCGATGGTCCGAGCGAGAGGCTTTTCGCCGTAGATGTCTTTCTTGCGCGCAGCGGCTTCAGTGGCGACGATGGCGTGCCAGTGATCGGGAATGGCGATCATGATGGCGTCGATGTCGTCGCGCGCGATGATCTCGTGGTAGTCGTGGATGGCGGCGCAGTCCTTGTTGCCATATTTGGCGTTGACGGTGTCGACGGCTTGCTGGAGGTGGTTCTTCTCGATGTCGCAGGCGGCGACAACCTGGCAATCGTCAAAGCCGAGGAAGGACTTGGTATTGGCGGGACCCATCATGCCCCATCCGATGACGCCGATGGTGATGCGCTCGTGCGCCGGGACGCGGCGGGCGCGGGCAAATGGGCTGGCGGAGATGGCGGCGGCAGCGGCGGCGGACTGGATGAATTTGCGACGGGTGATTGCGGAGTCGAAGGATGGCGCGGTCATTGGGGCTCCCGGAAATGGGCTTGAAGATGCCGGGGAGAATGATAACGCTTGGGTCTGCCTAGAGGCGTTTGAGGAATGCGAGGGCCTGGTGGAGTTGGGGGAAGAGGGCTTCGTCGGCTTTGAATTCGCGGGAGTGGACGCAACGGCGGAGGCCACGCATCTTGACGGGATGCTTGAGGTGGAGCATCTCGTGGTAGAGCAGGTATTCGATGGCGTAGCGCGGGCTTGAGGGGCGATCGAAGACGCGACTGACGACGATGGTGTTGTGGGCGGCGTCGTAGTGACCGAGCGAGCGCTTGGCCATGCCTTCGCTCCAGGTGAGTTCGGGACGGCCGAGGAGTCCGCCGAAGAAGCGGGTGTTGAGGGAGTCGAAGACTTCTTCGAGGTTGTAGAAGTGGCCCTGCGGGCCGGAGTAGCGCTTGCTGCCGCGGGCGTGACGGATGAGTTCTGTCTGGCGAGCGACGGCGGCGCTGGTGGTGAAGCGCTTGAACCGAACGTTGTGCGATGGGTCGATGGTTTTCTTGTAGAGCTTGGCGAGCAGAATGTGGGCGATAGCGCGGATGACGCTCTCAGGAGCACCTTCGATGAGGTCGGAGAGGCTGACGAAGATCTTGCCTTCGCGCAGACGGATGGTGGTGTTCAGCGAGGTGAAGCGGCGAAAGCGAACGGCGAAGGGAGGCATCGGCGCTCGCGGACGCAAGGCACGATATTCCTCCTGAAAGATAGGGATAAGATCAGCAGCCACCAAAATCGAAGGTAGCACATTAGAGGCAGGGACCAAGAGAACAAGCGACATAGGGACAAGAGGGACATAGGGACATAGGGACAGAGGGACATCGGGACTGCGAACACTAACTCGAAACTGCTTATTGGGGTTTGGGTTCGGCGCGTTCCTGGCCCTTTTCGTCTTTGTGGAGGGCGAAGTAGTCGGTCTGTTCGCGCAGGAGACGCTGGGCCTGGTCGGTCAGATCTTCGCCGGCTTCGATGGCTTCTTTGCGGGAGAGATCGAAGGGCTCCTCGCCGGCGAGCGCTTTAAGTGAGATGAGCCAGTGTTGCGATTCGTCGGCGAGGATTTTGAGCGCTCCACGCATATCGGCGTGCCGGTCGGAGTACTCGTCCAGGTTGGAGCCGAGTTCGTCCATCAGGTCAGCGACATCCTGCAATTCGCGGTCAAGATGTTGGGCGCGTGCATCGGATGTACGGCGATTGGTAAGGCTTTTGACAGTATTGACGTGGTCGTTGAGGTATTCGGTGTAGAGCTTGATGCGCTCGTTGGGGTCGATTCCGGCTTCGCGGATTTTTTCGACCTGGGCGTCGGTCAGCACGTCGTGCTGCTGTTTTTGTGCGAGGCCGAACGTCGGAGTGAGTATGGCTGCGGAGAGAAGGGCTATATGGACGGACGGGCAGAAGCGGGGACGCATAGGCGAATGCACCTGCATCTCATTGAATCACAAATGAGCAAGAGGCGAGAAGCTGCGCGCTGCGGAAAGGCTCAGACGTCGTGCGAAATTAAATGAGGCGAGGCCGACTTATTTGCGGAAGACTTCGAGCATAGTTTCGTCCTGGGCCTTGTTCACCTGGGCGAGAGTGGCCTGGACAAGAGGACGATCTTCATAACTGCTGCTGTGGAGCATCTCGGTGAGCCGGAAGGCGGTGTGACGCAGCAGGATCTGGGCGTTTTTGAGGCGCTTATCCTTATCCGCGATACTGAGGTGCATTTTGTGGGTCAGCGTCTGGATCTGCTTGAGGAGAGAATTTGCCTTGTCGACGTCACCGGCGGCGTATTGCTTAACGCTGAATTCAGTCATGTCGTGAATGAGTTCGGCATAGAGAAAGCATTGTTCGCGCGGCTGGGCCTGAGGAATCCGGGCTTCGAGGGCGGTAATCGTATCCTGGTCGATAATTTTGTCGTCGGGGGAAGATGCGCAGGCAGGGATGGAGATAGCTGCGAATGCCAGGAGGATGGTCGACCAACCTTGAGACCGCATAAGGAACCTCCGCTGGAGCGGAATTAAAGCAAAACCTAAAGGTCCCGTGCTGTGCTGTAATGCACACTCGCCGGTTTTTCTTAGAGAGAATAGCCCAAAAGCTTTCGTTGCTTCTACTTCAAAAGAATAATGCCGACACTTCCCAATGCAGTTAAGCGACTATAGGGACATTTTAAGAGAACGTGCAAGTGAAAAGACCGTCTCGTCAGTAACTTTAATTCGAAGCGATCAAAAAGATGTCACAGCATTGTCTTTCTGTTTAAGGGGACCCTATTTTCTTTCAAGCACCTGGAGCCTTTGGCGCGCCTGCCATTCCTGATCTGGGAATTTGCCGCCGGACGAATCCAGGAAGTGGTGATAGTAGGTAATTGCCGCGTTCCGATCGTTCAATGAGTCATAGGATGTGGCCCAAAGAAAGTAGGTTGCAGGCACTTCAGGAAGATATCTTGAGCGCATGGTGAGGGCGTGGACGGCGACGGCGGGCTGATGAAGTTTGGACGCGGCGAAGGCAATTCCACTCCATGCATCGGGGTTGGCGGAGTCGAGTTTGCTGGCTTTGTCGAAGGAAGCCATGGCTTCAGCGAAGTGCTGTTGACGAATCAAATTCTGGCCGTGGGCGACGAGCAGGTCGACATCGTCGGGAGACTTGGTCAACAGGCTGAGGTAAAGCTTATTCGAAGCGTCGAACTCTCCGGCCTGGGCGAGAACGTCAGCAAGCATCCGCATTATTGCTGGGTCCTGGGGGTGCGCCGTGTGGAGTTTCTGTAGGAGCGGAAGGGCATCGGCATCGTTCTGCGCGGCGAGCACAGTGGCGAGTTGCGCGTTCAGAGCGGGATCGTCGGGTCTTTGCTCGAGCGCGGTCCGGACAAGTTTTTCCGCTTCGGGGTAGTGTTTGCTTTCGATGAGAACGTGGGCAAGGCCGGAGTTGGCCGCGACGGATTTTGGATCACCGGCGAGCACGCGACGGTAGGCAGCCTCGGCTGCATCGTGCTGGCCTGAAGCCTCTGCGAGATCGGCGGCCAACAGCGTGTCGCTCGCAGTTTCGGGAGTGATCTTGAGGGCTTCGAGTAATTCGCTGGAGGCCAGCTCAGGGTTTCCTTCGCCGTCGGGGCTGGGACTGTCGAGACGAGCGAGGGCGCGCCAGGCACGAGCTTTCAGGGCGGGACCGGCTTCGCCGGGATCGAGCGTAGTGGCGGCAAGCAATTCAGTATGGGCTTCGGACTTGTTGCCTTGGCGCGCGAGCAAGAGGCCGATCGCGAGATGGGCTTCGAAGGAATTCGGGTTGGCTCCAATGGCACGGCGATAGAAGCCCGCAGCCTCGTCGAGATGGTCCTGGTGGTCGGCGACATATCCGGCGTCGAAGAGAGCGCGCGCGTCGGTGGAGTGGGAGGCGAGGTAGGCGTCAAGTTTGGCAGCGGCGGTTTTCCAGTCGGATTTCGCGATGGAGGCTTCGGCATCGGCGAGCTCGGACGGCAAAGCCTGATCGGCGGCCTGCGGAGCATCCGGTGCGGGCTGTGGATGCTCCTGTGCATGGGATGGGACGAAAACAAAGGGCGAGCAAAAGAGAGCGCAAACGAAAACGAATCGACGCACAAGAACCTCAAGGATCAGTTTAACGGGACGGCTGAGGATTAGACGGAACAAGAGCTGAGTCAGTGCGAAGTGGCAGATTTTCGGCGGGACTCATTCGTTTTTGCGACCGTTTCACAAGAAAGATTTCTCTTCATCGTTGTCAGTCATCGTCTTCCATATCGTCCGTGTCATCATCTCCTGATTCGTCGTCATCATCGTCTGATTCGTCGTCGTCGTCCTCGTCGTCGTCGGGATCGGGATCATCTTCGTCGAGTTCAAGCGCATCTTCGTCCTGCTCGTCTTCGGAATCCTCCTCGTCATCGTCGTCGGGTTCCTGGTAGTTGTCGCAGGTTTCCTGGCGGGGGCAGTTGGGGCAGTCGTGTGGAGGCTCGCAGACGGTTTTGTCGGGAGCAAGCAATTCGGCGTCATCGTCGAATGCGGTGGAAGAGGGGTCGACGGGAGCGCCCGCGAGGTTGTAGAGGGTACGTACGGATTCGGAGGGTTTGGCGGTCTTGGCGCGATTTGTGAGTTGTGCGGCGATCTGCAGCCCGTAGAGGAAGAGACCGGCGCGACGTGAATCCATGTATGGGGAATTAAGAGACCGGATGACCTGGCCGATGGCGATGAGGACGGAAGACGAATCTTCGATGGGCGGCAGCTGGAACTTCTGGCTATCGGGGAGATTCGCTCTGTGCATGCGATGGAGTCTGTCGTGGAAATAGCACCAGGGTTTGCCGCGAAGGGCCGCAGCGTGGCAGCGCAATCCGTCGGTCTTGATGTGCCGGCATTCATGGAACATGGTTTTCTCCTGTATCCCCCCACCCGGTATTTGGAACCTGGAGGGAGTGTTTTCAGCGGTTTAGGTTGGGCTGTGGCCCGCAAATATTTCCTATGCAGGGAGTTGGCCGCAAATATCAGTCAGCAAATGGCTTAGGGGAAGGAGCGGAGGTACTGGGGGACAGGGATCAGGGGGCAGGGAGTCACAGACGCGACGGCGGGATACATTCGGTTGCTCCTCGAGCGAGAGGATTCGATTGCAATTTCATTGTGCGCCGGGAGGGGGAAATTACCTGCAAAACGGGGGTGGCTGGAAGCTGCTGAAAGGTATGGGGGTTGGAAAATAATTTGGGATGCGGGGGTTGACAGAAGTGGGGATCGTGGCGGTGGTTCGGAGGGGTGCGCGCGGGCCGGTGAACGGAGGTTTGGCAAAGGCACGAGTTGGCCACGATACACTCGGAACAACGAAAAGAAGCCGAATGCGCAGCTCAACACTTCAGACGAATTGACCCTCATAACTTCAACGGCAGTGTTGGCGTTGAAAGACAACGAAATGTGATTGTCGAGTCGGGCTGTCTTGCTTCGAAAAATCGAGTCACGGCTTGTTACGAATGAGAAGACGTGCAGTTTTTCTAGACCTGAACGGCACTTTGGTATTGCCCATTAAGCCGCAGAGTCTGAGCGAGCTAACGCTGATTGATAATGTGGGGCAAGCGATTGCTCGACTTTCGCAAGCGGGTTTATTGTGTCCGGTTGTCACCATTCAGAGCGGGATTAACAAGGGCGTCTTCTCGCTGGAAGATTTCCAACAGTGGTTCAAAGATTTCGCCCGCGATCTTAGAAATTGTGGTGCCGAGATTCTTGGGCCTTATGTGTGCCCGCACCGTTTTCGGGAACCATGCCAGTGCAAGAAGCCTTCTACTTTCTTGTATGAACAGGCCGCCAAGGACCATGGAATTGATCTTCAACGCTCCTTCGTAATCGGAGATTCGATGGAGGACGTCCGCGCAGCTCGTCAGTTCGGCGGTCAGGGCTGCTTGGTCCGCACAGGATGGGCCGAGAATCCTGCGGTAGTAGAGCGTGCAACGCCTTACGGGCCTTTCGTGGCAGAGTCGCTCGGCAGCGCTGTGGACTGGATCCTGTCTCGATCTTGCGATGCCGTTGAGTGATAGAGATTCTTCGGTTCGATCCGAGCTCAGCCGAGCGGTTGAAGAATGGCAATGCTCTCATTGAGGGGTTATGGGCGATTGACCGTCAACTCCGTCGAAACTCATCGACTCCAGATGAGTTTCATTCATATAGGTGGGTCGCAGACCCATGCAGAACTCGGAAGTTAGCATTTTTTGTGGCTGGAAGGCTTGCCAGGAACAACCACCGATGTTTCGACTACCCCTTCGCTGCACTCAGGGTGCGCTCAACATGACTAGCAGTTTTGTTGTTGGTGATTAAACCGCCTTCTCGGAAGTTGGCACTTTTTCGATACGAAGGATTAGAAAGACAACTGCAGATTCCTCGACTTCGCTCGGAATGACATTCTCCTTGGAGAGGAGAGGGAGATCCGGTCGCGTACCCTAGTCAAACGTTTGACTATGGACGTCGGCGGATGGTACCGTGTGCGGACTGGAGGGGATTGTGATGGATCGCCGTCGATTTCTGGGTAGTTCATTGGCTGCCGCGGGCGGAGCAGTTCTGTCGGGTCGAGGTCTTCACGCTGCGGGCTCTGGGCCAAGGGGCGAGATGGTTGAGCCGGCGCAGGTTCCGGGCGTGGTGCCGCAGGCGGAGACTGAACGTGCGCGCTTTCCGGATGGCTTCCTGTGGGGCACGGCTACTGCTGCCTTCCAGGTTGAGGGCGCATGGAAAGAAGACGACAAGGGCGAGTCGATCTGGGATCGATTTACACACACGCCAGGCAAGGTAAAAGGCGGAACAACCGCCGATGTCGCCTGCGATCAATACCATCTCTATCCGCAGGACATGGACCTGGCGAAAAGGCTCAACCAGAAGAGCTATCGCTTCTCCATCTCGTGGCCGCGAATCCAGCCCTCCGGAACCGGTGCGCCGAATATGAAAGGCGTCGATCACTACAGCCGCTTCGTCGACACCATGCTGGAGAGAGGGCTGCGGCCGTTTTGCACCATCTATCATTGGGACCTGCCGCAAGCGTTGGAAGATAAGGGCGGCTGGCCCAACCGCGACCTGGCCGGATATTTCGCCGACTACGCGGGCATCCTCGCCAAGCATCTTGGAGATCGCATTACCATCTGGGCGCCGTTCAATATGCCATGGACGGTTGCTTACATGGGGTATGGCGTAGGCGCGCTTGCGCCTTGCCGCACCAACTTCGACGACTTTCTCAAAGCAGCGCACACGCTGACGCTTGCACAGGCGCAGGCACTTCGATCCATCAAAGCGGCGTCTTCGAAAGCTACAGTGGGCAGTGCTTACGGGATGTGCCCGGCGTATCCCAAGACGGGTTCAGACGCGGATCGCGCAGCCGCGGCTCGCTATCACGCGATGAACAACGTGTTCTTCCTGGAAGCTGCGATGAAGGGCAGCTATCCCAAGGCGTTTGTGGGAGAGCCTCCGTTTGACCGGATGGGGGTCAAGCCTGGGGACGAGGAGATTATGCACGCGCCGCTGGATTGGGTCGGCTTCCATTACTACACGCGACGCATCGTTTCCGACGCGAGCCACGTGCAGGCGTTTAGCGGCGGAGGTTTCAGCGGCACCGAGATTGAGGCCGACCCTGCAACCGGGCGCGATCCGTACACACGCTTTCGGGCGGAGATGCCAACGGAAGGCCCGCTCACCGAGTCTGGACTGGAAGTGTGGCCTCGCGGCATGTACGACCTGGTGACGCAGATCTCGCGCGAGTACAACAATCCCATGATCGAAATCACTGAGAGCGGATGCGGCTATCTCGACGCGCCTTACGAAAAAGAGAATGGCCGCGTGCCCGACACGCGCCGCATCGAATGGTTTCGCCAGGAGCTGGCCGAACTGGCTCGAGCGATTGCCGACGGAGCCCGCGTCCGTTCATTTCACGCATGGAGCCTGATCGACAACTTTGAGTGGGCGAACGGCCACACGGAGCGCTACGGCCTGATTTACGTGGACTATCGCGATCAGAAGCGCACGGTTAAGGATTCGGGGCTGTGGTACGGGCGGGTGGCGGCGACAAACCGGCTAGTGTGAATGCGCTTGGGTCAGCATCGGCGTGCATCCGTGTGAAGTGGACGGCGCATCGAAGTTGCCTGGAGTGTGAAGCCATGGCAAATGAAACGAATATGAATATCCCTGACCGTCCGCAGTCGACGCCGATGGACAAACGTATCAATCCAGTGCCCACCGAGAAGGAAAGGGCGGAACGGGAAGCCGATAAACTGGCGCACAAGGGCGCCGAGCGCGAACACGAGTTCGACGATCAGCAGAAGCCGTTTACTAAGTAGGGAACCGTACAGTGCGGCGTTCCCGGCGGGTAACCTTCCCGCCGGGGTTGCTGTGTGTCATTACGTCACAGATGGCCGAACAATAAATTGATTTGTAAACTCGCTGGCTGGTTTGGTTTGCAAGAACCGACGAGTACCTTCGGGGCATCGTGAAACACGAAGGTCTCATGGCCATAAGTAACTCTTGCGACTGTGGTAGTAACCCTGAAAATTCCACTTTCGTGATTCTGCAATCACTGAAGGGTGGAGCATCTTCGCCCCAACTGGGGCATCCTTCTACCAGTACATGCGAGGTGAAGTTGGACCCCGCAAATCCCCAGAACACCAGGTGACATATGCTTTCCACCGCTACAAGACGACCGGGCGATGTTGCATCGTACCTGATGCTCCAGCACTTCCCGTTAACTAGCGCGTATCTTTGCCAGGATTGTAATTCGATTGGGAACAACGCCAATCAATGTCCTGCGTGTGCTTCGGAGGTTCTGATGAGCCTCTCGGCTGTACTGAACCGCTCCAACGAAACAATGATTGAATCGCAATATTCATCTTTACCGGTTCTTGCGGTGGCTTCGGTTCACGCGGGATCGGCTTTAGCTGCCTAGGATTCTGCTTCTCTTGTGTGTGCGCGCCCGGCCCGGGATTGAATGAACGTCGGGGATGCTGAAGGGTTTCAGCGTGAGGCGCGCGACCACTTTCCCACTTATTTCAGGCAGATATTACCAGGACACCGATGGGACCCGATCCGCGGGCGTGTGTTCGCGACGATGCGGCCGGCTTGCGCTTTATAATGAAGAATGGCTGGTTGCGCCCTGAGCCTCTCTGAGGCGTCAATGGCGCGGCCGGAATAATTCTTTATCCCGGTGTCTTCCCATTGACTTCATCGAACGACGCGATCGTCATCCGCGGCGCGCGGACCCACAATCTGAAAAACATCTCCTGCGAAATCCCTCACGGGAAGCTGACGGTGGTCAGCGGCGTCTCGGGATCGGGCAAGAGCTCGCTCGCCTTTGACACGATCTATGCCGAGGGACAGCGGCGGTATGTCGAGTCGCTGTCGGCGTACGCGCGGCAGTTTCTGGAGCGGATCGAAAAGCCGGATGTGGACGAGATCGACGGGCTGGCTCCGGCGATTGCAATCAAGCAGAAGAACACGACGCGCAATCCGAGGTCGACGGTTGCGACGGCGACGGAGATCTACGACTATCTGCGGCTGCTGTATGCGCGGTGCGGCGAGGTGCATTGCATCTACTGCGACGGGCTGGTGAAGCGGGAATCGATCGACGAGGTTGCCGAGGCCGTATTGGCGCTGGGGGAAGGAACGCGGTTGAATGCGCTGTTTCCCGTGCGCCATGAAATGCCGGCTGCGGAAGCGGCAAAGCCCGCTAAGCGCGGCGCGAAGGTGAAGGCCGGTGGGAAAGCTGCCGCGGTTGCAGCCGTTCTCGATCCGATGAGCGAAGGGTTGAAGGCGCGGCTCGTGGAGCTGCGTGGTTCGGGTTTCAACCGGCTTTATCAGAACGAACAGATCTATGAATTTTCGACGCCGGAGTCATTGATCGATATCGACTTCACGGCTCCGTTGTTTGTGCTGCTGGACAGGATTATGGTTAGCGCTGACAATCGCGCGCGGATTGTGGACGCGGCGGAGATTGCGTATCGCGAAGCGGGCGAGGTGATCGTTGAAGAGGTACCACGGGACGAAAACGCGGAGCGAAGGCGGCATCGGTTTTCGGGTGAGTATGAATGCACACATTGTCATCGGCCGGGGAAGGAGCCGGAGCCACGGCTGTTCAGTTTTAATAACCCGTTTGGCGCTTGTCCGCGCTGCCAGGGTTTTGGAAACACGGTGGACTACGATTTGAATCTCGTGATTCCCGACAAGGGCTTGAGCCTGAACGATGGCGCGATCGATCCATGGAACCGGCCGAAGTATCGGTCATGGTTTACAGAGATGAAGAAGCAGGCGGCAGCGCTGGGGATTCCGATGGACGTGCCGTGGCGCGAAATGAGCGAAGCGGCGCGGGAGATTGTGCTGCGGGGCAAAGGCGCGTTCGAGGGCGTACATGGATTTTTCGCACAGATGGAGCGGAAGAAGTACAAGCTGCACGTGCGCGTGATGCTGAGCAAGTATCGCGGATATGCGGAGTGCCCGGAGTGCCGCGGGCAGAGGCTGCGGGCAGAGGCGCGCGCGGTACGGATTAACGGGTTGAATATCTGCCAAGCCGCGGCGCTTACGATTGCGAAGGCGAAAGATTTCTTTGCAGTGCTGAAGCTGACGCCGATGCAGGCGGAGATTGCGGGGTCGATCCTGGAAGAGGTGCAGCAGAGGCTGAGCTTTCTGGATGCGGTGGGGCTTGAATACCTCACACTTGACCGGCTGGCTTCAACGTTGTCGGGCGGTGAGGCGCAGCGGATTCAACTGGCGACTTCGCTCGGTTCGCAACTGGTGGGGACGCTGTATGTACTGGATGAGCCTTCGATCGGCCTGCACACGCGGGACACGGCGCGGCTGATTCGCATTCTGAAAAAGCTGCGCGACCTGGGGAACACGATCATCGTGGTGGAACACGACGCGGATGTGCTGCGCGCGGCGGATCATTTGCTGGATCTTGGGCCGGGTGCGGGTGAGTTCGGCGGCAAGCTGCTGGCGGAGGGAGTGCTCGCGGAGATTGAGGCGAATCCGAATTCGCTGACGGGAAAGTATCTTTCCGGAAAGATTTCGATCCCGGTGCCGACGCGGCGGCGTGCGCCGGGGCGGGAGAAGCTGGTGCTGAAAGGCGCGGAGGCGAACAATCTGCACGGGCTGAACGTGGAGATTCCGCTGGGCATGCTGGTGGCGATCACGGGTGTGTCAGGATCGGGAAAATCGACGCTGGTACACCAGGTGCTGTATCGCGCGGTGGCCCGGGCGCTGGGGCAGACGGATGGAGGCGACCCTTCGGGAGTGTTTCGTTCATTGGCGGGTGTGGAGCGATTGAACGATGTTGTCCTCGTTGATCAGACGCCGATCGGACGGACGCCGCGGTCGAATCCGATTACGTATATCAAGGGATTTGACCTGGTGCGCGAGTTATTTGCGTCGCAACCGGATGCGAAAAAGCTGTCGCTGACGCCGGGACATTTTTCATTTAATGTGCCGGGCGGGCGCTGCAACACGTGCGAGGGAGACGGCACGGTGACGGTGGAGATGCAGTTCCTGGCCGATGTGGAATTGCCGTGCGAAGACTGCAACGGAACCCGTTACCAGGCCAAGATTCTCGAGGTTCAGTACAAGGGAAAGAATATACATGAAGTGCTGCAGATGACGGTGAAGGAGGCTCTGCGGTTCTTTGCGGGACAGACGCGGCTGCTGGAGAAGCTGGCGGTGCTGGATGAGATTGGGTTGGGATATTTGCGGCTGGGGCAGTCGGCGACAACACTCTCGGGCGGTGAAGCGCAGCGCGTCAAGCTCGCGGCGCACCTGTCGCAGGTGCGTGCGGCGAATGCGAGTGCCAAGCCATCGCAGGCGAGCCGGGTGCTGTACATCCTGGATGAGCCGACGACGGGATTGCATTTCGACGATGTGTCGAAGCTGCTGACGGCGTTTCGCAAGTTGATTGACGGCGGCGGATCGCTGATCGTGATTGAGCACAATCTCGACGTGATCAAGAGCGCGGACTGGGTGATCGACCTGGGGCCGGAGGGCGGCGAACGCGGAGGACAGATTGTGGCGGAGGGAACTCCGGAAGAAGTCGCCGGCAATCTGCACTCGTACACGGGGGAGTGGCTGGCGAGGGTGTTATGAGTAAGACAGCTTTCAGCTCTCACCTTTAAGCCTTCAGGCCCTGTCTCAGCAGTTTTCGGTAGTTGAGCCGTTCATGATGTGGCATGATCTCACTGGAGGTTTTTCAGTGGATAAGAAGCTGTGTGTTTTCTTTGCGGTAATGGCAATGGCTCCTGCTTGTGTTTCTGCACAGGAGAAGACACAAACGCCGGCAACTCCGCCCGCAAATCCGATTACGTTGAGCGAGAAGGGACTCTATTCGTTTCTGAGCGGTGCCGTGGTCAAGGCCGCCGAGAAGATGCCGGAAGAGAATTACTCGTTCAAACCGACGCCGGAGGTTCGCAGCTTTGGGCACCTGGTTGGCCATGTTGCCGATGCCAACTACATGTTCTGCTCGCAAGCATCGGGTGAGGCGAATCCGATGAAGAACGTTGAGAAGACGAAGACATCGAAGGCCGATCTGGTTGCCGCTGTCAAGGACGCCGTTGCGTATTGCGACAAGGCATTCGACGGAATGACCGATGCCAAGGGCAGCGAGATGGTGAAGCTTTTCGGCTTTAACCTGGCGAAGCTCACGGTGTTCTCGCTGAACACGGCTCACACCGATGAGCACTACGGGAACATGGTGACCTATATGCGGCTCAAGGGGCTTGTGCCGCCGACGAGTGAGAATCCGCCGCCACAAGCGCCGAAGTAGATCGGAATCTTAAGGCACGACGAAGAAAAGCCGGGAACAGCAGTGTTGGTTCACTTTGCTTTCTATTCTCGCTTGCCGTCACGGAGGCGGGAGATGTTTAGCGGGTTTTCGTCCTGGAGTTCGGGTGGGAGCATGGGCTGCGGGAAGTTCTGGAAGCAGACGGGGCGGGCGAAGCGGTAGATGGCGAGGCTGCCGACGGATGTGAAGCGTGGGTCGGACGTCGATGGATACGGCCCGCCGTGGACCATGGCGTGGGTGACTTCGACGCCGGTGGGAAATCCGTTGAAGATGAGGCGGCCGGCTTTCTGTTCGAGAATGTGGATGAGTTCGCGGTTGGCGGCGAGATCCTCTTCGTCGCCGAGGATGGTGGCGGTGAGATGGCCATCGAGGGCGCGGGCGGCCTGGAGATAGTCCTGTGTTGAACCACAGCGGACGATGAGTGTGTCGGGGCCGAAAATTTCGTCGGCCAGGTCGGGCTGGCGTAGAAGCTCGTCGAGCGCAATGGTGAAAAGTTTTGCCTGTGCATGAAAGGGCTCGGTCCCGTTTTCACCTTCCGACAACAAGTGCGCTTCGGCAGTGAGGGAAACCTGATTCGCGCGGGAACCAGTGGCGCGATGGTATTCGCGAGCGATCCCGCCGGTAAGAAGTGTGAACGGGTGGGCCTGCTCGACAAAGGATTTGAGTTCGTCGCGAAACGCCAAACTCTGAGGCGCTTCGGCAACAAAGATGATGCCGGGCTTGGTGCAGAACTGACCTGCTCCGAGAGTGAAAGAACCGAAGAGGCTTTGGGCGAGCGCGGCGGGGCCTTTGCGCAGTGCGCCGGGAAGAATGAAGACAGGGTTGCCGCTCGACATCTCGGTGAAGCAGGGGATGGGATCGGGACGGGCGGCGGCGAGGTCCATGAGGGCGCGGCCGCCGCGAAGTGAGCCGGTAAACGCGACTGCGCGAATGAGGGGATGCTGGACGAGAGCGGAGCCAATGGCGACGCCGGAGTCGAAGAGCATGGAGAAGACGCCGGGATGCAGGTCGCGCGCGATGACTGCTTCGCTGATGATGGCGGCGGCGAGCTCGGAAGTGCCCGGATGCGCGGGGTGGGCTTTAACGATGACGGGGCATCCGGCGGCGAGGGCCGAGGCGGTGTCTCCGCCGCCAACGGAGAAGGCGAGCGGGAAGTTGCTGGCGCCGAAAACGACGACGGGGCCGAGCGGGCGCAGCATGGAGCGGATGTCGGGGCGCGGGAGTGGCTGGCGGTCGGGGAGAGCGGGATCGATGCGGGCCTGGACCCAGGAGCCTTCTTCGACGACCGCGGCGAACATGCGGAGCTGGTTGGCAGTGCGGGTGACTTCGCCGGTGAGGCGCGGAAGGGGCAGCGCGGTTTCAAGATGTGCGCGCTGGGCGAGTTCTTCGCGGTGAGATTCGAAGCCTTCGGCGATGCGGCGCAGGAACGCGGCGCGGGTTGTGCCGGTGGTCTGCGCGTAGCTTGCAAAGGCTTCATGGGCAAGCCGCGCGGCGCGCTCCAATTCCTGGGAGGTAGCGGAGCGAAAGACGGGCTGGATTGGTTCGCCGGTTTGCGGAGCAAAGGCCTGGAAGCTGGAACCGTCGCGTGAGCCACGGTGAGAGCCGATGAAGGAGAGTCCGGTGAGTTCCATAACAAGGCCATTATCCAGGGTCCAGGGTTCAGGTGTCAGGGATCTGCCGGAGACCCAGTGCCAGTGCTTACTGTTCGGCGACGACGGGATTGGTGAGGGAGCCGAGGCCATCGATGGTGACGGTGACGGTTTCGCCGGGTTTGAGCCAGCGTTTGGGATTGCGGCCGAGGCCGACGCCGGGAGGTGTGCCGGTGGAGACGATGTCGCCGGGGAGAAGCGGTGTGATGGAGGAGAGATATTCGATCAGCTCCGGAATTTTGAAAACGAGTTCGCGAGTGTTGGAGTTTTGCAAGGTTTCGCCGTCAATGGAGAGGCTGATCGAGAGGGCGTGAGGGTCGGCGATTTCGTCTGCGGTAACAATGGCAGGACCGAGGGGGCAGAACGTGGGAAAGCACTTGCTCATGGACCATTGCGTGCTGGCGAACTGCACGTCGCGGGCGCTCACGTCGTTGACGATGGTGTAGCCGTAGACGTGATCGCGCCATGCGGAGGCGGGTATGCGATAGCCGCCTTTGCCGATGACGAAGGCGAATTCAGCTTCGTAGTCGGGCTGGGTGGAGTTTTTGGGCAGAACGATGGGTTCGCCGGGGCCGACGATCGCGGTGGGCAGCTTGAAGAAGACGACGGGCGTGGTGGGGATTTCCATGCCGGATTCTTTGGCGTGGTCGCGGTAGTTGAGGCCGATGGCGAAGATGCGGGGGGGATTGGAGAGCGGGGCGTGGAGCCTGACGTCAGCGAGCGAGAGTCTCGATGTTGCCAGCGTGCTGCCTGTTCCGCTCGCGATGACTTCCAGCGTTGACTTGAAGCCGTTTGGGGAGAGGTCGAGAACGGTTTTGGTGTCGTCGAAGAGGATGCCGGGGCGGATGGGGCCGTTGGCGGTCGAGAAAGAAATCAGCTTCATAACAGGGATTCTCCAGACATAGGTTTAGGACAAATGCAGCAGGTCAGCGGATGCTATTGCTCACAGCTTCTCATGCGGCAGTCCAGCCACCGTCGATGTTGAGGAGGGAGCCGGTGATGAAGGCGGCTTCGTCGGAGGCGAGGTAGCGGACCATGGATGCGACTTCTTCAGGCCGGCCGAGACGGCCGATGGGCTGGCGGGCGCGAAGTTCGGCGCGGACTTCTTCCTTGTTGTCCTTGTGGAATTTTTCGAGATAGCCCTCGACGAAGGGTGTTTCTACGGTGCCGGGACAGATGGCGTTGACGCGGAGTGTTTTGGGATATTCGACAGCGAGCTGGCGCGTCATGGCGACGACGGCGCCCTTGGTGGCGCAGTAGGCGAAGCGCTGCTTAATGCCCACGAGGCCGGCGACGGAAGCGATGTTGACGATGGCGCCGACGGGACTGCCGGATTCGCCCGCAGCGAGCAGGAGGGGAAGAAATGCGCGGGTGACGAGGTAGACGGAGCGGACGTTGACGTTGAGCAGCCGGTCGAAATCCTCGGGTTCAGTTTGTTGAATAGAACCTACGTGGCCGATGCCGGCGTTGTTGACGAGGATGTCGAGGGGGCCGACGTGCGAGAGGGCAGAAGCGATGGATTCGGGGCTGGTGACGTCGAGATGGAGCGCACGCGAGGAGCCGAGGGAGTTCGAAAGAGCTGTGGCCGCCGCGAGATTGATGTCGGCGATCCAGACGAAGGCGCCGGCGCGGACGAGCTCTTTTACGGTGGCTTCGCCGATGCCGCTGGCGCCGCCGGTGACGAGGGCGTGACGGCCTTCGAGGCGGAAGGGCTGTGCGGCCGGCGAATCTTTGGAAGGAGTCATTTGAAAAGAATTCCTTTGCTGTCGATCTCGCGCTGTGCTGATTCAAGGATAGCGGCGGAGGGTTCGCTGGTGGTGAGAGCGCGGGAAATGACGTCGTCGATGATGGCGGCAAAGGAGGCCATGGCGGGGCCGGAGGGCAACTGGCGCGCGCCGAGGGAGATGGATTCGATCTCGCGGTAGACGGGGATGCGGGATTGGAGCTGGGGATTGCGCCAGGTGGAGAGGCGTGTGCCGACGGCTCCGTGGCGGGTGATGCCGAGATCGCGCTCGGGTGTAGAGACGAAACGGAGAAATTGCCAGGCGAGTTCTTTGTGCCGGGAGCCGCGGCCCATGGCGAGGGCCCAGAAGACGGTGAGCGAAGAGGGTGCTGCGAAGCCCGCGGTGGGAATGGGAGCGATGGCGACTTTGCCGGCGAGAGGCGAGCCTTCGCGGGCGGCGCGCGCAGCGAAGCCGAACCAGTTGGCCATCATCGCGACGTTGCCAGCGAGGAAGGTATCGCCGGATTGGGTCGAGTCGAGCTGGGGAGAGCGGGGATGACAGAGTTCAGGGTCACGAACGATGCGGCGATAGAATGCAAGAGCCGAAAGCGCGATGGGAGTGGTGAGGAAGGGGCGCCCGGTGGAATCGGTGAGCTCGCCGCCGCGGCTCCAGAGCTGGAGAGCGAAGTCGTAGAGGGTGTTGTGGCCATCAGGAAAAGCTGCGAAGACCGTTCCGTAGCGCCCGGCGGCGTGGTCGGTGAAGAAGCGGGCCGTCTGCTCGAATTCTTCCCACGTGGTGGGTGGTGCGAGGTCGTGGAAGAACTGCGATCGGAACGCGGCGCGCGTATCGGGATTTTCGAAGAGGTCAGTCCGATAAACAAGGCACTCGGGGCCATCGTGCCAGGGGATGGAGCTGAGGTGATCGCCGAAGAGGAGGGACTGAACGAGAGAGTGCGGCCATCCAGAGGGCCAATCGTGCATGGGGATGAGCTGCTGCCAATGATGCAGGTCTTCGAGAGCGCCGGCGGCTTGGGCTTCGGCGAGCCAGTCGGTGACGAGCAGGGCCAGATCGAAGTGGCCGTCGCGGAGGCCGCCGTCGGTGACGGCGGATTTGTACAGCTCGTGAATGCCGACGGAGATGAGTTCTATCTTCGTTCCGGGATGACGGGCTTCGAAGAGGCGGGCCTCTTCAGTGAGGGCGTTTTCGAAGTCAGCGTAGTTGCGGAGGATGATGCGCAGTTGGCTCATGCGGCCTCCAGCAGGAAGGATAGACTTTTGTGGGTTCCCTTACTTGAATGGTCCATGACAAGACGCGACCAGATCAGGCGGCAGCCGCAGTATACCGCTTGCCGCCGCGATGAACGATACTGGAAGGTCGATGTACAAGGAGGATGCAGTGGCGTTGTTGCACGAAGACCGCTTGTTTCCGGCTAATGAGGCTACGAGGGCGATTGCGAGACGGATATATGAGGGAATCGAAGACCTGCCAATTGTGAGTCCGCATGGACATACACAGGCGGGATGGTTTGTGCGGAACGAACCGTTTCCTGATCCGGTGACGCTGCTGGTGCAGCCGGATCATTACATCTTTCGCATGTTGTATAGCCAGGGGATTTCGCTGGACGAACTTGAGATTCCACCCCAGCGACTAAGACCTGTCGCCGGGGACCCCGGTGGTAAGACACCGGTTAAAGATCCGCGCAAGGTTTGGCACATTTTTGCAAGCAACTATCACTTGTTTCGCGGTACTCCTTCGCGGCTGTGGCTGGATTATGTATTTGAGAAGCTGTTCGGATTGACGGAGCGGTTGTCGGCCAAGACGGCGGATATGTATTACGACACAATCGAGTCGAAACTGCGCACGCCGGATTTTTTACCGCGAGCGTTGTACGAGAGATTCGGAATCGAAGTGCTGTCAACCACGGATTCGCCGCTCGATTCGCTCGAGGATCATAAGGCGGTTCGGGAATCGGGATGGAAGGGAAGAATTTTACCGACGTTCCGACCCGATGCGACGGTGGATCCGGCGGTCCCGGGATTTCAAGAGAATGTGGCGGCGCTGGGAAAGTTGACGGGCGAGGATACGGCTTCGTGGAGCGGATATCTGCGGGCGCTTGCGGTGAGACGGCAATACTTCAAATCGATGGGTGCAACGGCGACGGACCATGGGCATCCAACCGCGCGAACAGCCGACCTTAGCGAATCGAAAGCAGAATGGGTTTTCGGCAAGGTTTTAGCGGGCGAGGCCGATGCGGAGCACGAAGAACTGTTCCGCGCGCAGATGCTGACGGAGATGGCGCGGATGAGCCTGGAGGATGGGCTGGTGATGCAGATTCATCCGGGGTCGGTACGCAACCATAATGCGCAGTTGTATGCAAAATATGGACGCGACATGGGCGCGGACATTCCGATGCCGACGGATTATGTGCATGCGCTGAAGCCGTTGCTGGATCGATTTGGAAATGAGCCGGGGTTGTCGATTATTTTGTTCACGCTGGATGAGACGGCATTCGGCAGAGAACTGGCGCCGCTGGCAGGGCATTATCCCTGCCTGCGACTGGGGCCGCCGTGGTGGTTCTTTGACAGCCCGGAGGGGATGAGGCGCTTCCGCGAGCTGGTGACGGAGACTGCGGGCTTCTACAACACGGTGGGTTTCAACGACGACACGCGGGCGTTCTTGTCAATTCCAGCGCGGCACGATGTGGCGCGGAGGTCGGATGCGGCGTTTCTGGCACGGATGGTGGCGGAGCATCTGCTGGACGAAGACGAGGCGGTGGAACTGGCGCAGGAGCTGACGGTGGGGTTGGTGAGGAAGGCGTACAAGCTGGAGGCAGTAAGGAGTAAGGAGTAGGACGATTCCTCTCATCGGGGCACAATGACAGGATTTGGCGAGTTCGTCGCGTCCGAGCGACTCCGATTGAAGGCTGACCCACGAGTTTGGAGGCAAGATTTGCTGCCACCGTTCCGATCCAAGCAGGGAGTCATTATCAACGCGCCTTTGGAAGCTGTGTGGTCGTTCAGTATGGATCTCACGAGGATCCCGGAGTTCCATCCGCGCGTGGTCAAGGTTGATTTCCTTTCTGGCAAGACCATCCGCGAACCAGGCGTGTCATATCAATGTCATCTTGCGGGTGGGAAGCACACGTGTATCGAGAAGGACATCGAGATCATCCCGCTGCAGAAGATCGTCACTGTGTTGCCGCAGGACACATTCGGCATCAGCAAGATTCTCAACGATTACAGAGTGGAAACGACGTTCCAAACGCTTGGGCATCGGTCAACCAAGGTGGAGATCAGCCACTATTACTCGACGGCAACACTGAAAGCCAAGCTCCTCAATTTAATCGCGAAGGGTAAGATTGCTCGCGAGACACAGGCAACACTGAATGCGGCCAAAGCCACCATTGAAGATGCCTGCGGCGCAGGATAGGGGTTGATCAGACCCGTTCTAATGATTCGTATCGGACTTTTCGTGGAGACCGGCGAGGATTTTGAGATAGGCGCGGGCGGTGTCGGTGATGGTTTCGGGGTGGCCGGCGTCGATTGCGGCGAGGTTGACGAGGTCGCTGCCCACACCCAGTGCGCGCGCGCCGGCGCCGATGAAGCTCGCTGCAGTTTCAAGGGTGACGCCGCCCGTGGGAATCAATTTGAGAAACGGGAATGGAGCGAGCAGCGATTTCAGGTAGCTGGCGCCGCCCATCGCGGAGCAGGGGAAGATTTTGACGTAGTCCGCGCCTGCGCGCCATGCGGTGATAACTTCGGTCGGTGTGAGCGCTCCGGGGATGGAGAGCTTGCCGTTTGTTTTTGTGGTGTTGATGACTTCAGTGTGAAGGCTGGGACTGACGACGAACTCGGCGCCCGCGTTGATGGTGGCCTGGGCTTCGGAGGCGCTGGTGACGGTGCCGGAGCCGAGAAGAAGTTTGGAGCCATACTCGTTCTTGAGTTCCTTGAGGAGGTCAATGGCGCCGGGGACGGTCATGGTGACTTCGACGACGGTGACGCCGCCGGCAATCATGGCCTGGACAACGGCGTGAGCCTGCTTCGAATTCTTGGCGCGCAGAACGGGGATCAGGCCGACGCGTTCGATGATTTCTGCAATTGGGTTGGACATCTTCTTCCTCTGGGGTCGTAGGTCCTTCGTTTTGAATTTGCATTATGCGTGACTATAAGTCGTGTCACTTCAAAACTCAAAAACAACAGCAGGTCCTTCGACTCCGCTGCGCTCTGCTCAGGATGACAAATGTTAAGCAACTAGCGGGCGATTCTTGCGCTGCCGCCTTTCATGGCTCGTTCAACTTCGGCGAGGGTTGCCATGCTGGTGTCGCCGGCGGTGGTCATGGCGAGGGCGCCGTGGGCCACGCCGCAGCGAACGGCCCAATCGATAGGTTTGCCGGCAAGGATTCCGTAAATGAGACCGGAGGCGAAACCGTCTCCGCCACCGACTCGATCGAGAATGTCGATTTCCTGTTGCGGCACGTGAACGATTTTGTCCTGACAGAGCGCGATCGCTCCCCATGCGTTGCGGCTGGCCGTGCGCGCAGTGCGGAGAGTGCTGGCGATGAGTTTCAGATTCGGATATGCGGCGGCGACTTCGCGGAGCATTTCTTCATACGCGGGAATGGGCAGGTCGGCGAAGTCCTCGCTGACGCCCTTGACCCCGACACCGAGCGTGGCGGAGAAGTCTTCTTCATTGCCGAGGAGCAGATCGACTTTGCGAACCAGCGCGCGGTTGACCTCCTGGGCCTTGGTTTTGCCTCCGATGGAGCGCCAGAGAGAATCGCGGTAGTTCAAGTCGTAGGAGACGGGGGTTCCGTAACGGTGGGCTGCGTCCATGGCTTCAGAGGCGACGTCGGCGGTGGATGCGGAGAGCGCCGCGAAGATGCCGCCGGTGTGGAACCAGCGCGCGCCGTTGTTGGAACCGAGGATGGAATCCCAATCGAATTCGTCGCGTTTGACCTGGCTGATGGCGGTGTGTCCGCGATCGTTGCAGCCGGCGGCGGCGCGCATGCCGAATCCGCGTTCGGTGAAGTTGAGGCCGTTGCGAACAGTGCGGCCGACGCCGTCGAGGAGGAGCCATTTCACCAGGGAGGTGTCGACGCCGCCCTGTAGGATGCAGTCTTCGACGAGACGGCCGACTGCATTGTCGGCGAGCGCGGTGGCGATGGCGGTGCGGAGGCCGAAGCAACGGCGGAGACCGCGGGCGACGTTGTATTCGCCGCCGCCCTCCCAAACAGCGAAGTGGCGGGTGGTGTGAATGCGGCCCTCGCCGGGGTCGAGGCGGAGCATGACTTCACCGAGACTGAGACAATCCCAGCGCCGGTTCGCATCCGGAAGCAGTAGAGGTTCCATATTCGATCCAATGAAACTGTAACGCATTGGGGCCAGCGGAGAGTCGCGATGTACCGCTGGTGGAGACGCGGCATTGGAGCGGCCCGGATGATGAAGGAGGGCGCGTGATAGATTTTGGGGGTCAGGAAATTGACGGGATAGTGCGCGGGTAAATGGGAAAGTCTGCAAATCCTGACGCTTTGCGAGGGAATTCGATGAGTAAGAGTCTCTTCGATTTGACCGGAAGAGTTGCGGCGGTGACGGGAGGGACAACGGGCATTGGCCACGCGATCGCGCTGGGGTTAGCAGAAGCGGGAGCGGACGTTGTGCCGAGTTCGCGTCGCGCGGAGCAGGTGGATAAGGCAGCGGCGGAGATTGAAGCGCTGGGCAGGCGTTCGCTGCGCGTGACAAGCGATGTGCTGGATCGAAGTTCTCTGGAGAAGCTGCATGATGCGGTGATCAAGGAATTTGGCAAGGTGGACATCCTAGTCAATGCGGCCGGCGTGACCTACAAAGCGCCAACGCTGGAGACTGCGGAAGCAGATTGGTCGCGGGTGATTGAGACGAACCTGACAGGAACGTTGAGGGCTTGCCAGATTTTCGGAAAGACGATGGTAAAGGCGGGTTATGGGCGGATTGTCAACATTGCTTCACTGACGACGTTTGTGGGGTTCTACCAGGTGGCGGCTTACTCAGCATCGAAGGCGGCGGTTGGTTCGCTGACGAAGGTGCTGGCAGTGGAGTTGGCGAAGACGGGCGTGAATGTGAACGCGATTGCGCCGGGAATGTTTCCGACGGATTTGAATGCCAAGCTGATTACCGGGACGCCGCGCGGCGAGGAACTTCACATGCGTGTCCCGATGGGGCGGTTCGGCAAAGCAAGCGAATTGGCCGGGGCTGCCATTTTTCTGGCGTCTGAAGCGGCTTCATACGTGACAGGAGAGATTGTTGCGGTGGATGGCGGGTTCCTGGCCAGCGGAGTGAATCAATGAAGAAAGGGATCAGGGGTCAGGGATCAGGGATCAGTAAGAAACGAGCGAACAGCAGTTCCGGTGAGACGAACCAACGATGAAGATTACGAATGCATACGTCAACATCACTTCGCCGGGGCGGAATTTTGTCACGTTGAAGATTGAGACGGACGAGGGAATTTACGGGCTGGGTGACGGCACGCTGAACGGCCGCGAACTAGCCGTGGCTTCGTATCTAACCGACCATGTGATTCCTTGCATTGTGGGGCGCGACCCGTTTCAGAGTGAGGACATCTGGCAGTATCTGTATCGCGGGGCATATTGGCGGCGCGGCGCGGTAACGATGACGGCGATTGCCGCCGTGGATGTGGCGCTGTGGGATATCAAGGGCAAGGCGCTGAATACTCCGGTATACAACCTGCTGGGTGGCAAGAGCAGGGAAGGCGTGCTGGTGTACGCGCACGTCAACGGCAAAGATGTGGATGCGGCGCTTGAAGATGTGGCGAAGCACAAGGAGCTGGGTTACAAGGCGATCCGCGTGCAGAGCGGGATTCCGGGGCTAGCAAGCACCTACGGCGTGGCAAAGGGGGCGGGGAGATACGAGCCGGCAGAGCGCGGATTACCGCATGAATATGAGTGGTCAAGCGAACTGTATCTGCGGCATGTGCCGAGCTTGTTTGCGCGGGTGCGTGAGGAGTTTGGCGAGGAACTGCACCTGCTGCATGACTGCCATCACCGGCTGACTCCAATCGAAGCGGGGCGACTTGGACGCGAATTGGAACCGTTTCATCTCTTTTGGATGGAGGACCCTACGCCGGCAGAATTACAGGAAGGCTTTAAGGTTATCCGGGAGCATACGACGACGCCGATTGCGGTGGGCGAAGTGTTTAATTCCGTCTGGGATGCGCACGATCTGATTCGCAACCAGTGGATTGACTATCTGCGCATGACGGTGGTGCATGGCGGTGGGATCACGCACCTGAAAAAGACAGCGGACTTTGCAGCGATGTATCACGTGCGGACGGGATTTCACGGAGCGACGGATTTGTCTCCGGTAACGATGGCGGCGGCGCTGCATTTCGACACAGCGATTCACAACTTCGGTATCCAGGAACACATGCCGCACACGGACGAGACGGACGCGGTGTTTCCACATCGCTATGCGTTCAAAGACGGGGTGATGTACCCCGGCGATGTGCCGGGGCTGGGTGTGGATCTGGATGAAAAACTGGCGGCGAAGTATCCGTATCAGCGCGCGTATCTGCCGGTGAACCGGAAACTCGACGGGACTCTTACAGACTGGTAGGGCCATGGCAGACCCGACGAAGCCGGTGGATATGCGAGCAGATGCGACGGACGGCGCGGACGACCCGCCGGCGCTGCGAGGCCGGTGGACGATCTGCGCGATGCTGTTTATGGCGACGACGATCAACTATGTCGATCGTCAGGTGCTGTCGATCCTGAAGCCGATCTTGCACGGCCAGGTGATTCACCTGCAGCCGCTGTTTTCGGGTTGGCCGTCGCTGGAAACCACGATCAATGTCACCGACAGGGAATATGGATACATCCTGGCGGGATTCCAGGTGGCGTATGCGCTGGGAGTCGTGTTCGCCGGGCGACTGGTGGACAGGCTCGGTTGTCGCAGGGGTTATCCGCTGGTGACGGGGCTGTGGAGCCTGGCGGCGATGGCGCACGCACTGGTGCAGTCGGTGATGGGTTTTGGGATTGCGCGGTTCTTTCTGGGGCTGGGAGAGAGCGGGAATTTTCCGGCGGCCATCAAGGCGACGGCTGAGTGGTTTCCGCCTAAGGAGCGAGCGCTTGCGACGGGGATCTTCAACTCGGGTGCGGGCGTGGGTGCGATTGTTGCGCCGCTGGTAGTGCCATGGGTGGCGATACATTTTGGCTGGCGTTCCGCGTTTCTGGTGACTGCATTCTTTTCTGTCGTGTGGATTGTGTGGTGGTCGATTCGCTACCGCAAACCGCAGGAAACCATGGACTGGACGCGGGGTCAGGTGGTGGTGGCCCCATCGGCGGACGTTTTGCCGTGGTGGCATCTGCTTCGCCATCGGCAGGCCTGGGGATTCATGATCGGCAAGTTCCTCACAGATCCGGTGTGGTGGTTCTTCCTGTTCTGGCTACCGCAGTATTTTCACTCGCGGTTTGGGCTCGATCTGACGCACATGGGGCCGCCGCTGGCCACGGTGTATGTAGTCTCGACGATTGGCAGCGTGTGCGGCGGATGGCTGCCGAAGGGCTATATTCGCCTGGGGATGAAGCTGAAGGCTGCGCGCCTTGCAGCGATGCTTACGTGTGCATGCTGTGTTTTGCCGGTTGTGATGGTGGGCAACCTCAGCTCCGAGTGGATTGCAGTGGGGTTGCTTTCGCTGGCTGCGGCGGCGCATCAAGGATGGTCGGCGAATATCTTTACGACGGCGTCGGACATGTTTCCCTCAGAGCACGTGGGGACAGTTGTGAGTTTCGGGCAAGTGGCGGGCGCGCTTGGGGGTGCAATCTTTCAGCCGATCGCGGGCGACGTTCTGCAGCGGGCGCACGAGTTGCACACGCAGTCGGGCTTCGTTCCCCTGTTTATCTACTCGGGCTGCGCATACCTGATTGCGCTTGTGCTGCTGAGAACGCTGGCGCCGGGGTTGAAGCGGGCGGAGCTGGCGGGCAACTGAACAGCCAAATCAGCGGAAAGCTCGGCACTTTCTCATGGCCTTCCGTGACTATCGTCATGATTGAAACGTGAATTCATCGGTATTCGGCATCTGGCGGGCTGTTTGTCGGATATACAGAATAGAGAAAAGATCGCATCTTGACGGGTGATCCCATCGGGCAGAGACTTTTGAAAACAAGATGATCCAGATCATGAGGGATTGAAATGGCCAGGCAGCGAAAACTGCGCATGGGCATGGTAGGCGGCGGCCCCGGCGCCTTCATAGGGCCGGTACATCGGATGGCGGCCGAACTCGACGGCAAGATTGAACTGGTTGCGGGAGCATTTTCGCAATCGGCGGAGCGGTCGCGCCTGGCTGGCGAGTCGTACAAGATCGACCCCGATCGCGCCTATGCGGATTACCGATCGATGCTGGAGGCGGAGCGCAAGCGGGCTGATGCGATCGATTTTGTGGCCATCGTTACGCCGAACCATCTGCATTTGCCGGTTGCGCTTGCTTCGCTCGCGGCGGGGTTCCCGGTGATGAGCGACAAGCCGGCCACGGCGACCTATGAGGAAGCGGTAGAACTCGAGGAAGCGGTCCTGAGGAGTGGGCTGCCCTATGGGCTGACGCACACCTATGCGGGCTATGCGCTGGTGCGCGAGGCGCGGGCGATGTGTGCGGCGGGGCAATTGGGGAGAATTCGCAAGATCGCTGTCGAATATCTGCAGGGGTGGTTGACGAAGCCGATTGAGGCGACGGGGCAGAAGCAGGCGGCGTGGCGGTCCGATCCAGCGCAGAGCGGACTGGGTGGTTGCATCGGCGACATTGGAGTGCACGCGTTTCACCTGACGGAGTATGTGACAGGGTTGAAGGTTGTGGGATTGAATGCATCGCTGCTTTCAGTGGTGGCGGGCCGTAAACTCGATGACGATTGTACGGCGCTGCTGCGGATGGACAATGAGGCGCGGGGTGTTCTGATGGCTTCCCAGATTGCAGCCGGCGAGGGAAACGGGCTGCGCCTGCGCGTCTATGGCGAGAGGGGATCGCTCGACTGGAGACAGGAAGACCCGAATAGGCTCCGCGTGAAATGGCTGGGTGGGCCGGAGGAGATTCGCCATGCGGCGGGCGGCTATTTGAGCGAGGATGCGCGCGCGGTAACGAGGCTGCCCGGCGGACATCCGGAAGGTTACCTGGAGGCGTTTGCGGTACTCTATCGCGAATTTGCCGATGTGCTGATTGCGTGGCAAAAGAGTCGAACGAATGAAACTCCGTCGACGCTGCCGGGGATCGAAGCCGGCGTGCGCGGGATGCGATTTATCGATCGAGCTATCACGAGCAGCAAAAGCGAGAGCTGGGTTGAGTTTTGAAACATGAGAATTGATTTTGGGGGCACGCGATGAAGACGATCAAAGGACCTGGGATATTTCTGGCGCAATTTGCGGATAGCCAGGCGCCGTTCAACTCACTGGAAGGGATGGCACACTGGGCCACGCAGCTTGGATTCGTGGGGGTGCAGATTCCTTCGTGGGATCGGCGTCTCTTCGATTTGAAGCTGGCGGCCGAGAGCCGTGATTATTGCGAGGAAATTCTTGGAATTCTCGACGCGGCCGGTTTGAAGCTGACGGAGCTTTCAACGCATTTGCAGGGACAGTTGGTCGCCTCTAATCCCGCGTACGATGTGCTGCTCGATGGTTTCGCACCGTCAGAATTGGCGGGCAGGCCGAAGGAGCAACAGGCGTGGGCCGTGCAGCAACTGGAGTGGGCTGCGGTGGCAAGCAGCAGGCTGGGACTGACTGCGCATGCAACGTTCTCGGGCGCGCTGGCGTGGCCGTATTTCTATCCATGGCCGCAGCGGCCTGCGGGCTTGATCGAAGATGCGTTTGAGGAGCTGGGGCGCCGCTGGATGCCGATCCTGAATCTTTTTGATGAAGCGGGCGTGGATGTCTGTTACGAGTTGCATCCTGGCGAGGATCTTCACGATGGCGTGACGTTCGAACGATTTCTGAAAGCTGTGAACGGGCACAAACGTGCGAATATTCTTTACGACCCGAGCCACATGATTTTGCAGCAGCTGGATTACCTGGAGTTTCTGGATTTTTACCACGATCGGGTACGCGCGTTTCATGTGAAGGATGCGGAGTTCAGACCGAACGGAAGGTCGGGCGTCTACGGCGGATACCAGGATTGGATCGATCGTGCGGGACGATTCCGCTCGCTGGGCGACGGGCAAATTGACTTTAAAGCAATCTTCAGCAAGATGGCGCAATACGACTATCCAGGCTGGGCGGTGCTGGAGTGGGAGTGCTGCATCAAGCATCCCAAGGCCGGCGCGGCAGAAGGCGCTGCGTTGATCAAGCAGTGGATCATTCGAGTGACGGACAAGGCCTTCGACGATTTCGCCGGATCGGGGGCCGATGCAGAAAAGAATCGCAGGGTCCTGGGATTGGCCAAACCTGCACCGGCGTCAGAAGACGTCCAGAAACCTGCGGAAGGCTGAGCGCGGCCGCTTTTCGGTTCTTTCAGTACAAAACTGTATGAGGTACACGCTGTCTACCGGCGGTGTGTGCGTTTTTTGCTTACGGTGGTGAGTTTGCCGAGGACGGAGTACTTGCGGTGTTCGACCGGAGATGAGAGGACAAGGCTAGTGACGGGATTGCCGTAAGGGAGCAGGGCTTCGATGAGAGCCTCGAGATCGGCGAGACTCGTCGTAGTGACTTTGAGTAGAAAGTCGTCACCGCCTGTCAGGTGGTGGCACTCGCGAACCTCTTCGAGGGTCTGGATGTATTCGAGCAGCCGGTAGTAATTCTGGCCTCCGCAACTCATGCGGATGAAAGCGAGGACATCGAGGCCGAGGGCTTCGCGGTCGATGTCGAGGGTATAGCCGCGCAGGATGCCGGTTTCCTCCATTTGCTTGATGCGTTCCGCGGTCGCAGTGGGGGAGAGGCCGATGCGGCGGCCCAGTTCGGCCAGGCTGAGGCGCGCATTCGCCTGGAGTTCATGGAGCAGCTTTCGTCCATAGATGTCGAGTAAAGCCGTGGAATCCATTGCCATAATGAACCATGATAGTTGGAAAGCGCGGTGTTTGGCGTAAACGGCGGTGAATTGGTCTGTCATTCACCTGTGCTGCCGCCTAAGATTGCAGATATGGATACGTTGATTCTGAATGGGCAGGCATTGACGCTTGCCGAGATTGAAGCCGTTGCGTTGGGTGGATGCCGTGTGGAAGTGGCAGAAGATGCACGCGGGCGGGTGACGGAGAGTCGCAGCCTGATCGAGAGCATTCTTGCTGCGGGTGAAACCGTGTATGGGGTGAACACGGGGTTTGGCAAGCTGGCGGATGTACGCATTCCCGCGGATAAACTTGCGGAACTGCAGATCAACCTCGTGCGCAGCCATGCGGGTGGGGTAGGCGAGCCGCTGGCTGAAGCGGAGGCCCGGGCCATGCTGGTGCTGCGCGCAAACGTGCTGGCGAAGGGCTTCAGCGGTGTGCGCGCGGAGCTGCTGGAGTTACTCGTCGGCTTGCTGAATGCGGGCGTACACCCGGTGATTCCTGAAAAAGGTTCGGTGGGTGCAAGCGGCGACCTGGCTCCGCTGGCGCATCTGGCGCTGGTGGTTGTCGGCGAGGGGGAGGCGTTCTATCGGGGCGAACGAATCGTCGGCGGAGAGGCGCTGCGACGCGCCGGGCTGAAGCCGTTGCATCTCACAGCGAAAGAAGGCCTGGCGCTGCTGAACGGAACGCAGGCGATGACGGCGGTGGGCGCGCTGGCAACGTCGCGCGCGCTACGGGTTGTGGAGCTTTGCGATCTTTCAGGGGCGATGTCACTGGAGGCGTTGAAGGGAACGCCGGCGGCTTTTGACGCACGGATTCACAAGGCCAGGCCGCATGCGGGACAGATCGCATCGGCGGCGCACTTACTGCGGCTGATGGATGGGTCGGAGATTCGCGAGTCGCATCGCGAGCATGATTCGCGGGTGCAGGACGCCTATTGCCTGCGCTGCATGCCGCAGGTGCACGGAGCGGTGCGCGGCGTGCTGGAACATGTGGCGGCGGTGCTTGAGACGGAGGCGGGTTCGGCGACGGATAATCCGCTGGTGTTTCCGGGCGAATCAGGTACGGGCGGTGCGGTGATCTCCGGTGGGAATTTTCATGGAGCGCCGCTGTCCTACGCTTTCGATTACGGGGCGCTGGCAATGACGGATCTGGCGGGCATCACGGAGCGGCGCGTCGACAGGCTGCTGAATCCCGATATCAATGAAGGGCTACCTGCGTTTCTTTCCACCGATCCGGGGCTCTCGTCGGGGTTCATGATTGCGCAGATTGTTGCGGCGGCATTGATCAACGAGTGCCAGGTGCTGTCGCATCCGTCGTCAACGGGGAGCATACCGACGGATGGCGGCAAAGAGGATCATGTGTCGATGGGAATGACGGGAGCGATCAAGCTGCGACAAATCGTGGAACATGCAGAGCGCATCCTTGCGATTGAACTAATGTGCGCGGCGCAGGCGCTGGAGTTTCGCCGTCCATTGAAGTCCAGTGCGCGGATCGAAGAGGCGCACGATGCAGTGCGCAAGGTTGTACCGCGGCTGGAGCGGGATCGCGTGCTGGCGCCGGATATCGAGGCGTTGGCGGGGGCGATCCGGAGCGGGAAGTTGGATGGGTGGCGGGAGTAGTTGCTGGGAGGGTTTGTTGCTTTCTCACCCAAGACGCGACGATACCGCGTCTTGGATGGGGCACCCGGCATAGCGCGAATCGATGCCGCGGAGGATCGTGGTATCCCACTCATGCCGCGATAAAACTGCGGCATGAATGGGGCACCGGATCTCGTGGTGATCGAGGATTTTCTGAGTAGCCGTGTAGGATGAAAGCGAATGAGGGGGATGCATGAAGCTCTTTCGCACTACGGGCGGAGTCTTCGTCGAAGAGGGTGGGCAGCATTACCTGGTTGCGGAGCACGGCTGGGACGGGCTGCTTTCGCGCGACGATCTGCCGGAATTTCTGGCGGGTTTTGTGGAGCGGGCGAGACCGCTGGCGGGATTTCGTGAGGGAGATCTGCTGGCGCCGATCGCCGGGCAAGAGGTTTGGGCTGCAGGTGTGACCTACTATCGGAGCCGTGGCGCGCGCATGGAGGAGTCGAAGGACGCGGGTGGCGGAAACTTCTATGACCGTGTTTATTCAGCAGAACGCCCGGAGCTGTTCTTTAAATCGACTGCGAGCAGGACCGTGGGAACTGGCGGCATGGTGCGAATTCGCGGCGATGCGCACTGGTCGGTTCCGGAGCCGGAGTTGACGCTGGTGGTGAGTCCGGCGGGTCGGATCAACGGATACACAATTGGCAACGACATGAGTTCGCGCGATATCGAAGGCGAGAATCCGCTGTATCTGCCACAGGCGAAGGTTTACAACGGGAGCTGCGCGCTGGGGCCGGGAATCCTTGTGACAGCGAGTCCGCTGGCGCATGCGACTGAGATCGAGTTGAAGATTCTGCGCAACGATCGCGTGGAGTTTGCGGGATCAGTGGAGTTGGCGGAGTTGAAGCGCGATCCGCAATCGCTGGTCGAGTATCTGTTGCGCGACAATAGCTTTCCTTCCGGTGTGTTCCTGATGACAGGGACGGGGATTGTGCCGCAGAGCACGTTTTCGCTGGCAAGCGGAGATCGGATACGGATCACAATCGAGCCGATCGGGACGCTGGAGAATGTGGTTGCCTGATTTCGCTGGGTGCGTTGTTTGACGCCTCATTGCGCATCGCGGACGCAACGGAATCCTACGCCGCCGGAGCGATCGTAGGAGGGAGCCATGAGCAGAACCTTGCTGTGCTCGTCGTTGCGGTAGGCCTGCGGGAAGTACCAGATAGAACCTTGCGGCTGATAGTAGCTGCTGCCGCGTACGATCGCCGCTCGCGTGTGATCGTCCTCGAACTCATCGGTCCACTGCCAGATGTTTCCAACAAGATCCTGGACGCCGTAGGGGCTCGCGCCCTGCGGATGCGCGCCGACGGGCTCTGGACCGCGCATGGTGCGACCGATGTCGGGAGTGGGAACATTTGCCGGGTTCCAGTCGTTGCCCCATGGATAGGCGCGGCCGTCGGGGCCTTGCGCCGCGAGCTGCCATTCCCACTCGTGAGGAAGGCGCTTACGGGCCCATGCAGCGTAGGCGCGCGCATCTTCGAGAGAAACCCAGGTGACAGGGCGATTGTCCCATCCCTGCGGGTAGGCGCCGTTCTTCCAATCGCGGAGAAAGTCGCCGGGATCACGTGGAGCATAGTGTGTGGCGTCGAGAAATTGTTTGAACTGCGCGTTTGTGACGGGGAATTTGTCGATGAAGAAGGGTTTGATGGTCATCGTGTGTTCGTGAAAGCGACGCGGCGAACCTTCCCACGGATACTGCACGTCGACACCGTTCATGGAGCCGCCTTCAATCTCGGTTCCGCGCACGCGAAAGACGAAAGTGCCGGCGGGAATCTTCACCATTCCTTCGGGATTTTCGGTGGCCGGTTTGGTTGGTGCGATTTCAACGAGATGCTGTTGCAGGACGGTCTGTTCGTGCGAAAAGGAGACCAGCGGACTGGCCGTCAATACGGCCATGCGCTGCATCAGCGTCTTGATGGCTTCGGATGGTTCGTTGGGTGTGGCAAGAATCGCGCCGTAGCCGTTGGCTTCGATGTTGAAGCTGAGGACGGAGACGGGACCATCGGTCTCGGGCTTGAGTTCCACACCGTGGTAGAGATCGAAGTAGCGCATGCCGGGTTTGAGCTCTACGTCCATCTGGCGGCCGGGAATGTCGTAGGGATTTCGATTCACGATGGTCCAGACGGTCTGATCGCCGAGGGGCCAGCGACTGGCATAGACGCCGAAGTTGTGCATTGCGTAGAGCGGCTCCCAGTCGGAGCTGACGAGAAAGGGAGCGACGGCGCGTTCGATGGTGGCGACGCGGCGCGTGGCCTCGGCGTCGCGTGGATTGATACCGTTCCAGACGCCCCAGATGTTCTCCCAACTCTCCCAGCCGACGCCGTTGAAGAAGGCGAACTGCAGGTCGCTGGTATGGTCGGTCGCCCAGCGATCGCTGATGTTGACCATGTGGCGCGTCTCGATCCACTTGTAGCGGTCGACCATGGGGACGAAGGGAAACGCATACTGGCCCCAGGTCATGACGTTCCACGCCAGCGCTTCGTCGCTGGGGCCGCCTTCGGGCTCGAAGGCGAGAGGATGGCCGATGGCATCGGCAGCGAGCGAAAAGCCAAGCGGAACGCCGTCCTGCGTGTCGCCGTTGATGCCGTCGGCATCGACCTGTTTCATCAGCTCTGCAATGGCTTGCGGCCATGGTTGCGGGGGCTGGTGTGTGCCTTCATCCCACATCATCATGGGGAAAAGGACGCGCACGCCGCGCCGATGAAAGTCGGCGACCATTTTTCGGATGCCTTCTATGCCTCCCGGCATGGACGCAACCATTTCGAGTTGGTTGCGATCGTCGATTCCCATGTTGGGGTAGGTGGACCAGATGAGAACCGCGTCGATGCCGCCGTAACGTTTTTCGAGATCGTCAAGATAGCGATCGACGGTGTAACGGCCGGCCACAGGATCGTAGAAGTAGCGATCGTGGACCATCATCTGGGGCTGCATGAAGCTGGACTGTGTCCACTTGAGCGCAGGCAATTCGTAGCGGGACGGATCGTAAGCGATGCGGATGCGGCGCTCGGTGCGCCAGTGCCGCAGGTCAGCCAGCCAACGCTCATGGGCGAAGGGCAGACAGATTATTTGCGGACCTTCCCAGGCGTTATGGAGATTCATGCAGATGGGTGGAGGGATTTGCTGGCCGCGCGGCTGGTAGAGGGTGTCCTGCGCGGCGGCGGTAACCGCCAGTGCTCCAAGAATGCTTGATAGAAATAGCTTTTGGATCATTCGGCTCATCTCCGGGCGTTTTCGTGAGAAGTGCGGATCGAACTACATGGTCTCGCCGCGGTCGGCCAAAAAGGCGTTGAGATCTGCATATGTGGGCATGGAGGCCTGTGCGCCGCGACGTGTAACGGAGATAGCGGATGCTGCGCAGGCGAACCGCGCGGCAGCCAGCGGGCTTTTGCCTTCGAGCAGTGCGACGGCGAAAGCGCCATTGAAGCAGTCGCCGGCAGCGACGGTGTCGATGGCGTCAACAGCGAATGGTTTTACCCAGCCGGCGGCGCCGCCTGCGATTGCAACGTAAGCACCCTCGGCGCCGCGCTTGAGGACGACGCCGCGGAGGCCGCGTTCGAGCAGCTCCTGCGCAATGAGTTCAGGATAGGATCCATCGTTGAGATAGAAGGCAGCTTCAGTTTCGTTGGGCGTGAACCATGCGACCTGTTTCCAAACGGAGTCGCTGAGCCCGGCTGCGGGAGCGGGGTCAAGCATGACGGGCACGCCCAGTTCCGCGCAGACGTTCAGAGTGTGGTCGATGGTCGCCATGGGCAGTTCAAGCTGGCACAGGACCATGCCTGCGTTGCGAATGACGTCGATGTGTTTGTCGACATATGTGGAGTCGACCTTGCCGTTTGCTCCGGGAACGACCACGATGGCGTTCTGGCCGTTGGCGGCGAGGAATATCGGAGCGAGTCCGGAAGGGCCGGAGGTGGTTTCCATTGCGGATGTATCGACGCCGGCGTCGGCGAGATTCTGGATTAGTTGGGGCCCGTAAATATCGTCGCCGACCATGCCGACGAATTGCACTGGATAGCCAAGGCGGGCAGCAGCGACGGCCTGGTTGGCGCCTTTGCCTCCGGGCGTGGTGGAGAAGCTGGTGCCGATGATGGTCTGGCCGATGCGAGGGATTTGGGGAGTGCAGGTCACCATATCCATGGTGACGCTGCCGACGACGACAATCGGTTTGCAAGCCTCTTGCATGAAGACCTCAGTAGAGGGGAGCCATGGCCACAGCACCCAGGCCAAGGATGAAGAAGACGAACATGAGTACGAGGAGCATGTGCGCGGCGCGCGGTGCGCCGGCAAATTCGCGCCAGACGAAGATGCCCCAGCAGGCGGAAATCATGGTGGCTCCCTGGCCGATGGAGTAGGACACGGCGGGTCCTACAAAATGCGCGCCCGAGGCAACGAAGTTGGCGACGGCGCCGACACACCAGATGGCACCGCCGAAGATGCCGGCCAAATGCCAGCCGATGGGAACGCGCCAGTAATCGAATCCGTTGACGCGAGGCTTGCCGTCCAGGGGTGTCCACATAAGAAGGAGATTGGCGGGGATGGTCGACAAAAGGACGCCGATCGCAAAATAGAGCGCGATGGCATAGGGTCCTGGAGAACCGGAGCCGCGCATGGCGTGAGCAACCAGGGGATAGAAGCTGCCCATCAGCAGGCCGGCAACAAGACTGAGAACGATGCCGCGGGTTGTGGTGGCTTTTGCGGTGGATTCGCGTTTGCGATAGGCTGCGGCGTCAACGATGATCGCGAGGGCTACAAGTGCCACTCCGCCGAAAAGAAGCAGGGGATTGGCGGCGGGGCTGACGAGATAACTGGAGACTGCGCCGACCACGAGGGCGAGGCCGATTCCTACGGGGAAGGCGACGGCGAGTCCGGCAACATCAATGGCGGCGACGAGGAGAAGATTTGCAACATTGAAGATAGCTCCGCCGCAGATGGCCCAGAGAATACGCGACGGGGCGGTTTCAACAACCGCTGCGAGGAAGGGTGTGCCGGAGCGGCCGAAGGATCCCGCCGTCAATCCGAGCAGGACCGCACCTGCGAAGAGGCCGACCGCGTAATCCCAATAAAAGAGCTGGAAGCGGAATTTCGGGCAAAGTTTGAGTGTGTTTGCCCAGGATCCCCAGCAGAGCATGCTGAGGATCATGAGGGCGAGCGTTACTTGATATGTTTCCGGGAGAAACATCAGATGCCCCTGTATGTGTTTTGGTGCAACTGAGAACGATACGCGGAGTGGCGGGTGGGAAGCAAATGGGTGGGATCGATTTCGGTGGGGTCAGTCCGAAGCGGGGCGTTGGCGAAAAGCAACTGCGGGCTTCTCCACTTCGCTGCGCTTCGGTCGAAATGACAGATTGTGATTTGGGTTCGTGGATTCCCACCCATTCGACAAAAACGTCGAATGGATGGGGCACCCATGGTTCATAGGTAAGGCGAGACTCTACTGGCGGGCGGTTTTGATCGCTTCGGTTAGAGCGGGGACGACTTCGAAGAGGTCGCCGACGATGCCGTAGTCGGCTACTTCGAAGATGGGGGCCTCGGCGTCTTTGTTGATGGCGACGATGCACTGCGAGCCCTTCATGCCAACGAGGTGCTGAATGGCTCCGGAGATGCCGACGGCGAGGTAGAGCTTGGGCGCGACGGTCTGGCCGGAGCTGCCGACCTGGCGTTCGATGGGAAGCCAGCCGTTGTCGCAGATGGGGCGGGATGCGGCGAGTTCGGCGCCGAGAGCTGAGGCGAGATCTTGAACGAGCGGAAGATTGTCGGCTTCCTTGATGCCGCGGCCTACGGCAACGATCAATGGGGCGGAGCCAAGGTCGACGGCTTGTGCGGTGCCGCGGAAGGGTTCGCCGGGTTTCGTTCGGATTTGCGCGGCTTCGATTGCCGGAGTGAAGACAGCGATCGCAGCACCGCTGGATTGGGCTTCGCCGGCCCGGAACGCGCCGGACTGGACAGAGATGAAGGATGGTGCTGCGCCGGAGGGACGATAGCTGCCACTCAAACGTCCCTGCATGAGCGAGCGGATGAAAACGGGACCGTCTGTGATGGCGGTAACGTCGCCGATGAGCACGCGGCCGAGGCGGGCGGCGAGAGCGGGGGCGTAATCGCGAACCTGATAGGTGTGGGGGAAGACGAGGTAGTCGGGTGATTCGGCGGCGATGAATTGCTGGAGCGCCGTGGTGTATCCGTCGGAGGTGTACTGGGCGAGCAGCGGATGCTCGATGCGGACGACTTTGGCGACGCCTTTGGTGCCGGCTTCGCTGGCGAGGGCTTCGGTTTGCGCGCCGATGACGATGGCGGTTGCTTTGTCGCCGGATTGGGCAGCAAGAAGATTGGCCGCTGCGACTGCTTCCCAACTAATGCGGCCGATGCGGCCGTTGCGATCTTCAAGAACTACGTATACGCCGCTCATAGGACGCGCACCTCGAATTTCAGCTTCTCGACTAAGGTTGCCGCCGCTTCTTTGGCGGAACCGGGAATGATCTGGGTGGATTTCTGTTTTTGCGGGAGCGTGATTGTTTCGAGTATCGCGGTTGGCGCACCGGATGCACCGAGATCGGCAGCGCTGATTTTGCGAAACTCTTTGGTCTTCGCTTTCTTGATGCCCATAAGGGTGGCATAGCGCAGCTTGGTGCCGCCGGATTGAATCATCAGAACGGCAGGAAGCGGGAGGTCGATGTCCTGAAACCAGCCCTCTTCGAGTTCGCGCTTCACCGTGAGGCCGGTGTCGGTCTTGTCGACATGGAGGATAAGGGATGCGTGGGGCACACCCATCAGTTCCGCTATGATGACGCCGGTCTGACCGTAGCCGAGGTCGTCGGACTGCAGACCGGTGAGAACGAGGTCGGGGTTCTCTTGCTTTGCGGCGGCAGCAAGCAGCTGCGCAACGCCGAGGGCGTCGCGCTGGGTCAGGTCGTCGGCTTCGATGTGAATGGCGCGGTCGGCGCCTTTGGCGAGGGCTTCGCGAATGGTGGTACCGGCGCGCTCAGGACCTGCGCTTAGAACGATGACTTCGCCGCCGTGTTTCTCCTTTAGCTGCAGGGCTTCTTCGAGGGCGTAGGCGTCGGATTCGTTCATGGCGAATTGCAGGTCGGACTCTTCGATCCATTTACCGGAGCTCGAGATGCGAACCTGCGCGTCGCGTTCGGGGACTTGTTTGATGGCGACAATGATTTTCATTTATTGATGCTCCAATGGCTTGTATCCAAGCAAACCGTGGAGGGAGTGTCCCTCAGCGGCGAAAGCCGGTCGTACTTTTGTGATGTTTATGGCACGGCTGAAGCCGTGCCCTTTCAAAACTGGCGTGTGAGGATTTCATGAGTCTCGTTTTGTGGGCCCTTGTTCGAGAACAGGTAGGCAGCGGGCGGTTAGTTGTGCAATGTCGAGAAGCTGCGGCGCGGCTTCGCCGGCGGAAGATAGGGCATCGCGGAACATGGTGTTGCAGAAGGGGCATGCGGTGGCGATGGTCGAGGCACCGGTGGCGACGAGTTCTTTGGCGCGCACGTGGCTGACGCGGTCGCCGGTTTCTTCGCCGAGGAAGGCGAGGCCGCCTCCGGCTCCGCAGCAGAAGCTGCGTTGATGCGAGCGTGGGGCTTCGACGAGTTCGCCGGCGAGCGAGACGACGGTGCGGGGCTCATCGTAGACGTTGCGATAGCGGCCGAGGTAACAGGGGTCGTGGTAGACGATGGTTGGCGGAGTTGGAATTTCAGGGGCTGAAGCCCCTCCTTCATTGGCAGTGTTTTCGGCACGACTAAAGTCATGCCCAGACGCTTCGTGCTTTTCCAAAGGAGATTTTTCGTGGTGGCCTGATGCTTCATGCTTTTCCGGCAGACCTCTGTCGGCATGCCCTGACATGTGTGCATTCTGGTTCCGCAATTTGTCGGCGAAGCGGGCGAGGAACTCACTATGGTGTTCGATCTCGGGCGGCGTGCCGAACTCCTTCCAATCTTCCTGAATGGTGCGAACGCAGTGAGGGCAGATGGAGACTATTTTTTTAACTTTGGACTGGCTGAGAGCCTCGAGATTTGCTTCGGCGAGTTGCTGGAAGAGGAGGTCGTTGCCGAGGCGGCGGACGGGATCGCCGGTGCATTTCTCTTTGCGCAGGACTCCGTAGCTTGTGCCGAGGAAATTCATCACGCGGGCGAAGTCGGCAATGATTTCGCGGCCTTTGGGATCGTATCCACCCATGCAGCCCAACCAGAGGCAATACTCTTGAGAACCGTCAAAGAGCGGAAGCTCCTGTTTCTGGATGAACTTGTCGCGCTCGAGTGCGCCCATCCCTAATGCGTTCGATCCGCGCTCGAGAGCGAGGAAGAGCTTAGCGCCGTGATCGTCTTCCCACGTGCCGGTGTTGACTGCGCCGCGACGGAGGCCGACGAGAATGGGAAGATGCTCGATGCCGACCGGACACTGGTACTCGCAGGAACCGCAAGTGGTGCATTGGAAGTCGGCGGTTATGGAGTTGAATTTGCCGATCAGGGATTCCTGGGAGGCCGGGCCATATTCGTTCAGGTAGCCGCGAAGGCCGAGGATGATTTCCTTCGGGTTCAGCTCTTTTCCGGTGTTAGTGGCGGGGCAATGTTCACTGCAGCGGCCGCATTCTACGCAGGAGTAAGCCTGCAGGCTGACCAGTTGGGTGAGGTCGGTTCCGGCGACGAGGCCAAAGTCTTCATCACCGACGAGGGGCGGAATTTTGCTGAAGCCGCCACGAGATAGAAAGATGGTGGCCGAGCTTAAAACGAGATGCAGGTGCTTGGTGTGGGGAATGATGGGCAAGAAGATGAGCAGTGAAAGAGTGTGAGTCCACCAGAGAATGCGATCGGCCTGGCTGGCGTCACTGACGGTAAACGCTGCGAGGTAGGTCACCATGAGGAGGAAAATCAGGAGCGCGATCACACCTGATTCGTAGGAGACTTTGCCGCCAAGCCAGCGCGGTCGTACAAAGAATCTGCGAACGAAAAGGCCGAAGATGCCGACAGAGCAGGCGATGGCGAAGGCTGCGGCGAAATAGAAATAGAAGCGCCCGATGAGGCCGTGGGGGTCCAGGAATCCAATACCTAGCCCGACGGCAACGTGGTTCAAGGTGACGAGGGCGAAGGCGCAGAATCCCCAGAAAACGAATGCATGAGCGAGGCCGGGGAGGGGACGTTCGCGGATGACCTTGGCCTGGCAGAGCACTTCCCAGAAGAAGTCCCAGACCCGTTTCCCGACAGGCGTCAGGCTGAAGTCCGGATCTTTTCTGGAATTGAGAATTCGTTTGAGAATGGGTCCGAATCTGCGCCAGAACAGCGCTGCAGAAGCAACAATCAAAGCCACCAGGAGCAACTTCTCCCACGGCGAGAAGCTATGCGGTTCAGCAAGCGTGGCGGTGAGCAAGTCCATATCCGAACTCACTCACGATACACGATCAGGCCCTTGGGCGGCAGGTTGACGCGCCACCGGGTTTGAGGGCATGAGGTCGGTTTCTGACGCTGGAGATGCAGAATGGCACAGCGCCCCGAACGCCTTGCGAAGCAAAAGGGCGGGATCTCTTGCGAGACCTCGCCCTCATGCTCTCCGAATTTTGGAAGATCCGGTTCGGTGGCCGGATCGCAACTCGGACCGTACAAATAGGGTGGTTCATTCGAGACTCCGCCCGCGTTTCCCTCCCTTGGCCTGTACAACCCTTGATGCACGAGTGTACTTGTTGCCATTCGTGAGTTTCGTTGCCGATTCTCTTGAAGGCCATAGTCGACTCTCTCCTTTGAGGAAGATTTCTCTTCCGTTACCTACTTAGAGGGGAGGTCTGGGCGGGAAGTTGTTGGTTGAAGGCGGTAGCAGGGTTGAAACTGCCACATTGTAGGACTCTGTGCTGAAAGGTGGCGTGAGATTCAACGTAGCCGGCTATTTGTGGGTGCGCGCCTCGGCCTCGGCGAGCCAGCCTCGGCGAATCTTCTCCGCAGGGATGCTTGACATGTACGGCTTGATGTCAAGAATGGGCGTTCCATCCAGCATATCCACCCCGCGGACACGCAAGAGACGGCCTTCGCGGCTCAGCAACTCCACTACCGTGAGAGCAATCGGATTGGGGCGGCGCGGAGAACGCGTGGAAAATACGCCATGAGGTCGTTCGTCAAACGGTGGACTGCCGATGAGTTCAAAGCCTTCCGATCGATCGAAGGTCCAGATGACAAAGAGGTGCGAAAAGCCCTCGACATCCGTTAGACCCAATTCGAACTCCGGGAGAATCTCCAGCACACCCTCAGCGTCGTGTTTTGCGCCGAGCCCCTTGGGAATGGACTTGGTGTCAGTGTAGGGGCTGCGGACAAATCCGATGGCTCTGGGTGTAAACATTGCGGTGCTGCTCCGGCGCGTGGATGCGTAGTGCTTTGCGCGGCCGTCACCGGCCACAATCGGATGGTAACGCAGAGGGGTCCTCGAAGGCCTCGTAATCGAATTTGCGAAGATTGCGCATACACTCGCCAAGCGCGCCTACCAGGGTTTCGCTCCATCCGCAGGGCTGGAATCGCAACGCCTTCTGATTGAGCTCAAGATCGGCGGTGGCATAGAACTGCATGTCACTGGTCTTCGCGGTGGCAAACTCTTTCACGGTGATGCGGGCTTCGATCTCGCCCCTGGCGTGCCTCTTTTTGACGGAAAAGAAATGCAAACGCGCCAGTGCTTCGGAGGAATCCTTCTGAACCAGCTTCCATTCGTTCACGCGGTTTGACCTCGCGGGAGATTGAGTGCTTGATTGCCGAGTTTAGCGGATAAACGACATTCATGGACAGAGAATTCTGGCGGCGCGTATGGCGAGCTCTAATCGTGTCCCGATAGTGACCGTCGGCCTTCAGCGGCGCGACGAGAGTCCAAACGAAAAGCGAATTAAGCTCGGGATGCCTGGCAGGGGCTGAAGCCCGACTTATTCTGCCGACCTTATCGGCCCGCGACCCATAAATGGGTTCCCCGAGCCGTGACCTTGTTACAAAGCCTCTTTATTGGCCCGGCTAAGGCCGTGCCCTTGTTACGAAGCCTCTTCGGTTGAGTTTTCCGCAGCTTGCTTCAGCAGCGCACGATCTTGGGCGAGTCGATGCCCTTGGTGGCGTTGCGTGTGTCGACAACGAGTTGCGCTTGTTCGACGATTGCGCGGTAGTTGTACGAGGAGTGATCCGTCACAATCATTACGGCGTCATACTGGTTGAGATCTTCGAGCGGGGTGTTGGTCATATTCAGCGCATAATGGCGACCTTGGCCGACTGTGGGAAAGTACGGATCGTTGTAGGCAACGTTTGCGCCTTTTTCGCGCAACAACTCGATGATGGTCAGGGACGGCGATTCGCGCAGGTCGTCAATGTCGCGTTTGTAGGCGAGGCCGAGAACAAGCACCTTCGAACCGTTGATGGACTTGCGATGCTTGTTGAGGCCATCGGCAAGCTGATCGATCACGAAGTAGGGCATGTTGATATTGACTTCGCCGGCGAGTTCGATGAAGCGTGTCCGGAAGTCGAACTGCCTGGCCTTCCACGATAGATAGAAGGGATCGATGGGGATGCAGTGGCCGCCGAGGCCTGGGCCCGGATAGAAGGCCTGGAAGCCGAAAGGCTTGGTTTTGGCGGCGTCGATCACCTCGTGGATGTCGATGTCCATGCGCATACAAAGTTGTTTGAGTTCGTTCACGAGGGCTATATTGACGCAGCGATAGATGTTTTCGAGCAGCTTGCTCATCTCCGCGACCGCGGGACTGCTGACGGGAATGACGCGGCGGAAGATGGCGCCGTAATACGCCGCCGCGAGCTCGGCGGCAGCCGGGGCGCAGCCACCAACGACCTTGGGGATGTCGTGGCGCGCGACGGTCTCATTGCCCGGGTCCTCGCGTTCCGGCGAGAATGCAACGTGAATTCCCACATCGTCGTGAATGCGGGCGACTTTCAACCCGTGGCGATTTCCTTTTTCAATCAGCGGCACGACGATCTCTTCTGTGGTTCCGGGGTAGGTCGTGCTCTCGAGGATGACGAGTTGTCCTTCGCGCAGATACGGGGCGAAGGACCCGACGGTGCCTGTAACGTAGCTCAAATCGGGCTCATGGTACTCATTGAGGGGCGTAGGGACGCAAATGATGATCGCATCCATGCGCTCGATTTCGGAGTAATCGGATGTTGCGCGAAAGCCGGATTTCTGTGCCTTCTGAATTGCGTCGGGGAGAATTCGCACGATGTAGGAACCGCCTGCATTCAGCGTGCCGACCTTTCTCTCCTCGATATCGAACCCGGTAACGGCGAAGCCTTCGCCGCTGAACAGCAACGCGAGAGGCAGGCCGACGTAGCCCATTCCGACGATGCCGATCCGCGCCTGCCTGCTCTCAATTCTCTTTTTCAGTTCCGAGAGGGTTGTTGTTGCTCTTGAGGTCATGTTCCTCATTGTAAAGCAGTGGTTGAGGCACTGAGCCGCGAGCGGAGGGTGCCGATAGTACTCTTACTATCGGCGAGATTATCGCGCGATTGGGAGGCCTGGTTGGCGAAATTTCTTGTTACCGGCGCTGCCGGGTTCATTGGACGATCGATTGCCGCGGCATTGTTGGAACGTGGAGAAGCAGTGCGCGGCATCGACAACTTCATTACCGGCAAGCGCAGCAACCTGGCGGGACTGGAGGCGATGGAATTCATAGAAGGCGACCTGACGGACCCGGAACATTGCGCACTAGCCTGCGAAGGGATTGAAATTGTCTTTCACGAAGCTGCATTGGCCTCGGTGCCGCGCTCCGTGGCCGATCCGGCCGGTACTAATCTGCATTGCGTGACGGCGACGTTGAACCTGCTGGTCGCTGCACGTGCAGCGGGAGTTCGCCGCGTGGTGTATGCGGGCTCCTCATCGGCATATGGAGACACGCCGACGCTTCCGAAGCAGGAGGAGATGCTGCCGAATCCGATTTCGCCGTACGCGGTGGCGAAACTGGCCGGCGAGCAATATATGCGTGCCTTTGCGCGGGTATATGGCCTGGAGACCGTGGTTCTGCGGTACTTCAACGTGTTTGGACCGTTTCAGGACCCGACTTCGCATTATTCCGGGGTGCTTGCCGTCTTTTGCCGGCGGATGTTGGCTGGGGAGCAGCCGACGATCTTCGGCGACGGCGAACAAAGCCGCGATTTTACGTATATCGACAACGTCGTTCATGGCAATTTGCTTGCGGCCGATGCGCCGAAGGAAAGGGTTGCCGGTCAAATGATGAATTTGGCCACCGGCTCTCGGTGTACGCTCAACGAGACATTCCGCATTCTTTGCGAATTTACCGGCTACAACGGGCAGCCTGCATACGGTGCGGCGCGTTCAGGGGATATCCGCGATTCGCTCGCAGATATCCATCTCGCAGGCAAACTTCTGGGTTACAGCCCGATTGTGGACTTCAGGGAAGGGTTGCGGCGGACGGTTGAGTGGTATCGGACCTGTTCATAGGCCGGGGCTCCTGGTTCAAGATTCCCCGCGCTTTCAGGTTCTTTCATATGTGACGCACCTCACTAACAACCTGCTTCGAATTGGTCACACTGGTACGAGACCAATCCGCTGAGGCCGTCCGTATAGTTCTGCGAAGCATGCCTTTCGGAAACCAATGGGAACGAGGAAGCCGCACTGCCGCAGACTATCGAAGTGCAGACAGAGCCAGCGCGCGGGTACGATCCGGTGTCAGGCCGGGTTTCGCAGCGGAGTTCGTTTCAATCGTTTGGCGAAGTTTGGTTGGCAGTCAGGTGTCATCGCCGACTCTTTCTGTCGATTGTGGGCGCACTGTTGGGTGCATGCCTGCTCTATTGCCTGATTGCTCCCAATGTGTACGAGGCGACCGCGCGAGTTGCATTGCACGGCACGCAGGTTTCGCTCCTGACATTTGATCGCAACGAAGGCGCACCGTCGGGTTCCTTTGCTTCAGGGCAGGTGCAGCTTGAAACGCTGGCAAATGTCCTGCGCAGCGATCAACTTGCATGGGATGTGATTGCTCATCTGCAACTCTACAAGGCTCCCGGATTCAGAGGCCGTTTCGCACAAAGGTACGCAGATTTCAGCCCGAATCAGGCGAGTCCCGACGCGAGGGATTGGCTTCTGGAGCGGTTTCAGCGCGATCTCACCGTACAGACCATCCCGCGCACACTGGTTCTGCAAATCCAGTTCCGTTCGCGCGACGCGGCGCTTTCGGCAGCCGTTGTGAACACGCTGATTCACGCTTATAACGAATATGATTCCGATCAACGCATCGAGGCGACGAATGACGCCACCCGATCGCTGCACTCGCAATTGAGTGACTTGAAGTCGCGGATAGACCGGGATGATCAGCTGTCGGCGGCATTCCAGAAGCAGCACGGCATACTGAATACCCCGGAGACGGTCGGAAATGGCCAACCGACCGACGTGGAGCACACCGCAGACCTGGGTGAGGTTGATGCGCTGAGCAGGGAATTGGCCACCACAACGACCGATCGGATCGTGCTGGAAGCGGAGTATCGTGCGGCTGCATCCGGCGATCCGGAACTGGTGGCTTCGTCGGACCCAAAGCTGCTGGCTACAAACAGTTCAACATCGGCGCTTTTGCAGCAGTTGCGAACGCGCCGCAGCGATCTGGAGCAGGAACAGGCGCAATTGCGCATTGAACACGGGCCAAACTTTCCGCGGGTGCTGGAGATTCGCAGCCAGATGCAGGATCTGGATCAGCAGCTCAAGGCAGAAGACAAGAAGCTCGTAGAGCGGCTTAAAAGCGCATGGGTGGCCGCCACCGATCGCGAGAAGATTCTGCGCGAGAGTCTTGACGACGCCACAAGCGCCGGCCTGAAGCTGAATGAAGCGTCGCTGAAGTACGTGTCAATGCGGCAGGAGGCGAACGCCAATCGCGATCTCTATATTCGACTGACCCAGCAGGCGGAGGAAGCCGGTCTGGCCGCAAGCAGCCGCGGATCCGAGCTCTTCATCATTGATTATGCGCGCCAGCCGGTAAAGCCCGTTTCGCCGAATCTGCCGGTATTGATGGGGATCACTCTGTTTGTGTCGTTGTGGGTGGGACTTGCGGTGGTTCTTATGCGTGAGACGATTCGATCGAAGGCGAGGCAGGTTGCCATCGTGCTTGCACTTGTTGCTGCAGCAACTGGTGTAGGACGCGCACAGGCGCCGACACCGAACACATCCGGTCTGCCAACGGGCGTTGCACGCACTCCGCAATCGACGGAGACGAAGAGCTATCCCAACGCAAAAGACGCGCCCGCGGTTTGGAATGCAGCGCAGGGCATACGCCTGGCCGGGGTCCCGCCGGGCGCGACCGCTACGCCGGGAATGGCGATGGCTGCGCCGATTAGCCCCGGTGATCTGCTCGAAGTTTCGGAAGCGCATACTCCGGAGATGCGCGCTTCAGTTCGCGTTTCAGAGTCAGGCACGGTGACGCTCATGCTTGCCGGTGAAGTGCAAGTCGGGGGAATGGATGAGACATCGGCGGCGCATGCTGTTCAGACGGCGCTTATCGAGCGCGGCATGCTGCTTCATCCGCAGGTCACGGTGCTTGTGACTGCATATGCAGGACAGGATGTGTCTGTTCTCGGCGAGGTGGCGCGGCCGGGGATCTACAGCTACACGGTCCATCATCGATTGCTCGATCTGATTTCATCGGCGTCGGGGTTGAATCCGAATGCGGGCCGGCTTGTCACGATTGTGCATCGAGACGACCCGAAGGCGATTCAATCGGTGGCGCTGGATCCGGCAGGTACTGACACGACCGCCGATCACAACCCGGATTTGCTTCCTGGCGATACTGTTCAGGTGAGTCGGGCGGGACTTGTCTACGTGGTGGGGGATGTCGTCCGGCCGGGCGGTTTTCCGGTTGATCCGGTGCAAACGACAACCATTGTGCAGGCGCTCTCACTCGCGTGGGGTCCTGGACAGAATGCTGCGCTGACAAAGGCGGTTTTGATCCGCGAGCAGCAGGGAAGCCGCACCATTACAACGCTGAACCTGAAACGCATGATGCGCGGACTTGACCCGGATATTCCGATTCGAGACCGCGACATCGTCTTTGTTCCGGACTCGTTGGCGAAGAATCTCTGGAACCGGACGATGGAGTCGGTGATTCAGTCTGCAGCAGGCGTCAGCATCTTTGCGGGGTTGGTCTACTCGCAAAGGTTCTAGCACCATGCGGCGAATTGCGTGGACCCTTCTGCTTATCTTCGCGTTCACAATTCCATGGGAGTATTCGCTCGATCTCGGCGCTCCATTCGGTAATATTGCGCGCATCGCGGGCTTGCTTTTGCTGATTGCCGCGGTGCCCGCGATTTTGCAGGCTGGACGCTTCCGCAGGCCTGGACCGCTGCAATGGCTGACACTCACTTTTTATCTCTGGTTGTGCTGTCCTCTCTTCTGGACAGCAGCACCCGATGTGACGCCGATCAAGCTTCGCGGCTATTTCCAGGAGATGATGATTGTCTGGCTGATTTGGGAGTTTGGCGAGGGCGCGCGCGATGTGCGCAACGTGATGCGGGTTTGGCTTGCCGGTTCGTGGGTCTTGGCGATCCTTACGATTGTGAACTTCGCCGCCTTTGATCCCAGCTCCGGGGATCAGATTCGGTTCGCTGCTTTCGGCCAGGATCCAAACGATGTGGCACGATTTCTCGATCTGGGATTTCCGATTGCCGCGCTTCTGCTGGACGGAAAAGAGCGATGGGCCGGCAAATTGCTGGCGGCCGGCTATCTTCCTCTTGGCTTCGTGTGCGTTTTGCTGACCGCGTCGCGGGGCGGATTTCTGGCCGCGGTTGTCGCCCTGGCTGGCAGCGCCGTGCTGCTGATTCGACGCTTTCCGAAAGGCTTGTTGTGGGGAGCGCTTGCGCTGCCTGTTGCTGCCGCATCCATCTGGCTACTGGTGCCGAGCGAGACTTTGGAGCGCATTGCTTCGATCGGAGGGCAGCTGCAAAATGGTGACTTCAACCAGCGGGTGAACATCTGGTCTGCAGGTTGGAACGCATTTCTGAATGCGCCAATTTTGGGCCACGGGGCCGGTTCCTTTGTCGCCGCGGCGAGGTTGGCGCCCATCGACACTGCGCACAATACCGTGCTTTCGATTCTGGTGGAGGGCGGCCTCGTCGCGCTGGTGATCGCAGCCGGCATCGTCGTTGTTTCGGTACAATCCATCTTCGCCATCGGCGGCACGCTTCGGATTTGCCTGGCGACGTTGATGGCGGTTTGGCTGACGTCGTCGCTGGTTGGAACCGTCGGCGAAAGCCGCAGCACATGGCTTCTGCTCGCCTTGATCGCACTCGGTTATCGCCTCATGAAGGATCAGCCGGAAGACGTTGAGCAGCAATTTCCAAGTCCATCCAGCGCTGCCGAGCTGTGCATGGATGTGCGCCTCCCATGAGTACGGCAACGGTGTCCGGAAGAGAAGCCGGCACTAACCGCCGGATTCTCAATGCTGCTTTCGCTGTCATTGTTGCAACACTGGCCGTGAAAGTTGTTGCCACTGCGAAGGAGTTTACGGTGGCTGGAATCTTCGGCCGCTCCGACGCGCTCGAAGCCTTTCTCGCTGCGGCGCTGATCCCCGGACTTCTCGTCAACCTGATTGCGGAATCAATGAATCAGGCGCTCGTGCCGACTCTGGTGAGAGTGAGGCTGGCAGAGGGCCGAGAGCGCGCTCAACAGTTGCTCTCGAATACGCTCGTTTGGACCTGCATTCTGCTTGTGATGGTATCCCTTGGGATGGAATTGTCTGCGCGGTTGTTTTTTCCGCTGATTGGCTCGCATTTCACCCCCGGCAAATTGAGTCTCGCAGTGCGACTGTTTTATGGATTGCTGCCGGTGGTTGTTCTTACGGGCGTCGCTTCGCTATGCACTTCAGTTGTTAATACCACAGGACGCTTTGCTCTTCCGGCACTCGCGCCCGTCGCCACGCCCGTCGCCATCCTTGTCTGTGTCTCACTGTTTGCAGGCAGGCTCGGAATCTGGGCGATGGTTTACGGCACGGTCGCCGGCGCTCTGCTCCAGGCAATCTGGGTTGGATGGATGATGAGGTCCGGGGAGTTTCGGCTCAGCCTGCGATGGTATGGAATGAACACGGCGACCCGGCAGGTTGCACTGCAGTATGGGCCGGTCTTGCTGAGTGGGCTGGTTGCATCCGGAGGACTGCTTGTGGACCAGGCGATGGCTGCCACGCTCCCTCAAGGAAGCGTGGCCTCGCTGGCATATGCCGGGCGGTTCGTCGGGGTTCCATTGGCCTTGCTGGGGGGAGCCATTTCCTCATCGCTTACTCCGCACTTCTCCGAGATGATTGCGCATGAAGACTGGTACGAATGCGGAAGATCCTTGCGGATCTGGGCATGGTCGTCGGCAAGTTTGGCGACGCTTGTCGCGATTGCGCTAATTGCTGGGGCGCAGACTCTCGTTCGTTTGATGTTTCAGCATGGGGTATTCGGTCCCCAGGACACGTCCGCAGTTTCGATCGTACTCATCATGTACGCTCTGCAGATTCCGTTCTTCGCCTGCAGTCGGGTCTTCTACCGCTTTCTTGTGGCCATGCGACGCACGGACCTCGTCTTTTATTGCGGACTTCTGAACCTTGGGCTTGATGTCGTTCTGAATCTTGTGCTGATGCGGCGATTTGGCGTAGCCGGCATCGCGCTGGCTACATCGCTCTGGACCATGAGCACACTGATATTTCTTGGCTACTGGAGCTGGAAAGTTCTGCCCAAGGCCGAAGCGGACATTCCGGATCGCGAGGGCTGAGGATTGTTTTCCAAAAGTGCGCGGTAGAGATCTTCCCATTGGGTCAGCACGGCTTCGATCCCAAATCTTTTGCAAATAGACAAGCGCATGCGGCGGCCGAGTTCTCGCCGGTCCAGATCGGGGAGACACATCACCGCGCTCATCGCAGCGGCGAGCGCTTCCGCATCGCCAACCGGTACCGCGGCGCCATGGAGTGAGTCGGGTAGGACTTCCCGAGAGCCCGGGATGTCGGTAATGACCGCCGGCAACTCGCATGCACCGGCCTCAAGCAACGACATCGGCAACCCCTCTAAAGAAGAGCAGAGTACAAACCCGTCCGCTGCCTGCATCCACGTGTGAACATCGTTCTGAAAGCCGGGAAAACTCACGCGGTCGCGCAGTCCAAGCTCCGATGCGAGAGAGCGCAACTCACCGTGGAGTGCGCCCTCACCTGCAAACACCAGGCGAGTATGACGTGCAATTCTGGCGAAGGCCCGCAGTAGCGTGGCGTGATTTTTTACCGGGTCGAGCCTGCCAACCGCGAGCCAGAGGAACTCATCAGACAATCCGAGTTCATGGCGTTTCGCTGCGCGGATTCCGTGATCGCGCTTCCAACGATCTGTGTCTACTCCGTTGGGAACGATTGCCAGATTCTCATCGCCGACAAGACCTGCTTCAAGCCACGGTCCTGCGGCGGCGTGGCTGACGGCGGTGACAACATCCACCAAGCCGGTGGTCAAGCGGTATCCGGCCCGACGCAGAAGTCCGCCGGTCGCGGGCGAATGGATCGTATCGACAATGACCCGCACAGGTGAAGCTAATCGGGACCATCGCGCCAGCAGGGACGCGTGGGGCAGATGCGCATGGAGGACGTCTGGACGGTTTTCGAGGATCCACACATAAAGTCGAAGCCAGCCGCGCGGATCCGCGAGACCCTTGCGCATCCCGAGGCTGTGAAATTGGACGCCCGCGGCTTGCAACGTCTTGGCCGTATCTCCGCCGCTTCCGGAGAGAGTGATGACACTGATTTTCCAACCCCTCTTTGCCAATCCTCTTGCCAGTTGGAGGACTTGCTGCTCTGCGCCTCCAATGCGGTCGATGGTCGGAATCAAATATGCGACGCGATTCACGATTTGCGCTCCAGCAGAACCGCTTCAATTGCGTCTTCGTAGGCGGAGATTGCTTTATTTTGATCGAAGGTTTCAATCCACGTATGCAAGAATCTCTGCCCCGGTTGGATTGATGTGAGAGCGTCGCACAAAGCGATTTCGAGCGCTTTGGCCGAGATTTCTTTTGCCAGCCAAACGCCGGGGTGCCCAGTCAAGAGCGTGACCAAGCCCTGCGATGCGGGGAGCGCGACAATCGGAAGCCCGGCGGCTGCCGCTTCAAGCAGCGCATTCGGCAATCCTTCGTGCCGGGAAGATAGCACGAAGGCTGAAACTCCGCTGAAATATTCGGCTGGGAAGGTTACATGACCGCGGAATCGAACACACGCTTCAAGTTCCAGGGCGCTTCGTTGCTCTTCGAGGGCAACCCGGCACGGCCCGGTCCCGAGAATCTCGAGTACGGCATCAGGGAAATGGCGATGAATGCCGGCGAATGCTCCCAGAAGCAGGTCGATTCCTTTTTCGGGTGCTAAACGGGCGACAGCAAGAAGGCGAGGGCCCGGCGAGCGCCGAGGGTTTATCCCGCGAGCGGCTGTCCTGATGCCATGAAAGTCTATCGGATTGGGAAGAACGACGAGCTTCGCCTTGTCGATGCCGAGTTCTGTTTGAAGTTCCATTGCCATGGAATTTGTCTGGCAAATTACCCGGTCCGCGCATCGGTAGGCGGTTGCAAAGGAGTGGCGGGCGAGCCTCGGATGCCCGCCAGCCGCGAGTGTTGCCGGAAGTGCTCCATTCTGACGCACGCACAGGCGTGTCCGCGGCGGAAAAAAGGGACGGAGCAACAAGACCAGAAGGTTGAGATGAGCCATGCTCGAAAGGATTAATTCCGGCCGCAACCGCCACACCAGGCGCAAGAGGCTCCAGGCGCCATTGCGAACCCTGTTTGCGCCGAGTGCATGTACTGCGACCCAGCTCGGGATGTCGCATGCCTTATCGGCCGATTGCGTCACGAGGCCCAGATGTACTTCGTAGCGACTGGGATTCAGATTGCGAGCCAGTGCTGCGATGACCTGTTCGGCTCCTCCACCGCCAAGATGCGGGATCAGCAAGAGGACTTTTGCGCGTCTGGGCGAAGGCATGGTTACCCAGTTTGCAGATTAGCGAACAGCCGGCTGCAGAGATGTGACCTGTCTCACAAGGACAATGCTGGCAAAGTGGTATCTTTTCGTTGAGTTTAGAGAAATGCCTCGGAGTACTATTCGCGAGCGATTGCGACTGCCGAGGCCTCTAGTTCAGGCCGCTCAAAGATGCTCGCGAACGAAACTGCAAGCTCCGGCGAAGAAACGTATAGGCATCATCGGCGGCCTCACATCCTGATGGGCGTCACCTGTGCGCAGACCTGCCTTGTCCTGCCTGGCAGACTCCGCGCTTTGCGCGATGCCGGATTTAAAGTTTCTTTGCTCTCGGCCCCCGGAGAGCTCCTGCATCAAACTGCCCGAACAGAACATGCCGATGCCTTCGCTGTCCCGATGGAACGCGGGATATCGCCTGTTCGTGACGTCATTGCACTGGTTCGAATCTGGCGTCTGCTTCGACACATCAAGCCAGATATCGTCGAATTCAGCACCCCCAAGGCGGGACTTCTAGGCGTCCTTGCAGCGCGTTTCTGCGGGATTCCGGTCCGAATCTATTTGCTGAGAGGTCTCAAACTGGAGACTTCGCGAGGGCTTCGGCGGCTTCTGCTGTTTTGGGCTGAGAGGGTTGCGTCGGGAAGTGCAGACCTGGTGGTCTGCAATAGCCAGAGTTTGCGCAAACAGGTGCTGGCAATGGGCATTGCCCCGGCCTCGAAACTCGTCCTCCTGGGCGGGGGAAGCAGCGGCGGCGTCAATCTTGCGCGATTCGCAGCGGGGCCCTCGATCATTCGAAAGCAGTTCGAAATCCCCCACGATGCGCCTTTGATTGGATTTTCCGGCCGCCTGACGGTAGACAAGGGTCTTCCGGAACTGCTCGAAGCTTTTGCGGTGATTTTGCGCCATATGCCGGACGCGTATCTGCTTTTGGTGGGATGGTTCGACGCGTCCGAAGATGCGCTGGATTCCGGGGTTAGAGCACGCATCGAAGGGCATCCTCGGATCATCTGCACCGGGTTTGTGGAAGACACCGCTCCGTACTACCGTGCCATGGACCTGCTGGTACTGCCATCGTGGCGAGAGGGTTTTCCGAATGCAGTGCTTGAGGCCGCTGCTACCGGCGTTCCCGTGATTGCAACGCATTGCACAGGGTCATGCGATGCCGTGATTCCAGAGGTGACGGGGTTGCTGGTTCCTACCGGCAGTCCTGACGCGATTTGCGAGGCAGTGCTCAGTCTTTTAAGTGATCCGGCTCGCCGCCAACGCATGGCGGCGGCTGCCCGCACCTGGGTAGCTGAGAACTACGAGGATCGGAGAGTTCTCGGGTTGGCTGTGGCTCTTTATATGAGCCTGATTGCGCCCACACAGGACCTGGGTTCTCGATTGGGTGAGAGACAGCCTGAAGTCGTTAGTGGTTTGCCTGCCTCGCTGTGACTTCCGCCGGGACCGCGGGCGCGGGTGGGGCTTGCAGTGTGTGCGCGCCAGATTCACTGGCATGCAGGATGTTTCCGGGCGCGATTCCCAGGACGAGCGTGGCGCCAACCGTAAACAGCAGTGCTGCACCGACTGCGATTCCCATTGGCATCGCCGGCGACCGGTCTTGCAGGGCATCTTCGCCAGTGCGCTGCACTGCGGTAAAGGCGAGCCGCAGATAATAGGCCGCCGCCAATCCAGAGTTCAGTAATCCGACGATGGCCAGGACCACAGCGCCACCGCCAACTGCCGCGGAGAACGAATAGAACTTGCCGAAGAACCCTCCGGTGAAGGGGATTCCCACGAGCGAGGCGAGGAAGAAGATCAACAAGCTGCCGAGCAGGGGCGAACGGTAGATCAATCCCTTGTAATCCTGGATAAGAGGCCGCTCGTCGTTGTAGCCGCCCGCCAGCGTTACTACCGCGAAGATGCCGACGTTCATGGCGGCATACGCGGCGATGTAGAAACTTGCCGCTGCGATTCCGCTGGTTCCGAACCCAGCAAATGCAGCAAGGAGATATCCGGCATGGGCGATCGAAGAGTACGCCAGCATGCGTTTCACGTTCTGTTGGCGCAATGCTGCGAGATTGCCGACGGTCATGGAGAGGACGGCGACGACCCACAGCACGGGTGACCAGACCGCTCTCAACGTTGGAAACATTTCATAGACGATGCGGAGGAGAAACGCGAACGCGGCGGCCTTGGGTGCGGTCGACATGAGGGCTACAACCGGCGAAGGGGAGCCCTCGTAGACGTCGGGCGTCCACACATGGAACGGTGCCGCGGACACCTTGAAGAGAATTCCGACGAGCATCAGGGCAAGTGCAGCATGAACAAGCGATGGATTTTGCGCGGTGGAGGCGGTGCGGGCAATTTCATAAACGGAGGTCGTGCCTGTCGCTCCAAAGACCAACGCGATTCCATAAAGCAGGAAACCGGTGGCGAACGATCCGAGGAGGAAGTACTTGATTGCGGCTTCGGGCCCCTTGCCAGTCTGTTTGCGATAGCCGGCGAGGATGTAGGTACTGATGGAAGAGATTTCAAGGGCGATGAAGACGACGAGCAGTTCAACGGCGCCGGTCATCAGGCACATGCCGACGGCCCCGAAGGTGATGAGTGCGTAGTATTCGCCCTGGTGATGGCTATCGGTGGGTAGCGTGTCGAGAGAGAGCAGTAATGTAACCAGCACGATGCCGCAGATCAGCACGTGGAAGAACACGGTGAACGAACTGGTCTCTACCGTTTCGGAGAAGCCTGTTCCAGCCGGAAGCGATAGCTGCCAGAGACTTGCCCAGAGAGCTACGGTGGTGCCAATCGCAGCCACCCAGCCCAAGCCGCGGCGGGATCTTGCCGGAGCCAGAGACGCGTCTGTCAGCATGACCAGGACACCGGTCACGGTTAGTACAACTTCAGGGAGGATGCGGTAGATGTCAGGCACAGGATTCACCGCTGAACCTCCCCTGTGTTGGCCTTGATGCCGGCAGGTGGAATGACTTCCGGATGTCTGAGAATTCCGATGGTGTCCTTGAGGTTGCGAAGCACGATTGGTCGTGGAGCGGTTTCAATGGCATGGAACCAGAGGTTGGGCGAGACGCCCATGACCAGCATCAGCACGGCGAGTGGCCACAGCACGAGTTGTTCGCCGAGTCGGAGGTCCGTAGATGCGCTAGCGGTTGCCATGCTGCTTTCGGGGCCATAGAAGACGCGTTGCACCATCCAGAGCATGTAGGCGGCGCTGAGAATGACGCCCAGGGTTGCGGCGATTGCCCAGCCATGGCTGACGAGCGTGAAGGTGCTCGAAAGGATGAGAAACTCGCCGATGAAGCCGTTTAACATCGGCAGGCCAATCATGGCGAGGGATGTGATGACGAAGAGGGTAGCGAGACGCGGGATGCGGCTGGCAAGTCCGCCATAGGCTGCGATCTGGCTTGTTGCGTAGCGGAGTTCCAACGCGCCAAGGAGAACGAAGAGGGCTGCGTCGATGATCTCGTTGTTCAGGATTTGATAGGTCGCGCCGCTCCAGCCGGTGAACGTGAACCCGTAGATGCCGAGCGTGATGAGACTGAGGTGGCTGAGCGCCGCGAAAGCAAGGAAGCGCCAGAAGTCACGTTGCACAAGAGCGAGGCAAGCGCCGTAGAGAATGCCAATGACTGCGAGTGCGATTAAGAGGGGTGCAATGGCTCTGGCCTCGGCCGGGAAGAGGCCAACATGGAAGCGGAGCATCGAGTAGAGGCCCAGCTTGCCCGCAACCACCATGGCCATGGCTACAGGTGCTTCGCCAAAGGTGTCGGCGAGCCAGCCATGAAGCGGGAATACCGGTACCTTTACGGCGAAGGCAAACAGAAAGGCAAATGCGACCCAGAAGAGAGCAACTGCTGGAACGGCGCCGACGGCGATGAGCGTGCGCAGTTCGCTGAAATTGAATGTGCCGGTTCGGGAGTAAAGGTAAAGAATGGCGACGAGCAGGGGAGCCGATGGAATAAAGGTGAAGAGGAAGAACTTTATGGCCGCCTTTTGGCCTTCCTTCCGTCCGTACATTGCGATCAGGATCGCCATCGGGATAAGAGACAATTCCCAGAAGCCGTAGTAGAGCATCAGGTCGAGCGAGATGAAGACGCCATACATTGCTGTCTGCTGCAAGAGGAAGAGCGAGTAGAAGACCTTCTCGCGCCGGTTGATCGATTTCCAACTCGCCAACACGCCGACGGGGCCGAGCAGGCCGACGAGGACCACGAGCCACATGCTGAGGCCGTCTACACCGACGTGATAGTAGATTGCGGGGCTCTCGATCCATTGCCGATTTACGACGAACTGAAATCCGGATTGTCCAGGCGAGAAGTGCGCGGGCAAGTGAAGCGTCAAACCGAAAGAGACGAGGGTTGTAAGTAGAGCGATCCAAGCGGACAACTTGCCACGATCGGGCAGCAGAGAGACAAGCAGCGCCCCGGCCAGAGGCAGGAGGAGAATCAACGTGAGAATCGAGCTATCCATTGACGTCATCTCCTAGTGTCCCGCCCATCGCATGTTGATTCCCGAAGCTCCAAACACATACGGCGCCAGCACAAATACAAGCAGAACTGCTGCGCCAAGCGCGAGCCATGCTGCGTACGAACGCAAGTTGCCCGACTGCCAGCGTTGGAGAATCGCGCCGCCCAGAAGGGCTATGCCGGCCAAGAGCCAGGCGATGCCGCCCAGGATTGCAACGTCGACGACCCACTCCAGCAGGTATTTGGAGAGAGCCAGGAGCGGCTTGACGAAGACATATCCGTAAATCTCGTCGACATAGTATTTGTTGGCCAGAAGGCTGTAGCCAGCGGGCGATGTGGTAGCGAGCCCGTCTGCGGTGCGTGGGCGATGATACATGCGGTGCGCAATGTACCAGCCGATGGCTCCGGCGGCGACTGCGAGGGCCATCAACGCATACTTGAGCCCTCCGGCAGGTTCTTCAGGGCTAGTTCCCAACGACGGAGCGAGGAACGCGGCGAAACGTCCGGCGCCGATCCAGCCGCCGCCAACCGAGAGAATTGCGAGGATCACCAGCGGTCCAAGCAGCACCCAGGAGCTTTCGTGCGGATGAGCATCGTGATTGCGCGATTCACCGAAGAAGGTGAGGTACCAGAGCCGGAACATGTAGAACGCGGTGAGCGCGGCGGTAACGAGTCCGACGAACCAGAGGACCTTGCCAAGATTGCCTCCTGAAGTGAAGGCAGCGGCGAGAATTGCATCCTTCGAGAAGAACGCCGACATGAATGGAAATCCCGAGATAGCGAGGACGGCCATCGTCATGGTCCAGAAAGTGACCGGTATTTTCTTGCGGAGGCCACCCATCTTACGCATGTCCTGCTCGCCGCCCAAGGCATGAATGACTGAGCCTGCGGCGAGGAAGAGAAGCGCTTTGAAGAACGCGTGGGTCATCAGGTGAAAGATGGCCGCGGAATAGGCCGCGACGCCGCAGCCAAGGAACATGTATCCAAGCTGCGAAACGGTGGAGTAGGCGAGGACACGCTTGATGTCGGTCTGGACCAACCCTATGGTTGCCGCGAAGATGGCCGTTGCTGCGCCGACAATGGCAACAACACTCAGCGCGAAGGGCGAGCGATCGAAGATGAAGTGCGTGCGGGCGATCATGTAGACGCCGGCGGTGACCATGGTGGCGGCGTGGATGAGAGCCGAGACGGGGGTCGGGCCTTCCATGGCGTCGGGCAGCCATACATAGAGCGGAAGCTGTGCGCTTTTGCCCGTCGCGCCAATGAGCAGGCAGAGAGCGATTGTGGTCAGCACGCCGTCGGTGGCAGCGGGACTAGCCTCGAGCTTTGAGGCAATTTCATTGAAGGTCAGTGTGCCGAAGTTGGCGAGTAAAAGAAAGAGGCCGATCAGGAAGCCGAAGTCGCCGATGCGGTTGACGATGAAGGCTTTTTTGCCGGCATCGGCGGCGGACTTTTTCTGGAACCAGAAGCCGATGAGCAGGTAGGAGGCGAGACCGACGCCCTCCCAGCCGACGAACATGAACAGAGCGTTGCCGGCGAGGACCAGGATGGTCATGAAGAAGAGGAAAAGGTTGAGGTAGGCGAAGTAGCGCCAGTAGCCTTTTTCTTCGTGCATGTAGCCGACGGAGTAGATGTGGATGAGGAAGCCGACGCCCGTCACGACGAGGAGCATCACGAGGGAGAGCTGATCGAAGACCAGGCTGAAATCGATGTGGATGGAACCGACTGTGATCCATTCGATTACGTGGTGATTGACCGCGAGTTCCTCGGTGGCCGGAAGAGACCCTGGCGCGTTCACAAGTGCGAACACCGCGCGCAGAACGATTAGAAACGAGATCAGCGGGGCGGCAAGCGCAATCGTGGAAACTGCTGCCTTGGGCAAGCGACGGCCCAGCAATCCGTTGAGCAGAAATCCAACGAAAGGCACTAGAGGAATCAACGGCAGAAAGAGCAAGGGTCCGTTCATAGTTTCATCAGGTCGATCCGGTCGACCGCTAACGTTGCGCGTGCGCGGAATACAGCAATGATGATGGCCAGGCCGACGGCGGCTTCAGCGGCGGCCACCACCATCACGAAAAAGACGAAGATCTGACCCTTCACCTGGTGCCACTGATGAGCAAAGGTCACGAAGGAAAGATTCACGGCGTTGAGCATCAACTCGATCGACATAAAAACGGTGATCAGGTTGCGCTTGATGAGGAAGCCGACGACGCCGAGGCAGAATAGGACGGCGCTCAACAGCAGATACCACGTTAGGGGAACTTCGCCCTGGATGAGGTGCAATGAATTCACTTGGTGTCCACCTTTTCTCCATCTCCATGGCAGGCCAGCGCAACGGAACCGAGGATGGCGATGAGAATCAAAACCGAAGTGACCTCGAAAGGAAGCAACAGCTTTGTGAACAGCACTGCGCTCAAATCGGCGGTGCTGGTAATCTGATCCTCGATTGCGGCGTTGCCGAACCCCTGAATGCGCAGAATCATGGTCGCGATCACAGCCAGGATCGCCACGACAGCCGGAAAACCAACGGTGCGCGCGGCGCGGCTGCCGAGCGTGCGTTCTTCACGTCCGGCGTTGAGAAGCATTACGACAAAGGTGAACAGCACCATGATGGCGCCGGCGTAGACGATGACCTGTGCCGCGGCCAGAAACTCCGCTCCGAGCAATAGATAGAGGACAGCCAATGAGACCATCACCACAATCAGCGAGAGCGCGCTGTTGATGGGATGCTTCTGCAGCAGAAGATTGACGGCTCCTGTCAGGCAGAGTGCGGCGAACACGATAAACAGAATCAGATGCATGTTCCGTCACTTACGGGCAAGTGCCGGTTGATAGCTCCGGCGGTTGAGGGGAGGAACTGTGCGAGCAGGTCTCCGGCTCGTTGAAATCCCTTCCGATTCTAACTGAGTACCTCCAGCATTTCGGTGACCGATGAACAGATCCTGCAACTCGAGCAGGCGGTCACGGCGTACTCAGCGATAAGCGAGCCAGAGGCTCGTTCCTACGATGTTAAGAATGGCCAGGGGCATCAGCCAGCGCCATCCGTAGTTCATAAGCTGGTCGTAGCGGAAGCGAGGCAACGTGCCACGCACCCACACATAGAGAAACAGGAAGCTGAAAACCTTCAGCACAAACCAGAAAATCGGCAGCAGCGCGCGCACAATGAAGATGTCCGGAGTCGGAATCAGGTTTCCGAACGGACTCGCCCATCCACCCAGAAAGAGCAGCGAGGCCACGCAGCCGACCATGATCATGTTTGCGTACTCGGCCATGAAGAACATGGCAAACTTCATTGAGCTGTATTCGGTGTGATAGCCCGCTGTAAGCTCACTTTCGGCCTCGGGCAGATCGAACGGCGAGCGGTTGGTTTCGGCGTAGGCGGCCATTAGATAAATGAAGAACGCTACAAACTGAAAGCCGCCGAAGAGATTCCAGCTCAGCAGACCGTGCTTTGCCTGGCTGTTTACAATCACGTCGAGATTCAGAGATCCCGCGCGCAACACCACGCCGACCAGGGACAATCCCAGCGCCAGTTCATAACTCACCAGCTGTGCCGAGGAACGCAGCGAACCGAGCAGGGAATACTTGTTATTCGAGGACCACCCCGCCAGCGCGATGCCGTAAACACCAATGGACGTAATGCCGAGGATCACGAGAAGGCCGATGTTGACGTCGGCGATCTGGAAGAAATGGAAATTGCCAGGACCGACGACGCCGGGGTCGCCGAAGGGGACTACTGCAATCGAGATCAGTGCGCAGCTCAAGCCGATAATCGGCGCGAGCAGATAAAGGGGCCGGTACACGCCGGACGGGATGATGTCTTCCTTCAAAAAGGATTTTGCACCGTCGACCAGCGGCTGCAGCAACCCGAACGGCCCCACGCGACTGGGCCCCCACCGATTTTGAATGCGGCCGACGAGCTTGCGTTCGAGCAGTACCGTGTAAGCGACGGCCAACAACAGCACCACCGTCACCACCACCACTTTCAGCAAGCTCCAAAGGAAAAACTGCAAAATCGTCACGTGCCTTTAGCCTCTTTCGCCAATCGCTCAATCTGCCGCTGTCGCTGCCACTTCCGCTGCCTGATGCTGCTCCAGGTCTTTCAGTCCTTTGCTGTATCGCCCGATTGTGCCTGAGGTAAACAACCCATTGTGTGCCGGATGAACAAGGTCGGGGCGCTCGGAAGTAAGTTGGGAAACCGGAACGAAGCCGGGCTCCGTTTGCACGTCGTTACCGCCAAACAGGTTCAGCCGATCGAGTTTGTAGCCGGGCACAAGGCGTTCGATCTCATCCAGCAGTGCCAGAGGATCAAACGGGCTGAGCTTTGGTTCCAAGCCGTTCGCAGCGAGCCATACGGCATGCCGGTCCGCTTCTCCGGCCTGCGCGCCGCGTGATTGCCCGAGATCGGCGGTCACGCCGCCCTTGCCAAAGGGAACGAGCGCTTTTATGTCGGCGCCCATGCTGCCGGCGAGCCGCACCAGGATTTCGAAATCGGATTTCACTCCCGCGTGGTCCGCAGCCTTCCGTGCTAGTTGGAGATCGCCGAAGGTGTTGGTCACGGTGCCTGTCTTTTCGTAAAGACTCGCGGCAGGAAAGACGACGTCCGCCGCCGCGGCTGTCTCCGTCAGAAAGATATCCGAAACGATGAGCAAGGTGCCTTTAAGCGAAGCCCGATCCAGCTTTGCTGGCCCAAAAGGATTTGCGCCGACGACCAGCAGGGCACCAAGGGCTCCGCTCCAGGCAGCATCCAACATTTGTGGAAGATTTTTCCCGGCCGTCTGGGGCAGGCCAGGATACTCGCTCGCAAATGCGCTGGATGCAGTGACCGGAACATATCCCGGCAGCATGTCAGGCAGCAGCCCCATGTCGGCAGCGCCGCGCGAATTCGCATAGTCGCCGAGATACGCAAAGCGCACGTTGCCGCGCCCCAGTCCCCATCGAACCAGTTCGGCAACTGCCGCACCGCGGTACTCCTCTCCGAAAATGATGAGCAGCTTTTCTTCACCGAGCACAGCTTCGCGGAAAGCAGCATTGCTAATCGTCGCATCGGATCCGCCAAGATAGGCTGGCATCGACGCATATCCACCGGACGGCAACGTCAGAGCAGCCTTGGCCTGCCGCTCGAGCTTGATCTGCTTTTCGTTCGCGATATACAGACGCGCGCGATTCAGGCGGACATTGGTGCGGAGGTTCCAGGCGAGCAGCGGGTGCTCATTGGTTGGATCGCCGCCGATGAGCAAGATCGCCGGTGCGCTCGCCGCATCGCGCAGGCTTGCGCCCTTTCCTTCGTGTCCGGCCAAGGCTCTTGCAAAGGCGACATAATCCGTTGTCCGCTCGTGGTCGATGTTGTTGGTCTTGAGAACTGTCCGCGCAAACTTTTGGAGCAGGTAATTCTCTTCGTTCGTCGTATGGTTCGAACCGATCACGCCGATCGCATCGCCGCCGCGGCTGTCGCGAATCTCCTTGAACTTTGCGGCGGCTACGCGGAGTGCCTGCTCCCAACTGGTGGGTTCGAGCTTGCCTTGCGCATTGCGCACGAGGGGCGTGGTGAGCCTTTCGGGACTTTCGACGAAATCGAACCCGAAGCGGCCCTTGGCGCAGAGAAAATCGCCATTGATACCGCTCTTGTCGCGATTATCGGCGCGAACAATTTCAGAGCCGTCGTTTGCCTGGCGCACGCCGAGCGTGACTTTGCATCCGTCGCCGCAATGCGTGCATACGGTGGAGACGTGATTCATCTCCCAGGGACGCGTCTTGTAGCGATAGCTGCCGCTGGTGAGCGCGCCCACTGGGCAGACATCAATGCACATACCGCACTGTTCGCAATCGAGGCGCTCTTCCTGGTTGGGTGCGATGACCGAACTGACGCCGCGGTTCTGGATGCCCAGAGCCCACACATCCATGCCTTCGCCGCACATGCGGGTGCAGCGATAGCAGAGAATGCAGCGCGGCCGATCGTAGAAGACAGCGGGGGACCACTGCTGCTCGTCCCGGTGGCGTTTGGCGTCAACCATCAGGCTCTCACCGGCGCCGTATTTGAAGGTCATGTCCTGCAATTCGCACTCTCCGCCTGCATCGCACACGGGGCAGTCGAGCGGGTGATTGCCGAGAAGGAGTTCGATGGTGGCTTTGCGTGCCTGTGCAATCTCAGGTGAATCGGTGGTGAAGACCTGGCCTTCAGCTACAGTCGTGGTGCAGGCGGTCTGGAGTTTCGGCACTTTCTCCTGTCGCACGACGCACATGCGGCAGGCGGCCTGCAGGCTGAGACCGGGGTAATAGCAGAACGCAGGAATCTCGATGCCCGCCTTGCGGCACGCCTCAATCAGCAGCGTCCCGGCAGGTGCCGTCAGCTTCTTTCCATCGACTATGAATGTTACATCTGCCATTGCTCTCCAGCGCCCCTACACCACAGCCATTTCGGTGTGCTTCGCGAACGGGCAGGGCTTCCCGTCCAGGTGATCTTCAAATTCTTTGCGAAACTTCTTTACGAATCCCAGGGTCGGCATTGCTGCCGCATCGCCGAGCGGGCAGAATGTGCGGCCCATCATGTTTTCGGCGAGATAGCGGATGTTGTCGATGTCTTTCGCGGTGCCGAATCCGGCATGGAAACGCGTCAGTGATTTTTTGAGCCAGTCGGTTCCTTCGCGGCAGGGAATGCACCAGCCGCAGCTTTCGTGCTGATAGAAGCTGATGGTGCGCAGTGCGAATTCGACAATGCAGGTCTGGTCATCGATCACAACCACGCCGCCGGAGCCCAGCATCGAACCGGCCTTGCCGACCTGGTCAAAGTCCATGCCGAGCGTTTCAATTTCTTCGGGCAGGAGTACGGGCGTGGACGAACCGCCGGGAACGACGGCTTTCAGTTTGCGTCCGCCGCGAATGCCGCCGGCGACGTCGTAGATCATCTTCTTCAGGTTGTAGCCCATGGGCAGTTCGTATACGCCGGGCCGCTCGACGTGACCACTGATTGAGAAGAGGCGTGTTCCGCCGTTGCGGGGTGATCCAACTTCTGCGAATGCTGCGCCGCCCATAGTAATGACATGCGGTACGGTGGCGATGGTCTCGGCGTTGTTGACGACTGTGGGTCCGCCGTAGAGGCCGACAACGGCGGGGAAGGGGGGCTTGATGCGGGGTACGCCACGCTTGCCTTCGAGCGACTCCATGAGCGCCGACTCTTCTCCGACCTCGTATGCGCCGGCGCCGCTCTGGGTGATGACTTGAAACTCAATGTCAGACCCGAAGGTGCCCTTGCCGAGGAAGCCCTTTGCGTAGGCATCGGCGACCGCCTTCTCCATGATCGTGAGCAGATACCGGTATTCGCCGCGCAGGTAGATAAAGCCCATCTTCGATCCGATGGCGAGACCGGCGATGATGGTTCCTTCGATGACAGCGTGCGGATCGTGGAGAAAGATCAGGTGGTCCTTGCAGGTGCCCGGTTCGCTTTCGTCGCCATTGATGAGAACGTACTTGGGCTTGGGCGACTGCTTGGGGACGAAGGACCATTTCATGCCGGTCGGGAAGCCGGCTCCGCCGCGTCCGCGCAGATTCGAGGCCTTCATCTCCTCGATGATCCACTCGGGACCTTGCGTAACGCACTTCTTAGCCGCCTCGTAGCCGCCGAGTTCGATGTATTTGTCGATATTGGCCGCGCCCTGGCCGAAGCGTTTGGAAACGATCTTGACTTCATCAGGATGGGAAACGAGTCTAGGCATCTCTATCGACCCTCCGCTTTCCCACGGTATTCAGCCAAAATGCCCGGCACGCTCTCCGGCGTTAGATCGTCGTGAAAGTTGTAGTTCACCTGGATGGCCGGAGCCCAGCAGCAGGCGCCGATGCATTCGACTTCCTCGAGCGAGAAGACGCCGTCGGCGGTCACGCCCTTGTGCCCGATACCCAGCTCTTCCTGGAATTTTTCGTAAACTTCGTACGCGCCGCGGAGCATGCAACTGATATTGGTGCAGACCTGGACGTTGAATTTGCCTGCCGGTTTGAAGCGCAACATCGAGTAGTATGTGGCCACATTGCGGACATCGAGCTCGGTGATGCCGATGCGCTGCGCAACTTCGGCGATCACGGCGTCGGACAGATAGCCAATTTCATCCTGCGCATAGAGCAGCATCGGGACCAGCGCCGAGCGCCGCACAGGATATTTTTCGACCAGCGCATCAAAGCGGGCCGACACTTTGGGCGTGAAGATGCTCATGGTTTCCGGACTCATTGCATCAACTCCCGTGCCCACGCTTCAGCCACCATATCCATCTCGTCCTCGCCGGTCGAACTGCGCAATTGCCCGGCTTCCGTCAGTTCCAGCATCCCGCTCCGTCCGTCGTGGCGCGTCCACACAACTTGCGCGCCGTTGCGTTTCAGATCGAGCCACGCATCCGCGTGACGCACCGTGATCTGTTCTTCCCCCAATTCGACGGTCGCCTGCCGATTCCCATTCAGCCCGTGCGCCGCGGTGTAACTGCGGAGCAGGGAAGCGAGCGATACCCAAAGTTCTACGTACAACTGGGGTGAATGTGGGCTGAGTTCTGTCGTTGGCAACCCTCATTCCCCTCAGGGGCTAAAGCCCGGTTTATTTGGCGCCACTCTTGGCACGACTAAAGTCGTGCCCTTTCAAACTAGCGATCAATCTCCCCGAGCACGATGTCGATCGACCCAATTACTGCAACCACGTCTGCCAGCATGCGCCCTTTGCACATCGTTTCCAGTGCCTGCAGGCTTGCGAATCCCGGATACCGCATGTGAACTCGGTACGGCTTCGCAGTTCCATCGGAAACTACGTAGTACCCCATCTGTCCGTGTCCCGATTCGATGCCTTGATAGACCTCACCGGCCGGGACATTGAAGCCTTCGGTCACAATTTTGAAATGATGGATCAGGGCTTCCATCTGCGTCTTCATTTTTTCGCGATCGGGCAGCACGATCTTTGGCGCATCGGCCTTGATGGGACCGCCGGGCATGCCGTCGAGGGCCTGCTGAATGATGCCGATCGATTCGCGCATCTCGAGCAAACGCACTTCGTATCTTCCCCAGCAATCGCAGCGATTCGAAACCGGTACCTTGAACTGAAACTTCTCGTAACTCGAATACGGCATGTCGCGCCGCAAATCGAAGTCGACTCCCGAGGCTCGCATGGTCGGCCCCGTAACGGCCAACGCGATTGCGTCCTCAGCTGAGAGATGTCCAACCCCCATCAGGCGATTGCGGAAGATCGGATTCCCGGTGAGCAGGTTTGAATACTCATCAATCTTTTCGGGAAATGTTTTGATGAATGCCTGGATGCGATCGAACAGATCGAGCGGCGGCTCCATCGACAACCCGCCGATGCGGAAGTAGCTGGTCATCATGCGCTGACCGGACACTGCTTCAAAGATGCGGAGAATCTCTTCGCGTTCCCTGAATGTGTAGAGGAAGACCGTCAGGGCGCCGATGTCCATGGCGTGCGTGCCGAGCCAGATAAGGTGTGAATTGAGGCGCGTGAGTTCAGTCAGGAGCACTCGAATCCACACCGCGCGCTCTGGGATTTCCAGTTGCAGGAGCTTTTCGACGGCGAGGCAGTAGCAGAGATTGTTGGCCATCGGGCCGAGGTAATCGACGCGATCGGTGAGCGGGACGACTTGCTGGTAGAACTTCGCCTCGCAGGTCTTTTCGATTCCGGTGTGCAGATAGCCGATTTCGGGATACAACCGGACGATAATTTCGCCGTCAATCTCCAAAACCAGGCGCAGCACGCCGTGGGTCGACGGATGCTGCGGTCCCATGTTGAGGACCATGTGCTGGTCGCGCGCGCCCTCGGCCAGCGGCGCCTGCAGGATTGGAGTGCCAACATCGAGCATCAGCGATAGCCCTCCACCGGGTAGTCCTTGCGCAACGGATGACCGACCCAGTCATCTGGCATCAGGATGCGGCGCAGGTTGGGATGACCTTCGAAGCGGATGCCGAAAAGATCGAAGACTTCGCGCTCGTAATAATTTGCGCCGGGCCAGACAGAGGTAATCGATTCAATTGCCGGATCGGAGCTGTTCACCCAGGTCTTCAGACGGATCCGCTCCTTATATCGCTGCGACAAAATGTGGTAGCTGAGCTGAAAGCGGGGCTCGGAGGGTAGCCAGTCGACGGCGGTCATATCTTCGAAGGCGTTATAGCCGGCATCTCTTACAGCGGTGACGGCAGCACAGATCGTTTCGGGAGTAACGGTCAGCGTCATTTCGCCGCGATCGAACAGCGCGTCCGTAAAGGCGTCGGGATTCCAGGCGAGAAGAGCTTTTACTGCCGGGTGATCCGGCAGACCATCGAGCACAGCTTGCCTTCCGGCGAGAGTTTCCATTGGAGCGTTTGCCATTCTTAGAGATCCGCCTTGTCCTTGCTCCAGTTCAAAATGCCCTTGCGCACGATGTAGTACAGGCCCACAGCGATGAAGCCGAGATACACGACCATCTCCCAGAAGCCGAAGAGCCTTTGGCCGGTAATGTGGGGAAGCTGGCGATAGATGACCGCCCACGGCATCATGAAGACGGCTTCCACGTCGAAAAGGATGAACAGCATTGCGACCATATAAAAGCGCACGCTGAACCGAGCTCGCGCATCACCCACCGATTCGATTCCGCATTCATAGGCCGCCAGTTTCACTGGCAGATTGCGATGCCGCCCGACGAACCACGAGGCGAGCACCATTACGGCAGCAAGTCCAATGGCAAAAAGGATTTGCATCAGGAGCGGAAGATATTGCCAGTGGTAGGGAATCATGTGCACCCAGTTCGCAACGGTACCGAAAATGTGCGGCATTTGCGCTGGGCTGGACTGCGCCCATTGCGACAGGCCGCTGGTTTGAGCTTAGGTTCCCAACCTCATCCCGTCAAGGCGCTCTGACGCGATCGCAATCCTTTGGATCGATGTGATCCTTTGGGTCTTGATGGTTGATTTCGGGATGAGACAACACAAGCAGGCAATTCTGCGAGCGTGTGAGATCGCGGATCTCCCTTGAATTGGTATACCGGTTGGCTATTTTGCGCATCTGTGAGATGTGTCACATGAATTCCGCTAGCGGAATTCCATACGGAGTTTCCTCGAATCGAAAGCGCTCTCGAAAATATCTAAAGCTTCTACGAGTAATTGCCGAAATAGAGAGTAAGGCTCATATTCAACGATTCTCTAAGGTACGGATTGAATGGCAGCAACTATAGGTGGATATACCGTTATTGGACATGCTGAGACGCAATCGGTTCCGGCTTCCAATGCGAACCGCCGCCGCTTCATCAGTGTCCAGGCGGGACGCGCGCTGGAGATTCTGGGCCATGCGATCGAATATCTCACGGACGAGTACGTTCACGAGGTTAAGCAGCTTTCTGCGCATGACCCGCAGGTGGAAGCGATCCAGATGCTGATGGCGATCATTCGTGAGATGTATTTCGAATGCCCGGTGATGCCGACTTTCAGGGAACGGTTACGCGCATGGTTCCGGTTCCCGGCGCACTAGTGCTGCTTCATGCCGGTGCATGGATCTCGGAGGCCTGAGGAGTTGGGTCCTCGATGCGACCGATGGTAGCCTGAATTTGTGCAATTAACCGTTCGAGAAGCCATGAGGAGGCGCACGAGGAATTTCGCATTCTTCATTTTTGCGTGCGCGTTTTTTTCTGCTGCGTCTGCGCAATCGGCAGAGAAGATCGATGTAAATCCCACCTTCACTATCGCCAAATACCAGGCCGGTTCTCCGCTCCACATGGTGGGTTACGGCGACATGCGTTTCACCGATCCTTCGGTAAAGATCGGAACCAATCCGCGGATCCGCAAATGGCTGGCCGAGCGCGTTGCTCAAGAGAATCCTGAAGTGTTGCTGCTGACGGGCGATATGCCGTATGTCGGTGGGAGCCAGGCCGATTGGCAGGTCTTTCAAGACGAGACGTCACTGTGGCGCAAAAACCAGGTTCTGCAACTCCCCACGATCGGTAATCACGAGGTGCGTGGAGGCATTCAGCAGGGAATTGCCAACTACCTGCAGAATTTTCCCGGCATTCAAGGGCATCGCTACTATTCGGTACTGATGGGCAGCGTGGAAGTCATCTCGCTCGATATGACTTCACCTTCGGGCGGCACAAATACACAGGCGACGTGGTTCGCGGCCCAGCTCGATCATCTTCCAAGGCAGGTTGACTTCCTGTTCATCCTTTACCACACGCCGTGGGTTGTCGATGAACAATCGAAGCTCTTCACCAATTTGCCCTCAAAAGAAGCGCTCACGCTGCGCCATCTGCTGGAGATTCATCTTCACAAGATGCATGCCAAAGCAATTGTTTTCAATGGGCATATCCACAATTACGAGCGCTTCGAGCGCAATGGGGTGGAATATGTCACATCCGGCGGCGGCGGGGCCGAACCTTATCCCCTTTTATTCCGCGGTGCTGCGGACCTTTACCGCGACACCGCCTTCCCCGTCTATCACTATCTGACGCTGGATTATCGCAGCGGGCGACTCCACGCCGTCATGTGGAAGGTGAAAGACCCGGATGCGGCAACCCTCAGCGTCGAGAAAAAGGATGAGTTCACCTTGATTGCCGAACCAGGCAAGGCGGGCGTATTCATTCCTTGAATAGGGCAGGAATTCCAGGCTTAGCCCGGAAAACGTGTTTGCGCGGCCGGGGCGGTTCTGGATGTCCGAGAATTAACGGCTATTGTCCTGCAACAAGCACGGTGAAGAGAACCATCCACGCCAGGCCCATCGCATGCCAGTACCATGCTGTTGCGTCTACGGCAATTTGTCGAAGCTCCACACGCTTGAGACTGCGCATAATTGCAAGGCAAACGGCCAGCGCCATGACACCGACGATCAGGTGAGCCGCATGGAGCCCCGTAATGATGTAAAAAAAGTAGCTTGCGGGTGTGGACCAGTGGTCAAACGCGAATCCCTGCGCGGTTAGCTGGCGCCAAGCCATCCATTGCCCGGCCAGGAACATGGTTCCGAGCCCCAACGTTGCAGCCATCCATGGCAACGTGCGCTGAAGTGCAGGATGGCCCAGGCCGAGCCATTCTTCCAGAACGTCAATCTCGCGAAAGATATTCCGCCTCGCTATCTCCATCGTCAGGCTGCTGAGCAGAAGCAGGGCTGTATTGAGATAGAGAATCGGAGGCAGCATCACCGGATGCCAGTCGCCGATCTGCGCATGGGTGCGAGGATCCATGTGAGTGCCTGCCTGGCGCGCGAAGAACAACGCCACCAGGATGGCAAAAAACATCATGTCGGCCGCAAGGATGGAAAAGACAGAGAAGCGAATCTTGTAGAGCAGCTCGCGGGGGCCTCGCCGCTCGTGCTGCCGATCGTCATCGCCGCCGCCGCCACCGCCGCCGGTGGGCCGCCGGTCAACAGGAGGTTTGCCGCCTATTCCCGGCTCTTTCCGTTCCGTTTCCGCAGGGGAATGCGTAAAGGTAGCGGGCATTTAGAAGCCTCTGTGCAAATCAGAGTACACCACAAGAGCGTTTCCGCGACTCCTGCGCCGACCTGGCATTGCCAATATGTGGCGAATTCTGTCCAAAAGAACCGAATCAGCGGTGAAATCCGAATCGGCCTTCCAACTGCCGGACCGCTCTAGTCTTTGGACGCAGCCATACTCCAACGGGATGGCCTTTTTTCTTGAATTCAATCGCGCTGCGGTGCGGAGTCGGCCTCGGGTCGGAGGTTGGCCTTCACAAGATCAACGAAAGCTTTGTGAACACGTCGGTCACTCGTCAGCTCAGGATGGAACGTCGCCGCCATCAACTTCCCCTGGCGGACCAGCGTCGGATGTCCGCCGCGCCGCGCCAGCACCTCGACGTCTGGTCCGGTTTCGACGATGCGCGGAGCACGGATAAACACCATCTCCAGCTTCTCGCCCGGGAGCTTCGATTCGGAGAAAAGGATCGAAGAGTCAATCTGGCGCCCATATGCGTTTCGTTCAACGACGACATCCAGCAGCCCCAAGCTCCGCTGTGCCGGGTTGCGGACCTCGCGCGCCAGCAGAATTGCTCCTGCGCAGGTTCCGAAGACCGGCCGAGTCGAACAGAATTTCCTCAATTCGTCGAAGAGATGGCCGCGTTCCAGGAATTTCAGCATGGTGGTTGATTCGCCTCCAGGCAGAATCAATCCATCCAGGTCTGACAATTGCTCGTGTGTGCGCACCTCGATGGGTATCGCGCCAGACTCCGCAAGCGCGGCAGCATGGGCGGCATAGTCGCCTTGTATAGCGAGGACGCCGATGCGAGGCGGCTTTTTCATTGCCTCTCCTTTCCCAACTGGCCGGAAAAGGGATTCAAGACCTGAACGTCGAAGTTCTCGAAATCCCTTACATTCCGAGTGACGACAATCAGGCGATGAATGCGCGCGGTAGCGGCGATCATTGCGTCGGTGCTCAAATCGTCCGACCTGCCGTGCATCAAACGCGCCCATTCGCGGAAGATTGGACCGTCTGCTGGCAAGACCGTATAGTAGGCCATGAGATTGTCAATCCAGGCTTCTAATTCACCCGCTTTTTCGGGGTCTTGTTTGCGCGTTAATTCTGCCCCGGCTTGTGCTTCGGCAAGAACGACAGCTGGAATCGCAAGTTGATGCGCGGGAACCGACCGCCTCCAGGCTATGACCGCTCCGTGTGGCTTCGGTTTGCGGAGTTCGGAAACGATATTGGTGTCGAGCAGGTAGTTCAAGGCCGCTCCTCATCCTCGTCGAAGCGAACCGGGCGAAGCTTCAACCTCGGCCGACGCGAAGGCAGCGGAATACCGTGGGGCGCTGCGGGATCGAGAAGCGGATCGGGCATAGATCTTCTCGCCTTTTCGTTCAAATGCCTCCACTCGTCGATGGGGACAAGCACAGCCGTTTCAACGCCGCGGCGCGTGACGATCTGCGGGCCTTCCTTGAGGGCGGCGTCAAGGAGTTCGCTGAAGCGTGCTTTTGCGTCGTAAACGGGCCAGACCATGGCGCACCTCTCAGATAGTCATATCACTAGTCATATGACCATGTACAGAGGCGGCCCCGGGGAAGCGGCCTGAGGATCTGGCCCCTTGTCCGATCACCATCTGCAAATCGCTGGAACCTCCAATCCTTGCGCTTGGTTCTAGCACTAGGATGGGAAACCACAGAACTCGTGCGAGCGAATAGCGAGCGGCTGGCCCCACCGCAGGTGGTCACCAGCCGCGTGTCTGCAACAATTGAGACTCATCGAGTGCAGCGGCTGCAAGTCCCTTCATCGTGCCGGTGACCTGTTCGCTGGCCTCGGCCAGAATCTTTGGGTCGTTGAAGTGGGTTGTGGCGATCACGATTGCCTTCGCCCGCGAAACGGCCTCTTCACGCTCAGCCGGATCGTTTTCGACATCGAGAGGCGTGGCACGTTCCTTCATGAAGATCCCGGACCCCACAAAGATTGCCTCGGCGCCAAGCTGCATCATCAGTGCCGCATCCGCCGGCGTTGCAATCCCGCCCGCCGAGAAGTTCGGCACCGGCAGTTTGCCAGCCTGTGCCACCATCTTGACCAACTCATACGGCGCCTGGTGCTCCTTGGCTGCCGCGTAGAGTTCTTGCTCGCTCAGTACCGTCAGTGCCTTCATCTCTCTCACAATCTGGCGCATATGCTGAACCGCGTGAACCACATCGCCGGTTCCCGCCTCGCCCTTGGTGCGAATCATCGCCGCACCCTCGGCAATCCGCCGCAGCGCCTCTCCGAGGTTCCGCGCACCGCACACGAAGGGGGTAGTGAAGGCATGCTTGTCGATGTGGTGAGCTTGATCGGCTGGGGTCAACACCTCACTCTCATCGATGAAGTCCACCCCGATTTCCTGAAGGATCTGCGCTTCAGCGAAGTGGCCGATACGCGCCTTGGCCATTACGGGGATATTGACTGCCACCATGATCTGCTTGATGAGGCTCGGTTTGGCCATGCGCGCCACGCCGCCTTCGGCGCGAATCATGGCCGGCACGCGCTCCAGTGCCATAACCGACACGGCTCCCGCCTCCTCTGCGATGCGGGCCTGTTCCACGTTCATCACGTCCATGATGACCCCGCCTTTCAACATCTCGGCAAGGCCCACCTTCAAGCGTAAGCCGGTTCCAGCAATGCTCTTATTTTCATTCTGTTGGGGCATATTCGTTGACCTCGAATCTTAGCCGTCGTTCGCAAATCTCTCAGGCAGTCTCTGTCTCTAGTGTAGCAGCGAAGCGATTGGCGATTCGTGGGACGGCGGTGGACGGGCCTGATGATGACCTCGTTTTTGATGCGCCCGAGGCCAGCCAGCGAATGCTTTCTGCCGCCTCCTCTCCTGGAGTTCCAGTCGTCCGGCGTCTCGCCGATTCTTTGAAACATCTAATCGGCGCCTCCAACTCTTCGGCACTCCCCGTGCCCCTTCATTCAAATCGGGCCCGATGCCACTTCAAGCGATGGCTCGAGCCAGTGATGCCGAGGCCCTTCAGTAGATGTGGCCGCCGAGATATCGCCGGAAATTCGCTTGAAGTCGGTGAGCACGGTTCGGTGATGGGATTCGTGGCCGCCAGGACGAGACCGCGAGAACGAAGTCGCGAAAGGGGAGCGCCCTATGGGACGCGATATCGGGCTCAATCTCGGGACACGGCGGAAACCTGCCGCATTGGACGGTTATCCGCCAGAGGCTTCCTCGGAAATGCTGAACGGAGAACAAGAAAGATTCCTATTGGAGCATCTGCCCATCGTGCGCTTTCTCGCCCGGCGCATTCACGAGCGGCTTCCGCACCACGTGGATATCGAAGATCTGGTTTCGGCAGGTGTGGTTGGTCTTATGGATGCCTTCACCAAATTCGATCCACAGAAAAAGGTACAGTTTCGCAGCTACGCGCAGTTTCGCATTCGTGGCGCCATCCTTGACAGTCTGCGTACCCTCGATTGGAGCCCGCGCGATCTGCGGCGCAAGGGAAGAGCGGCCGACGAGGCGGTCTGCATTCTCACGGCGCGCTTTGGTCGCTCTCCTGTTGAAAATGAAGTTGCGGCGCAGATGGGTTTGGGCCTGGAGCAATACCAATCCCTGTTAGGTGATCTGAAGGGACTTGAGATTGGTACGCTGCATGTTGAACACAACGAGGATTCGGGCGAAGAGGAGATGGCCTATATCCCCGGACGCCCGGAGGAAGATCCTCTGTTCTGCTGTATTCGTGGAGAACTCCAAGAGAAACTGGCGAACGCCATTGAGGAACTTCCTGAGCGCGAGCGTCTCGTCATGACGCTCTATTACTTCGAAGAACTGACGATGCGCGAGATCGGTCTGGCGTTAGGAGTTGTGGAATCCATAATTTCACAGATTCATACTTCGGCCGCAGTGCATCTTCGGGCCGCGCTACAGGACATCGTGGCAGAGCGGAGATCCGTCGAAAGAAGCACGCGCGCGTTTCCTGAAGGCAAGACTGCACCCAACCGGATCAATGAGGAACAACTGCAAAGTCGCGGCGAGTCCACGCAATGGAAAAGATGTTGAAGCAGGACGAAATCGATGTGCCGTTTCAGGCTGCGCGGCTTCCTCACAAGCTGCGCCCGCACCGACCCATTACCGACGCATGGTCGCTCACAGGGTTCCACCACATCGTGCGTGCACTACGATTCATGTGAAGAGGTTTGCGTTAGCAGGTTTCGGTCGAATCACCGCCCAACGCGCAGTTTCTCGTTAGCCGATCATCCAATCGATCCCGATCTGTACCATTCCGCACAGTTTTTTTTGAAATCAATCAGATAGAGGCTACTCTGCCCTTGAATGCCTTTCCGGCAGAAGACTACATTTTCGCCAAATCGAGCGCATGCGCTTTACCCAATATGACCCGCGGCCCCAAAACCGTCATAATTCTCATAATGCCTTTTACTCTGTCTCATGCCGCCGCCGCGATGCCGTTCCGGCGCACACGTCTCATCATGTCGGCCCTTATCGTCGGCTGCTTTGCACCCGATTTCGAATACTTCGTTCCGTTTGCACATCATGGCAGCTTCGGCCACAGCTTGCTGGGCGTCTTTGCGCTCGACCTGCCGCTCAGCCTGGTCGTGCTCTGGCTCTTTCACCGCTATGCCAAGGAACCTCTCGCCGCCTGCCTGCCCGCAAGCGCGCGCGCACGACTCCAACTCGGACCAAGAACCCTGTCCATCCACTCTCTTTCCCGCTTTGCCTTGATCGTGTTGTCCATTCTCGTGGGCATTGCCACCCACATCCTCTGGGACTCGTTCACCCACTCCGGACATTTGCTCGGCCATCAGGTCCCCTTCCTCGACGGTCAAGTTTCGCTTCCGCTCTTTGGTCCTCGTCCCTGGTTCGGGATCCTGCAATACTTCAGTTCCGTCCTCGGCATCGTCATTCTTTTGCTTTGGGCTATTGACTGGTATCGCAACGCGACCCCCGTCCCTTCTAAAAGCAGTCGAAACCACCTGAAACGCGACAGAATCGCTCTGGCCTGTTCGTTTCTGATTGCGCTTTTCGCTGCTCTGTTCCGGGCCGCCGCAACCGGCCTCCCCAACGGAGTGCATGGTGCCCAGCACTTCATGACCATCGGGGCGATTACGGGAATCGCCGTGTTCTGTTTCGAGATTGTGATCTACGGCTTCGTGCGAAATCATGCCCGCAACACCGTTAATCCCGCATGAAACATCGCCTTCGCGCAACGCGTTTTCGCAGCATCTGCCGCCGCAAGAATGCAACTTGGCACCTGGATTACTGCCCCGGTTGTATCCAGTAATTCGCGCGCGCCACGATCTTCGCCCCGTAATCCTCCACCGTGCGCACTCGAATCGTATGCAGTCCCGGCGCAGGATCCGATGGGCTGAACGTAATCAAATACCGATTGCGCACATCCTTCGCCGCCTCCATCACCCGCGCTTCAAACCGCCGGTCGCCGGTAAATGTCGTGTACTCCCCACCGCTCATGATCGCAGTCTGTTTCGCGACATTCTTCTTGAACGCCTGCACCGCCATCACCAGTGTCGACACCATGTTCAGCATGCGGTCCTCGCCATTGTCCTTGATGTCGTGCGCCAACTCCGCCTTCGACGGCGAATACGCAATGCTCAATACCAGCACATCCGATCGTCCGATCTTGCTTACCAGTTGCGCCGGCTTCGTATGCTTGCTTCCGTGATCGCGCTCTTCGCTGATCAGCAGCAGCACGCGCCGATAGTTCTTCGGCTGATCCTCCAGCAGATCCACCCCGTAGCTGATCGTATCCAGAATCGCCGCCCCACCATCTCCCGGCTCCAGATTCTGCAGCTTTGCCGCCAGTTCCTCTTCAGAGTGCGTGTAATCCTGTATCAGTCGCGGTTTCGACGAAAACCCCACCAGCGCCGCCTGGCTCCGCGGATCGCTCAAAAACGTATCCAGCAGCGGCCCCAGTTTCCCCAGCTTCTGAAACTCCAGCCACCCGGCTCTTCCTTCTTCCATCGCAACCACAAGCGCCACCGGAGCCGTATCCAGCTCCTCCTGCACATGAATCTTCTGTGGAACGCCGTTGTCTTCCACCACAAAGTCCGACTGCTTCAGCCCGTAGACAATGCCGCCTCCGTGCGGCTTCTCCACCAGTGTCGGCACCAGCACTTCATTCGTGGTCACTCGAATCGCAGGTGAATCCGAACGCGTCCCAGGCATCGGCTTCGGCGGCTCAATCGGCGGCAACTGCTGGGCCTGCGCGAGCGCCGCGCACAACAAACCAGCCGCAAACCCAAGCTTCTTCAAACGGATCAATCTGAAATCTCTCCTCTGTATGAATGGACTGCACTCGATACAAAACCGGGTGCCGGGCGACCCATTCATGCGGCGCTTTTTGGCCGCATGAGTGGGATATCGCAAACCTTCATCCTCAGAAATGTCAGTCCGGATCAAGGCCTCCGACGCGCCTCCCGTTCCAGGTCTCCCGTCCAGAACAGAAAACTCAATAGCTCCCATTTCTGTTCCCACATGAACCCGAATACATCGCGCGCCCTTAAACTCTCTGCCGGCTTGCCCGAATACGTCTCCACCCGCCATCGCAGAAATTCGCTCCGCCACGGCGCTAACCGATGCCCGCGCGTCGCATTCCAAAGGAACCGCATCGCTCCAAACAAATTCAGAATCCCCCCTCCGAGTGTAAATCTCCCCCGTCCCGGCACGCACCAGCCGGGCCCTCCCAACTTCCCGCGAAGCTTGTCCTGCTGAGCGAAGGTCGCCGCAGCAGTTGCGGCGATTCGGTTGCATTGTCGGCTTGGTTTGGCTTGAGGTGCTTCGAGGTTTGGAATCCGTTTCGGACTTCGCCAGCAAACCTAAATTATCGATCAGAATCAAGCGCGCTGCGATCGAACCATTCGGGGCGGGCGCCGGCGTGACGGATATCGGCGGCGGTCTTGCTGGTGCGGCGGAACAGTTCGTTGAGGGCGTCGAGGAATCCCCATGGACCAGCAGGTTCGACGGGGATGTAGCGATCGAGTTTGCCGGCTGTTGTGAGGGCGGCTCGCTCGCCTTGCGGGATCGGGTCTTCGAGCCAGTACCAATCTCTGGGTGCATCGTCGCGGAGGACAAAGCCGGCTTTGCCGTCGGGGTGGTCGCGGTCCCAGTCCGCGTAGCGGAAAGTCTCGTTGATGCGGGAGCCGTAGAGGCTGCGGATCAGAGTTGCGACGGAGACGCCGGCACCGGTGTCCGTATACGGCCAGGAGGTGAGCCAACAGCAGTCGTACATGCGCCCGAGAGCAGTGAGGTGGGTGATGACGCAGGGGCGGAGATCGAAGCCGGAACCAGGGAGAACCTGGGCGATGAGGGTGTCGTCGATATCGATGTAGAGGGTTGTCTTTCGTTGCACTTGTTGGAACTCCCCGGCTCGATACCACTGTATTGCAGGCATTGGTTGGATTGCACGGTGCTTGATTTCCCGGGGGTATACAGGGCGCGGGGTTCCTCGTGCAAGTCATTCATGGTAATCTCTATCTAGACACTTGAGAGTGGACTGAGAACGCAAGAGGAGTAATACCGCCGTGCTGGCGACTGCCAAGAAAACTACCCTGATTGAACGCTTCCGCACCCACGAGAAGGACACCGGTTCCCCCGAAGTCCAGATCGCAATTCTGAGTGAGCGGATCGGCGAATTGACTGAGCACTTCAAGACTCACAAAAAGGATCATGCATCCCGGCGTGGGCTCCTGATGCTGGTCAGCAAGCGCCGCCGCCTGCTGGACTACCTGAAGACGCACGATTCCGATCGTTATCGCGACGTGATCGGCAAGCTCGGTATCCGCAAGTAATCAGAAAGCAAACGTTGACCCGGAAGCGCCCAGACCGGATTTTGGTCACGGCCCCGTTTTATTCAGAACCTGGGGCCATGGTGTACCTGGCTAATCAAAGATGCCGCCAGGGCTTGCGCAGAGCTGTCGCCGATTGGCGACAAGTAAACTCGGCGCGGCCCGGGCATTTTGTGTCGATGCAATTTGGTTCGGTCCAGTCGCGTCCTGCGACGTCCGCGCATCGGAACACCTTCCGTATTTCCGGATCTTCCTACCCACAAGTTTCCCAAGCGAAAAAAAATGAAACGAGGACTCCATGTCTAAACAAGAAGTGACAGTCGAGCTTGCAGGTGGCAAGCGGTTGGTCTTTGAGACCGGGCGCATGGCGAAGCAGGCATCTGGTGCTGCACTGGTCACCACGGGCGAAACCGTGGTTCTGGCCACCGCGGTCGCGTCTCCTGACCCACGGGAAGGCATCGACTTTTTCCCGCTCACGGTGGACTACCGTGAATACACTTATGCAGGCGGACGCATCCCCGGCGGATTTATCAAGCGCGAAGGCCGGCCCAGCGAAAAAGAAATTCTGACCGCGCGGCAGATCGATCGCCCCATTCGTCCATTGTTCCCGGATGGCTTCCGCAACGAGACGCAGGTCATTGCACTGGTCTTTTCTGCGGACAAGGAAAACGATCCCGATGTGATCGGCATCAACGCCGCGGCCTGCGCGCTGGCGTTGTCCGATATTCCGTTTAGCGCAACGGTTGGGGCGGTGCGCGTGGGACGCGTGAATGGCGAATTTGTGATCAACCCCACCTACAGCGAGCGCGCAAACACCACGGTCAACATCATGGTTGTCGGACACAAGGACGGCATTGTGATGATCGAGTCAGGCGCGAAAGAAGAGACCGAAGAGGTCATTCTGGGCGCCATCGAATTCGCACACACCGAGATCAAGAAGATCGTGGCCGCGATCGAGGAACTGGTTGCGAAGTCAGGGAAGCCGAAGCGGTCGTTCACCGCGCCGGAGTTTGACGAGGCGTATTACGGTGAACTCAAAGCTAAAGTCGGCGATCGCCTGAAGGATGCACTGGACACGAAGGCGCATGCGAAGACCGAGAGCTACGCGCTGGTGAAGCAGATCAAGGACGAACTTGCCGCTGCGCTTCCGGCGGATGATCCGAATGCGAAAAAGAAGCTCGCGACCTATTACGAGCATCTGCGCGAGCGTCTGTTCCGCGAGCAGGTGACGAAGGACAGGATTCGTCCCGATCGCCGCGCATTCGATGAGATTCGCCCCATCAGCATCGAAACCGGCGTTCTGCCGCGTACACACGGTTCGGCGCTGTTTACCCGTGGAGAGACGCAGGCGCTTGTTACTGCGACCCTCGGAACTGCGGATGAGGGTCAGCGGCTCGAATCGTTTGAAGGCGAGAAGAAAAAGACCTTCATGCTTCACTACAACTTTCCGCCCTTCAGCGTTGGTGAAACGGGACGTATGACCGGCGTTGGGCGGCGCGAAATCGGACATGGAGCTCTTGCCGAGCGGGCCATTACAGCAGTTTTGCCGACGGCGGAAGACTCGCCGTATACGATTCGCATCGTCTCCGACATTCTCGAATCGAATGGCTCTTCGTCGATGGCCTCGGTGTGCGGCGCGAGTCTTGCGCTCTACGACGCAGGCATCAAGCTGAGTGGATCCGTTGCCGGCGTAGCGATGGGCCTGGTGAAGGAGGGTGACGACTACGCCATCCTTACGGACATTGCCGGAGCCGAAGATCACTACGGCGATATGGACTTCAAAGTTGCAGGAACGCGGAAAGGCATTACCGCGCTGCAGATGGACATCAAGATCGGCGGACTGACGCGCGAGATCCTCCAGCAGGCGATGGAGCAGGCGAAACGCGGGCGGCTGTTCCTGCTGGACAAGATGGATGCAGTGCTGGATGGACCGCGCACGGAGCGTTCGCAATATGCTCCGCGCATCGAGACCGTCATGATTCCGACGGACAAGATCCGCGATCTGATCGGCAAGGGTGGCGCGACGATCCGCAGCATCATCGAGCAGACCGGGGCCAAGATCGACGTGGACGATACGGGCAAGGTGAGCGTGGCTTCAAGCGACGCGGACGGTCTGAAGCGCGCACTCGAGATCATTGGCAACCTCACAGCGGTGCCGGAGATCGGCAAGGTCTACCTGGGCAAGGTTGTTCGCCTGGCGGAGTTCGGCGCATTTGTCGAACTCTTCCCCGGCACGGATGGACTCCTGCACATTTCGGAGATCGCAGAGCATCGCGTGAAGGAAGTGAAGGACGAGCTGCGCGAGGGCGACCAGGTGATGGTGAAGGTGCTGGCCATCGAAGGCAATCGTATCAAGCTGAGCCGCAAGGCGCTGATCCGCGAGCAGAAGGCGAAGCTGGCGCAATCGGCTCCGGCTGCTGAAGCTCCCGAGCCGTTTGACGGCGCCGCAGAAGCGGCACCGGCGCCGGCGGCGGCGCGTCCGCGTCACGAATTCGACGAAAAGCAGCCCCGCTCGAATCAGAGCACGATTCTGATTGAGGGCGGAGAAGACTTCGATGACGATGACGAAGAGGGTGAGGAGATCGACGAGGACAACGAGCCCAACTTTAATCGCGCGGATGGAACGCCTGTTCCGGCAGGACAAGTTGCCGGCGGAGGACCGCGGCCCGCGGGTGGTGGCGCAGGAGGCGGAGCGAACAAGAACCGTCGGCGCCGTCGTCGCGGCGGACGCGGCGGACAGGGTGGCGGCGGCGGGCGATAAGCCCGTCCAAACCAACCGAAAGCACATGTGAGACAGAATGCCCGGGCCTTATGGCCCGGGCATTCTTTTGTCGCGCCTGACAGGTTATAGAGTAGAATGCTACAT
>NZ_JBAUUO010000172.1:0-8886 GCF_049582745.1 Occallatibacter sp.
CGATACGCGCGGATCAGCCATCTTTGCCGTCCTCCTGGCAACCACCAGCCGAAATCCAGGCCATTGAATTCCCATACCCGGTAGATCACCGCGTCCGCCGAGAACCGCACCGGCTCACTTCAAACGACCCTATCGAAACTGCCCCAAAAACTCCTGGGGCAATCCACCATCGTTGCGTTGGGGCAGTCCCGATAGGGACCTAACGTTTATCGTTACCGATCAATCGAATGAAGTTGTTTTTGGCAAATCGATGCTGATTGAGTGCTTTGCGCTGGGCGCAGCGGTTCAATCTCTACCTGTCCGCAGTAGCATCAAGATGCGATCAAAAGAGATCATCCCGCGTACTTCCAGTTGACTCTCTTGACTGTAATTCCTTGTTTATGCCAGGCGTCGATCTTGTCTTTTAGTGCTGCATCGGGATTTTTGGGATCCACCTGCGTGCACGTTACAGAGAGTGCTCCCGCATCACCGGATTGGCCGACATAGCGCCGAAAGTCCTTCGCCCACGGCTCTTCGAGCATCGTGACCTGGTCAACCGGAGGCACATGGAAAGCGGAACTAACCGTGATGCCATGCGCGTTGGAGCTTGTATAGCAGATCATGTATGCGCCGTTGCGACCAGTCGAAGATGCCGCGAAAGCAGCCGGCGAACTGGCGGTGTTGCTGCTGCAGGAAATACAAGCCACGCCGAGAGAAACCATCAGCCACAAACTCTTATTCTTCAATTTCAGCCCCCTATTCCCATGCGAACTCACCGATTGTTCCTTTACGTTAACGGGACGCAGAAGCACTGGATGCAGCGCCGAAAGGATTCGTCGAGCTGCTATTCGGCGCCAGCGTCCGACCGGCCTTGAGATTCACAGGCGATGGAAGAAGCTCTGCCTCCAGTTCAGAATTCTGTCTTCACGGGCTAATGCGCGGCCGCGACCGCAGGCCCGCCGCCCAAAATGCCCGCAACACTGCTGCTGGAGGCAGGTGTGATGGTTACGCGCTTGAAGGAATCGCCATCGTGCACGAGGACCACAAGGCCACTATTGCCGTCAGCCTGCCAGGCCTGTGGTTGAAACCCCCCAGGAGACGGCGCACTACCATCCAGCACCGGCTTGTTGTCGGCGAAGATGCGCACGTTGGGTCCCTGGCGAAAGTTCCAGAACAGGTGGTTGCTGTCGGAGCTGAAAGTGAGATTCGACAGCGCATTTCCCTGACCTTGCGGCATGTATTTTCCGTCCAGGCAGACTCCTTCTTCATTTCCGGCAGATGGGCTAGTGGAGTGGCAGAAGTAGGCGATGTGTTTGCCGTTGGGACTGAATGTGTAATACGAACCGTTGACCTGGAACGCGCTATACGCACGCTGCGGTACACCGTCCAGATAGACGATCGGCCCATTGCTGTTTTGGACTACGTACGCATAGTGAGATCCATCCGAGTCGAACTGCGGCTGGAAGATCTGGCCGGGAAGCGTGGGGAGCATCTTGCCATCGAGCACGATCTGGTTATACCCGGCGGCCATCACGTGGTTTCCTACAGGCGCAATGGCGACCCAGGTGAGCTGGTGAATGGCATCTGACTCCTGATCTCCCAGGACCAGAAACTGGCTCCCGCTCCCGTTGTCTCCCACGTACACAACCTTGGAGCCATCCGCCGTAAACGCCACCGTGCTCTGGGGTCCGACCGGATTGTTCCATATCGAGAACGCGTCGAAGCGCGCGTATGTCTCTCCGCGTTTTCCATCCGTGAACATCGATGCGCGACCATTGGTGTCATGGACGATTGCCGCGCAGTGCTTTCCGTCTGCGCTGAACACCACATCTCCGATGCTCGAGCCACCGGGAAAATTCGGCGAAACAACTTTGCCGCCAGCGACAAGGAATTGATACGGGTTGGGAATACCAGCCGCGCGAGTCACCTTAGCGACCATCATGGGCCCGGCCGGAGCCGCATAGAGCATCACCGTATCGGTCTTCAGGATGGGTTTGCCGTCCATCAAGACGTCCCATTCCGACTTCGGCTGCGTGATGCGATTGATGGAAAAGAGATGCTGGCTGTCGCCGCTCCACTGCAGGTTATCGCCGTTGTAGCTGGCCATTTTTCCGTCGACGATAAGGCGTTCGGGGCCGGCGGAGTTGGAGGGGTCGAACCAGTGATAGGCGAAGTGCTCGCCATCGGGGCTGAATCCAAAGCTGCGATAGTCTTCACCCATGCCGCCCGGGCCCGCCGTTCCGTCCCATACAAAGCGCACCATGTCATGGCTGGCGTCATACCGGATGGAACTGGTGAAGTACACATGCTTGCTGTCGGCGGAGAAACGAATCCCGCCGCAACTGGCATCGCCGATGATGTTTTGCATATTCCCCTTTGAATCGCGGAAAATCTCTTTCCCGTCCAGCATGACCACGTAGTCGCTTCCCATCAGCGCGCAATAGGCGTAGTGGTTGTTATCCGGGCTGAAAGTCACTCCGGTTGCGCGGTCGCCCTGATTGAACACCTGGTCGACCCTCGGCCCCGCCTTCCCGTCAACAATGATCGACCACTTGCTGCCGTTGGGCGCGAGACTGGCGAGATGCACCTGTCCGGGACTGATTTCGATCTGCGACCCTTGCGAATAGGGTCCAACGACAAGCGGTACAATTCCCGTTCCCGCCGGCGATGTGAAGGGGCCAGTCCAATGGCCTCCACCGGAGACAATTGGCTGCGTATTTGCCGCAGGCTGTGCGGAGTTTGCAGTTGCTCCTTGAGCCGCAGCCTGTACCGGTGTCGTCGTTGAACATGGATTGGCGGATGCGGCCGCGGTTGGGGAGGGCTTCTTTTTAAATAAAGCTCCGAGCTGTTTTCCCGCGTTCTGCAGATTCTGTTTTTCGGCCGCGAGGACTGAGCTTGTTTGGCCAGCCGAGCCATTGGCCGAAGTCGTGGGGCAAGGTGGTAAGGCATTCTGTGTGTTCTGACCATTCACGGGGGGTGAAAATGCCAAAGAGCAACTTAGCGCCCACAGAGAAACAAGCTTCTGGGGATAAGAGGCAAGATTCTGCATAGCGACCTCTGAGGAATGTCTTGTTATGCTTGATGCACTCGGACTTTCCCCACCGAATCTAGCCCTGGCTTAATACGGCGTCCTGACGAAGTTATCAAGGAATTATCAAGGATGTAAGCCTATGCTCATGAGCGACTTACACCAGGAACTCGCTGGCAAATCCGATCGTCGCTGGCTATTCGCGGAGTGCGAATTCGATGAGACGAGGCTTGAACTTCGCGTTCACGGAGCCCCTGTCGAACTCGAGCTGAAGCCTCTGGAGGTTCTGCGGCTCCTCTTACATCGAGCGGAGGAGGTGACGAGCAAGGATGAAATACTCGGATCTGTTTGGCCTGGCCTGACCGTCGTTGAGGGTTCGTTGGCGACCGCGATCTACAAACTGCGCAAGGCCCTCGGTGACGAAGACTCCTGCATTGTGAAGACCGTTCAGCGTGTGGGTTACCGCATGGGGGTCAAAGTACGAAGCATGCCAATTGCTTCTTCCGTTGCCAAGATGCCGCTGAAACTTGACGAGGGAGCGTGCGTACCCGGACGCGACCATTGGCGCCTCGTGCGCGCGCTGGATGCCAAAGATTCGGGAACGGTCTGGTTGTGCCGCAACCCTAAGTCCCAGGAAACGAGAGTCTTCAAGTTTGCGAATACTGATCGGCGACTCAAGAGCCTGAAGCGTGAAGCAACGATTTTTCGGTTTCTTCGCAAAAGCCTCGGAAAACGGGAGCAGTTTGTTCGTGTCTATGAGTGGAACTTCGATACCGTGCCCTACTTTCTGGAAAGTGAATACGGTGGCCAAAATCTGGCAGAATGGGCGGCATCGGAAACGGGACTTGCGCGAGCAACGCGGGAATCTCGTGTTCGTCTCGCGGCTGAGATCTCACGTGCCGTTGCCGATGCACATGCCGCAGGTGTGATTCACGCTGACTTGAAACCATCGAATATCCTGATCTCACCCGGACAGGACGGCGATTGGAACGTGAAGGTGTGCGATTTCGGAAGCGCACTTCTCCTTGAGCCAGGACAGTTGTCGAGGATGGGAATCACCAATTTCGGATTCACCCGCACGACTGAAACCGCCTCGTCGATGACCGGAACGGTCCCTTATCTTGCTCCGGAGGTGCTCTTTGGACAGGCGCCCACCGCGGTCTCCGATGTGTACGCTCTTGGCGTCATTCTCTATCAGATCGTGGTCGGCGAATTGCGAAGGCCCCTGTCTCCGGGCTGGGAGGCGCAGATTGATGATCCACTTCTTCGAGAGGATATAAGCGAGGCAGCGTGCGGCGACCCCGTACTCCGAATGAAGGATGCCGCAACGCTGGCAGGGCAGCTTGAAAGACTTGATGAGCGCAAAGTGGAGCGCTCAAAACTCGAGGAAGTGAGGGCGCGCGAGAGCCTGGCGGCACACAGGCGAGAGCGACTTCGCGCAAATCGGCCCTGGATGATTACGGCTGCCGCTGCGCTCATACTCTCGATTCTTGTTGTAGGATTCACCGTTCGGCGAACTAATTCCGCCGGCGCTCCAAAAGTGCCGGTTGCGATGAAAGGAGCGGTTGCGATATTGCCGTTTCGGAACGAAAGCCAGGACAGCACGCTCGGCTACCTGAGCTTTGCATTACCCGAGGAAATCGAAAACCAGCTCAGTTTTGCGCATTCGCTTCCGATCCGGCCTTTCTCGTTAACGAGCAGATTCGATTCCGCGAATCGCGAGCTAACTTCGATCGGCAGAGATCTGCAGGTTGCAAAAGTCGTGACTGGCAGCTACCTTCGTACGGGACACAGTCTCGCAATCACCTTGGAAGCGTTCGATGTCGATCCCAGCCGCCTCATCTGGCAACGTAAGATCTCGGTCCCGGTAAACGAACTTCGTACCATTCAGGGTCAGTTAGCAGGGCTGACGCGGACCGAACTGGCTCCTGCGCTTGGTGCAACAGGGATGACAAACGAGGGAGAAGCTCACTCGCTGGATGAGCAAGCATACGAGTCTTATCTGCAGAGCTTCGCCTTCCCTTCCGGTCCGGATGGCGCAAACAAGCAGGGGATTGCACTGCTCGAGAAATCGGTCGGAGAAGCCCCAGATTTTGCACCGGCATGGCAAGAATTGGCACAACGAGAATACTACGAGCTTCGCTATGCGGACGGGGGTAGGGCCGCAGAGCAGAGTTGGCTCAATGATCTACACCGTGCTTTGGATCTCGATCCGGGCAATGTTGCAGTGTCAACATCGTTGATCGTTCACCAGGTGGAGAGTGGTCATGGTTCCGCCGCGCTGCCAATGGCGTTTGACCTTGTGCGCCGTAGACCCGATAAGTCGCACGCTCATTTTGCACTCGGTTACGTGTTTCGATACGCGGGCCTCTTGCAAGAGGCAGCAAAGGAATGCGACGCAGGCTTCGCCATCGATCCATTCGGGCTGCGCTCCTGTGCGGTAGTGTTCATTGAGCTCGGCAATTATCAACGGGCGGAAGACTATCTACACATCGACCAAAGAACCGAGTGGACCAATGCGATAACCATCCACCTGTTGGTAAGGCAGGGAAGGCTTTCCGACGCGATTCAGGTTGAAGAACCGCATATCGCGGGGTGGGAGAGCTTCAATTTGTTGGCAGGATGCCTGCGACACGAATCGCCCGATCAGATTGCCAAGTTGGCGAAGCGGGTGAAGGCATCCTCTGATCCAGAGACGAACTACTTCTCAGCTATGCATCTGGCTTACTGCGGTCAAGAACGTGCCGCTTTGGAGATGCTGCGTACAGCCGTGAAGGGTGGATATTGCTCTTATCCGGCGCTCGATTCCGAGCCTTTCTTTGAAGGCATTCGTAACGAACCGGAGTTTCAAGTTGCCCGACAAGCTGGCATGGATTGTCAACGAAACTTCGCCACTCGTAGTAGTGTCCAACATTGATCAAAGCGACGAATTCCCTATCAGCGACAAAGATCGTAAGCGCGCATTTTCCGAACTCAAACACAAGCCAATTCTAATGGTACTGCCATCTATGTTTGGGATCGGTACCGGTAAGTCGGCTCTGCTGTAGGAATTCGGAACGCTGAAGAAAATCGCATCTGGCTGGCGCGACCCGTCTCAGAGGAGCGACAGGGTTAGGCAACGATTCTCATTGTGCTCGCGGATCCCAACCCTTCCGGTATTCCCGGCTCAGATACTTATCAGCCTCTGCCACATTAGTGACCTTTTGAGATTGCCCGTCGTAAAGCAGTTTCTTGCCTGTCCGCAGTGCGACCGCATACAAGTTAACCGCCTCTGAAATTGGACCCGCATTCAAGAAACATGAGGGCGATTGCGGGCCGCCGCGCACAGCGGCAATCCACTGGCGCATCCCCGACGGAACCACGCCGCGTTGGCCTCGGACGCGAACTGGAGCAACCAGATCCTTCGGCATCCTTCCTTGCAGTATCAGATGTGGATCTTCAAGGAGAAAGCCAGCCAGGATCTTTCCCTTGCTGCCGACGAACATCATGCCCTCGATAGGAAGCTCTTCGTTATCGATCTCAAGCTCCTCCGGCGTCGGGGGACGCATCCCGCCGTCGTACCACACCAGGTCCACAGCGGATCTTTTCCCGCTTGCCGGGTATTTGAAGCGGACGGTACTGGCCGTCGGAAAGGAAAAGTCGTTATTCACTGTGAACGCGATTCCGTCCTTCAACCCACATGTGTGAGTTAGCGTGGGTTCGACGCTGATGGGTGATCCCAACTCCAAGGCATTGAAGACCGTCCACAGGCTGTAATGCCCCATATCCGCCATGGAACCGCCTCCGAAGTCATACCACCCGCGGAATACCATGTTTGTATAGTCGGGCGAATAGGGCCGGTAGGCCTCAGGACCAAGCCACAAATCCCAGTCAAAGCCTTCCGGAACAGGCGTGGAAGCAGTGGGCACGCTGGTGTACTGCGGCCACACAGGACGGTTCGTCCAATTATGGATTTCACGCAGATCGCCGATTACCCCACCGTTGATCCAGGCCATTACCTGATCCATCGATCCATTTGCTTCCCAGGGCATGAAGTGCGTGGCAACCCGGGTTTCTCGCGCAGTGTCTATCACCATTCTTGCTTCCTGCAATCGATTGGCGATGGGCTTGTGCATGATCACGTGCTTGCCCCTCTTCATGGAGGCGATGCTGATGATGCCGTGAAGATGATCTGGCGTCATGATCTTGACTGCGTCCACGTCTTTTTCTTTGTCCAGCAATTCGCGGAAATCGGCATAGGAAGAGCAGCCCTTGAACGCGCCGCCCGGAAGCTCGGTCGCGTAGTATGTCTCGACAAAGTTTTTGGCTACATCGCGGCCTCCGGGGACAGTTCCTTCGGTTCCCGCCATCCATTCGGGCTTATCGAGGACCGTCCGCAGTTCATTGAGAAGGTCATCCGTTCCCCAGTCCCGGTATCCGATTGCATGCTTTGAAGGGTCGCAGACGGCGACAATCTGGATTTCCGGAATCGCCATCAGTCTCGGCATCTCGCGAAGACCCTGCGTGCCTGTGCCGATGTGAGCAACCGTGATTTTGTCGCTCGGAGGGACAACGCCGCTTCCGCCCAGTACATGCCTGGGAAGAATAGTGAAACAGGCGGAGGCGGATGCGGTTTCAAGAAACGTGCGGCGATTCATCATATCTGTGACCCTTTCTGCTTCGCATTGCATTAGAAGTGGCAGGACCGGTGTCCGGCTTCACGCAACGGCGCGCCAAGCCCTTTGTCACACCTGGAGTTGATGAAGATAAGGCACGCTGGCTTTCATCAGGGGCAGGTCCATTTCGACGAAGTAGTTCCTGACTCCTCCTGTCTTCGCGGCCGCGAAAATCTTCTTCCAGTCGAGCGTGCCCTGGCCCACCGGCACAATGGAGCGCGTCTTCGCCGACCATCCCTGCACGTGCATAGATATGAATCGACCGGGATACTTCGCAAAATATTCAGCCGCGTCAAATCCCTCGCTGATCGTCGATACCTGGAACTGGAACTGCACAGCTTTTGGATCGAGAAGCTTGAACAGCAGGTCGTAGGTGCGCTGGCCATCTACCGTCGTGCATTCGAAACCCTCGTTGTGGAGACCCTGCACAATGCCCGCTGCCGCAGCACGCTCGCCGATCTTTTCGTATTCCTCAGCGGCGCGCTTCAGATCATCCATCGTAGGATTCTTTGGGCCGCCTAGGCTGGCGACCAGCATCTGCGTCATCCCCATGTCCTTGGCCCATGCAATGCGCCCATCTTGGTCCTTGCGCAACTCGTCGAGTGAGAAATGGCTGCTCGCGCAGGTCAGGCCCGCGTCTTGAATGATGGATCTCAACTCCTTTCCGCTGTGTTTCCTTAGGCCCCCGAAACCCGAGTCGGCGTACCCCACGGGTGAGCACATTTCGATACTCTGGAAACCTGCGGCCGCCAACTGCTTGAGAGTTCCCGGAAAATCGTTCGCAATCATGCTGCGCACCGGCCAGGTCTGACAGCCGATAGGAAGCCCAAGAGGGTTCGCATGAGCCATCTTCTCTCCCGACAATAGAAGTTCACCGAGGGCTACGCACATGCCCGCCTGTTTTACAAATGTTCTTCTCGAGAAAATCCGCACCTGTTTCTCCTTGAGTTACGACTGCGAGGACATTGTAAGCGGGACGGCGCATCGGGGCAGAAACAAACGCAACGCTGTGCGGGGTCTGAGCCTCGTCTGATGGCGCCGTTGAATAGGTACCGCGATGGTCGGCCAGTGTTTACAAATCCAATCGACTTGGACGAAAAACGTCAGGACTCTATCGGAGCTGCTCCGCGCGATGAGGCGCAATGAGTGGCAGGAGACAGCGCGGAGCAGGTCGGATAGAGCGGTTTGAAGGAAGGCGCTGGCGCGATCGGAGCACAAATGTTG